>CAIVEI010000101.1 GCA_903904835.1 uncultured Schlesneria sp. | reverse complement strand
GTTCCGTCCAATCGCGTAAAGCATCACTCAAACAGAGTGCCGTCTATTTGAGAAATTTCATCAGAGATCAAGGCAGCATCTATGCCGATGCATGATTGGATTTGGACGGGAGCGGGGAACTTTCACGAATGATCTCGGACAACTCGTGCGAAATTAACCGGACTCTGCTGCCAAAGAATTGAAATTGTAAAACACCTCTTGTGGAAACTCGCCGGATGGCGATTTTGGCTGAATGTGATATTTGCGGAAACCAGCATCACGTTAAGGATGTGATGTGCGGCAACGTGGTTCGTTGCAGGGAATGTGGAGTTCAAATCAAGGTTCAGCGAGAGAATTTCATTACTTCCGACACGTTCATTGAAGAAAACGGACGATTGCAACGTCGTAAGTCAGAACAGGAGGCAGGACCGTGGCCCTGGATTGTGATGGGACTGGTCTCTTGTCTTGTCACATGTTCCTTAATTGCAGCAATATGGGCTTTTACAATACTTATTCGAGTCCATTGATCGTTCAAATGGCCGACTCTCAAGCGACAAATCTCGCATGAATCCTAACGTGACGCCACTTTCCGCAGACCAGAAGCGACAGATCCTGAGTGCCATTTCCGGCGAGGTCGAGCTGCCCAAGGTCTCGCGTCAATATGTCATGGGTCTGGCGATCACGGCCTGTGCCGTATTCTTATTGCCCTTGCTATACATGTCATTGATCGCACTGGTAACAGCGAGCGTCATTGCCATCGTTAGAAACGCCGATTGGATTTTTCGCGCATGGGGTCCGATGGCTCCCTGGCTGGCAATCGTGATATCGACCTTATTGGGATCGATGCTCGTGTTAGGTTTGCTCAAACCATTGCTGGCAAAAGCGGGAGCGGTCAAACGGCCTCGCATTCTACGTCGAGACGCAGAACCGTTTCTGGTCACCTATGTCGAACGACTCTGCGATCTGTTGGGTGCTCCGCGCCCGACTGCGATTCACATCACCTGCGACCTGAATGCTGCCGCCGAACTCCGCCGCAGTTGGTTCAGTGCGTTTGGCGATCGCCGAATCTCGTTACACCTTGGCTTGCCTCTCGTCGCCGGACTGACGTTACAGCAATTTACTGGTGTGCTCGCTCATGAACTCGGACACTTCACACAGCGCACCGGGATGTGGCTGGAGAATACGGTACGCCGCACAAACCTCTGGTTCCTGCAAGCCGCATACGAACGTGATTCGATTGACGAATGGCTGCTAAGACAATGTGCCGTTCGTAGTCCGCTGGCACTGATTGGCTACGTCGGTCGTGCCGTCGTCTGGTTAGCACGATGGATCATCCTCGGCTTTGCACTTGCTGGGACAACGATCAGTTGTTTGATGTCCAGAGAAATGGAGTATAACGCCGACCGTTGTCAGACGCGCGTCGTCGGTTTTCGTTCATTGGCTTCGACCATGCGTCGCCTGCGTGAACTGGGAATCGCACATCAGATCTCGTTTCGCGACATTGCAGCCTTTTACGGAGAAGGTCGACTGCCCGACGACATGATCGCACTATCCCTTGCGAATGTGAGTTTCATCACTCCGAAAGTGAAGACAGAACTGCGCCGAATGATGACCCAAGAAGTGACAGGCCTGTTCGATTCACACCCTTCCGATCGAGATCGAATTCAGTCGGCGATCGAGGATGGTTCACCGGGGATCTTTCAATCAGGACCGTTCGTTGACGACCTTCCGGCTTCGGTATTATTCGGCCGTTTTCGGGAAATCTCAAAGGCGATCACAGAACAGTATTACCGCGACGCATTGAATCAAAAGATTTCGGCGAAGATGTTGCATCCCGTCGAAAAACTGCTTGAACGGCAGGGCGAGGAAATTCATGCCGCGAAGGCGCTCAAGCGATACTTTCAAACTGATATTCCCCTGTTACGTCCGTTGCCAATCGCACCTCAATCGACAGAAACGCCGGAAAATCCGGTAGAAGTCGTGCGTGAACTGAAAGCCTGTCGCGCTCGAATGATGGAGGAATTGCCGACATATCGGCGTCTGGCCCCTCGCTACCGAGCAGCAGAAGAAACTCTTTTTGCAACCATCGCGGCACAGACACTGATTCAAGCGCGTTTAACTTTTGATCCAAAAGACTTTCACCTGTCGGATTCGAACGTTGATGCGGTGACCGAGAAACTTTCGCGTGCTCGTGAGGGGATCGCCAATCTTGCGGGGAAGATGCTGCCGTTTGAAACGGAAGCTGGAAACCGGCTGTCATATGCCTTGCAACTGGTCCACATTCACGATGTAACGGACCAAATTCACCGTGGCGACGACTTGTGGTACGAGATCAAGGATCTCTTGCCCGAAGCACAATATGTCAGTCGGTTGATTGGCGAATTGCCATCCATGCGACTGGTATTCCATCGCCTGATGATCCTTTGGGAACGAAACCGCGTTAGAAAACCAAGTGAACGGGTTCTGAAGCTGATCCTCAGTCAAATGGAATCTCTTCGCTCGCGATTGATTTCAATTCAACTGGAAATGGGAAACCATCTTTACCCGTTTGATCATGCTCAAGCGGAAATGACACTGCGTGTCTATGCACTTCCGCAAATCCCGGATGAGCATGATCTAGGTGGACTGGTTCAAGTCACCGAACTGATGCAGTCAAGGTTGATCAGCATTCAGGCTCGACTGTTCGCGCGACTTGCCCGAGCCGCAGAAAAAGTTGAAGAAGCGGTGGGAATGCCACCGCTTAAGGAACCTGCTGAAGAGACAGATCAATCAGGGAACTGACAAGAACCGGACGCAAACTGGACTACCAACTTCGACCGAATCTCCCGTAGGAGTCAACTTACCACTGCTCGTATCGACGCGCAGGACAACCACATTGTTAGTACTTTGGTTCGCCGCCAATACATAACGCCCCGAAGGATCAACATTGAAATTTCGAGGAGTTTTGCCTCCAGTCAATTGATGACCGATTGCCGTCAATCGGCCCGTTGCAGGATCACATTGAAATATTGCCAGGCTGTCGTGGCCTCGATTCGAAACGTAGACGAACTTGCCAGAAGGATGAACAACCGTCTCGGCTGTCGAGTTGCCTGGAGTCGGTTGAGGCAGAGTGGAGAGTGTGTGGATTTCAGTGAGCGATCCACGGACTGGGTCGTAAGCAAACGATGTCACAGTCGAAGTCATTTCGTTATTCACGAAAACATATTTTCCAGAAGGATGAAAAGCAAGATGTCGCGGACCACTACCAGGAGCTACCACTCCCGCAAGGGGATCGTTTGCCGTCAACAACCCTTTCGCACCGTCAAAGCGGTAGATCAGAACTTTGTCCAAACCGAGATCTGCAGCAAAGGCAAACTTGTTAGCGGGATCGAGATTGATTGAATGTGCATGCGGACCTTCCTGTCGCTGTTTGTCGACACTGGACCCGTGATGCTGGATTGATGACGAAGCGATAGACAGATTTCCATTCGTCGCGATCGGTAAGACAGCCACGCTTCCGCCGCCGTAATTTGCCACGAGAACATTTTTACCGGCAGCATCCACAACAAGATGGCAAGGACCAGCCCCGACCGATGACTGTTGATTGAGAAGCTTGAGTCTGCCTGATGCAGCATCAATCGCGAACGCACTGACGCCACCAGCGGGCTTCCCCTGAAAGTCAGAAATTTCACTCACGGCATACAGAAACTGGCGATTGGGATGAATGGCGATGAACGAAGGACTTTTGGCCTCAACGGCGAGCTCGGGTTGTGAAAGTTTACCGGTTGCGAGATCCAGGGTACTGAAGTAGATCCCTTTGGTTGTTTCGTTTGTATAGGTTCCGAAATAGACGCGAAGTTTTCCGGCCTCTTCGGCCTGGATTGAATCACAGATACCGAAAAGTGTTGTCAACACGATGAGCCACTTTGTACAAAGACGATTCATGAGACACCCGTCTGAAAAGGAAAACGGCTTGTGGAAGGGAATTCAAGACGATAGGCCGCGACAAGAGCAGCGCCAAGCGTTCCGGCACGATGATTCAGCCGATAGAGACTGTGACCGACAGAAAATGAAATAACGAATTGGATTGGCGGACTCAACAGCGCCAGTAGTTGGATTGTTCAGCCACGCATTTTTTCGTTCAATCTTCCTTAAAAGAAGACGACAAATCGGCAGTAGATACCGTAGTTCGCCAGATTGCATCAGGTGCCTTTATGCGATTCCCTGCGTTCCTCCGATCCGTTCGATCTGCTGCTCGCGTGCAATATTCGTGGTGCTTCCATCACTTTATTCTGCTGGCCATTACATTTCTTTGTGGACCATTCCCCTGTTCCGCAGAAAATCTGATCAAGCCAGAGATTCGTCTGAAGAATGGAACCACGTTACGCGGGGAGTTTCTCGTGATGAACTCTCTGGCAGGTCGGGCTGTTGGCACGAGTGAACTGAAGCAGCTCAAGAATGCCGATCCGATACCCCACAATATCGGACGGATCGACACAGGCTGGCAGCGGATCTATTTCCCGTTGCAACAAAGACAGAATCTCGACGGAGAAACGACCACAAATCTGAGTGCTCCGACTCCCGTGGTATTTAGACTACCTCGCCCGAAGCTGAGTGGCCAAAGTCTGACTGTCAGCGGGTTCGGTTCAATGTCGTATGTTGGCCCCTTTGACGAATTTGGGCGTCGGCGGATTACAATTGCAACAGCGAAAAAGCCGATGGACGTCTTTCAGTCAATCACTCAGGTCGCCCCGGACCATGTCTTGGTTGAAAGTACGAACTGTGACTGGAAGTTTGGTTTGCCATTGAAATCGATCCCCATCGAGACGATCGAGGCACTGGTGAAACGAGAGATTAAGCCGGATGATGCCGTCGCGCGATTTGCATTAGTCCGCTTCTATTCCCAGGCGGAACTTTACGGGCAAGCTTTTGCGGAACTCGATGCGATCGGCCGTGATTTCCCTGATCGGAAGGAGTTAGTCGATAAGTCACGCGATGAGCTGATGAACTTCTTCGGTCGTGAAGTTCTGCTTCGACTGAAGCGGCGCAAGCAAGCCGGCCAAAACCAACTTGCCGAATCTTACGCCAAAAAGCTGATGACTCAGTCATTGACCGGTCAAATTGAACAGGATGTTAAACGAGCAGTTCAAGGATTCGACCAGGCTCGCCAGACAATCGAACAAGTCAAGTTGTTGCTCAGTGAGTGGCAAGCCAAACTGAATGACGACGTTCGTGAAATGAAGCTTCAGCCGCTGAGGTCTGAGATTAACGAGCAACTCGATATCGAAACGCTGCCCCGACTGAACGCATTCATTAAAGCCGAAGCAGACAAGGAATACGAACCGGCACAGCGGTTAGCACTGGCCTACTCCGGCTGGGTGATGGGTTCGGCCAATGCGACCCCCGATCTCGATCTGACGTTTCGCGCATGGGACGCTCGCCAAATGGTGATCGACTACCTTCGCAGTGAGGACGCCGCCGTTCATAGTGATACCGTAAAAAAACTGCAATCAACGGAGAGCATCAGCCCTCGAACCATACTCAATCTCATCCCGCAACTCCCTCCGATCATCGACGCGACCGATCTTGAACCTGGTACAATTCATCAAGTCGAAACCGAAGCGTCACATGACGTGAGCTATTCTGTCGTGCTTCCAGCCGAATATTCCCCGCGTCATACTTACCCAGTCGTCATTGCATTACGATCTCGAAACAAAACAATTGAACAGACACTGACGGCTTGGGCAGGGGACGCAAATCATCCTGACTTGGGTCATCAACGTGGATATATCGTCATCGCCCCTCATTACGCGGATCGAAATCAGGCTGAGCACACATACGGTGCCTCAGCACACAAGCATGTGCTCGATTGCCTTATCGATGCCAGAAAGCGATTCTCCGTTGACAGCGACCGGGTTTTTTTGACCGGGCATGGTATGGGGGCTGACGCAGCTTTCGACATCGCACTGGCACATCCCGACGAATTCGCTGGAATTCTTCCAATCGGCGGTAATGCGATTTACTATTGCAACTATTGCTGGGCGAACGGCAGTCACACCGCATGGTATGTGGTTGGCAAGGGGTATGATTCAAAAGAAAATCGCGACAATTCCAGCAATATGGTGTTTGACAATATGCTGATTCGTGGGCCGAAGTTCGATTTCCTGCTCGTTGAGTACCTCGGTCGAAACGGCGAGAATCTCTTCGATGATTTTTCGAAGCTTTTCGATTGGATGGAAACACACGTCCGCCGCCCACAGCCAAAGGAGTTCGATGTCCGCTCACTGCGTAAAGCCGACAATCGTTTTTTCTGGCTGACGGTTGGATCGCTGCCTCGCGACTATATCCTGCCAGCGCCATCGGTCCCGGCACCAAAGATCCTCCCGATGGAAATCGAGGCTAAAATCACACCGGGAAGTACGGTGGTTATCAAGGGTAACGCCGACAACATCACCGTCCGATTGCCCACAGAATTCGTCGATTTTGACAAGCGACTGGTCATCAAAGTGAACAGTCAAATCAAGTTTAACAAGTTTGTGACACCTGATATTGGTGCTGCTTTGGAAGAGCTTCGACTTCGTGGAGACCGCTCGCGCCTGCCACTGGTCGTCATTATGCAGGGTGCCGACCGGTAACGGCGGCTTCCAGCCGCGGACCTAAGCGATGGACTCGTCTGTTGTTTGTTGTACTTCTTCAACAACGAGCATTAAACAGAGCTCCGTCAGTGTGCCTTCGGCCCCTGCGGGCAGCTTGAGGTCTCCCTACGTGAAGAAGAAACAGGCATCCCTGCGACACGATTAGTACCGGCAATCGAGACTTTTTTATTCGATTGGCGTGGTGCCCAGCCTCGCACTTTATAGCGATCGGAGTACTAAATGAAAATTGCTTGCGGCCATTTCTGCCGAACGTTGAAGCTTGGGTTTGCCCAGCCGCAAATGATCTTTCTCAAATCAACATCGCGTCCTAAGCCAACCTTAATTTGGAGTGTCTAGCAAGAGTTTACTATCAAGCACGTGTTAAACTTTGTCGATTAAATCGCTTAGTGTGTTTGCGCACGGATTGTCCATCTAAGCGATGAATATTTATGAAGATCCACGAATCCGGTTCCGAACCGAACGGTCGCTCTGATTTGCGATTACTCGCCAGTCGGTCACCGTTTCGCCATACCTGCAATGGCCTGGCGATTGCTTCAGGATTGGCAATGGTCGGCTGGCTGGCAGGAGTCATGCCTTCGTCGCTGACAGCGCCACACATTTCCGCCGCGACCAAGCCCAAACCAGGAGAGAAATCTTCTGGTTTGGAAACCGCCGAAGCCAGACTCAAGCTCACGTATTACTCGGCCTCATGGCCAAGAGTTTTTCAGGACATTGCGGAAGCGGGTGACCTGGACTTTATCGCCGACCGTGTCCCTCATGGTCGATTTTCACGGCTCGACCGAACCGAGTATTCGATTAAGGACGCGATCCGGATCATTAACAAAGAACTTGAACCTCAGTCACTGCGACTGATTGTCAAAGCCAATACCCTGATCTTGCTGGAAACAACGGCGCAACGGCCTCAATACGCACCTGCCGTCCTTCCTAAGCGAGCGGCACCGAAGGAGTCGAGTGAGGAGCGCGACGAGTCCGTCAAACCGGCTGGATTCCGTTCGGAATCCATGACGGGTTCCCGCGATGATCGCGGGAACGTCAATCCCAACCAGGAAATCGTGGCACAAAAATCACTGCGATACACCGGAAATCAAGGACGTCCGCAGGCCGCTGAAACAGAACCTGTTGAAGATCAAATACCGACGCCACGAAAGTCGAAACCAACTCGCACTGTGCGACAAACGTCTCACGAAGAGTTCTTTGAAGAACCGGATTCTCCGCCGTCGCGAAAACCACATCCCTTTGAGTCGAAACCTCCGAAAGACCTTGAGAATGTCGGAGCCGCCGCTGCTCCAGCCGCTGTCTACCGAACGCGTCATTTGAGAGCGGTCGATCTCTCGAAACGTGTCTATGGAACGATGAAGACATCCGCAGAGCTGGTCGATTCGGGTCGAAATGGACTTCCTGCCTTTCGCGTTGTCACCAAGCCAACAAAGGTCGAAACAACAGCCGGAGAGAAGATCCAGACGAACCCGGTTCAGTTCATGATCTCGATTGACGAGCCCCATGAGGAGTTGCTGATCGATGGTAATTCCAAAAGTATTGACGCAGTCCTCAAGTTATTGAAGGTTCTTGATCAGCCGCAGGATGGTCAGACACAAACCCACGTCAAAGCAAGTACTCAGTACGTTTGTCAGATTGCTGACCAACTTCCTGCCGAGATCGACCGCATCCGGGCAGCTCGAGGAACCGACGTCAAATCTCGACTCGCCCAGGCTGAAAGTAAAGACGATCCGTTTCCCTCAACTTCGTCAAACGGCACCGATGGTGCATTCGGTGGAGCACTGGGAAACTTCAAGGGTGAAGTCAACATTCAGGTCATTGAAGACCTGAACGTGATGGTCATTGTTGGAAACGAAAAGGACGTCGCTCAGGTCGAACAGGTGATCAAACAGATCGAGCAACTCGCCGTCGCGACCGCGCCCAGGGTCGAATTATTGCATTTGAAGAACGTCGATTCCGAATCATTGGCCGAGTTGCTGACATCGGTTTATGAGAAATTGACAAAGTTTCCAGGGAAGGCGACGCAACCGCGAGAGAGTGTGGCGATCATTCCGGTCACCAAGCCCAATTCGCTGCTGATCGTAGCCCCCGGCGCTGATCTGGAGAATATTCTTGGCCTTGCTGAAGAGCTTGATCAACCGGTCGACCCTGAAACCGAGTTTCAGGTTTTTGGGTTGAAATCCGCAATTGCCACGGAAGTCGAGACGTTGCTCACTGAGTTCTATAAAGATCGAAAATCACTCGGTGCAAAAATCCTTGTGATTGCCGATTCTCGATCGAACTCGCTGATCGTCCGAGCACGCGCACGCGATCTCGAAGAAATTCAGACCCTGATTCGCCGATTGGATCGTGAAGGGTCCGAGTCGATCAGCCAGGTCCGAATCTTCGCTTTGAAAAATGCTGTCGCCACGGAACTGGCCGCCGTCATTAATTCGGCCATTCAATCCGTGCTGTCTCCTCCCTCGTCATCCGGCGGTGGAGGAGGACAGGGTCAACAACAGGGACTTGGTGGCGGTCAAGTTGAAGAACAATTCAAAAATGTGAAGTCGCAAGTTCTCCAATTCCTCTCGATCGATAAGGGGAATAACTCGCGGGAATTACAGTCTGGGGTTCTTTCTGATATCCGCGTCACTCCTGAAGCCCACTCAAACTCATTGATCGTGACGGCTTCAGAAAAGAGCATGGATCTCATCGAGGCATTGATCACAAACCTCGACCGCCCAACGAATACTGTCTCGGAAATTAAAGTTTTTACGCTCGAACATGCAGACGCCAACCAGATGGTTCAGCAACTGAATGCGCTGTTCAACGGTCAGACTCAGGGGCAAGGCGCCAACGGAAATCAGCAGCGTCCTTTGTTGGGAATCCAGCTTGCCAATGCTGACGACGCCAGCAGCAGTCTTGTACCGCTGAAGTTTTCGGTCGACACCCGAACAAACAGCGTGATCGCTGTAGGCAGTGGTGATGCCTTGCGCGTTGTCGAAGCAATTATGTTACGACTAGATGAAAGCGATCTTCGTTCGCGGAAAAACATGGTGGTTCGGTTGAACAACACCCCAGCGACACAGATCGCTCAAGCGGTGACGACATTCTTTCAGCAACAACGTGATCTGACTCAACTCGACCCCAACCTCACGAGTAACGTCGAACAACTCGAACGCGAAGTGATCGTGATTCCCGATACGATTTCGAACAGCCTGCTGGTCAGTTCAACACCTCGCTATTATCCGGACATTCTAGCGATGATCCGGAAGCTGGATTCAGTGCCGAAACAGGTCGTCATTCAAGCATTGATTGTTGAAGTACAACTCAACAATACGGACGAATTCGGAATCGAACTCGGACTGCAAAATCCAATCTTTTTTAACCGCAGCGTTCTCGATCCCCCGGTTATTTTGACGGAGACCACGACTGCCGTCACCGGTTTGCAAACGACAACTCAGCACATTCTGGCACAAACAGGATCACCTGGATTCAACTTCAATAATGCGGGGCTTCCGCTTGGAAATAACCTCGCAATATCTCCAGGAACCGTCGCTGGCCAGGGTCTTAGCAACTTTTCACTTGGCCGGGTCAACAATCAACTCGGGTATGGGGGCCTTGTCCTTTCCGCAGGATCGGACGCCGTCAACGTCCTGTTGCGAGCTTTAGCTGCCAATCGGAAACTCACAATTCTGAGTCGACCACAAATTCGAGCGCTTGACAGTCAACTCGCAGAAGTTTTCGTCGGCCAGACAATTCCAACCGTTACGGCATTCAATACCAACGCCACAACCGGAGTTCTATCGCCCATTCTGACGCAACGTGAAACCGGCATCGGCATGCAGGTGACACCTCGAATTAATGACGACGGCAACATCGTGATTCAAATGTATGCGTACCGCAGCCAGTTGAGTCAGGAAACAGTCACGGTAACGACAGATTCACGAGGTGTTGCAGTCGGTCAGCGAATCACGGACCTCAGCAACGTTCGATCGACGGTCCTTGTGCCGTCGAATAGTACGATCGTGATCGGGGGAATGATCAGTTCACGTGACGAGTCATTCACTCGCAAGGCACCGCTTCTTGGCGATCTTCCACTTGTCGGCAGCTTGTTTCGATACGATTCCCGCTCATCCATCCGGACAGAATTGCTGATCTTCCTGACACCACGAATCATCAATGGCCCGGACGAGGAAGAGTGCCTGAAGGATATAGAAATGGGCCGAATTCACTTCATCGAAAGTGAAGCTGAGGAAGCTCATGGACCATTGCGTGCACTTCCTGCTGCCGATGAGATGATTGAGGAGGAACATATCCCCTGGGTTCAACCCGTACTTCCGCCCGTTCCCTCGATGAACGGATCGCCCGTGATCCAGAAAATGCCACAGGAGCTACCTGAGTCGATTCCAGCACGGTCGCCGTCCGCTCTGCCTCCAGCCCCTACTGTTATTCCACCGTCACCCGCAGAACAGGCACCAAGCGTACCTCCGCCGCCACCATTACCGGACCCCAATGTGACTCGCATTAACGCTTCGCGGATGCAAGCAACGGAAATTGATGATGACGATGCAGGAGTGTCGAAGGCAAGTTTTGTGAAACCCGAGGCTCCCAAAAAACGAGGCCTTTTTCAGAAACGTACTGTCGGACGATCAAACTGAGAGATTATCGAGTTGCCATCGCAACAATTTCGGATGGAGTTTGAAATGCAGTTTCACGTTCAACGAATCGTTCTGCCACTAACGTGCACAATGTTTTTGTGCAGTTTTATCGGGTGCACGACGTTTCACGTTCCTTTTGAGAAAAAGATTCCCAAAGCGTCCGTGGCCGATCCCGTCGTGCAGGTCTTGTGTCTTTGGCAACAAGCCGAAGGACGAGATCCTGAGGGGTATCCGTGCAAAGGGTTCTCGGGACAGATTCTGTTTCTCTCAAATAAGGCGGCCACTCCTGTTCAATGTGATGGCGATGTCCGCATCTATTTATTTGACGATCAGGGAGACACCGAAGCACAGGCCAAACCATTGCGACAATTCGACTTTGACTCAGGATCCTGGGACGTCCATCTCACGAAAACGTCGCTCGGCCCAACTTACAGTGTCTTCGTTCCGTATGTGCGCCGGGGAGTCAAAGACGCCAACTGTGCGCTGCGTGTTCGCCTGAAGCCGAAGAGTGGGCCTGTGGTGTTCTCGGACCTGTCGAACATGCCACTGAATGGGAACAAGAAACCCGTCATGGGCGAAAACGCCAAGCCGCTCTCCATCGAAGAGACCGATCGTATGGCAGTCGACGAGATGGCCAGCAAGCTGCGACGAACGACGACGATTTCGATGGGTTCAAACCCAAAAACGACAGAATCACTCGCCGGCCCGAAAAAGGACGAAAAAGTCAACCAAGTCCAACTCGCTTCGCATGAAGTCGTCAGTGAATCACCCAAGGAATCGGCCGACGCCGAACGAATTCGCCGACTGGAATCAATGGTTCAGCAATTGTTGGAACAAAAAAACAACACGCCGACCATCCCCACATCAATCAATCAGCCCAATCTTAGTCTCGACCGATTGGGATTGGACAATCTGCAGGTTGTCGACAGTCCACCCGCTGGTCGCGTGAAGTGGAAGCCTCGCCCCGCACCGTCAAGCGGCGATGTTGATGACGCCAACAGCGGCGAAAATGATGCAGAAGCGGCCACGCCGCCACCGCGCCGCAAGCATCCGCTGGAAGACTAGCGGGTCTTCACAGTTCCAGTTCCAGATTATGTACCACTGGCGAGCGAAGATGCTCGCCAGTGGTATTTTTTTTCCACTCGACTCTTCATCTCGGGTTAAGGTTATTAGTGTAGAATTCCCAGTTTGAAAAAGACCCTTCTTTTGACATGGATCGTACGGCGAAGAAAAAGCTTCTGCGAGTGATTCTTTTCTGGTCGCACAAACACGGCGGCTGTGAAATGAACGATCAGAATCTGGGTGGTTAAGTATGCGAGTGTTAGTAGTCGAGGATGAACCAGACGTAATTCGCGCGGTCGCAATGTACCTGCGTGAAGAGGGCTATTCCGTTGACACTGCGGACAACGGCGAGGATGGTCTTTTCAAAGGTGTCACTTGGGATTATGACGCCATTCTCTTGGATGTCATGTTGCCCAGACGCGATGGCTGGTCGGTTCTGTCGGAACTTCGGCGACAAAACAGGACCACACCGGTGCTGATGTTGACAGCCCGCGACACCGTCAAAGACAGGGTCCGTGGCCTAGACACAGGCGCCGACGATTATCTGGTCAAGCCCTTTGAACTGTCTGAATTAGCAGCACGTCTGCGAGCCCTGATTCGACGATCGGCGGGAAAGTCTCAACCGGTGATCGAGATCGGCAACGTTACAATCGATATGACTTCGAGAACCGTCTCGGTTGACGGATCTGCAGTCGCCCTGACAGCTAAGGAATATTGCCTTCTGGAGTTCCTGGCAATCCACCGAGGCGAACTGGTCACGCGGACGAAAATCTATGACCATTTATTTGATGAATACGATGCCTCACTCTCGAATCTCGTCGACGTCTACGTTTCCAATATCCGTCGCAAAGTTGGCCGTGAATTAATTACGACTCGTCGAGGTATGGGTTATATCATTGACAGTTGAAATGACCCGATCCGTAATAGATACTCGCCGTCGGCGAATAACTCATCTCAGATTTCTTGTCTTATCAAAAATTGAATTCGCCCTTTTTCGTTGCCTCGAGAAGAACATGTTCAAATCACTCCGCTGGCGATTGCAGGTCTGGCACGCGATTGTGCTATTGATCGTACTCACCAGTTTTGGAGGGATCGTCCATAGTCTTCACTGGCAGACGCGGCTTCAACAAGTTGATGCCGAACTGGATCGGACGGCGGGCGTCGTCATGTCTCAGTTACGTCGACTTTTGCCACGCCCTCCAGGCGGTCGGCCCAGTGGTAATCGTCGTCCCCGTCGTGCCGATGAAGCTAATCCTGAAGCCGATGCCATCGTACGAGCCGATGCGAATATCGTGGCTGCGTCGCCGCGTGCCGATTCACTTCGAACCCAAACCAGTCCCGAAAGTCCACCGGCATCCCCGCCGGACCAGGCGGGTCCCCCTGGGCCTCCGCGACGTGACCGGTTTGATCCTGGGCCACTTCCAGAAGAATTTCAGCAGTTATTTCATGGTGACGAAGAATCGCGACTTTACTTTGTTATCTGGGGCGGAAATGGAGACCTGCTTCAAAAGTCTGATTCGGCCCCCACGATCAGTTACCCTAACCTGCACGTTGGACGCGAAGGATTACCGATTCGAATTGTCAGGTCTCGACCCGGCGACCAAACATATCGCGAAGTGATTCACGCCGGAATGTTCGACATGAACATTCTCGTCGGTCGGTCATTGGAGAAAGATCTGGCTGCCCATCATCGATCAGGATTCTTGCTTGCAGGGGCCGGATTGGTCATTCTAGCAGCAGGTGTCCTGGGTGGAGGCTGGCTGTCATCTCGTGCCATTCTTCCCATCGCCGAGATGACAGCTACGGCAGAATCCATTTCGGCTTTAGATCTGTCAAAACGGATTAACGTCAAGGAAACCGATAGCGAACTTGGCAAACTCGCCACGGTTCTCAATCAAACATTTGACCGTTTGCAGTCGGCGTTCGAGCGGCAAAGCCAATTTACTGCTGACGCCTCTCATGAGCTTCGAACGCCGCTGTCTGTCATCTCGGCACATACCGAGTTAGCACTTGCCCGACCAAGGTCTAACGAAGATTATCGTGGAGCAATCGAGACCTGTCGCCGAGCTTCACAACGAATGAGATCACTGATCGACTCATTGCTGCTGCTTGCCCGGTTCGATTCAGGAGCACCGTCGCTTAAGCAAGACCGTTTCGACCTGAAACCGTTGCTTGAGGACTGTGCTGAACTTGTTGAACCGCTTGCCGCCGAACGTCAGATCCGAATCGAATGTAAGCCAGATTCGTGTAACGTCCGTGGCGACTGGGACCGCCTGTCACAAGTCGTTACGAATCTGCTGACAAACGCCATACGCTACAACGTTGAAGGAGGCCGTGTTCGCGTCACGACGCGAACGGAGAGTGAAACGGCGATAATCTCAGTGAACGATACAGGAGTCGGAATCGCCGCCGATCAGTTGTCACGAATTTTCGATCGATTCTATCAGGTTGACAAGGCTCGATCTCGAGCCGAAGGAAGCAGTGGCCTGGGTTTGTCGATCTGTAAGACGATCGTCGAAGCACATGGCGGGACAATCGTGGCGATAAGTCAAGTCGGAGTCGGCACAACGCTCGAAGTGAGGTTGCCACTCGCAACCGAATCCGTCCCTGCGGCGGGAATAATATCGAAAGAAATTGACAAAGAACTGGTGTTGAAGTGATTGGTCCGGTGTCTGTTTTGTGTTTTTGAACGAGTAATTTCGCGAGATTTCTATTTGCCGTCCACGTTCCGTTCGGCCTCGCGGAGATACGTAAGAATTCCAAAAAAAGGTAAATTGCGATGAGAACTAATGGGTGGATGCTGTTTTTGGTGGCCAGTCTCGCGTTCGCGACGGCCGCGCAGGCTCAAGGGCCTGGTGGTCGCGGCGGTCGTGGTGGTTTCGGCGGATTTGGTGGCGGAGCTGGCGGAATCCTGAATGTTGCAGGCAACGAAGCCGTGCAAAAGGACCTGGGACTGACCGAAGACGGAACGGCCAAAGTGAAAGCGGTCATCGATGAATACCGTACTGCAATGCGAGAATCGATGGGTGCTGGTGGTCGTCAGAATTTTCAAGATATGACTGAAGAAGAACGGACCAAAGCCAGAGATACAATGATGGCGAACATGAAGACGCTATCCGATAAATTCCTGCCGAAACTGAAAGCCGTTGTCTCAGCCGATCAATACACCCGATTGCAGCAGATCAACTGGCAAAACCAGGGCACCGGAGCCTATTCTGATGCGGAAGTCGTCAAAGCACTGACTATCACCAAGGAACAAACCGACAAGATCACCGCAATTTCGGATGATTACGGTGCGAAAACCCGTGAACTCTTCCAACCTGGTGGCGGCGGTGGCGGTGGTGGATTCGAAAAAATGCAGGAGCTGAATAAAGAACGCGACGCCAAGATCAACGAAGTCTTGACCAAAGCTCAACTCGATACGTTTGCGACACTCAAGGGCAAAGAATTCGACGTCGCTCAACTGCGCGGCGGCCCCGGTCGAGGCGGACCACCTGGCGGTGGTGGTCAAGGCGGTGGAGGAGCCGGTGGTCGTCCAAAGCGTCCTCAGCCCAAAGCGGAATGAAGTTGATCGAAATCGATCGTAAGCAGATTGCAGGAGGGTACGCCATGGCGCGCCAATCTGAATCGTCACTTGGATAGTGCAACTCGTACGCCTGCGAGTAGACATTCTCAGCCCCCTGACCTTCTTCCAAAGGTTAGGGGGCTTCGTTTAACGAATTTATTCTGTCGATAACACTTCTCACAATTGCTCTACAAAACGAACAACGAGGCTTTCATGTCGCGACTCGCACTACGTTCCGTGATTCTGACTGGTCTCGTCGGCATTGCGATCAATGTGCTGCCAGCCGCCGACTGGCCGCAGTTCCGCGGCCCCGGCGGGACAGGCGTCGCCGATGATCGCGATTATCCTACGACGTGGTCGGCTACCGAAAACGTGGC
Organism: uncultured Schlesneria sp.; assembly: GCA_903904835.1. Taxonomy (GTDB): domain Bacteria; phylum Planctomycetota; class Planctomycetia; order Planctomycetales; family Planctomycetaceae; genus Schlesneria. Next base: position 57,649 of record CAIVEI010000101.1, on the reverse strand, counting down.
ATGGCGAATCGAACTGCCCGGTCCTGGCGCTTCCAGTCCGATTACACTGGGCGAACGGGTCTTCGTCACCTGTTATCGCGGATACGGTGTCAACCGTTCCACACCGGGTGAACTGAGTCAACTCGAACGAGTCCTCATCTGCTTAAATCGAGCCGATGGAAAAGTCCTCTGGGAATCGCCTGTAAAAGGGACCCCAAACGAAGACCGATACCAGGGACAAATCCAAAGTCACGGCTACGCAACCAGTACTCCTGCCACCGACGGAACTGGCATTTATGTTTTTTTCGGCAAGGCGGGTGTTCTCGCTTTCGACCTGGATGGCAAACAACTTTGGCAGACGAGTGTTGGAACCGGTTCAGCACAAATGGGCTGGGGCCAAGGGGCCAGTGTCATCCTGTATAAGAACCTCGTGATTGTTCCCGCCTTCGCAGAATCTAAAGCGATGATCGCCCTCGATAAGGAAACGGGTAAACAAGTCTGGAAAACCGACGCAGACGGGTTCGGTGGTTGCTGGAGTTCCCCAATTCTCGTTGATTTGCCTGATGGGAAACAGGAATTGGTCGTCAGTGTTCCCCATGAGATCTGGGGACTCGATCCGAATAATGGTGACTTCCTCTGGTTTGCAGAAGGAGTCAAAGAAGGTGTGATATCACCCATGCTCGTTTCACAAAATGGAATTGTCTACGCCATCGGTGGGCGACAGGGAGGAGCGGTCGCCATTCGAGTCGGTGGTCGCGATGACGTCACCAAAACGCATACGGTCTGGCGTAAAGATTTCGGCTCGTATGTCACATCTCCAGTCTTGTTTGGGGAGCACCTTTATTGGGTCAGTGATCGTGGAATCGCCTTTTGTGTAAAAACATCCGACGGCGAACAGGTCTATCGGGAACGATTGGCCGACGCCGGACAGTTATATTCATCAGTCGTCGTGGCAAGCGGCCGACTGTTCGCCGCCTCTCGCGAAAATGGAACTTACGTCTATGCCGCCAAGCCTCAGTTCGAATCGGTAGCTCGCAACGCGGTCGATGAAGACGCAGGGACCTGTAATGCGACTCCTGCGTTTTCCAACGGACAAATGTTCCTGAGAACTAACCGCTATCTGTACTGCATCGCGCGAAAATAACTGCTAAGATCGTGGTGTCCAACACGAATCCCTCTTCACTTGGAAGACACCATGGCTTCAACGTTTGATCGACGCGACTTCTTACATACTGCTGGCATCGCCGCAGCCGCTGGGCTGCTATCAATGTCCAGTCAGACGGTTCTGGCCGCCGACGAAAAGCCCCGTCTTCGCAAAGCTCTCAAGCTGAGTATGGTGGGAGGGAAGGGTTCGCTCGTCGACAAGTTCAAGATGGTGAAAGAGGCGGGGTTCGAAGGGATCGACGTCGATAGCGATCAACCGGTTGATGACGTCAAACGCGCGATGGGTGAATCTGGACTGATCGTACACGGCATGGTCGATTACGTTCATTGGGGCCAGCCACTCAGCAGTCCTGATCCCGCCGTTCGGGCGAAGGGGGTTGAAGTTCTCGAGAAATGCCTGCGGGAAACCAAGCTCTACGGTGGCACGACCGTTTTATTGGTCCCAGCAGTCGTCAATAAAGAAGTATCCTACGAGGACGCATACATCCGGTCACAGGCCGAAATCCGAAAGTGCATTCCTCTGGCGACAGAACTGGGAATCAAGATTCTGTTCGAAAATGTTTGGAATAATTTTCTGCTCAGCCCGGTCGAAATGAAACGCTATATCGACGAATTCCAAAGTCCGATCGTCGGCTCGTATTTCGACGTCGGCAACATTGTGAATTACGGCTGGCCCGAACACTGGATTCGAACACTCGGTTCGCGGATTGGCAAGCTGGACATTAAGGAATTCAGCCGCAAAATCGCCAATGAAAAGGGCAAAGGAGCAGGGTTCGGTGTCGAAATCGGTGAAGGTGATTGCGATTGGCCAAGGGTACTTCTTGCCTTGAAAGAGATCGGCTATTCCGGCTGGGCGACGGCTGAAGTCGGTGGTGGAGAACTTCCAAGACTGACCGAAATCGCACAGCGTATGGATAAACACGTCATCCAACCCTACAACGCTTGATGACTGAGCCGACTCTTCAGAAGTTTGCGAGAATCATGACCGAAGAAATGTTCGATGTTGTCGATCAGGAAGATCGTGTTCTCTTTCAATCCCCACGTTCCGTGGTCCACGCGAATCATTGGCTGCATCGAGCGGTCCATATTTTCGTATTCAATTCCAAAGGTGAATTGCTGATTCATCGACGTTCTGCCACCAAAGATGAAGCGCCGCTGAAATGCACTTCGTCAGCATCAGGCCATTTGAGTGCCGGTGAAGATTATGCAACGGCAGCAGTACGCGAACTCGAAGAAGAACTGGGATTACGCGCCGACGTGGAATTCCTGGGAATTTTTCCGGCTAACGGCGTCGAGACCGCGTTCGAACACAGCGGCCTTTATCGTGCCGTCACCGATGAGACACCCACATTCGATCCGGGAGAAATTCTGTCGGGCGAGTTCCGCCCTATGGCCGAGATTGCCGCGATGATCGAACGTGATCCCGACGACTTTACGCACTGCTTTCGATCCCTGTTTCGCTGGTACAACGAACGGTTCGTCGACTGATCGCCGTTACCCAATGTCACCTTGGCCTGATGAAACGGCCAGACAGGTTGATGGAGAAGTGATTCGCTTTATGGGCAGTCAAACCGCACGGTGGCACGGTTTTACCGTCTTCGGTAAGGCCGTGTCTTCATCATTCGATAATGTATCCGAAGAGCACGGCTTAACCGAAGACGGCAAAACCGTGCCACCCGTTATCGCAGCTTTCTGTTCCATAAGCACATCTTCAGTTCGTTTCATCTGACCAACGTCACTCCGCATCCACATAAGGACCCCGGAAGAATCCGCTGTCTTTCGGTGCTGAGTACTTTACGCTCAGTGCGGGATCAGTCACGACACGGCTTTTCTCATGCAGCGACAGCATGGCCAGATCGGTCATGGTGCTGGTGAGTAACGTCCTTTCCACGGGGTATGGCGGTGTTCCCGAGGCAAAGAACTTCTCGATATTATAGATCAAAGGATCGAAGAATCGGGCACCCGGCGGGGCGGGAAGATAGAAACAGCTGGATAACGTCTCAGACCAGCCTTCGATGCTCGCTGCAAAGCCGAAATCCGAGGTTTGCTCGAACAAGTTCAAGATGGTCCCTTGGGTTCCGTCTTCGTACTCAATCAACAATGCCTGAGGTGTCAACACATTCTCACGAACCGGACCGGTGTTCTTGCTGGGACAACGAGCGAGCGCTGCATCCAGCAACCGCCAGGACCAGCGTTCCTCATCCCCCGCCTCCCAGACGGCATCTCCCTCAAGAAACTCGACAGACTTCACACCGGTCTCGCCCCCCTTCCTTCGTTCCATCATGCATTGCAAAACTTCAAGCGCATGAAACAGGTAAATCTCGACCGCTTTCCCTTCGTAACCGAAACAGACAAGTCCCTCTTTAAAAGGAGTTCCCAATGTCGGTTCAATCTCAGGCCGACGCCAGGTGACGGGAAGTGACGAACCAGCCATCAACCCGAAATTCATGTCACGCGCTGTTTGCACCATTTTTGCGGCCAGCTTGTGATCGTAAGACAGATGTTTGTCGACGAAAATTGGTACCGTGCGCCCGGTCTTTTTGAAGACTTCAACAATCTGTTCGAAGAATTCATAGCGGGGGTAAAGCAATTGATTTCGCTCGTTTTTCGGATAGTCGCCATGCTCGATGATCAGCAGAACTCCATCGATGTCGAGTCCATGCTTCTCCCCCAACGCCTGGGAAATCGTCTTACACAATTCGATACCGTGCTGTTCACAAACGCTGGGACCCAGGTCCGCGACGGGCTGCTGGTGATTCCACATCCGAACCAGCTCGAATGGCGGCTGATGATGGAACCCGTTTCGCGTATAACCGTGAATAAACCGGCCTGCGATATGGTAAGCGTGCGACTTTAATCGGTAGACAGAGTTGATCGCGACAATTCGCGGTTTCCGTTTGGCCGTTGTTTCCGGCAGCCCCCCGACCGCACCTGGTTGATCCGCTCCAAAAGATATGCTTGCCGAGGCAATCCCGGTTGCTGCTGCTCCCAGGAATGATCGTCGGCTGATTTCAGATTGAAATTGATTCATAGCACGAACTCCGATGCGTTGTCAGGTTCCCGCAATTACGTAGATCGACAGAGCTTGTTAGATATCCCTGCACGGCAAAGATACAAATACCAAATCATCGGGATGGCGATCGTTCCAGAGATCACAGCGAAGCGCGGCGTAAGACTCAAGTCTCAACACATGCCAATTCAACAGAATGTGTCAGGATTCTATCTCACAACGGTCACAGACCGCAGCAAAAACGCGCTCTATTGGCGGGACTTCGACGACTGCTGTAGACTGTTAGCAGTTGGTATTTGTCTTTAATCACGCTGAATTGACTCGATTTCATGAACGTCCCTTTGACTGATCGCAGGAACCATTCGCAGGCATCGTCTTCGCTCGACGTCTTTCTGCTGGGAACGGTCGATCTTGAGTCGTCGAAAGAACTGCAGGAACGTCTGCGTAGCGATATTGCCTCAAGATCAGATTCCCACGGGGCAATCCTGGTTTGCGAACACCCCCCTTCTGTCACCATCGGACGCGAAGGAAGTTTCGCCGATGTGCTTGTTGAATGGGAAGAATTAACCGCACGAAAGATGGATGTCCGCTGGCTGAATCGGGGCGGTGGAACGTTCGTGCACGTTCCGGGCCAACTCGCCGTTTACGTCATTGTTCCACTGGAGAGGTTGGGGCTAGGGTTGTTGGACTATCGAACCAACCTGGAAAATGTCCTTGTTGCATCAGCCGCCGATCTAAAAGTCGCCGCCGAGCGCTCATCCGCAGTACCCGGCGCGATCTGCCGTTGCGGCCAATTCGCGTTTATCGGTGCCTCAGTTCGAGACTGGGTGTCGTATGGCGGGTTCTACGTCAACGTTTCGCTGCCTCAAGAAGCACTCGATCTCGTCCGATGGACTCGCTCCGACGTCAAAGTGACTTCACTCGCTTCACAGCGAACTCGCCCGACGGCCATGTCGACCGTTCGAGAAGCATTAATCAGAAACGTCGCCAGTGCTCTAGGCTATGACGGCTACCACGTTTTCACCGGACATCCACTATTGCACCGCGCTACTCGAAAGGTATACGTGTATGCCTGACATGCAGAATCGAAATGGTCTAATCTTGTGTCACGGCTAAAATACCGTGCAAACAAACCGAGAGTGAAACACCAAAAAATGCTTTGAAATCCGCACGATCCATCAACCACTCATACAAGTGGACCGTGGAAACGTGCCCGCAGATAAACTTCATTCATTGACGCGAGCGTGAAAAATGGCAGCGGAACTTTTGAGTATACTTCCTAATGATGGTCAGGAATCCGCGCCGACACGGCAGCGGCTTCCTAAGTGGTTGAAGCGGCCTTTGCCTCAGGCGGGAATGCAGTTTACCACCAACGTCATTGCGGACCTCAAGCTGGAAACGGTTTGTGAGAGTGCCAAGTGTCCGAATCAAACGGAGTGCTGGTCACAGAAGACAGCGACGTTCATGATCCTGGGTAATGTCTGCACTCGGCCTTGTGGCTTCTGTTCAGTTTTGAAAGGGAAGACGGAAACGGTCCTGGCTGATGAACCGGGCCGGGTTGCAGAAGCCGCAGAACGGTTGGGCTTGAAGTACGTCGTGATTACGTCGGTAACGCGGGACGATCTTCCGGATGGGGGAGCTGGCCATTTCTATGAATGCGTTCTTGCCGTTCGCGAGCGGACTGGTGCGAAGGTCGAAGTTTTGACGCCGGACTTTCGCGGTAATCGCGACGCCATTTCTCGCGTGATCCAGTCTCGGCCCGATGTCTTCAATCACAATACCGAGACGGTGCCTCGGTTATACGACAGGGTTCGTCGAAACGCTGATTACCGCCGCACACTTGATCTGCTGCAACAGATCAAGGACGAGGCGCCTGAAATGCCCACGAAAAGCGGCTTAATGCTCGGTTTGGGCGAGACACGAGATGAGTTACTCGAAGTCTGTTCCGATCTTCGGGCTGTCGGTGTCGACATGCTGACGCTGGGCCAATACCTGCAGCCGACCGCCGAACACTTACCCGTCGAACGTTACGTTCCACCGGAAGAGTTCGACGAGATTGGGGAGCAGATGCGACGTCTCGGATTCAGCATGGTCGCCAGCGGCCCGTTCGTTCGGTCGAGTTACCACGCAGGCGAAATGGCGGATGTCCTGCACGTTTGAAATCGATTTAAGCAGTGCCCGCAGAATCCACTGAGGAAATGAAATGGGTGCCACGGTTTTACCGTCGTCGGTAAGGCCGTGCTCTTTGGTCGAGTAATCAAACCATTAAGACACGGCCTTGTCGAAGACTCCAAAACCGTGGCACCCTCGAGCTTCAACCGCAAGTACGATAGTGTTGCACTACAGAATTACCAGACCACAGATTGGCCGTTTTATTCGGCCAGCCTCGCCCATCACGATCATCGCGCCTTCAACGCGCGAACGATCATCCAATTCTGAACCCCTCATTAGACGCGAATCAACCGGCTGTGACGGGCCGGGCCGGTTAGGCCACACGACTGACTTGGGCTTGGCCGCTTAGTTGAGCTCGATAGCCGTTCAAATGTTGTTGATACAGCCGATCCAGGCTTTCGTCCAAAAGTGGTACCGGGATTCCCAGTGCACGTCGGATCTTTCGAGTTTGAAGCGAAGTCTCGCCGCAACCGAAGCCGGATGTGCGATCAGCCAGTGATCCTGCAATCGGCGAGGCAGGTGTTGCCAGCCGGAAATGACCCGCCAGTCTCAAGGCAAACTTGCGAGGACTGATTCGTTCAGCCCCGCCGATATGATGAATCCCGACCAGCCCTGATTCCCAACTCTTATCGAGGACATCGGCCAGATCGGTCGCGAGCATCGGAGTGCCATGTCGAGCGAAATCGACTGATCCAATCGTGCCTCGTTCCAGTTCCGTCAGCAACGTTTCAAGCCAGCCATGACCGGAACCGGGCTGCCAGCCGATTGCGTGCGTCCGGACAATTAACGCATCAGGTGATTTCTCGGCAGCGTGCTGTTCAATCTGCTTGAGCAAACTGGCTTCATTGCTTGTACACAACGAATGGCTGTTTTCAGCGTGGAACATCCACGGACCAGTGAAGATCGCGTCTGACGAAATCAGTGTCAGCCGGCAACCCGCTTCGTGGGCGGCATCGATCCACATTTTGGCCTCTGTGACATCGGAAGCTTGAGGACGTCGACTTTCGTCCCAGCTCGATTCGGCTCCGGCTCCACAGAGCACAATTCGATTTGGTTGTGTGCGTTGCAAGTATTCGAGGACTGCACCCGGTTTACGAGGAGTTTCCGATTCCACGCTACAGGTTGGCAGATCGACTTTGCCATCGAACGAAACGCCAACCACGGAATGCTGGCTCGTAAGAGCCTCGGCCAGATTGGCTCCAACAACCGTATTAATTCCAGCAACAAGAATCTTGTCCACGCGGTGCCTCCATGCTCGAGCGTGTAAAGGGTCGAAAGCAGGCCCCCGCCTGCGGAAGCGGACTATAGTTTTCGACCGAAATTGGGCCAACCCCAATCTGGCGATTCCGACATCAAGACCCTCGAAAATTCGCGAATGAGTGGAGCACGTCCTGGCCTTTAACCTGCCTGACTCTCAGGCAACAATCCAAGTTCTGAGGCAATCGGTTGTAATGCTGCAATGCAGAATGCAATGTGCTCGTCCAGATCGACGCCTAGATCCGCAGCACCATTGGTGATGTCATCACGATGGATCGAGGCGGCAAACGACAATTGCTTCAATTTCTTTTTGACGCTCGACGGCGTCAGGCCTTCCAGTCGGCCAGGCCGAACCAGCGCACAGGCAGTAATGAAGCCGCACAATTCGTCGCAGGCATACAAGGTTTTGTCGAGCAGCGAGACTCGCGGGCAGTCGGTCAGATAGTCAGCATGCGACTTGATGGCATAGATCACTTCATCAGAATAGCCGTGCTCTTTTAGAATCGCGGCCCCTTGCAGCGGATGATCTGGCGAATCTGGCCAGCGTTGGTAGTCAAAGTCATGCAGCAGACCAACCGTACCCCACTTCGCCTCGTCCTCACCAAACTTGCGAGCATACGCCCGACAGGCGGCCTCAACGGCGAGCATATGTTTGATCAGACTTTCGCTATCGGTATATCGGTGCAGTAAAGCAAGGTCATCATCACGAGACATTTTCATCACTCCAATTTCATTCGGGAGCACTGTGTTCCGGGGTCGGGCTTAAGTTTAACCGCGCCTCGAAGAGAAGCGAGCACCACGGCGGAAGAGAGGAAAACCTAGGCGTCATTTCTATTTCAAAGCAACTTGCGCAACGATGGGATTGTTTGAACAACATTGGCGGACACAGGACTTTTTCAACATTTCAGTGGTCTGAAGATTTGCGCAACTATGGACGAACCGAATTGGAAATTCGAGAAGTTGTAGGGTGCGGTCGAGTCTTCGAGGCCCACCAAAACCAACGCAGGTGCTGGAGAACGCAAGATTTTTAACCACGGATACCGCGGATGGGCACTGATAAAGACACAAAAAGCAATGACGACTCTTGCTTGTCCTCTTATCCGTGCCGATCAGTGTTATCCGTGGGTGAATTCTTTCTGGTTTACGTTTCTTTCAAAACGCTTGAGCAACTATGGGATTTTTGCGCAACTATGGTGCGAGACATTGGCCGAGCCTGAGCGACGCTGAGGTACCGAGACAGCAATGAAATGGTCTTTCTCAACTCCGTCGATTTTCTTAACTTCGTTAACTTCGTGTCCTTCTGTTCAAAAACCCTGCTTTCTCTGAACCGTGGCCCTTGGTGCCATCCGTAGTTGATTTTTCTGTCAAAAAAACTTGAGCAACAATGGAATCGGTTGCGCAACATTGGCGGAAACCAGGCCGTTTCAGTTTTCTTAAGGGGATTGTCGGCTCTTGCAAAACATCAACTTCGTCAATGATCGGAAAACCGATTTAAAACAGAGGTATAGAGGAAAAGAGGTACATAGGTACAAAGAGTTTGTAAATTCACGAATGAGAAGCGATTCGCTGATTTTCCAGCATTTGAAATCTTCTCCGTGACCTCTGTGTCTCCGTGGTAAAATCCATCTTCTCTTCGGGAACTGAATCATCACCGTTGCGCAACTATGGCGCCTCGCCGAATTCTCAAATCAAGTGCAGGAGTTGGTCGAGGATTCACAGCCCCACAAAAACCTTGGCCAACTTGGTCAAGTTGGCCAAGTTCCTATTTTTATAGGATTTTCTGAACTTTGAAGTTGGCCAAATTGGTCGACTTCACCAAATACATTTGGTTCCTCCCATTCTTCGGGAGGGCAAGCAACGAACCCGCACGGACCAGCCCGCTCCTGTAGATGGCAGCGGGGGCGGTCCGTTTTCAATTTCTTCCGAGATGTCAAAGGTCAAATGCTGTCGTCAGGTTTCGATTTCCGAAAATCCAGGCGAGCTTTGGAAGTCATTCCACGGATTCTTCCTCGTCGTCGTTGGCAGCAGACGCAACCAAAAAACAAACCTGGCCAGACGAACCGAGAATACTCTTCCCCGCATTTTCCCGACCAGCTTTATCGCTTTGTCAAATCAAACATAATGCGACAAACATACCATCTATAACTTTTAAAATTGTCAACATGAACACATGAGTACTTTATTAATATTTGGAACCTGCTCATGACATGATTTTTTAAGCCTGCAAAATGCGTTGGTCAGTGCAACGTCAACCTCGACTGGGCCAGTGGCCGGGAACACTCTCCGTTTCCATCTTTCTGACGAACCTCTGAAGTAGCCAGAGGAATAACACGCTACCTATATTGGAGTTAGAAAGAACTTCTACAAAATCCCGGAACGCATCGTTTGTCCGATTCTCCAAACGGGCAGTGCCTGTAGAGTAAGTGGTCGCGGCGACGAGATGTCTATCTGACGACCAAACAAACTAAGGCAAAAAGGCTATGGCAAAGAAATCAACCCGGAAGAGCCTGTTTGTCGGCTATTAACGCATCACGTGGATGGATCTTTGGGATCAGGATTTCGTGGACGAGGAAGTCGAAGTTTGTTTCGAGTTTGGCTCGCACAACATCGGCTCCTTTCAATTCGGCTATGTCCAGGGTCAGATCGATTACCGAGTCGGAACCTGTGATGGCAAACCGTGTGTCGAATTCGCTTGGGTTGGCAACAACGAATCCGATTCCGCTCAAGGTCGAGGATGGGCGACTCTTGAAGGCGATGAAATTACTGGGATGATCTGTCTCTATCCTGGTGATGAATCTGCGTTTAAGAGGAAGAAGTCGAAACGGTAGCCGGTCGGGATTCCGAATGAAATGAAAACGATTGCGAGACAAAGCAGATTGCACTGGCCCCAGATTAACACATAACGGTCGAGCAGGCTGAAAGATGAGCAAAGCTTCTCTCGTTGAAGATCGTTGTCGAGGCGTCCTGGTCGGACTGGCCGCAGGTGATCGCATTGGCGGGCCGATTCGCATGGCCGTCCGTCTGGCTGAAAGCCTCATTGACTGCGGTAGATTCGACCCATCCGACATCCTTAACCGCTACCTTTCATGGCGGCGTGAGGGAGCATTCGACACCGGACCCGTGAGCGAAAGAGTATTTTCATTACTTGCGGCCGGGATCCCGATCAAGAATGTTACGGCACAGGTCCACCATGAATTCAACGGGATGACGGCGGGCTGTAACCCAACCCACCGATCACCACCGTTGTCGATGTTCGCTGGCATCGCTGACAATGACCTCGCCGATTTTGCGATGACCGAAGCTGGACTGACGCACTTTGACCCGATGGCCGGCGAGACCGCCGCAACGAATAACCAGTTGTGCCGATCGCTGATCCAAGGCGTGGGCTGGGACGAGGCATTGCGAAAGCGTGGTAGATTCGTCGATCAGAAAGAGCCGGGCAACAACGGTGGCTTTGCAACAGACGTGATTCGAGCGGCGATTTACTTCGTCAACCAGTCGGCCTGTTTTGACGAGGCACTGAACCGTTCATTGGCGTTCGCCGGACCTTCCAACTATTGTCCTGTACTCGTTGGCGCTATCGCGGGCTGCCGTTGGGGCGCATCCGCCATACCAACTTCCTTGTTGTCGCATGTCGATATTCTGCCCAGGGTGAAAGCGGCGGCAGAATCCTTGGCCGCTGGTTGGGGCGCGTCTGAATAATTCAGCCCGAATCCTTTGTCCCTTTCTTGGAAAAGTCAGTGTCGCCCCCCCCCGAGGTTAATTCATCTGCGTCTCAAAAAATCGTTTTTGGTTTCCTTTGGGCTTGTCCCAATGGGACCAACAACTGCAACCTACTTAAAGGCAAACCGTTGAAAGCAGCTCTCCGTCCGGCTTGCCCGGATGGAAGCAACGACTCAATAGCTCGCCGGCTGGAGTTGCACGAAATGACACCGATCTGCCTATCCGCAGGGAATGAAGCCTGCGTACCGTTTTGGTTATTATGTTGGAACGTTCGGAACGTACGACAGGAACTCGATTCAAAGGCGAGTGTCGCCGGAGTAGCTGAACAGTCGTTGCTTCCATTGGGGCAAGCCCAAAGGAGAGCAGGCCAACGCGCTTCGATCATTGTAGCTGACCAGTTGTGATCCCGCTGGGGCAAGCCCAACGGAAATCGGAACGAGACACAGTCCGAAGCATTTTGGTATTTACCAGCAATCGACCAAGGATTCACGCCGACGCAATCACATTTTGAAAGGCGGCAAGAAATGTTTCTGGCGGTTGTGCCCCGGACAGCGTGATCTCGTTGTTGATGATGAAGAATGGAACGCCATTCACCTGATGCTGTCGTGACAATTTTTCGGTTTCCTTAATCACTTCCAGCCCTTCGTTGCTGCTCAACAGCGACTCGGCCCGTTGCCGATCCAAGCCCGCTTCGGCGACGACATCAAGAAGTGTCTGGCGACTGCTGATGTCATGGCCCTTTGAAAAATATCCAAGGAACAATGCCTCCATGATTGCATCCTGACAGCCATGTTGGTCGGCAAGCCAGATGAGTCGATGAGCGTCCGCTGTATTCGGTGTCCGTTCCATTCGGTCGAAGGCGAAATGGATCCCTTCTGTTTCGCCGACCGCAATCAGTTTGGCGTCAAGTTCCTGCGACCGTTCCCAACTGCCGAACTTTTTGATTCGATATTCCTTTCGGCTGACACCTTCCCTGGGCATCTCGGGATTCAATTGGAACGGGTGCCAGTGAACCAAAACTTCGTGCTTGCCATCAAGATCAGCGATGGCCTTTTCAAGTCGCCGTTTGCCGATGTAACACCACGGGCAAATCACGTCGGAAATCACATCAACGGTGATAATCATTTCAATTTCAATCCTTCCGATCACTTCAGCATCAGGTCAAGCATATTCAATGAACGGCACTTGCTCTCATCATTTTGAAAAACAACTAAATACCCACATGACTCATGTCAGTTCAACTCTCAACAAGATGCACGTCACAACCGGGAAGTAGAACTGAAAATTCTCTCGTTCAATTACGATGTCAACCGGAAGCCTGCCCGATCAGGGAATTGATGGTGCGACGAACCACACCAAACCGATCGTTGATCTGGGAGCGATCCGGAATGGACCTCCATGTCCGTGTTTGTGATACTAAAAAACAGAATAATCCTCCATCGACCACACCATGACTTAAGGAGACGTAGAATGATTTCGGGGAGCGTAGTTTGGTTTTCGGATCATCCCAGACCGTTTCTCGTCAAGGAAGAGTATTGCAGCGATCCCGATTGTACTTGCACTGAAGTTGTGCTGACTTTGCAGGAGATCAGCGATTGCGGTGAGGAAGTACAACAACCTCTGTCGCTTCAATTGCGCATTGATTTGGAGACTGGAAAGGAATCCAACCCTCCTAAGCGATCTGCGCAGGCGGCTTCATGGGTATGGCAGTTTCTTTACGAGTTTCCTACCGATCGTCAAGCCGAATTGAAAACGCGATTCGAAAAGCACAAGCTGACGGCCCGACGTATTGCCGAGTACACCATTGATCTGCGTCATGTGACAGACGGGGTCCTGTTTTCATTTTGCGATCTGGTTGACGACCAGGGAGCACTCACGAGTCGTGGCCGCGGTTACGCGTACCGATTCGTCCATGAGAGCGGAGAATACCTGGTTGAAGACGTGTACTGCCCCAAGCCAACGTGCGATTGTCAAGAAGTTTGCCTTCAATTTTGGAAATGGGACCTTCAGGAAGATCGCGGCTTTGAAAAAGTCAAGATTTCGCATTCATTTCTGGGGAAGGTGACGTTCAAAGGTGAACGGAGCATTGTTGACGCCGCCAAGTCCCCGCCGGCCGTGGCGGAAGATGTTCTCCGCGCGTGGTGGGATCGCTATCACGACGATTTGCCGATGCTAAAAGACCGTTACCAGCAAATCAAAAGGATCGGTCAACGAAGCCTTGATGCGGCTGGTAAATCCAGCGTTTTGTCTGCATCGCCAGTTGACCAGCGCGCCGTGCGACCGGTGGCTTCATCGGTCGTGGAGTTTCCAGAAGCCGATCTCTTGTCCAGCCGAAAGCGCATCGGCCGCAACGATCTTTGTTTTTGCGGGAGTGGGAAGAAGTACAAGAGATGCTGTGGGGGACCGAGGTAACGGCGACTGCTAACGCCGAGAACGATTTCTTTCGCGCAATCAACGAGTTAGCAAAACAACTGTAAACAGCTTGACGCTCACAATCATTTCGACCTCCGTCGCCGAAAGTTACAGACTCAACTCAACGATTAAAGTCGATCCAGTTGATTGTGATCGATTTCGGATTGTTCTCGAAGAATGCCTTTGGCAATTGTATCTGAAAGTGGGCATTCTTCAGCGGAATGGTCTTCTCCGGTTTTCCATCTTCGCCAATCATATCCCTTTTCAATCTTCCTGAAGGTCAAGTTGATACGCTCGCCGACAGGTTCCTTCGTCTTTGGAATTTCGTGCTTCCAGAACTGCTGCATCGTTCCCGCCATGATGATGAGCGTACCATGGCTGACCTCGAACACCATTTTTTCTTTCGTCTTGTTGTGTTTGATGCGAAATGTCCGGGTCGCTCCCAACGACAATGAACCAATCACGTTGCCCATCTCAGGTTCATCATCGGCGTGCATCCCCATGCTGTCCTGGCCGTTTCTATAGAGGTTGAGCAGGCAGTAATTGTAATCCCCTTGAATCGCTTCTATATATGCCCTGATCTCCAGCAAAGTCGGAGTCCACGGCAACGCCACATTGTCTCGACCGGAATAGCGATAGACGATCCCTGACTCTCCATAGGACGCGATCAGGCGTGGTTGCATGTGACCAAACACGCCCGGCTTCTGCTCCCAGGCACATTCGTCTCGCAACTTGGCGAAGTATTGATCGGCAATGTCGGACGGGAGGAAGTGAGAGTCATAAAGAAGGACACCACCGTCAGTCAGTTCAATGTTTCGCATGAATCACCTTTGCCCAAGCTGTCCTTTCGTCTCGTCCGTATGTTCTGGGGTCGGGCGTTCAAATTTCAAAATTGGCCTTGAGTACGTCATCATGATCAGCGGAACCCGTCTGGCCAATTTTGAAATTTGAACACCCGACCCCCTCTTTAACCGCTTGGTCCTCTTTATCGGTTCCGACGCTGGCAGCGTCGGCCACGTGGGCGATGCTGCCAGCATCGGAATCGGTCTGACAACAATCACGTTGCCGATCACCCAAGCCGTTCTTTCATCTCTTCAACGATGGCGAACGCTGCCGGGCAGACCAGTGCACTTTTGGCACGGCTGATCGTGCTGAAAACGAAGCCCTCCTTGTCGGTATGCGGGTATTCTTTGCAGGTTCGAGGCCTCACGTCATACACCGTGCATTTGCCATCATCACCCAGCAGCAGACATGGAGTACTCCTGGTCCAATATTGATGTTGTCTCTCATCCCATTCAAGGAAGTCTGTTATGAACTGCTCCCTCGTCTGGCCAAGATAATTTGCAATACGGTCAATATCTTCGTCGTTGAATACCGGACGCAGCTTGCGGCAGCAATTCGCACACCGAGTGCAGTCAACAATCTGAAACACTTCCCGGTGCAACTCCTGCGCGATCCGATCAACTTTTTTCGATGATCGTCGTTTCAAACTGCGAAGGAAATTGTAATTCTCGTCATCGTGATCCTGAGCGTTGGACTTCCAGTCGTCGACGATGGCGTCATGGGTGGTGGGAAGCATTAAAGAGCTCAGCGTTTCAATTTACCTGGATGCATAATCTCGAATCTCAAGTGACTCAGTCGGCTGATGTGGTCAGAAGACTTAGGTTCGCGATCGATGCCGTCTAATATCAGCGATGTCCGAAATCGGCCCAGATCCAGAAACGCCTGGTATGTTGGCGGAACGGGCACACCCAGAATTGACGAATCACCCCGACCCGATGCGAGCGCGTTATAGGCATCACGTTTCAAAGGGTCGGCCTTCAATGCCTTCATGCTTGCTACGACCTCGGTCATGTCAGGAACGGGGGTCTCGGCCAGTTGCTTGAGCAGTTGTCGATGAGCTGGTGTGACGAGTTCAATGCGACCGACCATCACACGTTTGACGTCGGCGGGAACAGACAACTTGAGTGGTAACAGTTCGTCGGTCCATTCCTGCGGAACCAGAAAGAACAATCGCTGGCCGGGACTGAGAAAATACGACAGTTGCCATGTATTCAGGAGCGCGTCGGCCTCGTCTTCAAACAGTCCATACTCAACCAGAGCCGATCGCATCTCAGCTCGCAGTGCGGTCAGGCTGTTGGGCGAGAACTCGTTCTCATCAAACTTGCCGGGAGTCACGAACAGACGGTCGCCAAATCTGAGTTCCGATGGGTTATATGGGATTCGTCGGTAGGCAGAACGTCCATCAGGATGAACGTCGAGCAACCAGAAATGCCGCTTCGCCAGTGCGGGTAACCACAAATTCATCGGCACTCGTCCCAGTTTGGTTTTCTCAGTCGAAATCGAACCTGGAACCTCGTTTTTTGGCGTCGGCAATTCCGGTTGCAAGAGTTCGTTCGGGTTCACAAATATCCAAAGACTTTGATCAGCTTTTCGCTCTACTCGAAACGGAGCCTTCACGTCACCCACACCGCGATAAAACAAGAACCTTTCACTTTCGTCGCCGACAGTCAGGGGTGCGGCGTTGACCTTTCGAGGTGCGAGCCAGACAGAATCCGTCGTCTCCGGAATCGTCCCGGCTTTGCCGACTTGAACTCCCGACCAAATCAGGCTGCCGGAATGCGTGAACGATTCAGCAGGGCTGTCCTCCGGACTGTCAGGAGGTGGTTTGACCGTCGCGTGGGCATTAGGGAAAAACTGAGTCAATAGACCACGACGAAAATCGACGGACACGTCGACGGTCAAAACATCAGAGCCTTGGGGCAGATGAAAATAAAGAACAGGAGTTTCCAGCCGCATCGTTACTCGCCGGTCAGCCGTCGCAGCCCCCTGGGTCAGACGCGGTTGTTCGTCGACGATCAAATCGGTGGGAGAAAAGAGATATCGATGATTGAGTTGATGAACGAATTCAGGGACGGGCTCGTCGTCGGTGTTGATCCGCCGCAAGGATTCACCCTTCTCGTTTTGAAACGAGGTGAACGTCCCCCACTCATGCACCGTCAGTCGATCTGAAGCAACGGCAAACGGAACCAAAAGGCAACCAAGTCCAAAGGCAGCAAGGAAGTGGCGTCTCATCGTGTGTCTCCTTTGCTCGAACGAATTGACCTTTCTCGACAAAACCACGCTAGCCTGATTGTGGGCAGTTATCAAATGGAAAAGTGATTTAATGACGGATGCAAATGCGACAATGGCACGACTTAGATCAGTTCTGATCGGATAGGGATGGTGTCTTCGCTCAAACTGCGAGGACAGCGCTTTTTCATCGGTTTCGACAGTCGAAGGACCAAGGGGACAATTAAATAAGGCATATTGAAAACCGATTTGGCAAGTGATAGCTTTGAGGAGTGAAAATTTACTTCGACACATGCAGTCTCCATCGACCTCTCGACAATCGAGGGCAATTACGAGTTGCGCTTGAGGCGGAAGCGATCATCGGGATAATCGCAATGGTTGAGCAAGGGACCGTCGACTTCGTTTCGTCCGAAATCCTTCAATTGGAAGTGGAAAACAATTCGCAACCGCAAAAAAAAGCCTATGTTCTCGCGATCCTTCAACTGGCCAAATTTGTCATCCTTGTGGATGATAAAATCGAACAACGAGCGACTTTGCTTGAACAGTGTGGCTTCAAAGCCTTCGATGCCTTGCATCTCTCTTCGGCAGAAGCGGCTTACGTCGATTTTTTTTGTTCTTGCGATGACCGACTATTGAAGAAGGCACGTCAGCAGCTGGACCTATCCGTGAAAGTTTTATCACCACTCGAACTTGCCAACGAGGTGCCCTCATGACGACTACAGTCCCAACCGTTGCCGAAATTACTTCGAAGGCAATTTCACTCCTCTGTCAGCAAATTGGCCCTGCCAACACTGCGAGATTCCTTCACCAATTCTCAATGGGCACCGGCGACTATACCGCAGAACGAGACCAGTTGCTTGGTGATCCCACGGTCAACGATTTAGTCCAACAAATCAAAAAGCGAAGATCCGAGGCGGCTCGATCGTAGGATCTGAAGAATGAGTGCGGGGAAACAGCTTTTTTAAAAACTGTGTCCCGCTGGTCGCAACCTGACGAAGTATTGGTCGGCAATGTCGGACGGTAGGAAGTGAGGGTCGTGAAGCAGGAGACCACCGTCAGTCAGTTCAATGGTTTGCATGAATCACTTTTACCCAAGCCGTCCTTTCGTCTCGTCTGTATGTTCTGGGGTCGGGCGATCAAATTTCAAAATTGGCCAGACAGGTCCCTCTGATCTTAATGTTGCGCACAAGGCCATTTTTGAAATTTGAACACCCGACCCCCTCTTCAATCGGCAGCAAAAACACGTCGACCTCCGACGTACGTTTCGCTGACCGACATGTCCCTGAGTTCCTCAAGCGAACAAGTCAGCAAGTCGGATTTCAACACGACAAAGTCGGCCAGCTTGCCTCGTTCAAGAGATCCTTTTTGTCGCTCCTCAAACGTCAGCCAGGCGTTGTTGATCGTGTACAACCGCAGCATCTGCTCGCGAGTCAGTGCCTGCTCCAGATGTAACGGCTGGTCTGTTCGCCGTGGTTGCCGAGTCAGCACCGTCCACATCCCCAGGAACGGATTGTAGGGATTGACCGATCGCAAACTGCCGATCCGCTGCATGTGGTCGGAACCTCCTCCGATGATGACTCCGTGATCGAACAGTGTTTTATACGGCTGGAAGTACGCCAGGCGTTCGTCACCAAACTGCTTTCGTAATGTCGCTCCATCCAGCCAGAGCCATGCAGGTTGCAGATCGGCGACGATCCCCAGTTGCTGCATCTGCTGAATCGCTTCAAGACTCATGAAATTACAATGAGTGATACAGGGTCGGCATCGCTTGACCGGAAGCTCTTTGTTGATTTCTGCATAGGCATCAATCAACGCCTGTACGGCTCCGTCACCGACGGAGTGGGCCGTGAACTGAAGGTCTCGCTGAAGAGCGTACTTTGCCATCTGAACGAGGTTTTCCTGTTCGATGAAGCGAATGCCGCGATAGTCGGGATCGGTGATCGAATAGATGTTGCTCACCCCCCACGGAGCTTTCAGATAGGCACTCCCCGTCAGCATTCCTCCGTCGAGAAAGACTTTGATCCCTCGCAGCCAGAGCATCGAATTGTATTCATGCAGCGGATGTTTTGAGGCCTTTTCAATCCCCTTCAGTGCATCGTCCAGGCGGCCGCCCCCTTCGACCGAATACGAAAGAAAAACGCGGCAGTTCAATTCACCACGTCGCTTCAATTCTGAATAGGCCTCAATGCCATCATCTTTGGCCGCACGATCGGCGACACTGGTCAGGCCGACCGAGTTATAGTCAGCGAACAGTTGCTTCAGTCGCTGCATCCGTTCTTCGACTGTCGGTGATTTTTCTTTCGGTTTTGACTTCACGAACCGGGACGCATTGCGAAGGATGCCGGTTAATTCACCCGTAGCCGGATCACGCTCGATCTTTCCCGCTTGCCCGTCGGTAATCTGAAAATCTTTATCGATACCACTGAGTTCCAGGGCGAGCGAATTACAGACGCAGTCGGGTCCGGTACTGAACATCACGGGATTCTTCGGTGCGACCGCATCGAATTCTTTTCGAGTCGGATAGCGCTGATCTCGTAATCGCGTGATGAAGACTTGCCTGACAACGATCCATTCGCCGTCCGGTAATAGTTCAGCCCGCGCTGCCACATACTTCAGTACATCGGCCACCGTGTCCATTTCAGGAATCGGATGGTCAAACTCATACGTCGAAGCCGCTGGAGCATGGACGTGGGAGTCGCACAAACCCGGAATGACCGTGCGGCCTTGCAGATCAACAAGTACGGTCTTTGGCCCGGCCAATTTCAGGATAACATCGTCTGGGCCAACATCCTGAATCCGATCACCTCGCACGGCAATCGCCTGAGCAATCGAAAACGCGGGATCAACCGTGACAATTTTTCCATGATGGTAAATCGCGTCAGGTTGGGCGACGACCTGTGATGTTGCAAGCAAGAGGATCAGCGACAGCAGGCAGGATTGCGTTCTCAGATGCATGACGAGTTCCTCTAAGACCGAAACGGCAACGCTGTGAACCATCTTTCTTTGGACTTCATCATACTGTGCCACTGCTTCGGAGTCCTCGGAGAAGCAGTGTCTTCGCGTTCTGCCGGTCAAAGAGCACTGCTTGACGGAAGACCGTCAAGCAGTGGCACGGTGCTACGTGGAACCAGTGTTTTTTGACGAGAAATCCTTCATATTGCTGCCTATACGGGTTCCACGTTCCTGGTCCCGCGAGTCATCAGTGACACAACAATCAGTGTGAGAAAACCAAGCGGAATCGTCACGAGGCCTGGTTGGCTAAACGGAACTTGGGCCAGCTTTGCGGCCTGGTCTGCGGTGTAGCCATATACCTTCTGGAACGTATCGGCACTCAGCAGGATCCAGCCCAACGAACTGAACAGACCTACGAAGATCGCAGCCGTAATCCCCTGTTTGGTTGTCCGCTTCCAGAACAGCAGCATCACCAGCGATGGCAGATTCGCTGAAGCGGCCACGCTGAAGGCCCAGCCGACCAGGAAACCGGCATTCATATCCTTGAACAGAATTCCCAGCAGGATCGCGATGATCCCGACGACCACGGCAGCAATTTTGCCGACTCGCACTTTCTCGTGATCCGGCATATTCCACCGCAGCACGCTGGTCAGCAAATCGTGAACAACCGCGCCACTGGCAGCGACGATCAAACCACTGACTGTTCCCAGGACTGTCGTAAAGGCGATTGCTGAAATCACTGCAAACAGCGTCTCGCCAAAACTCTTTGCGAGTAGTGGTGCTGCCATATTGGAATCGGTGAGATCCAGTGTGCCGCTCGTCATCGCTCCTAGCCCAAGAAATAACGTCAAGACGTAGAACACGCCGATGGTCCCGATACCGACGACGGTACTCAGTCGAGCCGCAGCCTGATCCTTGACGGTGTAATACCGGATCAAAATATGAGGCAGAGATGCCGTGCCGCAGAAGAGCGCCAGCATCAGCGAAATGAAATCGAGCCGAGCAAATAACTGATCCTTCTGCAGACCTTTGAAGAGCGGGCTGTTTCCCGGCCGCAAGACTTTGGCTCCGGCCGTCGGTTGAGGCGACCAGGAAGTCGTCTTGTCCCCATTGTCATCGGTCACTTCTTTTTTCGACCAGAGGACAACTTCGCTGTTCTGCAACGTGGCAAGATATTCAATCGGACCGAGTGGGCCAGTTTCCGTTTTCCCACCAGGGAGTTTACTGAGATGCCCAACCGGTCGCAGATCGGCTTGACCTTCGTTCTTTCCATGCGGTGTTCCGTTGACGAGCTTCGAACCATCTTTCTTTACAACCATTGTTTGAGGCGAATTCGCCAGTTCGCTGGTATCGACCTTTAAACCTCGGTTTAGAATCATCACCGTCAGGATACCGCTGAACAGAACAAGCAATGACCCCTTGATGAATTGGACATATGTGGTACTGACCATCCCCGCCGTCGCAACAATCAGCACAACCACGATCCCGACCATCACGACACCGACTTCGTGCGGAAACCCGAGTAACGGTTTGATCAGCGAACCGGCCCCGACCATTTGTGGAATCAGGTAGAACACACTGACAACCAGCGTGCTGATGCCAGCGGCCAAAGTAATCCCACGCGACTGGAACTGGCTGTTCAGCGCGTCGGCAAACGTGTATTTCCCCAATCGCTTTAGCGGTTCGGCAACAACGAACAATGCCACAACCCAACCAGCCAGGAATCCAATCGAATACAAAAACCCATCGTAACCGAAGAAGGCGATCGTCCCACAGATCCCCAGGAAGGAGGCGGCGGACAGATAATCACCGGCAAACGCAACGCCGTTTACAAACCAATGGATCTGGCCACCGGCAGCGAAGTATCCTGCGGCCGATTTGGTCTTCGCGGCAAAATAGAAACTCAATCCCAGTGTGATGGCAACAAAGACGCCAAACACGATCACAGACAGGAAGGACGGATTATGAATCATGAACCGGCTTTCGCGGGAAGAAGAGACTCGTCAGGAACGTATGCGGTGGAAAACGATCACCAGACAGGGAAGTTCGGTTGACGACTTCAACCAATCGGCTTCCCTCGGCAAAGCCAGCTATAAACCAGAGCCAGCACCATCGCGATGACAATCAACGCCAAACCGTAAAGGACAGCCAGATTCAGGCCCCAGGCGGGTGTCCATTCCATGACATCGGGCCGGAACGCATTCAAACCAACGAACCCCGCATAGATCGCAAGGTAAATCAAAAAAAGTCGCATCCCATACCGCGCATTGCGAGCGGCGATGACCGGGTCTTCGACTTCCTTGGGATGCATCGACCCATGATCTAAACCTGCCATCAACATGATCCTGTAAGAATAACGTCACCGTTTCGATGACAACAAATACCTCTGATGTGACCAGCACAGCAGAAATATCACGCGGCCAATGCCATCGCAACCATTCGGTCGCATGTTTGCGAGACGATGCGCGATTGAAGTTCGATGCTCCGGTAAAAATGCACCGTTTCCGCAGAAAAAGGCGAACAAGAATCAGGTGTTTCAAACCAACTCGAATGCCATCAGTCCGAGACGTCCCATAAGTCGTATAGGTCCTATACGTCCCATTCTTCTCGTTTGATTAACCTTGATAATCACCAACCGGGCCACGCCTTTGAGGCGTCGCCAGTGCATTCAGCACCTTCGGACGATGGCTTTGGAATCAATGCCTTGATGGTGCCAATCGCTCAATAACGAGTTGTGAGACTTGCGGGCTCCAAGGCATCGCGGAGTGAATCGCGGGGACAAGCAGCTCTTCCGTAATCCAATCCGCAGTCACTTCTGAATGGGAGACGATGCTGTCGTTAATCTCGTCGCCGAACAGCCGTGAGAGTCCAAACAGGGTCCGTGTCCCGACGATGCTGGTGGTTGGTATCGGACTCGGAGGAACATTGTTCATCCGTTCTTCCGAGGCCAGCAACTGGCCGCAATCTTGCGTTGCCAGACGATAGAGCAGATTGTGTCGTAACGCCGTTGCAATCCGCGAGGCGTGAATCGGTGAACCGAGTAGAAAAACCCGTTCGGGCAATTTCGTTCCTGCGGGCAATGATGCCAGAGCTTCCCGAATCAGGACACCCCCCAGGGAATGACCGATCAGGACGTATTCACCCTTCCGTGCAATACCAACGATTTTCTTCTGCAATCGCCGGGTGATGGATGGGAAATTCTGGAACGTGACGCTGTAGAAAAACCACGAGGGGGAAATGCTCTGTCGCTTCAATCGCCAGAGCAGCGGGATTGCCGAAATGGGAGAGCGGCCCATTCCATGAACAAACAGCGCTTGCATCATCTCCCCTCAGGCATGCACAGTCAGCATATAACCTGCTTCACGTTCGTCATCTTCCATCGACATAATAGCGTCGACAACTTCCAGAGCGTAGTCCGCTAATTCTTGTGCATTTCGTGGTGCAGACCGCAGACGTGGTGATTCGGAATCGATGGCCGGACTGCTTTGAACTCTTAACGAGTCAAAATCATAGACTCCGAAAACAACCTTCGGGCCATTCTTGTCATACAAGTCAAGTTCCCTTTGTAACTCAAATGCCGAGACCGCGGCATTCGCATACGCGGCGACCCCAACCAGGATCGATCGGAACATGGACTTATTCGACATTGGCATCCCCAGATGCGTTTCCAATGCGTGTGAGGCACCTCGCACGGCGATCTGGATCTGGTCGATCAGCGATCGCAAGGGAAACGTACAGGCGATATTTGCGTAGGCATCAGGAGACATATGCGTATCGACCGCAGCGGTGACCGCTCCGCATTTCGCATGCCCCAGAACCACGACCACCTTCAAACTGTCTTTGAGTTGCCGCAAAGCGTAATGAAGGGAACCCAGACATTCAGAACCAAGCACGTTCCCTGCTATGCGAAGAACAAACAGATCATTAAACGATTGATCAAAAATGGCTTCCGTCGGGACCCGTGCGTCGGAACAACCGAGCACCGCAGCAAACGGTGCCTGATTCGGCATCGTGCCGGGAATCAGTGGCAAACCCGATGTAATGGGACTTTTCTGAATCACAATCGGATCACCCGCATCACCTCCAAGTGTCCGTTCCTGCATCCGAGTCACGAGTCTCTTAAATTGATCGTTCCCCTGAATCAGCGCATCGATTGCGGCTTTTGCATTAGGAATCTGTCGGGCAACAACCGGAGCAAAAGGGTCGTAGCGGTAGATGACATCCATTGATCAGAATTCCAAGAGGTGAGCGGCCTAATTCAGGCGGAATACACGACAAAATTTTCCATTGTTTCACGGCGATCAAGCACATTCAAGAAGGCTCTCGCCACACTTCGGAAAACCCAAGTTTATTACGTGAAAAACCGTGTTTGCAGGAACAGTAGTACCGTGATTTTGAATCAAGAGCCAGTCAACAGACGTTCTTAACCGTAACGACGGAGACAACGCCGAACGGATTGGAAATTCATTTTTTATTTTGAAATTTCACTTGCCACACTGTTGTATGTGTTGTACAACAGCAACCACTGCCATCATGCATATTTCATTAAACCATCATTCGGGCGATCCACTCTATCGGCAAGTTGTCGAGGCGATCCGGTTGCGCATTGCCAAAGGGGAGGTCGAAGCTGGCGAGCAGTTGCCGAGCATTCGTGACCTGGCCGCACAACTGCAGATTAACTCGCGAACTGTCGTGAAGGCTTATGAAGAACTGGACCGGGCGGGACTGGTCGTCATGCAACAGGGACGGGGAGTGTTTGTCGCATCGAACCGGGCCGCTTTGCCAGCAAACGAGCGCCGAAAACGGCTGCATGAACTGGCCGTCAAACTGCTCGTTGAGGCAACGCAGGTGGGTTCGAATCTCGATGAGGTGATCGAAATCATTCATGACACGGCGAATGAACTGGAGACGAAAAAATGACTGAGTCAAACATCGTCATGGAAACCATCGACCTCACCCGCGACTTCGGCGGCAAGGTTGTTTTAGAGGACGTTTCGCTGACAGTGGGGCCGGGCGAAATTCTTGCCTTGCTGGGTCCCAACGGCGTCGGCAAAAGTACTCTGCTGAAACTGATTTCGGGGATGCTGATGCCGTCACGAGGTGAAGCCAGATTATGGGGCGAATCAAGCTGGCCACCGTCAGCCGAAATGTATCGAGTCGCCTGCGTTCTCGATGGAATGTCGCCTCCTTATGGAACACGAGTTAGCGAGATTATGTCGCTGAAGTCGTGCGTGTCACACCGCTTCGACTGGAAATTGGCGACGTCGTTATGCGAACAACATCAGATTTCCACAGCCAGCCGCTGGCAAACGTTAAGCAAAGGTCAGAAGCGATGGACATTGCTTGTGGCCGCATTAGCCAGCGGTGCGGATCTGTTGGTGCTGGATGAACCGGCTGATGGATTAGACGTGGCGACGCGACGCGAGTTGTACGGACTGTTACGAGAACAGTCGAACGACCGAGGGGTCACTTCGATTGTTGCGTCACATATTATCGCGGATGTCGAACGGGTCGCCGACGATGTGGTGATTCTCGCCAACGGCCGAGTGAGGTTGCATTCACCGCTCGAACAACTTCGTGATGAAGTCTTTGAGGTCGAATTGCCTATAGAAACTGATCACTCGGTCATCACGCCGATGGCAGAGGTGATTTTCTCGCGAAGGGCAAACGATGCACTGATCGCGGTGATCCGGTTTCGCAGTCTGCATCTTGCGGAGCAGGAATTCCCAGGCGAAATCAGCCGACACCGAGTCAGCCTGGAAGATCTCTATCTGGCCTATAGACAGCCACAACAACCTCCAGCACAGGCAGAACAACAAGGACTTGCCAACGAGAGGAGTCACTAATGCACATTCAATGGCCGCTGTTCTTCTGGATCTTTCGATCCCTAAGCTTGCTTACGCTGATCAGTTCGTCGCTCGCCACAGCATACGTCTTGCTCCATGACAATCCGCTGGAGTTTTTTCTGGACGTGAACGCGGTGGTGTTTGTCATTTCGCATAGCTTTTTGATCAGCCTCTTGCTTGGACGGGTTCGGTCAGAATCGTTCGCCTTCCTGTATTCACAAGGTTTTTCGCGCGATCTTCTGTGGAGACATGTCTGGCTGGCGACGCTGACCTCGGTTCTGGCGACATGGGTGCCGTGTGCTGTGCTGATCCTTACTCCGTTGCGAAGCCAGTTCCAGGACTGGATGCAGAATCCGTGGTTTCCCTTGATGGCCCCTGCTGAATCGCGGTTCCTGACGAGGTCTTTGTTGTTCTACGGAATGCTGCTTCCGATCTTTCATTATGAATGGATTCGATCATCGATGCCGTTTCGAGGACGGGTCAGCGGTCACCTGCTCGTAATCGACTATTTCGTGTGTGGATTGTTTCTGACCGAGCGACTCTGGTACTTCGGCACGGATCTCGCTCGAACGTCGATGTTCCTCGGCTTCATCACCATTTCAGCAATTCTTGGGCTGTTCGGATATTGGCTACACAAACGACTGGAGGTTGGCGCGTAATGTATGAGATATTTTTTCTGGCTGCAGTCGTCATATTGCCAATCTACCTGACCGCCAAAGCGTGGCGGTGGTCAACGTCGACTTCGAGGATCAATGGAAAAACTCCCTGGTCCGTCAGAGTCGTTGAAGCATCGACACTTGCGATCCTCACAAGTGCGATGGTGATCCATGTTGCGTCAGGGGGCATTGGCATGGTGACGACGCCCTTGCATGATTTTGTTATTCGAGAACGGGTCGTGGTCTGTGGGATTTTGATTGCTCTCGCAGCCTGCTGGATTCTATTGGGACTTTGGAAGTCAATTTCCCTGGCAGCGGTGGGCATGATTGTCTCATTACCGATTGCGACGATCTTTATCAGCTCGGCACTTTCTTATGAAAGTGAGCGTTTTAAAAAGGAAATACTCAAGATCCCCGTTCCGATCGAATTCACCATTCGTGAAGAAATCGACGACATCGACGTCACGATTAACGGCGTGCGAATGGGAAAGGCACCGCTGCACACCACAATCGAAGAACTGGAAGCGAAAGCTCCGCCTGTCACGGTCCCCAAGGACGAATACAGCAAAGGCTGGAAAAACTTTGGAAATTCTACCTATCTTCCACGAGCAAAGACCCGACTCGACCGAGCAGACAAAGTGGGCTTTAGATCGCACGAGGAAAAATCCGAGCCGATGGAACTTTACGTTCAATTAGAACGACGCGGCCAACTGGTCATGATCTCCGGCAGTATGGGACATTCTGGCCCGTCGCGCATGTTCGGGAATATTCAACCAGCAACGATTCCTCTGAGTGTCATAACCGAGGAATGGCATCGTGATACCACGACATTAATGGAAAAAGCCCGGTTGGCTGATTACAAAATTGACGCCGACTGGATCAGTGCTGCGGATACCTACTTCCATTTCGTCCGCAACGCCCTGATTGCGGCAATTCCGAAAGAGCCTCAATTTCGGCAAGTGCTGATCGATTGGGCAAAATCGCGGTATCACCTGGATCAGGTCACCGACGCCGATAGTGCGTGGTACGCATTGGAAGCAATCCAGGCTCAGGTCGACAAAAAAGGGGCCTATCAGACAAACTCCTTAACAGGCGATGCGGTCGAATACTTGGTCGAAAGGCTCGATTCAGACCGGGCGATTGCAATGGCAAAAACAAAACTGAAACGCTTATCGACCATCAGTGTTGCCGGGTTTGGTTATGGATGGGGCAGTGAACTGGGCAAACCTTGTTTCTCGACATCGTTCCAAACACCTCAGACGGATCGAAAGCCAAGTGACTTTGTTCTGGCTCACGTCATTTGGCAACTCGATCAGAAATGGGATGCTCAATCGAACGACCATGATAACCCGGTCGAAAGAGAAATTGTTCCCGAGTTGATCAGACTCAGTTACCTCGATCCACAGGCTACGAAACTGGCGGTCATCCTGGGTGGTTCAACTTTGAATGAGTTTAACCGTCGACAACAGCGGCTGGTGTACTCATTTAAAGAGAACAGCGACCCGACAAAGAATGAGTATCTCGAGGGTCAATACATCTCGCGCGACTTCTGGCAATCACTCAATGCTGTTGGTCCCGCAGGTGCAAATTTCCGCAAAGAACATTCGTACCAGGCATTAGAACTGGCCGAACAGCTCCTCAACAAATCGTTTTCCCTGACGTCATTACCCAACTGGACAGAATTTCTTTTCCTGGAAGTGGAAGGCCGCGAACCACTGGCTCGCGATTTCTGGAAAACGTTTCGAGATAAGGTCGAGGCAGATAGATCCCACTCACCATGGAGACTGAGTGTGTTGTGGAGTTACCTGGCACGGATTCGACCGATGCCGCCAGCGTCCGAGTTTGTTGCGGCGTTTCCGAAAAAGTCACCCTCATACGGTGATTTCAATAATCCCGAACAAACGATTTCGCTGCTTCCAGTCGACCTTCGTCTGCAAGTAACGCAAGGTTGCATCGCTGAAGCGGCGAAAGGCAAGTCGATCCTTCAGCCCAACTCTGAGCCCTACGGTGCCTTCAATCAGATTGAATATCAACTCATTCGGCATATTCCAACGATTCCTTCTGACGCCGCGGCAGATGTCGCCATGCAATACCTCGAAACGACAAATCCAAAATCAACAGAATTCAGCAGGCAATTGAAAGATCAGGGAACCTATGGACAACTCACAAGTCACATGGTGGCCCGATTGGCGACAACGTCCAATCCCGAACATCGCAGTTGGGTGATCCCTCAGATTAGAATCCTGCCTTCTTCCACAAACCGTGAAACTCTGGTTCGCTTGCTGAAAGATGAAGATCCCTCCGTCCGTGAATCCGCCGAAAAAGTCGCTGCCGAATTGGAAGAACTCCGTCGACTTCCGTACCCGAAACTGAAATGATTAACGGGCATATCACAGTGACCCGACGCCAGATCAAAAGTACGGACAATGGAATGAGAGAATCAAACCGAAAACCACGAATCGCACTTGGGTTCGCCGCCGCCGCAATCGCTGGATGTGTCGGTTATTTCGCCTTCTTCTGGATTACGCGCCAGGGATTTTACGCATTGATCCTTCCCCCTGCTCTATTGGGTCTGGCAGCCGGTTATGCAGTCGGGGCCAGATCCCAGATATTTGCAATCGCCTGTGGAGCTGCAGGATTAGCACTGGGGATCTTCACCGAATGGAGATTTGCTCCATTCAAGGCCGACGGAAGTCTTGTCTACTTCGTCACACACATTCACGAAACGAAACAATTAACTCAGATCCTGTTAGCGGTTGGGACTGTGATCTGTTACCGGATGGCACTGGGGATGGATCAAAGGCCATCGAATAGTTAGCGAAGTCCCGTTGACCATCAGCGCGATCAATCCACCAGTTCGGAAATCGGCTTGCCATCGTCAAGCAACTGCATTGGCCGACCTGCGAAATTGTTAATCTGCTGGTGATAATCAATTCCCAAAGTGTGATAGATCGTGCCAATCACGTTTTGAGCACTGACAGCCCGTGTCGTGGGGCGTTCGCCACGAACGTCGGTTTCGCCGATCACCTGACCCGTGTTGACCGCACCCGCGAACAAGGCAAAGCTCGCGTCCGGCCAATGGTCCCGACCTGCTAACGAGATTTTCGGAGTCCGTCCGAATTCGCCCCAGACGAGAACCAGGACTTCGTTTTCAAGTCCGCGTTCATGCAGATCGGTTACCAGCGCATGAATCGAACGATCCAGCAGCGGCAATGTACTTCTCAGGCTGTGCCAGATGCTGATCCCGCCAACCTGCTGGATCACGTTGCCGTGGTGATCCCATAACCCCATCCGCAAGGTGACGATCGGGACCCCTGCCTCGACCAGTCGGCGAGCGAGCAAGAACTTCTGGCTGTCCCAGATCGAATCGGGCTCTTTCCCCACGTAGGTAAATTTATCGTCTCGTTTTCCGTAATGCTTTAGCGTCTCGTCAGACTCCTTCGTCAGATCAAACGCATCCCGAGCTTTCGATGAGGTAATGATGTCTAACGCTCGAGCGGTGTAGGGATCGACGTCTTGAACCTCACGTCGTGCATCCACGTTTCGTCGAACGGAATCAAACGTCTCTAAAAGGGAGCGTCGATCGCCCAGCCGATTGAGATTCATCCCATGCTGGATACCAAGGTTACGAACCCCTTCTCCCCCCGAGACATGCAACGGTGCATGACTCATACCGGCATATTGAGGATGCTCGTAACTGGTGAGGCCGTTGCTGTATTCCAGACTGACGTACGATGGCACATCACCGCCGCTACGGAAACGACTGATGATCGACCCCAAGGCAGGTCGTTTGGCTGATTTGGGGTAACCGGTGTAGACCTCTTCCAGCTCATGCTGCATCGGTTCGACGAATTGAACCGTGCGAACAAGAGCCAACTTGTCGGCGATGGTCGCCTGTAACGGCAGATGCTCACAAAGGTCGAAACCGGGAACGTTGCTATGGATCGGCTTGAATTCGCCACGATATTCCGACGGAGCATCAGGTTTCAGATCGTACATATCCAGATGGCTGGGACCACCTGCCAGACAGACCATGATGACTGACCGAGGTTTTTTCGTCATCGCCGAGGGCGTTTTGGCTTCGGCTCGCAGCCGCAGAATATCCGCCAGGGAGAGACCAGTCAGACCGAGTGCTCCGACGCGAAGGAATTCGCGTCGACCGATTTGATCACAAAATCTGTGTTCGCTGCCCCAACACGTCAGCACAGTGAATGCCTTTTCATCCTTCGGACTTCCAGCAATATGAAAACGATGCCAGTCGACAATCCGCCTGATAACAATCAGCATCGGCAACCGGGAATCGCGACATTCTTCCGATCAGCGGCGCAAGGCTATCGGTCCAAATCATCGGAGCTAAGCTAACACTAAGAAGAAGTGAACTCAAGAACGGCATTTGTTCCTCTATATCTGTGTGTTTCTGTGTGCATCTGTGGCTAAACTCTTTTGATTTGGATTAATAGGAATGTCGACACGTCGCAAACGGAAGCAGACGGTTCCTCGATGAGACATATTCCGCCCGTTCTCTACTTTCATTTTGGACGTCTCTGATTCCGTCATGAGTTGAATTCGTTGCCGCTTACTTTATGCTGACGAACGTCACCCCTGCTTCAATCCAGAATTGCTTCCCGGAGATGCCGAATGTCCCGACTGATGCTGTCATGCCTGATGCTGTTCCTGACTCCTGTCGGCCTTGTTCATGGCCAATCGCCAAAGACGATCCCCGTTGGGAAGAACCCGGAAAGTGTTTGCCGGGGGTTTGGCGGGAAACTTTTCATCACCATGATTAACGACGAGGTCCCCGGCGACGGGACAATCGTTTCGTTGGATGGTGACACGGTCACGGTCTTCGCAAAAGGGTTCAACTCACCGAAAGGGATCGTCTTTGTTGGCGACTATCTGGTAACGGCCGATGAAACCACGCTGTGGAAAGTTGACAAGGATGGTACAGCCACCAAGCTTGCCGAGGCGAAAGACTTTCCAAAACCGATCGAGTTCCTCAATGATGTCGCCGTGGCCAAGGATGGAAGCAGCGTTTATGTCTCCGAGATGAGCAGCCCTCAGCCGATGTTCGATCCCAACGGCGAACGAAAGCTGTGGGATGTCGATGGCAAAGAAGCAAAGGCATTGCCGAATAAGGGCTGTATCTACAAAGTGACACTCAAAGGTCAAGTGACACTCGCCGTTCCGGCAGGTGACCTATCCGTTCGGTTTCCGAATGGAGTGGCAGTGAGCGAAGTTGCTGACGAAGAAGGAATCTTTATCGGCGATTTCTTTGCTGGCGACATCATCCGCTATCACGACGGAAAGTTCGTCAAGTTAGCCAGTGGCATGCGTGGCATCGACGGGCTGACAGTCACCAAAGACACGTTCTATGCGTCAAGCTGGACGCAGGGAAAGGTTTGGCAGGTTGATCGCAAAACACGCGAATCCAAGGTCATCCTGGACGGGCTGAAGACTGCCGCCGACTTCTACTATGATGTCAAAAATAAGCAATTGATCGTACCCGACATGGACGGTGGGACACTCACGTTTCTGCCGATTAAGTAGCAATAATTGACTGTAACCCCACCCCCTCCACGGGGGTGGTTAACGGGCCTTTGCCCTACGGTATCCAAGCGCAACAACAACCATCGCCGCTGGTGCAAAAGCCCTATTACCAACCCCGGGGAGGGGTTTCGATCCGAATCACACCTCTGCATTCGCCCTGGCGGCACACAAAGCCAGCGAATTTAGCGACGCGCAAAGCGAACCATCTTCGGTTTCATCGACGAGAGTGATACTCCGAAACGGCGAACGGTCCAGTTTGACCATCCGTTTTCGCGCCGAAATTGATCGAATGAATCTTCGTTCGGCAAAGAAGGCGCCTGGAGAATCCATTAAACGATCAGGAAGCGATGTCGGAATCGACGCAGGCTCCCCTTCCGTTGCATGCTCAAATACTCGCACACCGCTTGGGCGACGCAGCCAGTCAAGAAATTTTGGCGAGGTATGATCTCCGCGAAACGGCCACCAACCTGGTAACCGCGTGGAAACAACACCCTCCCAAGCTCCGTTCAATCGGCGATGTAACCGGGGGAGAAATAAGACCCCTTCCGTTGTTCCGATCAATTCACCAAAACTTGGTAATGCCGAGCGTTCGACGCGTACGGCACCCAGGAACATCACCGGCGCACCCATAATCCTGGCAAGGGTGTCGAGATCAGGGTCGGGCTGGTCCAAAACTACAGGAGACCCGCAGTCGGGACACAACTCCGATTGCGGTTCGATCCACGCGAAACATTGTTGGCAAAAGACGATCAAGTTCTGCATGGCGACCGCCGTGGTAAGTAAAACCTCATTCGCTAATTATGGAAGATGTCCGATGAATTATGAAGTGCGACGACAATCGTTTTCGACTTAGGAAAGCCGTGTTCGGTGAATCAGTGCCAAACGAAGGCGACGACACAGTCGACGTTCAAGCTGAAACCAGGCTTGACTTGACCCATGACCATGCATCAATCATTGTTCGCCGCATGAGTTCCCCCGATACGATTATCGTTGTTCATCCACGCGAACGTCGCTCCAAGTGCACAGTCCAGCCCTTGCGGCAGCGTCCGGGATTTGTCTTTTACAAACATCCGCGAGCCCCGCAACAGCTCGATGGATATGTCCGGTTGGGATTAGGTGGCCCGATCCTCAGCGAAGCAGACAAGGAATGTGGATTGCTCGTGCTTGATGGGACTTGGCGCTGGGTTGAGCCGATGGAGCGACTGGCAGCAAGCATTCCCGTTCGCAGTCTGCCGCCGCTTTCCACCGCGTATCCAAGATCATCAAAAGTGAGTGAAAACCCTGACGGAGGCCTGGCAACGATCGAAGCAATCTATGCCGCTTACCGATTGCTTGGGCGCGATACGACTGGATTGCTCGACCATTACCGCTGGGGTAACGCGTTCGTCGAACAAAATGCCGCGTTCTGGCCGGAACGCTGAAACTCGCCGACATCGACATCAGCAATCAAAGCGAGAAACTTGTGCCACTGCATCGGAGTCTTCGTAGACGCAGTGTCTTATGTTTTCTTGAGACAATAAAAAAGCCACTGCTTGACCGAGGACGGTCAAGCAGTGGTACGGGACTTCTATTACAGCGATAATCGCACTACGAAAGTTCGCTGCGGACCGTTTCCAGCAGCTTCTTGGTCAACTTGATCCCATCGGCTTCGCTGTGCTTTGAACCTTCGTATTCGACGCCAATCCATCCGCGGTAGCCGTAGGCAAGGACAATCGGAATCATCCGGCGATAGTCGGTCTTGGTTTCATTTCCGGCATCGTCAAATTCATGCGACTTGGCGCTGACACCCTTAGCGAACGGCATCAATTCTTCCGTCCCTTTGTAACGGTCATAATTGACGTTATTCGCAACCCGGAAATTGCCGAAGTCGGGCAAAGTTCCGCAGTTGGGGTTGTTCACCGTATGAATGGTCGACGACAGCCACGTTCCGTTGGAAGACAGGCCACCGTGGTTCTCGACGATGACGCCGATATTGTGCGTGGCGCCGAATTCACTCAGCCGGCGAAGACCATCGGCGGCAAGTTTCATTTGTTCCCAGTAGCTTCCGCTCGACTGAGCGTTCACACGAATCGAATGACAACCGAGGAACTTAGCCGCTTCGACCCATTTCTTGTGATTGTCGACCGCAGCAAGCCGTTTCGTTTCGTCGGGGTCACCCAACGCACCTTCGCCATCACACATGATCAGGACACTTGTCACACCATGATCGTCAGCCCGCTTTTTCAGCTCACCCAGATACCCAAAATCCTTGGCTTTGTCCTTAAAGAACTGATTCACGTATTCGACCGCTTCAATGCCGAATTCGGTCTTGCTGATCTTGGCGAAATCGAGCGGATCGGCCTTCTTGTCGAAAAACGTCCGATGCAACGACCACTGAGCCAGCGAAATCTTGAACAGCGGAGCTTTACCAGCGGGGGCATCTGCAGCCATCAAGCCCTGTGCTAATGAAGAGACGCTTGCTGAAGCAACTAATCCCGCAGACGCGGATAAAAAATCACGACGAGAGAGTGACAGAGACATTTGGACAAATCCTCAAAATATCATTCAGGAACTTTGGGAGAAGGGAATCGATTCAACTTGATTCTATATCGCCGACATCAAGGTTGAAAACCGTGTGGCTGGATAGAACCGGGAGACCTTGGAGTCTTTTCCGCAACGATGTTAAATTAGAAATATGAGCAAAGCCACTTAGCCTAATCGTATGCTGCATCCAGTCACGAAAGCAATGTCCCTCGAAATCGCTCGGATTTTTGTTGGTTCAACAAAGTCTTGCTTCGTGGTGAATACAGGTCTTTTATGAAAGACCCGGGATGGCAATGGACGTGGAAATCTGGTGGCCCAGCAGGAGAAATCATGTCGACCGTCTTTGAATCTCGAACGTTGACAGCCGAGGAATATCTCCGGGTGCCAGATGACGGGCGATTGACCGAGCTTGTCCGAGGAGAGATCGTCGAGATGAACCGTCTCTTCACGTCCCATGGCTATTTTTGCGTTCGCATCACTTTTGTATTGTTTCAATTCGTTGACGAGCGAGGACTTGGCCGCGTTGTGTCCAATGACGCTGGCGTTGTGACTCAGCGGATCCAGATACCGTTCGCGGGCCGGACGTTGCATTTTAAAGTTATCAGCGAGTGCCACGTGGCCCGTTGCCCAAGGGATATTGGCCTGTTACACCGGAACTGGCCATCGAAGTCCGCTCGCCGGACGATCGTTGGAGGGACGTGCTGCACAAAGTTGCAGAGTATTTGGACGCGAATGTACTGACGGTCGCGGTGATCGATCCCGTCCCGCAGCGAGTTCATTTGTTCTCAGCAGATCGCGAATCGACTGTGTTAAACGCTAACGAACTGCTGACGTTTCCGGACATACTACCCGGATTCGAAGTCGCAGTAAGTCGATTATTTGAGTAACGCCGTTTCAAATAAATCCCGTCGTGCAGCCTTTCTACGGATCACGATCATTAGCGCCGAATATCACTTCACCGAGAGACTGACATTCCAGTTCTTCGACAATTCTTCTAAATTTCCGCTTATCGATTCGGCAGGGTCCGGCATTTAACGGAACGATGCCACTTGTCGATCCACACTGCACGGGCTGAAGCCCATGCTACGGCTTTTCTATGTAAATCGATGGAGCGATGAACCTTGAAGATCCGAAGTCGCTGGTTGACGAAAGTTGCTGCGTTCAGCGCGGTTGCAATCTGTCGTCTGCTGTTTTGGACCTGCCGTAAGAAATTCGTGGGCGAAACGCTCGAACGTGGCATGCACCCGAGTGTCGACGACGAATACTTTGTCCTGTGCGTCTGGCACGATGCATTGCTGTTGCCGACGTTTGCTGCGCCACGCTGGCTTCGCAAGCGTTGCTGCTGCCTTGTCAGCCAACATCAGGATGGTTCTTACCTGGCCGACGCGATGGCCTGGATGGATTACACAACGGTCCGGGGTTCCACCAAACGGGGTGGAGTCGAAGCCCTTCGTCAACTGGTCAACGATACTGCTGGCAAACATATTATCGTGACCCCTGATGGACCTCGCGGTCCGAGGCGAAAGCTGAAACACGGTGCCGCGTTTGTTGCCGCTCAGACCGGACGACGACTTCTTCCAGGCGCGTTCGTCGTGAATCGAGGATGGCGAATTCCCGGAAGCTGGACGGATCTGCTGGTCCCCATGCCGTTCACAACCATCTACATCATGACAGGCGAACCGATCTCGATTCCCGAGGGGATTTCACGAGCCGAACTGGGTGATTATGTCATGGCGGCTCAGCAGGCCATGGATGTTTTGAACGGGGAGGCTGACCGAATGGTCAACGGCCAACAACCTCCAGAGGTCATCAGACATGCGAAAGCGGCCTGAGGCTGGTATCATGCGCCATTGATGTTCAGATTCGTGTTGGTATGGTGGACCTCCCAACAGACTTGATGGAGGTTTCTCGCCGATGCGTATTGGTCATGTTTCTGTTACTCATCCGATCACGCTGGCTCCGATGGAAGAGCACACAAATCCTCCGTTTCGACTGCTGATGAAGCAGCACGGGGCCAGCCTTGTCTGCGGTGAACGGATCGATGCCTGCGATGTCGCCAAGCGTGATCGACGGGCCATACGATTATTGTCGACAAGCCCCGGTGAACGACCCTCCGTTGGACAAATCAGTGGACGCGATCCCCAAGAAATGGCCGAAGCGGCCAAGATTGTTGAGGCCGAGGGGTTCTCGATCGTCGATCTGAATTTCGAATGTCCGATCCGACGGTTGATTGGACGAGGTGAAGGGGGGGCTCTGATGGCCGACCCGACAGCGATTTCAAAGATTGTTGAGGCGGTCGTCAAAGCGGTCTCAATTCCCGTTACGCTGAAAATTCGCTCGGGGCCTGACGCTGAAAACGAGACAGCACCGGAAATCGCTCGACTCGCGGAAAAAGCGGGGGCTGCTGCGGTCGATGTCCACGCACGAAGTGTCGCACAGTCATATGTTGGTGGCCCGGACTGGTCAGTAGTTTCACGCGTGAAACAGGCAGTATCTATTCCCGTTCTGGGAAGTGGCGGAATCCGCGAAGCGGCAGATGCCGTTCGATTCTTGAAAGAGACCGGAGCCGACGGCGTGGCGATTGGGCGCGGCTGCCTCGGTAACCCCTGGATCTTTCAGCAGGCACGATCACTTGTGCTGGGAGGTGCAGCCATCGCACCACCGTCTCCAACCGAACGAGCCAGAGTGCTGCTGACTCTTGTGGAAGGTGAATTCGACTACTACGGAAATCATCTTGCACTGAAGCGATTGCCTCGCACGAGTTGCTACTTTGCCAAGTTTCTGACGGATTTTGCGGGTTTTCGCACAGCCGTACAACAGGTGAAGAACTTTGCAGACTTTCGCCGACTTGTGCGGGATCATTTCAATTCGGCCAGCCCGCAGTCGGTCGTGGATTTCACCAACTGACTGCTGTTGCCGCTTAAGGCGTTTTGAAGAGGGGGTCGGGCGTTCAAATTTCAAAATTGGCTTGATCGTGTCGATTGCCTTCGACAAGACAAACCTGACAGCCAATTTTGAAATTTGAACACCCGACCCAGGAACCTATCCAGAGCCGAATTAGCTGATCTTTGCGGCCAACCGCGTCAGATTTTCGATCGCTATTCGATAATCCGGTTCATCGAAAATGGAACTTCCCGCCACAAAAACCTGGCATCCTGCTTCAGCCGCAGAAGCAATTGTCGATGCCCCGATGCCACCATCAATCGACATCAACGTCTTGGGAGCCACCAGAGATTTCAGTGTTCGAACCTTTTCCAGCACTTCGGGCTTAAACTTTTGACCGCCGAAACCTGGTTCAACACTCATCACGAGCACCAGATCGCATTCCGCCAGAAAGGGTTCGATCCGTGTGACGGCCGTACCTGGATTGATTGCTAACCCAGCTTGTCGCCCCGCCGCCCGAATCCGCTTCAACAACGTGGTTGGCTCCGGGACCGCCTCAATGTGGATTGTAATCGCATCGCAGCCCGCCTTGAGGTAGTCGTCCAGATATTTTTCCGGATCGCTGATCATCAGGTGTGCATCAAAAAAAGCCTTCGTACGTGCCCGGACGCTTTGGATCACCATCGCTCCGTAAGAAAGATTCGGCACGAAGTGGCCGTCCATCACATCCCAGTGTAACCAGTTCGATCCGGCACCAATCAGCCGATCGATCTCGCGGTTCAAATCTCCAAAGTTACACTTGAGCATCGAAGGTGCGATGATGGGTGGCTGATATAATTCGGTCGAAATGGTCATTTTAATCTCGCATTCCCGTTGCCAGGTTATCCGGGACTGACGGGAAACTGTTTGAGTGGTGAAACTTGTCTTCATATATAGATTAACCGCGACGAACCGTTACGTGGAGCGATCACGCGTTAGCCGGAAAATCGTCACTTCAGGCCGAACATTGAAGCGAACCCTCATCGAATGCCCGAGAGCGCGGTTGACATAGAGGCGACGACCATCGGAGAGTGGAATTTCTCCGGCAGCGTAACGAGTGTTATGAATCGGAAGTAGCGGCGGAGTGAGAAACGGTACTTTGCACTGCCCGCCGTGTGTATGACCCGACAAAATCCATCCGCGATAACCAGACCAGATTGGCAGATCAACGACATCGGGATTATGGCAGAGAACCAATGTTGGTGGGGTAAGGTCGATATCCTTCAGCACTTTTGCGCCACCAAAATTCGGCGACAAATAGTCGTCGAAACCCACGATTTGTAAGCCTTCGACATTTCGGAATGCATTACGAACGATGTCCAAACCCGCGTCCTCGGCAATACCTGTCACCACGTCTGCTGCTTGCCTATCCTTCCATCGAACGCCGTAATCGTGATTTCCGAGTATACCGATTGTCGCCAATTTGCCACGTGGAAAATGACTGAGTACCGATTCCATCTGGTCTATTGGCAGCGATTTATCGTGCTTCAGAGTCAAGAAGTCACCCGTAAACACGACAATGTCTGGAGCCCAGGTCGCAACTTTCTGGAACCAGTCAATGAGAAATGCATCTTCAACTGCTTCGCCGATATGAATGTCACTGATTTGAACGAGAGTTCGCCCCTCCAACGACGATGGAAGGTTTGTGATCGCCATCGATCGTTCGACCACCTCCACCCAACGTGGTTCGATTCGCCACGAGTAAAGGCCGATTCCAACTGTTCCGAGCGCAACTGTTCCGGCAACTCGCTTGATCCACTTTCGTCGCGTCAGCCATGTACGATGACCGCATGAGTCTTCCGATTCGTTTCCGGGAGTTTGATCCATTTTCACTCGTATTTTTATCGATTCCCCAGAACCCTTGCGGAATCAGACGTTGACGGAGCAAGCTTATTCAATCTCAAAACGTGCTGAGGTCGGCATCCGCCGACCGCCACCGAATGCACGAGCCGAGAGCTAACGACCCATTGGCATCTTCCCTCATCTATATTCATTGCGATCGAGCCGAATCGCAACCCATCGACCGTTGCGATCGATTCTTCTCTTTCGATTAATTCTTCATGAATTCCATTCACAACCGGGTCGGGTTCGTTATGAAAAACGGACCGAGACGTTACCGTCCCGGTCCGCAATTCTTGCTTCTTTCAAGTCCCGGCAACGCGCGAGCGAGATCCCAACCTCAACCCATCGTCATCGCGCACAAGCCGACTGCGGCGGTTACTTGATGAAGAGCATTTCCTGGTAGGTGGGGAGAGGCCAATGATCGTCGGCGACGATCGACTCAAGTTCGTCCACAACGGTTCGCACGGCTTCCATGGCTGGCTTGACCTGTTTCGCGCAACGATCGGCTGCCTGCTTTGGATTGCTGACACCGTGTCCGCCATGGCCACCTTCTTCGTTCAAGTGTTCGAGGGCTGCCGTCTTTTCGCTGAGCGATTTAATCAAACTGCTCAGTTTAATCAGCAACGAGGAGTCAAAGTCAACGCCCGCAGCTTTGCAGTTGGCTGATGCCGCCGCCAGTTCACTTTGGTATCGAACCGCAGCGGGATAAATAATTGTCTTGGCGATTTCATGCGTTTGTCGTGCCTCAACATTGATTGTAAGGACGTATTGCTCGAAATAGATTTCTTCGCGGCTGGCGACTTCGCGCGGGGTCAAGACCTTGTATTTTTCCATCATCGAAACGACGGCCGGATCAGTAATCGCGGGCAATGCATCGATTGTCTGCTTCAGGTTGGGAAGACCACGTTTGGCCGCCTCAACCTGCCATTCATCGGAATAACCATCCCCATTGAATACGACCGAACCATGCTCATTAATAATCGACTTGAGCAGTGTCTGAACAGCTCCGGCGAGCTTCGATGAATCACCACCCGTCGCTTTTTCAAGCTCAGTGGCGATGTAGTCAAGAGATTCGGTCATGATCGTGTTGAGGGCAACTAAAGGACCCGAAAGTGATTGACTGGAACCGACAGCTCGGAATTCGAACTTGTTTCCCGTAAACGCAAACGGGC
Organism: uncultured Schlesneria sp.; assembly: GCA_903904835.1. Classification (GTDB taxonomy): domain Bacteria; phylum Planctomycetota; class Planctomycetia; order Planctomycetales; family Planctomycetaceae; genus Schlesneria. Next base: position 17,400 of record CAIVEI010000101.1, on the reverse strand, counting down.
TTGTTCGATTGCGGTCACCAGCGTCCTTGGGAAGTGCCGGCAGCGTATCGACACCAACGGTCATGACACCCGCTTGCTTACTGGTTGCTGCCGTACCGCTTTTCTTAATCTGTTCAAACACATCGGCCAACTGATCTCCGAGAAAGATCGAGATGATCGCTGGTGGTGCTTCGTTCGCACCGAGACGATGATCATTGCCCGCGTGAGCGACAACGGCACGCAGCAACTTGCTGTGCTTGTGAACAGAACGGATCACGGCGGCGCAGAATACCAGGAATTGCATGTTTTCGTGTGGTGTCTTACCCGGATCAAGCAAGTTCCCCTGAGCGGAATTCCCCAGCGACCAGTTGCAGTGCTTCCCGGAACCATTGACACCGGCAAATGGCTTTTCGTGCAGAAGGCACTCCATGCCGTACTTTGCCGCCACCTTCTTCAGAGTCAGCATGAGTAATTGCTGATGGTCTGCCGCAACGTTGGCGTTTTCATAAATCGGGGCGACTTCGTACTGGCTTGGTGCCACTTCGTTATGCCGCGTCTTGACGGGTACCCCAAGCTTGAACAGATCACGTTCGCATTCCAACATGAATGCGAGTACTCGTTCGGGGATTGCACCGAAATACTGGTCGCAAAACTCTTGACCTTTCGGAGGCTTCGCACCGAAAAGAGTTCGCCCGGCACTGATCAGGTCTGGCCGAGCAAAGAAAAAGTTACGGTCAATCAAGAAGTATTCCTGCTCGGGGCCACATGATGCTGTCACGAGCGGAATATTCTTATGCCCGAACAATTTCAGCACGCGCTGGGCTTGTGTGTTCAATGCCTTCATTGATCGCAAGAGCGGCGTCTTCTTGTCCAAGGCTTCGCCCGTCCAGGAGAAAAACGCCGTCGGAATGACAAGCGTCGTTCCGTTTGGATTCTCCAGAATAAATGCGGGGCTGGTCACATCCCAAGCGGTATAACCACGGGCTTCAAAAGTCGCTCGAATTCCACCGGAAGGGAAGCTGGAGGCGTCAGGCTCGCCCTGAGTCAACGCCGATCCGCTAAACTCGTTGACCGCACCACCGGTACCATCGGGAGTGAGAAAGCTATCGTGTTTTTCTGCACTCATGCCCGTCAGCGGATAAAACATGTGAGCGTAGTGCGTCGCCCCCTTTTCAATCGCCCAATCCTTCATCGCCGCCGCGACCGTATCGGCCACCGTCGCGTCGAGAGGCTCACCCAGCTCAATCGTTTTCATGACTGACTTGAAAACGCTTTTCGGCAAACGATCTTTCATCACTTTGACGCTGAATACATTTGTCCCGAACAGTTCGCTGCTTGGGGTCTCAGCGAAATTGAGAGGTGCCGAAATCGGCGCGTAATTCGTGACTGCCTGGATTGCTTGAAATCGAGCTGTGCTACCACTCATAAGATGTACTTTCAGATAGAGAAACAAAGGGTGAGCGCGAAAGGACCTTTGCCGTGCGAACTTCGCACGCGTTCAGAATCCTAAAACCAAAATATCACTTCGGAGAAATAGCGTATCTGAGAGGTTAGCAGAGAAAATGGCCTGCTGGCCAAGCTCTACTGCTCAGCGATTTTTACAATCTTTTCCTCTGAACACAACGATATGCGTCGCTCGCTTTCGATTTCTGCCCGTTATTTCTACATTTTCTTCGTTGAACGAAGCGTCTCATGCCATTCAAAGTTTTCATTTTCATCACCGATCCAGATTCTGATCAACTTTTTTATCCTAGAATTTTCGAGCCGTAAACAACGCAAAGACCGTTGGCTAAAATGCTTTCGTCAATATCATATCCATCAAAACGCAGCTTTTTGAACCACTCGGCACAAACAACACAACGACGAGAAGCTGTCTTCACAAACTACGATGTTGCTTATTTTTTAGGAATACAATCCTGCTTACCAGGCATTCAATTGCTGAGTTGCCCTTTTAATTTCGATTTCCGAAGAACAGAAACTGCTGCGCCAGAATGATTTCCAGCATTCAAGCCACGACTCTATTTCGATGCTCGGAATACGATTTGCTGTTCGACCGTGCCTGATCCCGAACAACTTATGTCGCGGACTGCTTAAGAACGAAGGACGAGGAGAAATTGATGGCAAAGTTTAAGTTGGAATACATTTGGCTCGACGGTTACACACCGGTTCCCAACATCCGAGGCAAGACCCTCATCAAAGAATTCGATAAAGAGCCAACGCTGGAACAACTTCCGAACTGGGGTTTCGACGGAAGCTCTACGAAACAGGCCGAGGGGCACTCTTCAGACTGCGTGCTGAAACCCGTTGCCAGCTTTCACGACGCGTCCCGTACTAACGGTGTGATCGTCCTTTGCGAAGTCCTCCTCGCTGACCTCACGCCACACCCGACCAACGCTCGCGCCACCATCCTGGATGACCCCGACACATGGTTCGGTTTTGAGCAAGAGTACTTCCTTTACAAAGATGGCCAGCCGCTCGGCTTTCCGGCAGAAGGTTTCCCCAAGGAAGGCCAAGGAAGATACTACTGTGGCGTCGGTTATAGCCAAATGGGCGACATCGCCCGCAAGATTGTCGAAGAACATCTCGACCTGTGCCATGCCGCCGGTATTAATCACGAAGGCATTAACGCGGAAGTCGCCAAAGGCCAGTGGGAATTCCAGGTTTTCGGCAAAGGCTCAAAACGCGCCGCCGATGAAATGTGGGTCGCCCGATATATTCTCGCTCGACTTTGCGAAAAATACTGTGTGGACGTCAACTTCCACTGCAAGCCGCTCGGTCAGACCGACTGGAACGGTTCCGGCATGCACACCAACTTCTCGACGAAATATCTCCGCGAAGTCGGCGGCAAGGCTTATTTCGACGCGCTGATGGCTGCCTTTGATAAGAACAAAGCCGAGCATATTGCTGTGTATGGCCCAGACAATCATCTGCGTCTTACCGGTCTGCACGAGACTCAGTCGATTCATAAATTCAGTTGGGGTGTTGCCGATCGCGGCGCGTCAATCCGTGTTCCAAACTCGTTCCCGAAGAACGATTGGAAAGGCTACCTGGAAGATCGCCGACCCAACTCACAAGGCGATCCATACCAGATCGCCAGCCGGATTCTTGAAACGATCGCAACCGTTCCGACTCCGAAATAAGTCGGCATCGCGTGCTGTTATAGTGACATCATTGAATTCTTTATGACAGCAAATCCACGTTAACACATCGCCGCCCCTCGCCGGGCGGCGATGTTTTTTTGAGGGCTTCGGTTATTTGCGCTTGTCGGACACGTTGTCCGATCATGAAGACTCGGCCTTGTCGAAGACTCCAAAATCGTGGCATCCCGAGTTTTTGATTGATGTCCCGTTTGTGAAATACGTGGCGTGGTGCATGACTTCATTCCATGCAACGTTGAACTGCTAATCCAAACGCTTTCCAGATGCTTAAATTCCCAGCAGGCTCTTCTGGCATTCGCTCTGGGTGAAACTGAAGCCCTACAACAAAATCACATTTCGGATCGTAGTAGCCCTCAATCAACCCATCGTCAGCGTGCGCCATTGGAGTGAACCGGGGCGCCAATTCCCGAACCCCTTGGTGATGGTAGCTGTTCACAGGCAATTCGGTACGACCGTACCACTGGTGCAGCGGCGTATCGGGAATGATCGCAACGTCATGACGATAGGTATCGTAGTGGCCGTAATCGATATGTTTCAGTCGGGTTTTCTTTTCCTTCTGCACGTCACCGAACAGGGTTCCTCCGCAAACGACGTTCAATAATTGTGAACCGCGGCAAATCCCCAAAATTGGCAGCTTTTTTCGCAGGGCGGTCCGAATGAGGCGTATTTCAATTTCATCCTTCAGAGGATGGATTTGCTCGACGTACTTATGATTCGCGGCAGTCGCCTCGTAACGTATTGGCTCGACGTCCTCCCCTTCGACAATCAACAACCCGCTCATGTTGGCCATATAATCCGGAAGGCACGCGAGCGTCCCTTCGACGACGGGAACCATCACTGGCAGCAGCTTTAATCGAATGAGAAGTTCAAGATGCGCTTCGGAGACATAATCGATGTACTTCTCCTTCCGGAGAGTTCTGCGAGTCACGACGACAACGGAAGGACGCTTCATCGCAACAATTCTCCTAAGGCCTTGACCAATTGGCTATCCTTTTCATGACCTTGCGATGCGACTCGGATATGGTATTTGTCCATGCCGATTTTGTTTGAGCAATCGCGGACATACATTCGATGTTCTTTCAAAAGACGCGTCTGAAGCTCCAGGGCCGTCATACCACCGTTGACCTTGAACAGGATAAAATTCGCCCCTGTCGGGTAAACCGTGATCCCTTTGATCTCGATCAAACGATCGTAAAGCCAGCGAACGTCGTTTATGAGTCGTATCCGACCCTCGTGGTAAGCGGCATCAGTCGAAGCCAGCAATGAGAGGAAGTACTGGGCAAAAGAATTGACGTTCCAGGTCGGAATGAACCGACGCATGCGGTTAAGAACATAAAGGTTTTCACTGTAGCAATAACCCAGCCGCAGACCGGGAACTCCGCAATGTTTGCTCATGCTGCGGACCAGCAGCAGGTTGGAAAAATGCTTTGCCACGGGAAGCAGGCTTGGAACCGCCTCACCGGCAAAATCGATGAACGATTCATCGACAACGATCAATTCCATGTCTTTGGCTCGTTTGAGAAATTCAAACATCGAATCGAGCGAGTGGAGTTGGCCAGTGGGATTTCCGGGATTGATGATCAGTAACGACGTGAGTCCGCGTGAACGTACCCAGCCAATATAATCATCCAGATCCAGCCGATAATTTTCTTCCGGTTTTAAAAAATAAAGTTCGGCATCGCGTTGTTGCCTCAGCTTTTCAATATATTCGCCAAAGGTCGGGACCGGGACAGCGATTCTTTCGATCAGCGTCGCGTTCATCGCGACAATCAGTTCGGTGGCTCCGTTGCCCACGATCAAGTTTTCAGGCTTCAACTGAAACAATTCCGCCAGATACTTTTGACCAAGAATCGGGTTACTGGAAGGATAGGACTTGAGGAGATTGACAAAGTTCTCCTTCATCAGATCAAGCATTTCCGGTGTCGGATAATACGGATTGGAAATGAAACAAAAATCAATGATGTCTTTTGATTTTTCATATCCCACCAGGTCGGTCAGTGATGGCGAATGGGATGTTTCATTGAAAAGATGCTTGCTCGAATCGAGCGTCGCAGCATCGGGATTTCTGCCTTCCACGGTCACTCCTTGGAAACATCGAAATAGTAGACGGCGGTGACTTGGCGCGAGCGCGGCGGATGACTCCAGGCGAAAAAATTCGTCTTGGATCATCCACCAGGCGATCATGAAACAATTATAGAGTCTGAAGGCGGGAACCAATAGCCGACCATCGGAACGGCTGTTCATAGGACGCGAATTCAACATGAAACCGAATTCACCGCGCAGAAGGGTGTGAGCGAGTTGTTGCCGGTCATGAAAGTCGTTGCTACAACTCAGCAAAACATCAACGATGAGTTTTTAATTCCAGAAAAAACCAGGCCAAAGCCCGGACTTCAACGAAACGAGAAATGGCAATGCTGACAGAAACTGAGTTACTGCAACGAATCCGGACTCTGAAAGACCCTGAAATTGGCCGGACTTTGCAAGAACTCGACATGCTCAAAGGGGTGAAACTGACCGGCAACACCCTCAAAGTAAAGATCGAACTTCCGGCTCATGCTTACCCACGGCGAGAACGAATCACTGACGCCATTCGGGTTGCTGCACAACAAGGAAATTCAGACCTCAGCACAGTTGATGTCGAATTCAGTGCGGTTGTCCGAGGCAACATGTCGGGCGGTGCGATCGGCCTGCGGGCCAAGAATGTCATCGCCGTTGGAAGCGGCAAAGGGGGCGTCGGAAAAAGCACCGTGGCGGCGTCACTGGCTTATGGTCTTAAGACCCTCGGTTCCAAGGTCGGATTGATGGATGCCGATGTCTACGGACCAAGCATTCCGCATATGGTTGGTTCGATTGATCGGCCCACGGCCATGAAAGTGACCACGGAATCTGGCGAAGAAATCGAGCGTATCCAGCCCGCCATGGTTGATGGAATCAAAGTGATCTCGATGGGTTACTTCCTGAAGCCAGATCAAGCGGTCATTTGGCGCGGACCCCTGCTCCACCGAGCGATCACTCAATTTTTGAAAGACACCGATTGGGGCGAACTGGATTACCTGATCATCGACCTGCCCCCCGGAACGGGCGACGTTTCATTGACGTTGTCTCAGCTTCTCGGGTTGGCTGGTGCTGTCGTCGTCTGCACGCCACAACAGGTTGCCTTGCTCGACGCTCTCAAAGCCATCAGCATGTTCAACCAGGTCAAGATCCCACTGCTTGGCATCGTCGAAAACATGACGGGGGAAATCTTTGGACGGGGCGGAGCCAAGTCGAAAGCCGAAGAGCTTGGCATCCCATTCCTTGGTGAATTACCGATCGAGGTCGGCATCCGCGTGCGAGGCGATGCCGGACGTATCTCGACTTTATTTTCTGAAGACAATCCCTCGCGGGCGCCGCTGATTAACATTTGTGAGCAAGTCGCCATGCAGGTTGCCAAGCAACTTTTGATTGCCCCCAAAATGCCAACGCTCGAGATTCTCTGACCGACAGCGGGCCATGGTGGCTCGATGTCGAGCGAATGACTCGGGAGGGCGAAGTTCCTGCCGAGCCGCAAAGCTGGTAAAGGCGTCAACTTCGCGGCTCGGTAGACGCTTCGCCTTCCCGGCTTTTTCGCAAATGATCGATCAGTTACAGGTCCAATCCTAACTGATCGGTCGGCAATTCCCGAAGTATTTCTTCGGTACTGGTCACACCCATGGCAACCTTGACCATGGCGGACCGACGGAATTCGAGCATCCCCTGTTGAATCGCGAATGTTTGAAGTTCTTCACTGCTGCAACCTTTCGCAACCAGTTGCCTGAGAGCCTTGTTGAACACCATGAGCTCGACAATGGCCGTACGTCCCGAATACCCCTGCTGCAAGCAGGCTTCGCATGCTCCCGGCCCGAAGATGTACGTTCCGAAACCAGGCTCAAGAAAAGTTTGGATATCACTGAACGTGTCAGGTGACTCACTGATGTCATACGCGACGCGGCATTTTGGACAGAGAGTCCGAACCAACCGCTGGGCGACGACACCAAGCAGGCAGTTTGAAAGAAAATAGCGATTGACACCTAACGCGGTCAGGCTTTGAACCGCTCCGGCGGCAACAGGCGAATGCAACGTTGAAAGGACAACAGTTCCACTGTTCGCCGCACGTACCGCCGTCGCAGCGGTCTCTTCGTCGCGAATCTCACCGATCATAATCACATCGGCCGATTGTCGCAGAACATTGCGCAGAAGTTCGGGAAAATCGAGTCCGATCTTAGTGTTCGCCTGAGATTGGCGCAATCCCGCCACGGCATATTCGACAGGATCTTCCAGCGTATTAATTTTCCGGGTGCCATCATTCAGGTACTGAACGGCGGCATAAAGTGTTGTCGTCTTCCCGGTCCCCGTCGGACCGGTGACCAGAATCAGACCGCTGGGATTTTTCAGCATCGCCTGCATTTTGTTTAACTCAATCCGAGTTAAACCGATTTGTTCCAATGTTCGAAGACCAAATTTCCGGTCAAGCAAACGCGCAGCAACGTCCTCACCGAAGAGTGTCGGAATGATGTTGATTCGCAAATCGATGACGCGGTCGCCAACGGCCTGAATCCGGCGTCCCTCGTGCGGCCTGCGGCGGTCACCCAGATCGATTCCTGCTTCCGCCTTCAGCAATGTGATGACTGATCGACCTGTTTCCATCGGCAGCGCTGCCACAGTTTCGATCCCACCCATACGCCGAAAGGCGACGCGAATACCTGTTTCTTCCGCCAAGAGGAAAAGGTCACTGACGTGCAGGTCAGCCGCCCGTTCAATGATGGCAGCCAGAACTTCGCCAGGAGCCATATTTGTAAAAAAATCACCCGGGAAGCGACCATCGTAACCCATTTAGGCCACCTCTCCTTGCCATTGAGCGAGTTGCAAAGCAGTTGTCGCATCGGCTGCAATTTGGAAAATACCATTCAGTTTGAGTAGTGAAATCACATTCGATGCCACAGGTTGCAAGGAATGAATCACCAGCTTTCCTCCCTGTTCTCGAAAACGCTTGTGCGAAGCGAGAAGCCAGCCAATGCACATCGAGTCAAGGTAGTTCGATTCCTGCATGTCTAACAAAACCGTTTTCTGATAGGCATTCGGCCCCAAAATCGCCCGAAAAGGGTCTAGTGGCGGTGCAATATCAGATTGCACTAAACAACCGGTGATTGCGACCTGCACGACAGGTCCCTGGTCTTCCTTGATAGAAAACTTCATAGAAGATTAGCCCGAGAGAATGTATAGGATTTTCAGTGGAGTTGAACTGATTACTCTACCGACGACGGGGTATACCATCAAGACAATCAGCGAATCAGTCTTTCAATCTTCACAAATCAAATCCGCTGTCTGGATTTGAAATCTCAGATTCGCCAAGAACTCGATTCCATAAGTCTCGAACTTTTAGCCGGTCAGCCCAACCAGCGATCTCTTGATCATCTCGTTCAAGACGTTTACGAAATCCAACCGCCAGATCTTTGCCGTAGTTCATTTCGACAAAGTGGACGGCCACGTCTCGTTCACTGTATTCCGGGTGACGGTCACGAATCCCTTGCTTGCAAAGCGATACAACGGTGGCTGTCAGCGAACTCACCAGTGACAGTTTCTGTGACGCTGACATGCGACGAAGTAGTTCACGCTGGACAGCTTCGGCTTCGGGATGAGTGTCAGTCAGCATTGTATGGCCTTCTTCAGATAACAAATCACCCTGCTTGCCCTTATCGAATTCTCTTGGGCGTCAGTATAACGGACGAATTCAAGAGTGTGTATTTGGCAAAGACTGGGGGCTTGCCAATAACGTTCAGAACACCAGGGCACACGACATCACTCGCCGAGCAGCACTTCGACCGCGTCGTTGACCCATCCGCTGTGCCAGTCATGCTTGCGTTCGGGACCGTCTCGGTATTCGTGAGCAATTTTCAATTTGTCCATGATGGCATGGGCCTGCACATGTTCGGCTCGAAAATTCCCGTAGCCGAGCAGGACCAACCGCTTCTCCTTTTCGTTTGAAAACTTGTCTGCGTTGTCTTCCAAAAGCTTGCTCACCCGGTAATTTTCAAAGTTGTCGGCGGTGCCGAAAATGTCGCCACTGCCGTACATCCCCGGCTTGCCCATCATCAGCGGAGCGTCCCACGCAACCGCTTTTCTAAACTGGTCCGGATGCCGCAAAAGCAACGACCATGCCCCCCAACCAGACTTGCTGAAACCGACTAACAACCGCCCGTCAGCCTCGGCCCGCGCCGGATAGTTCTTTTCGATGAACGGGACGACGACCTTAATGAAAAAACTCTCCTGGCGGATCTCGGGATTGGTCGGATGGTCGGCGTACCACGGCAAGTGAGAAAACGTCGGGGCGACGAACACCACCTTGAGCTTGTTCTGAAGGTCGAGTTTCTTGATCTCGTTCAATCCGTCCCCGTACCGGTTCTCGGTCCCGGCTTCAACAGGCAACAAAAAGACGACCGGGTATTTTTGTTCGTTCAACAACACATCCGGCTGAAGCACACGAATCAACGTCGTCCCGGCCTGATAGGATGAACGGACCTCGTGGACAAGAAAGCCGTGTTCGTCCCGCTTCGCCTCGGAAATCGTCACGGTCTCGTCGGCCCGCAAATTGGAAATTACTAAGACGCCCATCGTCAGTAACAAGGCTGAAATTCGGTTCATGATTCATCCTCAGGCACCGTTACGAAACCGTCCCGACGTTCGTTTTTGCAAAGTCGGCAATGCGGCATTTCCACAGCGGACATCCTGAGACGTCCAGTAAATTAATGTTAAGAGTAACACATCGTCGACCACGACAACCGAAATTCCGATTTCAATCTTTGCAAGACGACTGAAACTCTCAACAATCATTCTGGTTTTGACACGAAGGAGCCAACCAATGTCGAACGATAGTGTTGAAGAGCGTCTAACGCTCCTGGAACGACAAATGCGACGCCTCGAAAAAGTTACGGGCAGCGAAACACGATGGTGGGAGCGAATTTCCGGCGCGTTCAAGGACGATTTGATTTACGCAGAAGCGATGAAACTCGCTCACGACGAGCGTCAAGCCGATCGTGGTGAAGAATCCACTAAATGATTGTCCTCGACACAGATCATCTGAGTTGCCTTGAGTGGGGAAGTGATGAATCAGCCACTCGTCGCGAAAGGCTTGCGGCTGCGGTTGACCAACCCGTAGTTGTTTCAATCGTCAGCTACAAAGAACAAATGCGAGGTTGGATGGCCTCGAGCTTTCAAACGATGGAAGCGGATTTATTAGCCTGTGTGTGGCCCAACAAGTTTCACATTTGCAGCTAGAAATGCAGAACTAATGGTTGTGGCACTTGTCCGCTAAGCATCACAGCAATGGGGCCATTTTGAGATCAAAGTCTTGTTTCGCCAAGACCAGTACCACCGCCAGTGGAATTGCGACCAGCAGTAATCTAAACAATCCAACGAACCACGGCTTGCGATGTCTCAGCGACGGTACTTCTGAGATCCAGAGTAAGAGGGGCGCCAGTAGCAACGTCAGAGCGCAGACTGTCGACAGGCGGCCAAAAAATCGGCCGATGAATAAGACGCCGAATAGCCCGACGACTCCGATTCCGATCACCCCCGACAGGCTGGTCTTTTTCCTCATCAGGTACGTCGCAACACTCGTTCCCGCAAGAGAGGCCGCTAACGGGATTGTTGCAGCCCCCCCTTTGATGTAACCCGCCATCATGATCGTCAGCCCCCCAGATTGGGTCGTCATGGCGAGAGCAAGCGGAATCGAAATGCCTGGCGAACGCACGGACAACAATGTCAACAGTCGCCACGTTCCGATCAACAAGAAGCTGCACAAAACCAGTTGAGCGGCAGACTGCCACAGATGCTGATCGCTCGCAGGGCTGCTCAAGTAAACGGAACCATGTAGAAGAACTCGCGGAGCTGCGGCAGCCAGACAAATTCGCATCAACCAAGGAACCGATCGCGGGACCCACGGGAACCCGGCGATCAACTCAATGACAATCGTTGTGGGAACGACGATCAATAACAACCGGTCGAGACCCTTCGCTGGAGGCCATGCCAATCTCAATGCCAGGACATTGTAACCGACTGAGAGGCCCAAACCGATCCCCAAAATCGACGCGACATTCAGCCGTGTTGAGCTCGCGGGACGTGCCACTGCCGTGGCCGCCAGCACGAACAACAGGCTGGCGATGGCGGAAGCCGCCATCGCCAGCAGATAAAGCTTTGGGTCAGGCATCGGTTACTTACGCGTGCCTTCGCAATCAATCAGAATGATCGCTTCGTCGCCGATCGGTCCGATGGCGTTCTTGTCAAAGCCGAAGTCGCTTCGCTTGAGTGTCAGTTCGGTCGAGAAGGCGACTCGCTTGATGTCCTTGAACTGATGTTCTTTGCCACCCTTCAGGACGAACGTAATTTTCTTGGTCACGCCATGCATCGTGAAGTCGCCGGTGACTTCATAGCCCCCTTCAACGGCCTTCGTGCTCGTGCTTTTGAATTCGATCGTGGGGAATTGCTTCGTATCGAAGTAGTCAGGTTGGCGCAGGTGCTCGTCGCGGGCTTTGTTCGCTGTGTCAACGCTGTCGGTTTTGATGACCAGATGGAATGTTGATTTGGAAGGGTTTTCGCGATCGATCGAGAATTTTCCGTCGACGTCGTTGAACCGTCCATGAATCCAACTGATGTCGAGATGCCGTGCTTTAAACGTCACCGACGAATGAACCAGGTCATAAGCATATTCGTCTGCCGCAAACCCTGACTGGCCGGCAGTGAAGACAGCCGCTCCGACGACGAATGCTCGAACCAATCCAAAGAAACAATTTCGCATGCGCATGATCTTGTGCCTTCCCTAACGAGTGAAGTCGTAGCTTTTCATCAAGCCACCGAATGGTGCCAGAGAATGGTATGACCCCGTGAATCGCGAGTAAAGCGGCTCGCAATCTTCGTGATCGCCTTCTTTATGCTCCGACTCTTACAAATGAACGCGACCGATTTTCAGAATCTCTGTGTCGAAATTTCAAATAACGGGGCAGGCTGTTTCTTGAGCTGAATCCTTTCGACAACCAGCAGGAGGAAATACTGCGAAATTTAAAGACGGTTGATATCGGATCGACCCATGCGGCATCGCATTTTAGCGACAAAGACTTTTTGGCAGGGTTGACACAGAGACCAGAGTACATGCATCATCATTCGTACGTACGATCTATTGCCTGAGGTTGCTCAGCTGCGGGCCATCGTAATAAAAGGCTTTTAAATTATTGTCTTTTATTTTTAGTTTAATTAGCCAATATTATTTTACGAATTCATTATGCCAAAATCGTTACTTTATGTTCCTGGTCTGGCTATCAGGGAAATACTTGGGCAACCTGGTCAAACCAACATGGAATTCAGAACGAAAATCAATAACACCTTTAAAGGTGACGGTTATATGACGGAAATGGTGAAAACCATCCTCAACAAGGGTGCCACTCCGATTGACTGTACCGAGGATTTAAACTGGATTGAAATTCCCAAATTGGCACCGCAACTGGATACCGATCCCAAGCCAAGACTAAAGGGCGCGGCCAAAGCTTTTTCAGTGATGGGGCCGCAGTCGTCGAATATACTTTCGCTTGAAGCCGGCAAACAGGCGAAACCAATGTCGATGACGATTGGTATGACTCTCACACCCTGTACTGCCCCTGAATACCTGGCACAACCCAAGCCCTCACGCCCCAAAGGTGCCCCGCAACCGCTTGCCGGAATCGTCAAGGGAGATACGCTTTATATCGTCGGGCATTCCAACGCACTAGGTGGGTCACTGACGTACAAGTGTCCGTCGTTAGGACATATCGTGAAGAGTGCCAAGGAGCCAAACGGATGCGACGGCTGGCAACACGCAGAAAAACGCCATATCGATCCGGTGACACTTGGAAGCCTGTTAATCAATGAAGGCTTGCCGAAGGGAGTCCAATTCGATATCGCAATGGTCGCATGTTTTAGTGGTGGGCTGGACGACGATAGTTTGCAGACCGTGCAATGTTTTGCTCAACGGCTTGCCGGAACGTTGTCCGCCCACAAAGTCAAATGTCGAGTGTATGGCGCGACCGGGCTAACTTCCTCTAGCAATTCAGAGGTGGAGGTTGCGACGAAGGCAACGAAACAGCCAGATGGCAAGATTTTGCTCGATCACACGACAAAGAAAACACTTCGGGACGACAAGAACATGCCGTTTTATAAACGCTTTTTTCGGTTCTTTTCCTGAATCACGAACTCAATTTAGCCAATTAGATTCCGCACGTACCTGGGTCTGTTTTACGGAACCGGCAACGTCCTATCCAATTGGCTGCAACTCACGGAAGACATCGAATAGCGAGAACCGGGAGCGCGCGTGAATCCGCCCGTCGCGTACAAGATCAGGCCATCCTGAAACACTCGAACTGGCTCTGCACGCCTATCGCAAAGCCAACCCGATGTCACAGAATAAAGACGAAGAGGTTTCGAGCGAAGAGTCTGCTGAAACGGCGACACCAGTTCCATACGAAAAGATCGGAAACGTTGTCGAACCGCCATCCGTTCGGCCATAATGATTTGTCAGCGCAAATGAACTTCGGTCTCGTTTTTCCGCATTCTTGTAAGGAATCTTCCAGATGGTCACATTTATCACCAACATCAAATTCACTCAGCAAGGTGTCAAAGGGATCGACGACAGCACGAAGCGTGCGGCAGCCTTCAAAGCGGCAGCAAAGAAATTGGGCGCAAAGGTCACGAACGTCTATTGGACATTGGGTGAGTACGACGGGATGCTGATTCTCGAAGCCCCGGACGACGAAACAGCCATGACCGCTCTTTTGCACCTGGCGTCAGCCGGTAATGTCCACACAACAACCGTGCGAGCTTTTACCGGTGCCGAGATGGAACAAATCGTTGCCAAGGTCCATGTTGGCTGAGTGATCAGTCTTTGTGCTCCAGGCGATCTGCAAAACCCGGAGTGTTTTCAACTGATTTCGCGCGACTGATCATCTTGTCCACTTCGGGGGTTGTGTTGATTGTCACAACGATAACCCCGGGGTGACTTTGCTTATAAACACGAAAAATCTCGTCGGCAAACGCCTGTCCGATCGAAGTCACTCCTTTGAAATCCAGCAGGACTTCTTGAAATTGATCTAATCGACTCAAGACCCGTTTGGCCTGGGATCGTGTAATCAGATTTTCATCCTTGTGTCTGACACTGGAGACTGTGACTGTTATTTTGCGTTCAGGGTGATCATCAGACATCGGATTATTGTCCAGAGTGTCGATTACAATGTAGGCTACTTTTATCTGACGTGAAACCTCGCTGGAACCGTCTTTAACATCGTTCGCCATCTTGAAAGTACTTCATGACGTTGACGATTGCTATTTCGCCCGGCGGGCATCTTTCTGTTATTGATGCGGCGGATAGTTTACCCGTTGTCGCAGATTCGACGAAAACTCTGTTGTATTCGGCGTTCGCCGAATCGAGTGCCTCGGGACTGCTTTTGCTGGCGTCGCATTCCATCGCCGACGAATTGCCAACGGCCTTCGTTTTCTGGCGTGGTTTGACGCGACAGTTCTTTCAGGCGGTCTGCCAGTTGGGCGAAGGGGGTTTCGATCAATGGAAGGATATTCCCACTCCGTCTGACGAACGACTCGAACTGATGATCGCCGATGCCCCGCCGATGCTCGGTCTGGAATATCTGAATGCCGATATTCTCAAACAGTTGTGGGTCGAATTACGCGAGCTGGTTGTTAAACGTGCAATTTCATGCGCCGATGGCCCTGCGTCGTTTCTGCAAACCGTCAATCCGCTGTGGCATCTGCTGGGACGTGTCACATTTCACGTGGCCGAGAACAAACGGGACGAATCTCGCCCGTTTGCTTTTCTGGCGACCTTCACCAGCCGGTTGTCGGGACAAGCGAGATTGCAACACATTCCGCTGGCGGAAGCACTCAAGCTTTATGCGGCGGCCAACGACCGCGAAAAGCTGGAATCACTACTGGAGCCTGTACGACGAGCGGCAGCGAAAAGTCCCGTCGTTCGCGAACTGCTTGACAGCAAACAACTCTTCGCACCCCAGGCATGGACTATTCGGCAGACCTATCGATTTTTGACCGAATCGGTCGCGATGGAAGAAGCGGGTGTCGTTGTCCGGATGCCGAACTGGTGGTCGGCACGACAGCCGCCACGGCCACAGGTGCGAGTGAAAATCGGCAGCAAGGCAAGCAGTACCGTCGGGATGAACAGCCTGCTCGACTTCGAAGTGGATCTCGCGGTAGATGGCGAACCTCTTACGGACGCGGAACGTCGACAGTTGATGGCGGGGACCGAAGGACTGGCACTTCTGCGAGGGAAATGGGTCGAGGTCAATCGGGAAAAGCTGGCTCAGGCGCTTGACCATTGGGAAGGGCTGGCGAACGCACATGCGGGTGGGATCGACTTCATTCAGGGAATGCGGATGCTGGCCGGAGCCAAGCTGGCAACCAACGATGATGTTGATGAGCAAGTCGCGTCGTGGTCGAGGATCACGTCGGGCGACTGGTTGCGTGAGACATTAAATCAACTCCGCGACCCAAGCAGTATCACGAATTGCGAACCGGGCCGAGACCTGCAGGCGACGCTACGTCCTTACCAGTCTGAAGGAGTGCGCTGGCTGTGGTTCATGACAGAACTGGGTTTGGGAAGTTGTCTGGCCGACGACATGGGTTTGGGGAAGACGATTCAGGTCATCGATCTTTTGCTCCAACGAAAACGACATATCGCATCGCAGCCGACGACGGCTGGCAAAAAGTCTAAACCTGCCGCCAATCAACAAACCCCAAGCTTATTGATCGTTCCGGCTTCGCTGATTGGAAACTGGCGTGAGGAACTAAAGCGGTTCGCCCCGCAATTAACTGTGTTTATTGCTCATCGTTCCGAATGTGATTCCGAGACATTTGAGAAAATCGCCAAAGATCCGCAGCAGGCGTTCGCCGGTTATGACGTCGTGATCGCGACTTATAGTCTGACTCGAAGTCAAAACTGGTTGGGCAACATTCACTGGTCACTGCTGGTTCTGGATGAGGCTCAGGCGATCAAGAATGCTTCGTCATCTCAAACCAAAAGCGTCAAGAAACTCACTGCGGCTGGACGGATTGTTCTGACCGGGACCCCCGTCGAGAACAATCTGGGTGACGTCTGGTCGCTGTTTGATTTCTGCTGTCCCGGCCTTTTGGGATCGGCGGGCGAATTCAAGAAATTCGTGAAAAAGTTGAATCAACAACAAGACTCGACGGCATTTGGAGCGCTACGCCGCTTGGTCCGGCCTTACATTCTGCGCCGCATGAAAACCGACCCCAACATCGTTCCTGATCTGCCGGAAAAAACCGAGATGCGAACGGAATGCGGTCTCTCGAAGAAACAGGCAGTCCTCTATGAGAATGCCGTGAAAGATCTGGCAAAACGGCTTAAAGAGGATGATGAGATTGACGGGATCGCCCGCAAGGGACTTGTTCTCTCGATGCTGATGCAGTTCAAACAGATCTGCAATCATCCCGCACAATACCTGACTGGTTCGGCATTCAATCCTGCCGAAAGTGGGAAGTTCGAACGATTGGCACTGCTATGCGAACCAATTATCGCACGACAGGAAAAGATGCTTGTCTTCACCCAGTTCCAGTCCATGACAGAGCCACTGGCAGACTACCTGGCCACCGTTTTTCGCCGGGAAGGACTCGTCCTGGACGGGAAAACTCCTGTCAAGAAACGAGCCGAACTGGTCCGGGCGTTTCAGGCGGATGGTGGCCCTCCCTTTTTTGTGATCTCGCTCAAGGCTGGTGGAACGGGACTCAACCTGACTGCCGCATCACACGTCGTTCATTTTGACCGATGGTGGAATCCGGCGATCGAGAATCAGGCAACAGACCGGGCGTTCCGCATTGGGCAAAAACGGAATGTGCTTGTTCACAAGTTCGTCTGCCGGGGAACGATTGAAGAACGGATCGACACCATGATCCGAGACAAGCAGGCGGTCGCCGATCAACTGCTCGGTGAAGACAGTGCTCCGATGCTGACGGAAATGAGTGACGATGAATTACTGCGATTCGTGGCACTGGATATCGGCAGAGCGACGGCAGACGATTTGTAAGAGAGACGCTTGTTTTGAGCGAGGTTTTCAACGAGATTGTTTAACATCATCGGACTCCTTCGAACTTGACTCAATGAGTCAAGTTTCAGGATTTCGCCCAAAGTAGCCATCATCGCTCCGCGTGATGAGCATGCGTCGGAAACGATTCAATCGTT
>CAIVEI010000100.1 GCA_903904835.1 uncultured Schlesneria sp. | reverse complement strand
TTTTGGAGTCTTCGACAAGGCCGTGTCTTCATTTTTCGATCATGTCTCCGAAGCGCACGGCCTTACCGAAGACGGTAAAACCGTGGCACCCTTTTCGTTGATTTCTGGTCCAAACGCACAGTGCCCCCACTTCTAACGCCTTCCCTCGAGAAGAACTACGGCTCGGGAAATTGATTCTTTCACAAGCGACCCCATAGTCGGATGTATCGGCTCCAGATCAACTCGAAGCCCAGCCGAGGTCAATGTCTCTGTCGCCGTAGGACCGATTGACGCAATTACACATAGTCGATTGGCCGCCTCGAGCCATCCATCCCTTAGTCCATCCTGCTCGGCGACTTGCAACACGTTGTGAAGCTGTTGAGCGCTCGTAAACATCAGGATGTCAAACTCACCGGAAATCGTCTGCCGCACAGCCGCGCGCAGTGGCTCGATATCCAACGGAAGAGCCCAGCGATACACCGGAACGGGGAGCACGGTCGCCCCTTGGGATTCAATCGCCTGATAAAATTCGACGCTCGGTTGTCCGTATTCTTGTACTGCGACGCGACGACCCGCCAAAGGGACCGACTCATCAAAAATCCCCAGGACTTCGCGCCAGGTGTTTGGTTCAGGCGCACGATGATCGATGCGAACTCCCCAACCCCGAAGCACAGCAAATGGCTTGGGACCACGAACGACAACCAACGTCCGTTCTAACGCGGCGAATAACTCGATTCGCGAATGGCGCGTCTCTAAAGTTTCGAGCAGCGCTGTGGCACCCACACCTGTCATGAAAATCATGACATCGATCTTCCCAGCCAACAGTTCGTCGGCAAACGCGAACGCGTCTGGATTTTCATCAAGCGGGATTTCACGCATGGAAGGAGCGATCGTGGCAATCGCACTGTTTCGTTCGATTAACGACCTCATTTCGCCAGCACGGCGACTTTCAAAGCTACAAACTCGCAGAGGTCGATCGGCTGAAATTGGCATCGGGTTTCACTTATTAAGATAATCTAAATTGGCCAAAGACGATGTGCCATTCCTAGTCTTTGCAAGTTTAATCTATTGAGCTTCACACCATCTTTTCAGGATTGCGTTCAGCGATTTTCTTTGGTGACGAGTTGCGGGGCTTGGAAAGCAAAAGCCAAAGTGAAATTAGAGTCAGTGGAACCAGGATGGACCAGTAGGGAGCCATCGCAATCAACTCATCATGTTCGTCCGAGATCGTCGTATGCGATTCGGTTCCAAATACAAAGCCTCCGAACGTCCAATACGATTGGGAAACTGTGTCGGGAACGGCCCAATCCCCTTTCGTCCAATACTTCATGTTTGTTTCATTTGAACTCTTTTCAGAGGAACATCCGACACCGATCCGTTTAAGACTGGAATTGAAAATGGTGATTGACTTCGAAATTGCCACTTCGTGTGTTTGATAAACTGAACGCATTAAGCAAAGACCTCCATTCCTTGACCCGATGATATAAAGCGCCCTCCCCGGACATATGTGGATCAATTCCATCCTCCCAAAACTCCTAACCCACCCGCCCATCATCACGCACGCCATCACCAGCGTCAAAACGCCTATTTTTCGCCGCCATCCTTTGAAGAAATCGCCCATGATATCCAGGCTCGTATTCGGGATGTCAAAGTCAATTCGATAGATTTCAGACAATATCCGTTTAAACGAATGGAAGAAGGGGCAAAGGGACTACTCAGTCTTAGTTCCGCCCACCCAAAGAGTTTCGTTCGACCACGATCTAAGTATTCGCACGGAATCGGTGATTTGTCGAGGGACAACAGCGATGTCAACGCGTGATGTTCGTATTGTGTGCCACTGCATCGGAGTCCTCGAAGAAGCAGTGTCTTCCGCTTTCTGGCGGCTGAAGAGCACTGCTTGACCGAGGACGGTCAAGCAGTGGCACATCCTGTCTCAAAAGTGACACTGCTGAGCGCCGTTGTCACCCACTCGTCCTGCTTGCGGTTTGACTCGACAAATCGTTATCTTCAGACATCTCGTCTACAGGGCCTCGTCGCCCCATAAATGACCGCGTCGCGATCTATCGGGACTGACCGATGGCTGGAACGAATTTTAACGCAAAACTGACGAGAAAACCGGAAATGCGTCGTCGCGTTAATACGACGTGAACTCGACAAAGCTTACCCTGAAAGGCTCGGCATGCTGGCTGTTGATGTGCAGGAGCTGAAAGTTCGGTACGGAAAACTTGAAGCGGTCAAAGGAATTTCTCTCCAGATTCCGCCGGGCGAAGTCTTCGGGTTCATTGGACCGAATGGCGCCGGAAAGTCGTCGACGATCCGGGTGCTGGCAACCTTGCTGCCCGACTTTCTCGGTAGCGCCAAAATCATGGATCTGAGCATTCGGTCTCAGCCTCAACTGGTCCGCGAGCAAATTGGTTATGTTCCCGACTTTTTCGGAGTCTACGAAGACCTGACCGCCCGGGAATATCTCCATTTTTTCGCAGCTGCCTATCGCTTGCCGATGTCCCGACGTAAAGCGGTTGTCGACGACGTGCTGCAATTAACGGATCTGACAGGAAAGATCGATTCGCAAGTCGACGCGCTATCGCGAGGGATGAAGCAACGGCTGTCACTGGCTCGTGTGTTATTACATGACCCTGCGGTCCTCCTGCTCGATGAACCCGCTTCGGGCCTGGACCCACGTGCGAGAATTGAGATGCGAGAACTACTGAAAGCCCTGAAGGAAATGGGCAAAACGATCATCATCTCAAGTCATATTCTTCACGAACTGGCGCAACTGTGCACTCGTATCGGCATCATCGAAACCGGAAAAATGGTGGCGCAAGGCTCCGTTGCCGAGATCTACCAAAGACTGGGCGTGCTGAAAATCGTGCACGTACAAGTCGTCAATCAATCACCCGAATTGATTGCGAAACTTCGTGAAATGCCTGGCGTCACACATGTGGACGATCAGGTTGATCGTATTTCCATTCGGTTTGAAGAGGGGAAACTGGAAGTCGAAGACCTGCACGACTTCATCCATGCTCAAGGGGCGAGAATTCGAATGTTCCAGCCGGAAGTGATGGATATGGAAACGGCATTCATGAAGCTCACAGAAGGTCAGACAGCGTGAATCTTCTGGAACGTTACAGTCTGCCGCTGCTGACAAAAGAGCTGATCGAGCAGGCAAACAATAAGCGGACGTATATCCTGCGAGTCGTTTACGCCGTGGTGCTGTTCGGTGCCGCCTTGTGGGCGTACAGCGACCTGAATAACGGCGGGGCATCCGCAGGTTTGGTCAACTTCGGAAAGGGACGAGCCTTCTTTCAAATGCTCGTCAATGTCCAGACATTTGCCATCATTCTTCTGCTGCCGGCGATCACCTGCGGTGCCCTGACGGTCGAAAAAGAAAAAGACACACTCGCCCTGCTGCTGCTCACGAAACTCAGTTCGTGGACGATTGTGTTTGAAAAACTGATCAGTCGGGTCCTCGCCATGGGAACCTACCAGCTTCTGTCACTCCCTTTGTTTGCAATCGTCTATGGAATGGGTGGCGTCGAATTGAGTGGCATCATTCACGCGGTCGTCAGCTTACTGGCGCTGACGATCGTCGTCGCCTCCGTTTCAATCCTGTGTTCGACGTGGTTTCGCACGACTTCAGAAGCTTTCATCGTCTCGTATGTCATCCTGTTTTTGCTCGGTTTCGGCATCACACTTTCGACGGAATTCGCAATGCGGGTTCAGACCATGAGGGGAAACATCACCAATTGGCCAAATAACCCACCACGTGAATCCTTCTGGCATGCACTCATTGCAGCGTTTTCCACAGACACATCCATCGCGATGCAAGCCATCGCCATCTGTCTGGTGTGCATTCTGCTTGCCTCAAGGGTCCTCTTCGCCAGAGCGTTTGTTCCCCCAAGAAACATCATGTTAGAGATATTTCAACGCGCAGACCGTTTTTTCAACGAATTGAATGACTCAACAACAGGCGGGGTCGTACTGATTCCAGATCGCGAAACATTGCCAATTTTTCAACCGATCACGTGGCGAGAAACTCGAAAAAAATCGCTGGGGACATTTCGCTATCAGTTCCGAATCTTGATGTTTCTGTTGGCACCGCTCATCTTTGTCATTGCAGCGATTTTGAGTGACGGTCGAAACGATTTCACCAGTCCCTTTCGAGGGTTTCCAGTATTCTTCTGGATTGTTTCTGTGATCTGCCTGACAATCCACTCGACGGGTGTTATTGCTGCGGAACGAATTCGCCAGACGTTGGATGTATTGCTTGTCTCCCCGTTAACTCCCACTGAGATCGTGCTGGAAAAGCTGTCTGGGGTCAGGCGGATGATCAAGATTTTAACGGTTCCATTCGCCGTTCTCGTTCTGTTCCAGGCCATCTGGACTGGCTACGTACTTCAAGGGTCGATGCAGCAGAATCAACGGAGCGTCGATTTCTGGCTGGAACTGGTCACCGCGACATTGGTGCCAATCTTCTACATGCCAATGATCATGTGGGTCGGCTTCCAGTTTGGTCTTCGCGCACGAACCCAGATTCAAGCGATTCTGGCCACGTTTACGACGGTCGTTTTGGCTTGCATCATCCCTTTTGTGCTCGTTGTGCTCATTCGAGCATACAGTCTCACGTCTCAACCAGTCGCAGCTTTATTGATCTGGCTCAGCCCGCTTCGAATGGCTTTTCCAGCAATGAGTTTCGAACCTGGGTACAACCTTCTCCAGGAAAAATCGATCCTCGCATGGTTTGTTGTCTTCGTCCATTTCACTTTTTACGGAATCATCTGGTGGTGGCTGCGAAGGAATGCACTACAAGCATTTTCGAAAGTCGTGCACCGCATGGAACCGAGCATCACGACCCCAAAGACCGGCCCAGCCGGTTGATGCACGCCGTACTAGTCCGCCAACACTTAAATGTGGGGTTGTGTGCCACTGGCGTGCGTCTTCGCTCGCCAGTGCTCTTCGTTTTTACCGGC
>CAIVEI010000099.1 GCA_903904835.1 uncultured Schlesneria sp. | reverse complement strand
TCGACCTACCAACCCCGGCCCAGATCTTGAGTCGACTGTTACCTCGACCACCGACATGAAATCGGTCTCCGACCGATTCAAGACGCGTTGTTCAACGCATTTTTAGGTCGCGTGCCAGGGTGCGGAAAATGGGTTTAACCTGAAGCCAGTGGCGCAGGCGGATCGGCGTCCAGCCGATTTCTTCGAGCGTCGCTCTAGCCCTGACTTTTCGCAACGCCCCAACGAGAAATGACGCCCCGGTTGACGGCAATTCCGCCGCTTCGTTCCCGCTTCTCTGCAAGGCGCGGTAAAACGAAGGCGACAGATTCTTTACGCAACCCTCTTTGTCCGCAGAAGTTAAACTTACAAGCAGCTTGTGGAATCAAACTCGGAACCGCAAGATGTAACTTCACCTGGATAACACGGTATCTCAACGAGCACCAAAGCTCACCCTGCTTCGAATTCATTTTCAGAAGGAAACGCCATGGCGAGTACTCGGATTCAAAACGTTGCAGGACTTCTGATTGTGACTGCGG
This sequence comes from uncultured Schlesneria sp., assembly GCA_903904835.1. Classification (GTDB taxonomy): domain Bacteria; phylum Planctomycetota; class Planctomycetia; order Planctomycetales; family Planctomycetaceae; genus Schlesneria. The sequence continues at coordinate 24,098 of CAIVEI010000099.1, read as the reverse complement.
CCGGCTTGGCAAGTGCTGGATTGATGATGCTTCTTGATGGTGAGTCGGCAGGTATTTCCAATGCGACTGCTGCAGACACGGCGAACGCCAAGGATTGGACACCGCCTGAAAATCCCGATCCACAAACAATTTTGAACGAAGCTCAGGCCGATGCACAGGCGAAACGATATGAGATCGCGTTGGCCAAACAAGTCTGGTTCCATGAGAACGCGTTGTCACTGAATCAGGGAATGACCGGAGTTCGCCTTTCCTTTGCACTATCAAACTGGGAAAGTCTTGGGCGTGTTTACCCGCCAGCTCTGGCCAAACTTCAGGCCATACGGGACGGGCTCCAGGAACGAGCGTTGAAGGGTGAAGACCTGAAGAACGGGTTTGCTGATCTGGCTGCCATCAATCGAACGCTCGGAGAAGATTCTCGAACAAGCGAAGCCTTCAGGGCGCTCGACACCCTGAATCCGAAGGCAGCCAGGATGGCGATTTTCTATGTAAAACCCGCACTCGTCAAATCGAAGGATTATGAGCTCTACCTCAAGTACACCGACGTGAAACGAGACTATCTGCAGATGAGACAGCTTTACGAGCGTAATTTGCAGATGGCTGAAGATAAGAAATTCGGTAGCAATCTTGCAGGCTTCGCCAAAAAGTCGTTTCGGAACGGAAGTGCAACCCTCGTCGCGCTTCTGACTGTTAGCGATCGGAAAGAAGAGGCGTCAGAGATCGCGACACTCGCGAAGAAACAGATTGACGATCCTGAATTCCACAAAGAGCTTGACGTAGCGTTGATGGGAACGGTCCCAAAGCCTTTTCCCTGACACGGATCATTCGTTTCACCGAACATGCCAGAATTATCCGGGCCAAGATCCGTTTTAATCGTAACCGCGAATCCGATACCATGTTGTCGGAGGTTCGAATGTCGACAGTGCCCAACAAATTTATGACCGAATCGGAATACCTCGACTTTGAACGAAGTTCCGAGATTCGCCACGAATTTTATCGGGGCCAGGTCTTTGCAATGGCAGGGGCGACGGCCAATCATAGCTGGATCACGGACTCGCTCGTTTTTGCATTGAGGCAACGACTTTCCGGCGAGGGTTGCCGCCCCTATTCAAGAGATATGCGTGTCTATATCGAGGGGTCTGGGCTTTACACATACCCGGATGTTGTGATCGCGTGTCCGCCGCAATTTAAAGACGATCGAACCGACACCCTTGTTAATCCACGCGTTGTGATCGAAGTGCTTTCTCCTTCCACCGAGGATTACGATCGTGGAAAGAAATTCGATCTTTATCGTCAGTCGCCGTCGCTCGACCAATACATTCTTGTGGCACAAGATGCGCCGCGAGTTATCAGTTTCGTACGCCAGTCTGACGGAGTTGCCTGGTTGATGAACCCGCTCGACGGCCTTCACGCGGGACTCGATTTTCCATCGCTTGAGATCACTATTCCCCTGTCCGAGATTTTTCGCGGAATTGATTTCACATCAAACTAACGTGCAAACAGGTACGCAGGCGGAATCGGATTTTCTTGCATTCGAAGATCTTCAAGTTTCTTTCGCATGCTATCGCGGTCCTTGTCCGTGTACTTCTCTGCGAGCTTCATTTCTTCAGAGATGACCCACTCCAGAACTTCAATCTGTAGTTCTTTCAGGGATTTTTCTTTGTGAGTCTCCCACCACTCGTGTGCCGCTTTAGGGTCTCGCAACTGGAAGTGAGCGAAGTAATTCGGAGGTCTCGGACTGCGCTGGTAAAAACGGCTTCCAGGCCCACCCAATGCGGAATAGGGTTCAAGGTGGCTATCGACGAGATGGACACAAACCTGGCCGACAGTTTTGTTGATCTGGGCTTCGCCACCGTCGCCATTCAGGCAAAATCGTTTGTCATCAAAGTGATCGAACAATCGATGGAATGCTTTAGGACCGAGTTTTCGCAGGGCTTGATGGGCATTCGAAACTTTTCTTTGCGCCTCTTTGTCATATCCCTCGGGGTAAACGGCAAAAGGCCCTCGACGTGTCGGTGCCTCATTCGGCGAGACGAGCTCGCTGATCAGACGATCGATCTGTTCATCAGTGACTTCGGCTTCTTGTGCCGTCGCCAGTTGCGCATGACAGATCAGGATACAACAGAGTGCGATTGTTCGGGACATTACAAAAAACTCCCTTACGCAGACAGGTCTCGATCATTCGCCCACGACAAGGACAACAAACGAACCCGGAACAAAATTCCGACGGCCTTGTGGCTGGGGTTGTCCTTCTGGCACCGGCACGGCCGTGGCCGCCGACAGATACAGGCGATGAGTTTTCGGATCGATGGTCATCGTACGAGCTCCGGGCTGAGTTGGAATTGTCGCGACGGCACCAAAAATCCCCGGCGCCGTTTCACCGACAGCGGTGATGGTCCCGTCGCCGTTGGAGCTGAACGCGAATCCTTTGGTTGAATCGAAAACGCAGCCGTCCGAACCCCTGCCGATGTCGGCGGTTCCCAAGACTTTTCCACCGTCGGCATCCATCACCACCATTTTCTGGTTGCCACATGTGCTAAACAATCGCCGGTGCTTGGGATCGAAACCCAATCCGTTCGGACGAACCCCCGGTGCCAATGGCCAGCGATTCAAAATCTTCAGCGACGCTGCGTCGATCTCAGCGACCTCACTGGTGCTCCGAAGATTCACAAAGACATGCCCCTTGCCGTCCGCAACAGCCGCCTCAGGTTCCGCCTCAAATGTGATTGTGCCGACGACCTTGTCGTTCACCACGTCGATGACAGTGGCATCGTCCGTCTTATGGTTGAACGTAAAGACTCGCTTCGAGACCGCGTCATAAAGAATGGCATCCGGCACGCCACGCGCCTCAATCTTCCCGGTGGCCTTCAACGTTTTCGTATCGAACACGGTCACGGTCGAATCCATACCGTTACTGGTAAAACCTTTGTTGAGTTCGGGAACAACGGCGACCCCATGAATTCCAGGAGTCTCAGGCAATTCCCCCACGACGGTCTCTTTATCAAGATCGATGACCACCACGCGATTGCCACGCGAGACATACAAGCGTCGAGCGTCCGAGTCGACGCTCAAATAATCCCATCCCCCTTCACCCCCGACAGCAATCTTGTGAACCTTCCATTCCGGTTTCGCAGCCCCGGCTCCCGGTTCCTGAGCCAATAACAATGCAGAAGCGATCGCGAGAAAAGACATCGTGGAAATCATGGAAGTCACTCTTTCGACAAAACGCGTTTCGAGTTACGGAGTAGATGGGACAAGCCACGATATCAAACCCCGCGTGGAAATTCTCTTCCGGAATGACGTTGAGACATCACCGTGCGGGTCGACGCGCTCATTCTCTAGCCGAGCACCGATCACGAATGAGCAGGCCGCGCAACTCATGCGTCTCCCGCTTTCGAAATCGCCCCAAACTTTACCAGTCCTCTGAGACCTCTCCGGTTTTGCCCAATATACATTAACCAAAATGCTTGCCCTCCATGACAGAATCGCGACGAAGTTTAGCGAACCCCGCAAATTCAAAATGGTCGGCGATATTAAATCGACAGTCCCCTCTTCTAGGAGAAGTGATGGGATTCGAACTTGTTCGAAGTCGATCGAACTGCGTCGAACTCAATCGAACTCGAACGCCCCATAAAAACGAGAAGACAATCGCGAGAACCTTATGAAATACGAGGAATGGTCGAATACTGTCAAACTTGATCAAACTTTGACACCAAATTTCGAGATGGCTTGATTACAGAAGAACGGAACAGAAGATTATTGAACAGACGTTAACGAAGGTCACGAAGAAGACGAGATGAAAGAGGATCTAAGACGGTTCGGGATGGAACCTCGCCCTCACGACGAGAATGCGAGAACGAATGAAGTTGGTCAAGCTGTCCAACTTCATACTCGTCGGAAAGCCTATGAAAAAAGGAACTCCGCCAACTTTGCCAACTTTATTTGTGATTGCAGCCTTACTGCTTGACGCGGAGGGATCGACAGGTCAGATTCCCTTGGGGTGCTCGCCGTTGCAATATTCTTCGGAATCGAAAACACCGTTAACCTGGAGTCGTTGTGATGAATTGTTCGCGTTTTTTGGGGCTTTCGTCGATTGTCTATGTGATGTCCGTGTCAATCGCCGGAATGCTAATTCGGAGCCAGGCTTGGGGAGCCGATTTGCCTGCGATCGAGATTCAGGTCGACGCGCGCGAATTGCCTCGGCGGCTGGTGCATACGACGCTCGACATTCCTTGCCAGGCGGGTCCGCTGCGGTTGTGGTATCCGAAATGGATTCCGGGGTCCCATGCGCCGAAGGGCCGTGTGGAAGATGTTGGCGGCCTTCGCATCGAAACTCCAGATGGTACGTCGATTCCCTGGAAACGTGACGAAATTGAAATGCATTGTTTCGCTCTTAAGGTCCCTGACGGAGTGAAATCGATTCGTGTGAAACTTGATACCATTTGCGAAGCCAGCGGCAGTGACGCGGCGGGGATTTATACGTATGGAAATGCCTCCATCGGGACGATCAACTGGAATACGTGTCTCCTTTATCCCGAGGGAGTGCTGGTCGACGAATTGCCAGTCAAAGTTCGGCTTCGGCTTCCCAAGGATTGGAAACTCGCCACGGCTCTGAAGCGGGAACCGGCGGTTGATGGTTGGATTCCCTTCCAACAAGTGTCGCTCAGCACCTTGATCGATTCTCCTCTGATCACTGGCCGAAATCTGCGGACCTTTAAGCTGTCCGCCGAAGGAAAAGTTCCGGTCTATCTGCACATGACATCGGAATCTGCGGAAGCCTTGAATCTGGATGCCAAGGTGATCGAGATGTACTCGAAACTGGTTCGTGAGGCAGAAGCATTGTTCGGAGTCGTCCATTATCCCGAATATCACTTCCTGGTTGTGTGTACCGATGATGGCGGCCGGTTTGGCGTTGAACACCTGACGTCGAGCATGAACGGGGTAAGCGAACGGAGCCTGATCGACGATCAGTACCGCAAAGGCTGGGTGGCGATGCTGCTTCCGCATGAATATGCCCATTCGTGGTGTGGGAAATATCGCCGACCGGCTGACATGGTTACTCCCGATTACCATACGCCGATGAAGACCAAATTGCTGTGGGTCTACGAGGGACTGGATACCTATCTTGGCGAGGTGCTGATGGTCCGCTCTGGAATCGTCTCACCCGAAGAGTACCGGACAACTCTGATGCGCAGTATTCGGAACATGTCGGCCACAACGGGTCGACAATGGCGACCGCTGGAAGACACCGCTCTGGCCAGCCATATTTCGCGAAATCCCGGTCGATCCTGGAACCAGTTGCGCCGGATGCAAGATTATTATCCGGAAGGGATGTTGCTGTGGTACGAGTGTGACACGATCATTCGGGAACGGACGGACGGCGCGAAATCGCTGGACGATTTCTGCAAACGATTTTTCGCGAAGGTGAAGGGACGCGACATTGTCGCCGGTCACGATTATCAGGACGTTATTCGCGACCTCAAGGCCGTCGTCGATTACGATTGGGACTCGCTTCTGCAACGACGTGTCATGGCCGTGCAAGAGACTTTACCGCTGGATGTCGTCGAGAGGCTGGGCTATCGCTTGCACTACACCGATAAGCCACCTGTCCTGCCGCCAAATCCTCCTGCGTGGGGGCCCGATTCTGACGTTAATGCAGCCGACTCATTGGGGCTGACCTTCGTCAATGGTCAGATCACAGTCGTCGTGCCGGGAATGCCGGCCGATCAGAGCGGTATGGCCCCTACGATGAAAGTGATCGGGGTAAACGGAAAGAAATTCTCTTCAAACCGACTTCGTGACGCACTGGCAGACAGCATCTCGCGCAAGAAAGTGGAATTCCTGGTCGAAGAAGGGGATGAATTCCGCACGATCACGATCCCTTATGCAGGCGGGTTGCGCTATCTGGAACTGGTTCGAATTGATGGCAAACCAGATGTTCTCGGGAACATCCTGAAACCGCTTTCCAAGTGAGCAAGATTGAAACGAGTCCAATGACCGTGGGGTGAATGATGCGATTTAACTCGCGGCTAGCTCTGGTCGCCGATGTTGTCGTTTCCGGACGCTCGGGCTGAAGCCGAAGCTACGCAAAGACCGGATGGCCAAACGCCTGGCCCCTTTTGTTTCACGAGGGACATTCGAACAAAGACTTACTGACGGTCCGCGCGTCGACCTCGCCACGAAAAGTTTGTTAGAATATGCTCGAGTGTGGACGTTGCTTGGATTTCAGCAAAGCGGTACTGACTCAAGGTTATCAATTCATCAACAAGGAGTTTGCCACGATGATTCGACAGTTGAGTTTCTGGGCGGTTTTAGGATTTACTGCAGTTGCGGCTGGCCTTTCGGGAGCAGACGACAAGCCTGTTCAGACAGAAGCGGAAAAGGGGGCAATTGCGGAAATCAGAAAGTCTGGTGGCCAGGTTATGGAACTGGCACAGAACGACTCGCGGCTTGACGTCGCTTTTCATCTGGCCGATGGCAAGATTACTGACGAGCAACTCGTGCCACTGAAGAACTTGCCGAGGGTGGCACAACTGAATCTTCGCGGTCGGGAAATCACGAATGCAGGACTCGTCAACCTGAAAGATCTGAAAGGGCTGATCAGGCTGCACCTGGAAAAAACCAAAATCACCGATGAGGGCCTTGAGCAACTTAAAGGTCTCGAAAACCTTGAGTATCTCAATCTCTATGGAACGGCTGTTACGGATGCTGGTCTCAAGCACCTGGAACCGTTGAAAAAGCTGAAAAAGCTCTATCTTTGGCAAACTCAGGTGACAGACGCTGGAGTCGCGGCGCTGAAGGCGGCGATTCCCGAACTTCAAATTAATCGGGGTGTTGAGCCGGCGAAACCCGTTGAAGAAAAGAAGGCGGAAGAACCAAAGGCCGAGGAAAAGAAGTAATCCGATTGGATCCGCAATTGTATTAACAAAATCGAAAACCGTCAGGGAACATGTTTGTGACGTTCATGCTCCCTGACGGTGATTTTCTATTATTTCCGATCGTGTCTTAGAATGGGCTCAGCCCAGCCAGAGTAGAAATCAGCATTCCGGCCGGTGTTGGAGCTTCGCCGCCAGTCCACATCGTCGCGATCCCGCCCCAAAGAACCGTGGCGGTTACAGCCATGAACAGGGCTGCACACGCGATCGGTGCGATGGCCAGCAGTCCCCACGCGGGTTCTGACGGTCGGGCACGAACCTTGGGTGCAGGAAGTTCGTCTTCACTGTCGGCCACTTCTTCAATTTCCGACGCCGACATTTCGGCGGCACTAAAGACATCATCAGATGCCTCAAATACTTCTTCATCGGCATCTTCAAATTCATCGGCTGCGGCAAATTCACCGCTTAAGTCGTTCGTTACGGCAGTATCGAGGTCGTCTGCAATATCCAGGTCTTCGACCTCAGGCGGTTCGTCCATTTTGAACGTCTCGCTGAGTGTCGGTCCGCGTGACGTCTTTTTCGAAGGCCCTTGGGAAACGTCGGTCTTAGCGAATGCTGCTGAATCGATACTGCTGACATCGAGTTCGACGGTTTTTTGTGGTTCCTCAAGACTGACATCGAACCCCGAATCATTCGGCGACTCATCCGATATATCCAGCGTAACGGTACCGCTACCGTCCGAATCGTCTCCTCCTAGATTGGCGAAGTCGAAATCTTGACTGTCTATTTCGCTAAGCGTCGCGCCAGGGTCAGAATCGTTGTCCTTTTTTGTATTGCCTCGACCAGAAACACGAGCCAAGCCGATTCCGCTATCGACATCGACAAGACTGATTCCGCTGTCGGCTCCGACAAGGCTTATGCCGCTGCCAGCGTCATCGAGACTGATTCCGCTGTCGTGTCCGCCCAAGCTAATCCCACTGTCCGCTTGAACAAGGCTGATTCCACTATCCGCATCGACAAGACTAATTCCGCTGTCGGCACTTTCCAAACTGATCCCACTGTCAGCATCCACAAGACTGATGCCACTATCGGCATCAACGGTGGCGATTTCATTCTCTGTTGGTTGATCGTTTGAAATGTCGTTGGGCTTCATTGATCCTTTTGCCGTAGGGCTTTTAGAATCGGGGGGGACAAGGACAACATCACTGTCACTGGCATCCAGTCGAGCACCTGACGTTTCAATGGGGTGTTCACCGCTCGAAACGGTCGATGACAATTGAACGTCGCTATCACTATCAGGAGCATTCGACAGCGACGAGGTCAGTCGAACATCGCTATCACTATCACGTGCGTCCCGTCGAGCGTCTGGTGTTGCAATCGGGTGTTCACCGCTCGATATCGATGATGATATTCGTACGTCGCTATCACTGTCACTTTCACGATTTCCAGCTTCTGGCACTGCGATCGGACTGTCGACGATCGGTGAAGGGACAGAGATCAATTGGACATCGCTGCCACTGTCAGCAAGTGACAACGGCGAAGAAGCAATGCGAACATCGCTATCACTGTCGTTCGCACGATCTTTAACGTGTGCCACTTCGATCGGGCTGTCAACAATCGGCGAAGGGACTGATACCAGTTGAACGTCGCTGTCGCTTTCTTGAGGCGTCGTCACGAGTCGAACATCACTATCACTTTTCTGCATAAAATTGCCGTCGGTGAAAACGGGAACCTCACCCCCGGTGAAAGAAGGGTTCGCCTGCTCGCTCAGTGCCGCTTCGTCCAATTCGAGAAACGACAGGTCGTCGTCCATTTTTGGTGGTAGACCATCGTCATCGAGAATAAGAAAAGGAATGCTTCCGGCGGAATCCGGTTGAAACATTTCCCCGGCCGCTCGCGGTTTCAATTTTCCGTCAGCGACGAGGGCGACGAAATCTTCGCTGCGATATTTGAACGACCCCAAGTTCGCGAGCGCCTTCACGGCTCCCGAATCAACGAGTTCGGCTAACGCCTCTTCGTTGACGCCGAACAATTGGAATACTTCATCAGCGGTGAGGAATTTCTTCTGTTCCATGGCTCTTTATTTTCCGACAACGATTTTTTGCAAAACGGTAAATCCACAACCGGAAGGGGACCACCCCACCAATTCGATACCCGATAACGCTATTCTACGCCCGCATGTCCAACGGAAATCCACTCAATTCGAATTTTTACACCTGGGGTTCTCAGGTGTCATGACCGATTCGAGCCAAACGTCGGCCCAATACTCCGGGTTTGTCGCCAGAACTTGACCTCTTCAAGATCGGCAAGTTAGGTAAAGCTTGATAGAGGAACTGACTGAATCTAGATATAAGCCCAATTTATACCATTTACCAGTCGATTTTTGCCGGAGTTTCCAATTCGTTCGGCAATGTCCAGGGTTTGAGTCGTAGATTCCCGTTTTCGAATGAACCGTGTCCGATGGATGCTGGCACATCGATTTGGTACAACTTCAATTCGGTTCGTGAGGTGGTTCGCGCAGGAGTCGCTTGATGTTCGAAACCCTTGCGTGAGAGAGGTCAGGTTGGCCTAAAATAGAATCCATCCCGTCGTTTTAAGGAAATTGGAACATGAGTGTGGCGATCTCTGCCGTGCATGCCAGAGAAATCCTGGACAGTCGCGGCAATCCGACCGTTGAGGTCGAAGTAGAACTCGAAGATGGCACAGTGGGTCGTGCCGCAGTCCCCAGCGGTGCCAGTACTGGTGCGCATGAGGCCTGCGAACTGCGTGATACAAGTGACAAAAAACGCTACCTTGGCAAAGGGGTGCGACAAGCTGTTGAAAACGCCAATGAAACCCTTGCCGATGCGATTATCGACCTGAACGTGACAGATCAGGCGCTAATTGACAAAGCGTTGATCGACGCCGATGGAACGCCGAATAAGTCACGACTTGGGGCCAACTCAATCCTGGCCTGTTCTCTCGCATGCGCCCACGCTGCGGCTCGTGTCAGCTTTCTGCCACTTTTTCGGTATCTCGGCGGTGTTGGAGCCAACACATTGCCCGTGCCGCTGATGAATATTATCAACGGTGGTGCTCACGCCAATAACGCAATTGATTTGCAAGAGTTCATGATCGTTCCGGTTGGTTTCGACACCTTCCGCGAAGGTTTACGGGCCGGCGTGGAAACATTCCATCAACTGAAAAAGGTGCTCAATGATAAAGGTATGAGCACTGCCGTTGGTGACGAGGGTGGCTTCGCTCCAAACCTCGAAAGTAATGAGGCCGCCATTCACGTCATTCTAACGGCAATTGAAGCTGCTGGTTACAAACCGGGTGAACAGATCAAATTGGCACTCGACTGTGCTTCGACCGAGTTCTATGACTCAAAAACCGGCTTGTACGAGATGGACGGAAAGAAGATTAAGGTCGATGAACTGGTCGGAATCTGGAAGACCTGGTCCGAAAAGTACCCCATCTGCTCAATCGAAGACGGTTGTGCCGAAGACGACTGGGACGGATGGAAACTGCTGACAGACGCAATCGGCAGCAAGGTCCAACTTGTTGGCGACGACCTGTTTGTAACGAACACTCGCCGCCTGCGAGAGGGAATTTCGAAAGGGATCGCAAACAGTATTTTGGTCAAAGTGAACCAGATCGGAACCCTGAGCGAAACGATTGACGCAGTTCAAACCGCTTACCGACACGGGTATACGGCTGTGATGAGTCATCGTTCTGGTGAAACAGAAGATACAACAATTGCTGATCTTGCAGTTGCCTTGAACACCGGACAGATCAAAACTGGATCTGCAAGCCGAACGGACCGGATCTGCAAATACAACCAATTGCTACGGATCGAAGAAATCCTCGGCTCGGACGCCCGGTACGGCGGAACGCTCTAACCATCGTTCGACAATGAATTACAACCGCCGGACTCGCAAAAGTCCGGCGGTTGTATATTTTGAATGCGTAACCGTTCCGGCGCAAAACCGGCACTACCGGTGTACGTCATCTCGATCGATTCACGTGGCTTTAATTCGCTGAAACGGTCGCAGCGGCCAAGGTATCCAGGAACCCCTTCAGCTGTTTGCTCCGAACAGGATGCTGCAGCTTTCGCACCGCTTTCGCTTCAATCTGTCTGACTCGTTCGCGGGTTACTTTGAAAATACGTCCGACTTCTTCCAGCGTATAGGTATATCCGTCACCCAGACCATATCTAAGCTTGATGATTTCACGTTCGCGATAGGTCAGGGTTTTCAAAACGACATCGATCTTGTCCTTCAGCATCTCTTGCGTCGCTGAATTGACGGGGCTTTCGGTATTATCGTCTTCGATGAAATCGCCAAAATAACTGTCTTCACTCTCGCCCACCGGTCGATCAAGACTGATCGGATGACGCGAGATCTTAAGGACACGTCGCGTCTCTTCCAGGCTGACGCCAGCCGCTTCGGCTGTCTCTTCAATCGTCGGTTCACGTCCTTTTTCCTGCAAAAGCCGCTTGCTGACTTTCCTGAGTTTCGACATTGTCTCAATCATGTGAACCGGAATACGGATTGTACGAGCCTGATCCGCGATAGCTCTCGTAATTGCCTGGCGAATCCACCACGTGGCATAGGTCGAGAACTTATAACCACGGCGGTATTCGTACTTGTCAACTGCTCGCATCAACCCGGTGTTTCCTTCCTGGATCAGATCGAGGAAACTGAGGCCGCGGTTGCGATACTTCTTGGCAATTGAAACCACCAGACGAAGGTTCCCCCCTGACAGTTCCCGCATCGATTGTTCGTAAGCACTGAATCGTTCGCGAACATCGTCAAGACGTTGACGAAGGGTCTGTGGAGTTTCCAACGTCATCTGCATCAGGTCGAGCAACTCTTTTTGCAGATTTGCCCGTTCATCCCGCGCTGATTTCAGATTCTTCATCCCGTCAATCTGACGCTGAAGCAAGTCCATCCGGTTCGAAATCTGTTCCAACCGGCGCATGGTCGGCTGCAATCGCTGGGTCCTGAGGCTCAACTCTTCCAGCAACGTCACCATCTTACGACGACGGCTTTCCAATCGGCTCTGTGTGGCTTTAACTTCGGCGGCAGACATACTGCCCGAAATCATTTGCTCGAAATCTTCGACGCTCTTCTCGCGTAGAATTTCGAGTGTTCTCAGGTTATGTGGCATCCGTCCAAGAATTTGATTCTTTTCCAGCCCTTCAGTCACAGAAACCTTGATCGTCCGGTCAAACGGCAGTTCGCCGCAATTGACCTTTTTCAAAATGTCGATCGATTGCTTCAGGGCATAATCGCTCTCTAGCAAGTGGCGACGGAATCGCTTTCGAGTGATCTCGATCTTCTTCGCAAGCGAAATTTCCTGCTCGCGGGTGAGCAAGGGGATCTCGCCCATTTGAGTCAAATACATCCGAACGGGATCGTCGATCTTCCGCGACTTGTCGTCGGCTTTCTCGCTCTTTACTGCCTTTCCTTTGCCCGCGCGACGCTTCATGAAGATTTCGGGCGTCATCGGCAACTTTTCGTCAGCGACGATCTGCATGCCGAGCTCGTCCAGCGACATCAATAGATTGTCGAGCTTTTCGGGATTGACGGCTTCGTCTGGCAGGTACGCGTTGACCTGAGAGAACGTCAAGAAACCTTGCTGCCGACCGGTTTCGATCAATTCGTTCAAACTCGAATCAAGTCTGTACACAGGCAACTCCTCGGAAGGATACTGAGATTCGTGTAAATTCTACTTCTGGTGGGTAGTGACTTGCCAAATTTTCAAGTCAGCTTCCATTCGACATCTTTATTTTGCAGTACGTTCTCGATGAAAACGGGCCGCTTGTTCCAATAAGTGGCGAGTTTCCGTTGTAAGCTTTGCCGTCTCTGACGGACGTTCGATCAGAAGGCTTTTGGAGGCCTGATTCGCGTTGATATTCCGTCGCCACCGAATCCGGTCAATGACGCGCCGCAACGCTTGCTCCGCAGTTTCCGTGCCCATTGTGCGAGCATCGGTCACTGATTTTGTGATGCTTCGATGACGAGCTTGCTCTTCAATCCAGACGAGCAACCGTTTCCACTGCAGACATTCCGTTCGTGATAGCAATCGCTCGAATGTTGGTTCAACCCCTTCTTCCAGCAAATCGAACCAAAGGGACAGGATTTCTTGCAGGGACTCTTGGCGAAGGTCATTCGTACCAATCTCTCTTCGAACGTGATCGGTCAGGTGCGGATGTGTGAAAAGTATTTGAAGTAATTCGCACTCCAGCAGATCGTCTCCATTCGCCGTTCGCTGAAGCGAATCAACCACTTGCTTACGTCTGCGCTGTTCCTCGTCGTCGGATGGTCCGTTTGCGCTGATTTTCCGTTCTGAAACTCGGGTCGTCTGTGTTGTCTGTTGACTTCGCAGTTGCTTAAGCCGCCGCCGAACTTCTAGTTCGGTCAACCCGAGACGCTGCGGTAACTTGCCCAATAACAAATCTTCTTTGATCGTTCCCACGATTCCTGGTGATAAAGTCAGCAAATTCAGCATTCCATCCAATACTCGCTGTCGGGCGTCAACGGTATTTGTTCCGAACCGACTTAACATCAACCTTAACTGATACTCAAACGCTTCCGGAGCGACGTTGGCTAATTCCAACAACGCATCACCACCGCGTTGATCAATATATTCATCAGGATCGAGTCCATCGGGAACGGTCAGGATTCGCAAATCGACTTCCTGAGCGAGAAACCGAGGAATGGCTTTCTCCGCTGCATCAATTCCTGCCTGATCTCCGTCAAAAACCAGAACGACTTTTTGCGCCAGTCGTTTCAAAACCGTAACGTGAGATTCCGTTAGCGCGGTACCCAACGTCGCAACGGCATTCAAAATCCCCCCTTGATGAGCTTTCACGCAATCTGCGTAACCCTCCATCACGAGCACCGTTCCTGTCTTCTTAATAGCGTCCCGTGCGACATCCAGGGCGTAGCAAATCCGACTTTTGGAAAAGACTGGGGTTTCGGAGCTATTCAGATATTTCGCGTCAGGCTTGCAGGTCGAATCCGGAAGAATCCGTCCCCCAAAAGCAACTGTCCGACCACGTTCGTCGTGAATTGGAAACATCACCCGATCAATGAACTGATCGTAAAATCCGGTACGACCGTCACGTTCCTTTGCCAACGACGCCCGCACAAGTAATTCGGAATCAAAGCGTCCTTTTGCACGTTGCAGCAGCCAATCCCAGCTTTCCGGGTGGAACCCAAGTTTGAATTTCGAAATCATCGAGTTACTGAAACCGCGACTCTGGAGATAGTTTCGAGCACGCTCGGCGATCGCTGTCGAAAGCAGACATTGATGAAATTCGCTCTCGGCCCACGCCAGCACGTCATACAGATGAGGTTTATCTGGCGATTCACCACCCGGTCCGCGCCGAAGAGTAGCCGGCATTTCAAGCCCAGCTCTCGAGGCCAGCATCTCGAGTGTTTCACGAAAATTCAATGCGTCGTGCTTCATCACGAACGAAAAACAATCGCCACCTTCCTGACAAGACCAGCATTTGTAAGTCTGTCGTTCAGGGTTAACCGTAAACGACGGATTGTGATCGTCATGGAACGGACAAAGCCCCTTAAAGACTCGCCCGTTCGGGTGAAGAGCCACCGTCTCGCTGATGAGTCGTACGATGTCGGTTCGCGAGCGAACCAGCTCTTTGAATTCGTCGGACGAACCACCCGCGACGATTGTCATCCGCAATTCCTTCACATTGATCGGCCAACCGAGTAACCGCATCTCGTCGACAATTTAATCATTCAGGAAAAATCAAAAGAGCCAGCCCGATTAAAACGACGCTTCAGACGATACCGTGATTTGGTTGAAAAAAGGGGATTTCAAAACCCAACATCAAGCGAAGCTGACCGCGAAACCCACCTGGCACGAATACCGGTGACGATTGTTGACCAGTGCGATGTCGGTTCAAACCGCTGTGGTCAAGACGTGGGCACGCCGGTTATGAGACCAAAACGAAGCGGAGAATCGCCATACGTGTTTGATTGTAACTGCGGATTGATGTCAGTCAAGGACCTTTGCCAGAGATCAAAAAATTACGCTCTTTTCGAATGATGTCCGTTCGAATAACGTCATCAATCGAATTGTCCATCTCGACATAAAAACAGACCGTATCATCGATACGAATAAATACCTCGGACCGATACGAATTTAATGCGCCTCATTTTCGCGGTGATTGAATCTTCCCGATCTGGTCGTCCGGACTTTCGTATGTGTAACGCCAGATCTCGTCTCCCGACAATTGAACCAGGATCGGTGTTCCACTTCTCCCCGGTTGAGCAATATAGACGACCGATTTCGCGGCGAGTGGTCGGCCTTTGTCGTCCTTTTCGATGACCAGTTTCCCTTCTGCTGTGAATTGCATTGGTTCCTGACTCGGTAAGTTCCGCGTCCAGCCGATCAGGCGACCGTCTTCCGTATAGCGATAGGAGTCTTTCCACGTCTTTGGTGTCTGAATAAGCGGATCAGTGTAGTTCCCGGGGTCCGTTCCGCCGTGATAGCTGACCGATCGAATTCTTTGTTGTTCATCATATTCACGTTCTTCGTTATCAAGGAAGTACCACGTTACGAAGGCTGGGGCCGACCATTCCGAACCATTGTGTGCGAAGACTCCAATATCCACCCGGTTAGATTCCATATCACTTTCAGGGTGTATCTTTCGTCTTGGATGCCAGGCAACCGTCAGTTCAGCCCGACTGCCTGATTTGTCCAACGGCTCGATTTTGATCAACGATTCGTCACCCCTCAGTACGACCCAGGCGAACCTCAACGGCTTTTTATTCGCGTCAACGCTATCTCGCGCAGAGACGGTCATCTGACGCCGGTACTTCGTTGATCGGCCGATACGGGCAATCGCACAAGGTGTATCGAACAGGTTTTCGTGGTATGCGCCCGCTTCAAAGTAATCCGTTCCGACGATGGCTTGATCCTGCTTTTCGACGCGAATTCGCACCAGTGGCGGAATTGTCTCAATAGTCATGGAATGTGTCGCTTCAATCATCTTCAACGGATCAATCAGCTTTCCGTCAAAGACAGTGGGATGAGCAACGCCAGTCAAGTAATCGTCGGGTTTTTCCACCGTTTGATAGTTGCTTCGAAATATCTGTTGTAACGTCGGTGCGATCCATCCTCGTTCGACAAGAACCTTCTTCACCTCAGGCCGAAATGCAGCCAACATACACGCCAGGACATCCAGAAACGGCTGGTCAGTGTATGACGATCCTTGGCTGATCAGAAGATACGGCGTGTTCGCCGGATAAACATCGCCAAACCCGGAGCTTTTTCCGTTATGGCCCGGATCGTAGTCGATGTGCTCCGGATAAACATACAGATGGTTGTGGAAGTATTGAGTCGCCAACGACGCCATCGATGACGGCTTAACGTAGGCTGATCTCGGGTTACTTCGCCAGTAGGGACCAGCCCCTATTGCAGTAGACGAATTTCCAATCACGACACCTCCATGCAGAATTCGATTCTGCAGACCATTCGGTATGTCTCCTCCCATTTCCGGTTGATACTCAATACGGAAGATTTGAGGAAATTGAGCGTAGTTCAAGTTCGAATGATCTTTATCGCAATTGTCGTACAAATCTCCGTAATTTCCTGACGCCGTTTTTTCCGAGTACCACTTCCATAATTTCCTGCCGACTTCACCGTGCTCCTTGATGATCACTAAGGTCTTGTTTGGCCCCTTCCAATTGAAGGTCGTTCGAACAAGATTCATCGACTCATCCCAGACCGCGTTTTCTGGTCCGACCAGAGCGACTCCCAATTTGAGTGACGCTGGTTTTGGTGTCGGACGTTCGTACGGCTTTTTTGCCTCGGCGATCAAATTCGCGAAATCGGCATGTTTTCGGACGGACGCGAGGTCTGGATCACGCTCCAGGAACGTGACGTCGCGAAAGCCAAGTTCCTGTGCACGTTTGAGTGCCGTCACACAGTCGTCATCTTCCCCTCTTTTTGCATGAATCGCTGCGAGGATATAATTGGCCTTCGCCGAAAATGGGGCAACGCTAACGGCCTGCTGGCCCAACTCCAAAGCCTCATCCATTTGATTGTTACGGGCGTAGAGTATTGCTCGCAACTGAAGTATCTGACTCGCCTCCATAAGCGCCGGGCGACGAAATACTCCTGGCTCATCCGCGAAACATGCATTCCATCCAAGACCGGCGATGATCGAGGCAATCAGCATGACTCGACGCACAAAAATCATCGGGCTGTACTCACATGAAGAATTAATGACAAATTCGTCCAAATCAGAAAGAGCACTCGCTCACATTTGATCTTACCGCAAGGGAAGTCTGCTTGGAAAACCACTCATGTCCTCTAAACAGTTCTTTAACTCTGAGAACAGCGGAAATGTCAAAAAAAACAAAAGCCTGCCATTTTCGTTCTACTTCAACTTCGCCTCACGCAAGAATGTCCGTCACGACCTGTCCTTGTACGTCAGTCAGCCGATAGTCCCGGCCCGCATGGCGATAAGTCAGTCGCTGATGATCCAGTCCAAGCAAGTACAGAATTGTCGCGTGAAAATCCGGCATCGTGACTTTGTTCTCCTGAACGTAATATCCAAATTCGTCGGTCTGCCCGTATGTCGTTCCTCCTCGAATCCCTCCGCCAGCCAACCAGATACTAAACGCATGCGGGTGATGATCCCGACCGTCTGTCCCCTGGGCAGCCGGAGTCCGACCAAACTCCGTCCCGAAGATCACAAGTGTGTCATCGAGCATTCCACGTGATTTCAAATCCGTAATTAATGCCGCGATCGGTTGATCGACCTTTTTTGCGTTTGTCGTGTGATTGTTACGTAAGTCTCCGTGAGCATCCCAGTAATTGCGAGGGTAACTGAAATTGACCTGCACAAAACGGACGCCCGCTTCAAGACACCTTCGCGCTAACAGACATTGTCGGGCGTATTCATCTGTTGGTTCGACACCCACACCGTATAACGCCTGGGTCGCTGCAGATTCGCGACCGATATCCATGACCGACGGCGCTTCCGCCTGCATCCGGTAACTCATTTCGAATGAAGCAATACGCGCTTCCAGTCGCGGGTCATCGCCCACGCGTTCCAGATGTTGCCGATTCCGCTTTGACAACAGGTCCAACTGAAGCCGTTGCAACGCCGGGTCATCGCCCGGCTCAAGGTGTGATAGCTTCGTCGTCTTAAAATCAGTACTGCCGTCCCCAATACGCGTCCCCTGAAAACTGGCCGGCAAAAATGCTGAACCATAATTCTGTGTCCCACCATGATAAAGCGACGGACTCAGGCTGAGAAAACCTGGCAGGTTCTGATTCTCAGTACCCAACCCGTACAACGTCCACGCCCCAAGACTTGGGCGGGCAAACACGCCGCTACCGGTATTGATGTTAAGCAGCGCCGGTCCATGCGAAACCTGTTCGCCACCGTTCATGGAACGAATGACGCAGATATTATCGACACACGACCCGATCTGCGGAAACAGATCGCTGACCTCAATGCCGCTCTGGCCATATCTCTGAAACTTCCAGGGTGAGGCAAGCAGATTGCCCGTCGGAGCAAACTCGAACTTTGGCTTGGTCATCGGCAACGGTTGACCATTCAACTCCACCAGCCTGGGCTTCGGATCAAAGGAATCAACGTGCGAAACGCCGCCGTGCATGAACAGAAAAACCACTCGCTTCGCCTGTGGCGCGAAATGAGATGGCTTCGGAGCAAGCGGGCCGGACACAATTCCGTCACGATCGGCTTTCACTTCCGAGGCCATGAGTCCCATTAACGCGACTTGTCCGAAACCGCAGGCGGACTGCCTGAGCCATTGACGCCGAGAAAGTTGATCATTCACGGCAATTTGAGGAAAAGAACATGGGCTGAAGCCCATGCTGCGCCATTGACGTCGAGAAGCTTGAACGTTCATCGGCGATCACTCCGTGTATAGAAATTCGTTTGAACATAGCAATGTCTGACAATAGCTTTGCCATGCCTGGTGCGTTCGCTTTTCGAGAAGACGGGACATGGTCACGGGCGACTTCAGGTACGAATCAAGGAATTGAACGGCCTCCGCCGTTTCCTCGGATGTCGGCATTCGACCGAAGACAATCTGATGAGCCCGCTGAAGCCGCTGAGGATCGGTTGCTGTCTGGTCTGAAAGCAGTTGGTCCGCAAGTCCGCTCGCCTGCTCGCGTACGAAAGGACTGTTGAGCATAAACAGTGACTGTGATGCCACTGTGGTTTCATTGCGGACCGCGGTTACGCCGTTCGGATCGGCGGCGTCGAACAGGGACATGACATCTGGCAGCATATTACGAACGATTGGCAGGTAAAGACTCCGTTTCGTAAACGTCGTATAAATCGGGTCATCTGCCGCAAGCCGGTTCGGCATGATCATCGCCCCGATATTTTCAGCCTTGCTGACCAGATATTCTGCACTCTCATTAGTTCCAGGCACGCGATCCAGCCTCCCGCTGACCGTCAGCATGGCATCCCGCAATTCCTCGGCAGAAAGACGGCGACGTGGAAAAGACGATAGCCACCGTCGATCAGGGTCTACCTTCTGAATGTCTGCGTTTGAGGAACCGCTCTGTTGATAGGTGTGCGAAAGTACCATCAGGCGATGCATGGCTTTCACGCTCCAGCCCGATTCGACGAACCGGGACGCCAGCCAGTCGAGCAATTCCGGGTGTGAAGGTCGTTCGCCTCGCATCCCGAAATTATCGCTGGTCGCGACCAACCCACGACCAAAATGATGTTGCCAGATCCGGTTGACCATAACGCGAGCCGTCAGTGGGTTGTGACCACTGGCAATCCATCGCGCCAGTTCCAGCCGGCCGCTGTTTTCTGAGATTACATTCGCGGGATTCCCGTCCGGTCCGGTCGCAGTGGCTGACGGAATGGAATCAGCAATGATCTGCACAGCGCCACGTGGAACCGTCGCACCCAGCGTAAATCGATTGCCCCGCAAATGGACCCGTAAATCACGAGGAAGCGCTTCCTGCGGCGCCATCACCATCAACGGCTCTTGACCTTCCCCTTGAGAAACCGGGAATTCCCACCACATGGTCGCATTACGATTCTCGTTCTGAAACGGCTCAGTACTTCGGAAAATCCCCGCCATCGCGTAGTAATCAGTCGCCCGGATCGCGTCAAACTTGTGATCGTGACAGCGGGCACAAGCGAGTGTCAGTCCCAGCATCGCTCTTCCCATCACGTCGATCTGATCGTCAACGATGTCCAGTCGAGACTGTTCCTTATCGGTTTCGGCCAGCGCCTTTGGACCGACCATCAGAAGGCCCGTGGCAATAATCTGGCGTGTATTTGTTTCGATGGAATCTGTTTTCGGTAATAGATCGCCAGCCAGTTGTTCGATCAGAAACTGGTCGTAAGGTACGTCGCGGTTAAACGCATCAATCACATAATTGCGATACCGCCATGCGAACCGCATCACGGCATTCGCGTCATTCGCTGTCGATTCGGCATATCGAACGACATCCAGCCAGTGTCGCCCCCATCGTTCGCCATAATGACGCGACGCCAGCAAGCGATTAACTACCGTTTCAAATGCGTGAGAGGAATCGTCCGCGACGAACGCAGTTAATTCCTCCGGCGTGGGTGGCAAACCTGTCAGGTCAAATGTGACCCTTCGTAGTAACGTTGGTTTATCCGCCAATGGTGCTGAGGGAATCTCCAACGATTCCAGCTTTGACTGAATAAACCGATCGACGGGTGACGCGACCAACGCCACATTCTTGAGCATGGGCAATGCTGGTTCACGGACCGGCTGATACGCCCAGAAACTTTTCTCCTGCTCAGTAAACTTGGCACGTGGAGCAAATTGATTGAGTGGCTTCAAAGTCATCCCGTACTTTTCGGCGAGATGTCCTTCGATCCCCAGTCGCTCTGTATCGCTGAGAGCCTGGTTATAGACCAGGACCTCACCCACGTCTCCTTGAATCGAACCGGCCCAACTGACCGCTTTTCCCAGATAGGCGCCAATATTCGTTCGGTGCTGAATATCGGGAACTGTGTCACGACCTTCAAGCAGTTCGCCCGCAGTCCGTAAAACGGACTCGCCATTAATGAACATCCGGGTCGAACTTCGCATCGGCCCAGGTGTTTTTGTCACGGTGAGGATAATCGATTTCCCGTAGTAAGGTTTAAACGACCCGGCTCCAAGTGACGCATCGTGATTCCAGCCACCCGCAAAATGAAGAGCATGATCTTCGCCACGGTTGATCTGAAACAGGGCCGCGAGCGGCCGGCCCGGATCACCACCGGGATTGGCAGGATTTCCGATCCCCAGGATTCCATCGAATGGTGGTTGAGCCTCATGCGGTTGAAGATTCACGACAACCGTCATCGAAAGGGAGGCATCTCCTTTGATGTCAACAGGTCGATCCGGTGACGATGCATACCCCGTCGCCGTATTGAATCGAACCGCCGGACGCTTCCGCAATAAGCTCTGTTTCGCAAATTGACCCGGAAGCCCAACACCGTCGGCTCGCACCCCTTTCGTGATCGATACGTCGCGACCATGTCCGCTCTGATCCGGCCAGACCTGAACCGGTTCACCGTCGTTGAGAGTCAGTGAATCCGCTCGCAGCCAAAGCTGAAGCGACGTTGCCAACTCGCTTTCATTCGGCGAAGTTAATGGAATGGCCGGCCCATGGTGTTCTTCCTCCCTGATCGCATTCCCCCCCGGCCAGATCGCGCCTGCCTTGATCCAGGCGGTCAAATCGGCAATTTGAGTCTCCGTCAACTTGCCATCGGGTGGCATCGCCAGCCCGTTTTGATGCTTGACTGCAATCAAGAGTAAACTCTCGTCCGGCTTCCCTGCGACAATCGCCGGTCCCGTTTCACCACCTTTCAACGAGAATTCCCTCGAATCGAGGCGCAATCCACTTTTCGCCTTCGATTCAGAATGACATTTCAAGCAACGGTCAATCAACAGAGGACGGATCTTCGATTCAAACAACCGCTCCGTCTCGGATGTTTCTTCTTTCGCCACCGCTAAATGCGGTATGCCGATCAGGATGAGCCACGCCATCCACGAGAACGAACGCCAACTCATCGCCCTCACCTCATTCAATTGAATAATCTCGTCTTACCGCTGCCTCTTAAAGTCAATAAAGCCTTGATCTACGTCAGTACGGATCAACTGAACTCGCAGCCGCCGACCGACGTCAACACCTTCATACCCCGTTACCAAACGGCCTTCGACTGGTGGCGAAACAATCCGCACCCAAGTCCCTTTCTGTGCATGCCCTGTCACAATCGCGTCAAAGGTCTGGCCAATCCTTGATTCCAGCAGCAATGCCGCGGCGGATTTTCGGACAGCTCGTTCGACTTTCTTCGCGGCATCTTCTGCCTCGGTACAATGGGTTGCCAGATACTGCAATTCGCGATCGTCATACGGCAACGCTCCCTTTTGAAGAGCAGCCTTCAGCAGCCGCTGGGTCACCACATCGGGGTAGCGACGGTTGGGCGCGGTCGAATGAGCGTAGTCGCCAACGGCCAGTCCAAAATGCCCGCCAGATCGGTCTCCCGCCGCTTGCGCCACGTATTCCCCAGGCCCCAGCAACTTGATCACACTCAGCGAAAGATCGGGAAAACGTAACGGATCATTCGCCTGCGACTTCACCAGAAAATCCTCCAAAGCCGAAGAACTGGGTAACGTTGGCAATACCGTCCCCGACTCGGCAGCCAGTTCGACAATCCTGTCCCAGCGCTTCGGCTTCGTGACGACCCGCCGTATCGACGGGAAGTTGTGAGCTGCAAGAAACCGTGCCACCACACCGTTGGCAGAAATCATAAAGTCGGCGATCAGATCCTTTGCACGATTGCGATGATCCATTTCCAGATCCGTCAACACATCGCCAACGAATACCGGTCGAGTTTGAATCGTCTCCAGATCCAGAGCTCCATAAGCATGCCTGACTGCTTTCAACTGTTGAGCCACTTCGTCCTGCAGGCGAATGTTCGCATCCAGACCGGCAACAGCCCCGATGGCTGGCGGAATCGGCATTTGACCATCGAGCCAACTGGCGACGCTGTTGTAAGCCAGCTTGGCCCGGTTGCGCACGGTCGCTCGATAGATGTCCGATCGTTTTAACCGGCCATCGGCGTCAACGTCCATTTCCACCACAACAGCAAGTCGATCAGACTCAAAATTCAACGACGTCAAATCCGTCGAAAGCTTTTCCGGCAACATCGGAAATGTTTCAGCGACGGTGTAAACCGAAGTCGTATTCTGCATCGCATACTGGTCGATCGCGGAATGTTTCTTGACGATCGCATCGACATCAGCAATCGCCACCAGAATCCGCACGACTCCATCGGGCAATTGTTCCGCGACCGTCAATTGATCCAGATCTCGCGAATCATCATTGTCGATGGAACACCAGAGCAGGTTTCTCAAATCACGTATGGAACCATCCGATTGAGTTGCCGGGGTATGAATTCCATCGAGTTCAGTAAGGGCCTGCGGTGGAAGATCAGGAACAAGCCCCTTTTCCAGCATCATACGATGAGCAATCTTCTGCAAAGTGGCACGATTCTGACCAGCCGCAGCATTCACAGACATCAAGGCTTCCTCGCAGGATGACAATTCGTTTTCCAACCCCCGGCGTCACACCGAAAGGTTGCTGGCTCTCATATTAACAGGCAAGCCCTAGGAGTAATCCCTCGGATTCGTCATTGCGTCACCAGAAAAGCAAATTTCGTACGAGTCCCTTTGCAAGCTTGACGTTCTTGGAAAAAGCAATAATGACCCAACGTAGGGTTGGTCGAGTCTTCGAGGCCCACCAATTCGACACCACTAAGAATTCCGCCACGTGCCTGCGATCGACATCGAATTCAAGTCAGAAAAACTAACCACGGATTACGCAGCGCGGCCTTCGCCCTCAACCGAATTTAAGAAGCAGAATGCAACCACAAATCTTACGAAACTGACGAATACGATACGGAACCGTTGCGCAACTATGGAGGCGATTGCGCAACATTGGAGGATTCCGGGCTTTTTTTGACTTTGCGATGTCGAAAGATTTGCGCAACTATGGTGCGAGACACCGGCCGAGCTTGCTCGACGAAGTTGCGCAACTCTGGAGACGCTTGCGGAACGATGAGCACCGGAGCGTGTCAATAACTTTGAGACAGTTTTCGGAAAAATCATTGAGTATTGTGTTTTATTTGTGACGTTGGGTTAGGTTTTTCAGAGGTTTTTGTTGAAGTTTCGGGTGGGTTGA
>CAIVEI010000098.1 GCA_903904835.1 uncultured Schlesneria sp. | reverse complement strand
GTGAATGCCGGCGGGAAAGAACTCAAACATGGGGTTGGGGTCTCCCCCCTGCACCGGCAACTTCGTGAACTTTTAAATATCGTTCTGATTGGGCTCGGGGTTTTTTCCGAAGCGTTGGGATTGCATGGATTCCTGCTGTCGAACAAGTTCATTGACGGTGGCGTGACAGGAGTTTCCATGTTGCTGGCTGACCTCACGGGGCTTTCGTTGTCGGTACTGTTACCAGTCATTAACCTGCCCTTTATCGCGATGGGATATCGGCATATCGGTTTACCCTTCGCTATCCGAAGCACATTCGCGATTGGCCTGTTGGCCCTGGTACTGGCCACCTTCCACTTCCCCGATGTGACGCAGGATCGGTTACTGAGTGCCGTCTTCGGCGGTTTCTTTATCGGCGCAGGGATCGGACTGGCGATTCGTGGTGGAGCTGTTCTGGATGGGACGGAAATCGCCGCGCTACTGATCAGCAAGAAAAGTCATCTGCTGAAAGTCGGTGATGTGATTCTCGGAATCAACGTCGTGATCTTTTGCGCGGCCATTTTTGTGCTGGGAACGGAAGAGGCTCTCTATTCAATTCTCACTTATGTCACGGCCGCAAGGACTCTGGATTTCATCCTGTATGGGATCGAACAATACACCGCCATTCTGATCGTTTCCGAGCAGAATTCTGCGATTCAACAAAGGATCATGGAAGAACTGGGACGGGGTGTCACGATTTATAAAGCCCGTGGCGGGAAAAGTGGTGCCGATCAAGAGGTTCTGTACAGCGTTGTGACAAGGCTTGAGATCGGGAAAGTGAAAAACATCATCCAGGAATTTGACCCATCAGCCTTTGTTGTCACTCACCCCCTGTCTGACGTCCAGGGAGGTATGGTGAAGCGGACAGGCCTGCACTGAGATTTTCAAACAGACATCAACATCGAAAATCTGACTTATACGTTGTTCAATCTCGATTTTCAGATGTGACTGGATCACTCCCTTCGGGCCTCCCGTGTTCTGCGATTGCCTCGAAAAGCGAGACGCCACTGCGTCTCCGAAGTCTCAGATGCCGTGGCACATCACGCGAACTTTAAGCCTTAGATGTCAAGCGGCTACGCAAATTCTTTCCAATCGATCCATAAAAAAGTGGAAACTTTTTTGGTTGGGCCTATAACCATCCGCTTTGGGTTCAAATTCTGGTTTGATGCAGCTGATCTAACGCAATTAATGCCGTTAGATGCTCGTTGCGACTTGGGGAAATGAAAGCCACTTTTCATCCCTAAATTTCTGCAGAAATTTGCCACATTCATCTGATCCGATTGAGTCGTCTCGAGCGTCAACGGTGAATGATTAATCCCCAATGCACTGACTCCGGCAGGTCCCCTCATTGATGAGAGCCTAAGCCCCTGGCTCACTCTCGAATCGCTCCTGATTGGAGTTGAGATGGCCTTCCTACGTTTGTGGCTTGTGTGCACTGACGTTTTTTAATTGAAAATGAAAAGGTTTGCAAATTAAATGGTGAGCGTTTCAAGCAGGAAGACTTATTCTGGAATCGTTGCCTTGGCTTTGGGGTTATTCTCCACGTCTGGAATTCAGGCCGGCCTGATTTCGAACGGTGACTTCAGCCAATTCACGAGCAGCGCTCCAGGTGGCGGCCCTACGCAGATCAATAACACCAGTACCGGCGGATACGCCAGTCTCAAAGATTGGACAGTCGGCACCACTCTTGGTAGCCCCAATACCGTGCTTAACTCGTACGCTTTCATTACCCAGACGACGGGGCCGAATGCGTACACGTTTTATTACCCGGCTCAGAGCGGCACGATCGGGCTCTGGAGCAATCCCGGAGCAGCGCCTTCCGGTCAGCAGTATGCTGTGACCCTCGACGGCTACCAGGGTGCCGCGACTCTCTCGCAAACTTTGACCGGCCTCACTGCAGGCGAGTCGTACAAGGTGACTTTTGACTGGGCGGCCGTTCAATATACAACGGCAACAGGAAACTACACAGAACAGTTCGAGGTCTTTTTTGGCGATTCAAGCCAGACGACACAAGTGCAATCGGTCCTCAGTAAGGGCCATTCCAACTGGATCTCGGAGTCTTTTACTTTCACTGCCGACGCCACCTCTGACACCCTGATGTTTTTGTCACTGGGAACCCCAAGCGGCGTACCGCCCGTCGGGATGCTCAGCAACGTCAACGTCGTCGCATCTCCAGTCCCCGAACCCTCCACAATGTTGATGCTTGGCCTTGGCGGGGTGTGCATCGTCGGTCTTCGGCTTCGCCGGAAACCCCTTCTTGTAAGCGCGGACTGATTTGACGGCCATTACGAATTTTAGCGTGCTTTGTGCGGCCGAAATGGATGATCTCCAAGATGGCCACTCTACTTGACCGCATTCCTGTCGGTTCGTTTGGCTATCAGCATTTTCTACTGTAAGTCCAGGACTGACCGAACTTGTTATGCTCGGCCTCTGACGCAGAACAAGTTCGGTCAGTATCTATTTGCCTTCAAATGAGTTCTCGATATCCGATGCGAACTCATTGAGACGGCCGATCCAGGTGACACCGTGAACCGGCTTCATTGTCTTGCCACCTGTAAGCTTCGGCGACACCAATTGTGAATAGACACCAATCACCTTTTGATCTCGATTCAGTACAGGACTGCCTGACCAGATCGTTCCACTCCGATCCAAACGGAACTGAATGGTGAGTCCCATTTCCTTGTCTTGAAGTGGAATTCCCGCAGTAGGCTTATTGCAGTGACGCTCTTTCAAAGAATTCGGGTTGATGGACGCCAATACCGAGTCGTCATCCAGAACGCGAAATGGCAAACCAACCATCGTGAAGAGGGACTCTTTGGAAACTTCGAGTGATTCCGCGTCGATCGTAAGGCGGTAAGGCAGCCTCTCATTCCTGCCGATGTCGAGCACGCCAAGATCGAAACGAAGTTGAGTCGCGCATTCCTTCAAATGCCGTTCATCGTCGTGTTTCTCGCGAGCGTCTTCTGCTGATTCCAGCGCCTTCATATAAGTCTCGTGCATTCGCTTGTTCTTGATGCGAAACGACTTCCCATTCGCAAAGTGAACGACAGACGCAATCATCCCATTTTGCTGATGTTCTTCGATACTGTTAACGACCGTCGCGGTGGTGACCAGGTATCGAAGGGATGCCGCCCAAGCTGTTCCAATCTGTATTCGACGTGATTTTGAGGGATCTTCGACAATCACCGCATAGATGCTTTCCTGAACGGCCTGTATCAGTGGCGATGGCGACTGGTTTGTGACGCTGGCTTCCGACGATGATTCGTCCTCAGTGGATTCGTTCGCTTTCAGATTATTGCTGACACTATTTGGATTAACCGGTTTGGCTGATTTGCCGGGGCTGATGAAATCCGACGTTCGTTCGACATCAAGCGATCTCGGCATCATGCTCAGCGGCATTGTTGTTTTTGTTTCCGTTTTTTCCTTTTGTGGGTCCTGTTTCGCAATTTGAACAGCCGCGGGATGGCCCTGCTCTGCGGAAGTTGACGTCACTCCACGAGGTATCGCTGTCGGTTGTTCCACTGCTGATGAACTGGAAGCTTTGTCTGTCGCTAATGACTTTATGATGGCGCTGGCAATCTGCCACACAACCAGCATAGCGAGACCTGCCCCAACACATCGCAGAACAACCATTATGATCCATCGAATTTCGGCCTGCTCGGTCGTGAGTTCGTCGTCGTTGGAAAATTCATCCCCGGCAAGCGAAACGTCGTCACTCCAGGGCACTCGCGTCAGAACGGGTCCACCTGACGCCGGTTCGTCCGAAGACTGATTTGGCAGTAGAACGCCCGAGGGTGGCAGCCCGGTTTCCATGGCTGCTGGTCTGGTTACGGATGAACTAATCGGTGTTCCTGAGTCGACAGTATGAATCGCGTACGTCGAAGGGGACTCCGTTGTGGAGATCGGATTCGAATGAGAAGAGCTGGGCGCCGCTGTTGTTGTCTCAGTTAACGGTGTATCGGCTTCACGTAGCGTCAGCACTTCGTCGATCACATCTTTAACAGAGTTTGATGTCGGCCGCGATTGCACAACGGGCACCAAATCTGATTTTGACGGTTCGAATGTAATGGCCGGTCCGCTTTCGGTAAGGCGGATCTGGTCACCAGGAACGAGCCAGTGCAACCGCTTTGGTTCAGCATGTCCGAATGGACCGCTAACAAAAACAGCGGGTGCCTCGCGAACTTCGATCAACCACCGTCCTGCGATTTTACGAATGACAGCGTGCCGGGGCATTACCTCTGAATCGTCGAAAGCCACGGTGCAATTGCGGTCACTCCCGATCGTGATGTTTTCCACATCGATCTCAATCGCAGGGCGTCCGGTGATGGCGAGCATAATCGGCATGTCAAGATTGCCCTCGATCCGCCTTCAATCGTTGATCCCACTCCTTGAGTTTTTCCACGTTTAGCCCCGTCGTCCGTTCAATCGCGAGAACCGCCTTTCGTTGAAGGTCCGGCAGCCTCGCTTCCACTTTCAACATGCCGTTTTCTTTGTATGTGAAAAGAACTTCGACGATCGTTTTTGCGGGAAGGTCCGGCGGAAGATCCTGGATCAGACATCGACCGATCGGAGTGGCATTTCGACCTGCCGAGTCACCCCCTTCAATGACGTTGATCGCGATATCTTTCTGGCCGGCACGAGCTGTTCGATAACGTTTTCCTTTTGTTATCGGTAAGACGGAATTCCTCGGGATAATCACCGAATTGAGTGGACGCCCCGTTGCCGGGTCCTTCGAGAGAACTCCGAGGTCGTGCGAACTGACGTTACGAACGCGCATCGCCGGTTTCGACGTCGCGGCTGCGGTTGCGTTTTCTTTCGATAAGAGCAGACCCGCATAAAGCGCAGCCCCATGCGCGACCGCCTCGTCTGGCGATAGTGATCGATCGACTTTCTTACCGGATTCTTCTTCGAGAATCTTTTGCACCATCGGCATACGGCTGGAACCACCGACCAGCAACAGACGAGTCACATCCTTCCATCCCTTCTTCGCTTCGGCCAACACGCTACGGATTGTGAACCGTGTTCGTTCAAGCAGATCGGCGGTCATCTCCTCAAATTGCGCCCGCGTAATCGGCAGACGCAGCCCCTGTCCAACATGTTCAAAGCTGATTGTCAGTTGTTCACGAGCCGATAAGGCGCGTTTGGTATCCTCTGCTTCTTTTAACACTTTGTGCAGACCCGCAGCATCGTTACGGGGATCGAACCCGTGGTGTTTTTCTTTAAATTTTTCGGAGATGTAATCGGCGAGCCGACGGTCCCAATCGATACCGCCCAGGTAGACGTCACCACCCGTCGCAATCGCAGTAAAGTCGGTTCCTTCAATTTCCATCAGCGTGACGTCGAATGTACCGCCACCCAGGTCATAGACCAGGATCGTTTCCTTCTCCCGAGCCTGGCCTTTGGCGTCAAGAAATCCAATCTGATGCCCGAACGCAATCGCTGCCGCAGTCGGTTCGTTGATGATGTCGAGGATTTGCAGTCCGGCAAGTTGAGCGGCGTCTTGAGTCGCTTTTCGTCGTGGTTCGTTGAAGAATGCGGGGACCGTGACGACTGCTTTCTGGATTGGTCCCAGCTTCAGTTCCGCATCGCGCTTCAACTTTTCGAGGATCAGCGATTGAATCACTTCGGGAGGCAGATTCTCGCCACCCACTTTCTTTGAATAGAACATGCTCCCCATGTCCCGTTTGGCAAACGCAGCAATGCGATCCGGCTCCATCGATGCCGCTTTGACCGCCTCTTTTCCCACAACAGTCGACGAGCCATCGAAAAGAACGACGCTCGGCGTAATCAAATCACCTTCCGCATTGGGTATCGTGCACGGACGCCCCGTCGGGTCGAGATAGGCGACCACGGAAAACGTCGTACCCAAGTCAATTCCAACGGGCGTCGTTTGCGACGGCATGTTTTTCATCTCACCGGCAGGTCGAAATAGCAATCTTGCTGCTTTAATCTTCTCTCGATTCCATGGATTCGTCCAGTTCATCGCAAAATGACTTCCGTCGATCGAATTGCCAGTCGTGAACAAAATCTATCTGCGGGCTGGCTGTTCTGGGGTCGGGTGTCAAGATTTCAAAATTGGCCAGTGATACGTTTTTTTGTAGATTACGGTCCGTCGGCGAATTTTGAAATTATACACCCGACCCCCTCTTGATATACCGGTGATATTCCCAATGTTTGACCCTTATCGTAAATGGCTTGGCATCCCAACAAAGGATCAGCCTCCCAATCATTATCGGCTGCTCAGCCTGGAACTTTACGAGAATTATCTAGACGTGATTGAAGGGGCGGCGGACCGGGCGATGGGCTTTGTCCGTCAGTATCAATCGGGTGAGCACGCTCCTTTGGCAGCTAAACTGTTGAACGAAATCGCCGCCGCGCGACTATGCCTGCTGAAGCCGATGTCCAAGGCAGACTATGATGCGAAATTGAAACGGCAATTGGCTCCAACCCAAACGGTTAAAGAGGAGTTTCCCTCGTTTGTGGACGGTGGGGATGTCGCGGACTTAGTAAAGGCCTCCAGAGCGTTGCCCAAACGGAAGAAGAAGGGAGCCAAGTCAGATTCGACATTTTATCTGGTTGCTGGTGGCCTTGGCGTAGCCGCGCTCTTCGCGGTCGGCATGATCGCTTTTCGGAATGGCGGTAAAGAGACTGTGAAGCGGCAGGCCGGTGAGCATGAGGTTGTTCGGACAGACGACAACGCTTCGTCGACCAAGGAGGCTCAAGAATCGACGAAATCACCGCCGAGTCCGACACCTGCGAAGACCATCTCGTTGGTCGAGTCAAAACTCATGAATGAGCCCTGCGGGCCGTCTGTCGACCTTTTGCTCAATGTCGATCTGAAACGTGATGTCTTTGCGGGAGAATGGCGTAAAGAGGGATCGTCGCTGATCGGTGGAAACGGTAGCAGAATCTATCTTCCTGCAAAGCTGCCCGATGACTACCAGTTGAAATTCCAGGTAAAACGCCTCACTGACAACGATACGCTGATGCTCGGATTCATCATGTCGGGACGACTCGGTACCGTTGCAATCGATGCTTACGATTCAGCGGTCAGCGGATTGTATCTCGACGGACGCGATCCCAACGGCAATTGCACGACACGCCAAGGAGCGTTGCTTAAGAATAACGACTTATCAATGATCATCCTGACTGTTCATCCCGGCCATCTGCATGTCGGTTGTGACGGGAAAACAATCATTGATTGGTATGGTACGCCAGATCGCTTACATCTCAATTCGGATCATCACGTTCCCAACCGCGAAACCTCTTATATCGCGATATCCCGAGCCTCGTATCAGATCAATTCGGCAGTGATGATTCCGCTCAAACCCGAGCCAGCCGCGCCGAGGATCGGGAAGCTCGAAGCACCGGTCGACCTCATGCCCCTTTTGGATACCGAGCGAGATGGCAAGCGGGGCATCTGGGCACTCAACAAAAATGTCCTTTACAGTCCTGAATCGGGTAATCCTCAATTCTGCCTGCCAGTCTCCGTTCCACAGGAATATACGTTGTCAGCGACAGTCGAGTTGCCTGCCAGTTCCCCGGGTCAAGCGGTATTCGCGTTCGGAATTGTCGCGGGAAATGCGTATTGCACAATTCCGATCGTCAATGGCAATTGCCTGGGAATCGAGAAAATTGACGGTGCGAGGTGGGACGGGAGTGAAACCCGTGTCCCCGGTCTGTTCTTCGTTCCGGGAACGCCAGTGACGTTGTCGACAACCGTCACACGCAACTCAATCCGACTGGACCTCGACGGGCGAACGTTAATCAACTGGAAAGGGGACTTTCGGAGATTGACCGTCCAGGATGATTGGGCGCCAATCGACGGACGGAAGCTATTCATCGAAACGCGGTATCACTTCAAAATCCGCGATCTCCAAATCGGCCCTCCAACCCCCCCTAAGGTTCCATCGCATCCCGAATTCAAAGTGGGACGTCCTTTGGATCTGCTGTCTTTGATCGATCCGAAACGGGATGCATTGGAAGGGGATTGGGAAAAGGACGGGGCCGCGCTCCGCGTCATGGGGACACGAACAGTTATCTCCAAGCTGGCGGTCCCTTGTGAAGTTCCTCCGGAATACAAACTCACGATGAGGATCACTCGTGAGAATGCGGGCGCAGGCGAAAACGAACCATTGGTGCTGAAGCTACCGACCGAATCATCGATGGCACAAGTTGGTATCGATGGCTTCGCTCCGATGCTCAGTGCGGTCGCGATGGATCGTTTGTATGTGAACGATCCAAGAAATCCATCGATCAACCAGATCCAGGTCCTTCCACTTGGACAACCTCAAGAATTGGTCGCTTTCGTCCGCAAGACCGGCCTCAAGATCATGAATGGAACAAAGACCATCATTGATTGGACAGGCAACCCGAGCCGTTTCTATGAAGAATCGCACTGGGCTACGACAGGAGGTCGAATTGCCCTGGCTGGTCACCGCGCCCAATTTCGATTCGACAAGCTGGAACTTGAGCCGCTTGAGCCTTCATCGTTTCCACCAGTACCTCCACTCGGCACTGACGGGAATCTGCTGGCACTGATTGATCCGGTTCGGGATTCGCGGAAAGGTCAATGGACAAAAACCGACGACGGATTGGTGACTCCCAATTTTCCAGGCTACCGATTATCCGTTCCGGTCGTACCACCTGAACGATACGTGATCACGGCGGATATGGAACGACGAAACGGAACCTTCGAAATGTGTTTGGGTCTGGTTGTCGGCGGACATCCCTGCGGCATCATCATCGATGGCTCAAGTTCCCATTCCGCATTGGAACGACTCGACAATAAACCGTTTCAAGATAAGTTGAATTCCACCCGGCGAGAATTCCCGCAACCACTGTTACCACAAGGGAAACGTGTCAAAGTACGTTCCTT
Source organism: uncultured Schlesneria sp. (assembly GCA_903904835.1). Taxonomy (GTDB): domain Bacteria; phylum Planctomycetota; class Planctomycetia; order Planctomycetales; family Planctomycetaceae; genus Schlesneria. The sequence goes on along the minus strand of CAIVEI010000098.1, from coordinate 15,644 downwards.
TGTATTACCAGACACCGTTTTAGTCACATGTGATGACAAAGAAGCAGTCAAATGGCACGGCGACTCGCGTCGATTGTCGCTGAAACAAGAACACTATCTCCCGCCGAATTACTCGGAAGCGGATCGTTCGCAACTATGGATAGGCGGGTTTGAATCGGAGATCCTGATTCGGGAATTTACGCTTAAGCCAATGAGCAACGAAGAAGCGGCTCGGGTCGCGAGCAGCATCACCAGCCTTCCGCTGACGGAATGAAAAGCGGTAGCGGACCTGTTGAGTTTGTCCGCATTCGTAGTGTCAGCTTCCAGCCGACACAAGATGAGTTGTCGCACGAGTGGGAGAAATACTCGATGTCCGACCAAAGCCTATGGAATTTGGGTTCGGCCGGTGGCGGAGACTACGAGAGGATCATGATTTGTGGAATGTCAGCGGCGCTTCCTCAAGTAATTCGAAAAACACAAATGGCCCGACTCGGACCATTTATTCCGCCGTGGAATGTCTGGCAAGAATCTTGGCTAAAAGCCCTGCTCACAGGCAGGGTGAAACTTTGACCTCGGAAATCCTTCCTCTTTTAAGGACGGGCCTGTCCTCCAGCATGCATTCGTGCGCTACCGCGATTTCGCTTGGTTCACAATGGCAGGAACCGGATCTGACCCATCCATTCGGCAGATTCGGTCCCCACTCCAATGTGGATCAGGTCTTCGATCGTTTGACGGATTGGCGAACGCTGATGTACCAGCAAGATTCAGACATCTCTTGGCGACTCTGGACACGTTCAACTGCCGCAGCCCTTATTGTGTTCACATCGTGCGAAACGACGACGAATCCGTTGCTGCGCATTCCGACACGGCTGGATCGGGTGCGTGAGCGAGCCCAACTTCACGAAGGCGGATCATCGCTATCGTCGGCTCACGCCGCATTAACCCGATGACGATTTGGTCATTCAAGTCATTGTCGGCCAAGAAGCGCGGACGACTCCAACTGACGACAGACGTATTGCTCGCAGGCGCATGACTACCGGACTGGAATTCAATTCGGCGGATCGGCGCAGGTCGGCCCACAAATGGGGTTGATGAGCCAAGTAATCGTCAACAAGCGGGCGATTCGCGAGGTAGTACGTGATCGCCCCGTAAACTTCCTCCAACGTCAGCGCCGGGTACTGTAGCTGGATTGCTTCCGGGGCGAAGCCGTCTTGAAATGCGATCACGACGGAATCCAGAGAAGCATCTGCCGCACCGACACGAAGTGCCCCATTGTCGTCTCGAACGTAGTTTTTTTGAATCAAGGCTCAGTATTACTTGCCGACGGCGGTTTCAAAAATCAAACGGGGGGCATTCCACATCATGCCTTTTGAGGTGTTTTGTTTAAATGTTTCGATTGCGGAGTTGGTCTCGAAGTTGTTCCAACAATGTCTTCAACTGCTCGTCGTTAAAATCAGATAATTCCTCGCGAGTTGATTCCCTCACGCCAACCAACCCCTGTAGTGTCTTGATTCGACCAAAAAGCTCCCCTCTTTCGATTCCCTCGTCGATTCCTTCCAAGCGGCCTTCCAAGCGGCCTTGCTCGCGGGCTTGCTCACTCGTTAGGGCCCGGGCCGCTTCGTCACGCTGAAATTTCAAGCGGGCTTCGTAGCGCCGCTTCTGCTCAGGTGTCTTGGCTACGACATCAAGAACGCCAGCCGCCTCACTGAAGACTTCGTCGGGTAACAATCGTTTAATCTCGTCCATCGTTAACATCTCCGCTCGTAACAGAAAATACGACCATTGCTCCAAAGGGCTCGCGTCCCGCAAATTCTCTTCTTTCACCCGCAGGTTTGACAACTGCAAAACATGCACTTGCAAATCTTCCGTTAAAATAACCCCAGTTTCCGACCGGAGCACGAAATGCAAATGCAGTTCCGGTACTTTGCGAAACATTGGGTCAGTCAATACACAAATACTGATTACAGGCCGCAGTGATGCGTAATTTTGTCCCTGACGCAACTGGTCGACGTACTGCCACGCTGTGTAATACGCCAGTCGCTGACGCGTCCCGGCAGGGACTGTCGTTTGCATCTCAATGATAAACGTCCGACCGTGTTCATCCGTGGCGAGAATGTCCAGGATCGACTGTTTATCATCCTCGGCTTCTTGTTCATGGATCGGATTCAACAACTTAATTTCACGCACCTTCAACAGGTGTTGCAGGATGGCGTTCAGGAAATGAATGGCAATCCGACTGTGTTTGGGGTTGCCAAACAACAGCTTAAACACAAAGTCGACAGTCGGACATATCCCGATTGGCATCGCCCTGCCCCGCCCTTCTAAACTGATTCGCCCATCCGCAACTCGATTGTCGAAATCATTTGGATGATCTGATCAGAGCACCGCGAGAATGTCCAGCAAAATCAATCTTCAAATACTGCAGGGATTGCAGACCCATCCGTCAGTTTGTTGTCAATCATATGATTGTGAATCACACTTGCATCCGGGACGCGAGACGATCATTCTGACGACGCGCAAACGTTCGTTTATCTATCGAGTTCGCAGGTCCGCAATCTGCTGCCGTGGGGAGTTTGGAATGTGTCGTGCGTTTGGTCGTGAATTTCCGGTTGCATCGTTGTTCGTAAGGTTGATTCCCCGAGTCGTTTCACAACTGTTGATGATCGGCACACCGTTGTGGGCCGACGATCCGTTTCATTTCCGGGTCGAATCGAACCTCAAAGTGGGTGTGGCGAAGGTCGATATTACTCCTCCGGCTGACACACCGGTCGTCGGTCATGTCCGTCCAACAAACGGCGTGCGAGACCCCATTCGGGCCGGTGTGCTGCTGCTCGCGAATGAACAGACGCAAGCCGCGATCGTCACACTCGACCTGATCAATTCACCAACCGAGATGGTCGAAGCGCTGCGGGATGCCATCACTCAGAAGACCGAGATCCCACGCGAAAATGTCATGGTCGCCGCTTCGCACAATCACTCGGGACCGGGTTGGTCACGCGAATCACCCTGGAGTCGCGAAATGGTCTTGAAGATCGGTGCTGCGGCAGCGGATGCAGCGAAAGAAATGCGTCTTGTCACCATTGGCTACGGCGAAGATCGCATTGACTTTAACATTAACCGCAGAAAGGTCATCAATGGCCGTGCCGTCGTGCGGCTCGATCCCGATGGTCCCTGCGATCAACGCGTGAAGGTTCTGCGCTTTGATGACGGACGGACCCTGGAACCAATGGCGGTCTTGATGCATGCAGTCTGCCACCCGTGTGTATTCACCTGGGGCGACAAGCTCACACCGCCATTTCCAAACGGTTTCCCCAAGATTAGTGCCGACTTTCCCGGCGAGGCCCAGACGTTCGTCGAAACCGTCTACGGGCCAAAGACCAGGACCTTATTTCTGCAGTGGTGTGCGGGAGATATCCGGCCCAACCTGCCGGGAATGCCGTATCGCTGTGGAGATGAAGCTGACATCAAATGGACTGGACGCAGTCTCGGTTGTGCGGTTGTCCGATCCGTCGATCGCGGTGCTGTGCGGGAAGAACTGGCCAAACGTAAGACCATCTATCCTCTGAAATGTGCAATCAGCGTCATTCCGCTTCCTGGCAAAACAGAAAAACAAGCATGCGAAATGCAGGCGATGCGGATTGGTGACTTCCTGCTTTTGACGATGCCCGGCGAGCCAATGGTTGAGTACGGCTTTCAGATTGAAAAAGCAATCGCCGACCGAGCCATTCCGATCGTCGTCGGCTATGCAAACGGCAGCCTGGGATATATCTGTACCGCCGATTCGCATCAGTACGGTGGTTATGAACCAAATATGTCTCCCCTGCTCCCTGAAGCCGAACCACTGATCCTAAGCGAATTGGGCCGACTGTCCGACAAGGTGCTCGCGGATGTCTTCGAGTCGTTCAAACCGACGAAATAAGAAAGTCATGTTCGCGGTCGCACAGAACGTCGACGACGTTTCATCGTGACGTGAACTCAACGCCAACTGACAAGGAGCATAGATTACCATGAGCAATTCAGACGAAGCCGCGCGCCGCTCTTACTGGGCACAGCAGATGGAAGCGGGCTACGAGGTTGTCCAGCGCGTCTTGAAGTTTGAAGTCAACGAATGTGGCGAGGGCTTCGCATCCTTGCGCGACGCGGCGGAAGCGGCGGGCGTCGAAATGCTTTTCTCAACCAGCAAGATCGCCGGAGAACTGGACCGAGTCTTCTTCATGCGTGAAAGCCTGGTCAACGACGTGATGGCGGTCGGCCGGGCCATGAATGAACGAGGCTGGATCTTGAAGATCGAAGATAGCTACCGCTCGCTTGAGATGCAGGGGAAGTTGGTCCGCAAGCCAGAAGTGTTTGATGTGATCCTGAAGAAATGCATCTGGGAAAACGGAGGTGAAATTCCGCCGGTCGAACTGGTCTTTCGCCGAGCGATGGTCTTGGTGGCGAATATCCCGAAGATCGGCACTCACATGTCTGGATCGGCGATCGATGTCTCGGTCTTTCGACGAGACGACGGGACCGAGGTCTGGCGCGGCAATCCCTATCTCGAAATGAGCGAACGTACGCCCATGCTGTCGCCGTTCGTCGAAGAAGAGCCACTGCGTAATCGCCTCGAGATCACCACCATGCTGGAAGCACAGGGGTTCGTCCACTTCCCCTTCGAATTCTGGCACTTCAATAAGAACGACGCCTTGGGCAACGTCGTTGCCGGTATCAAATCCGTCGCTCGCTTCGGACCGGTCGATTGGGACCCCAAGACGAACCGGGTAACGGCAGTCGCTGATCCGATGAATCCCCTGAACCCGATGCCTGTTATCGAAAAAGAAATCGCCGCAGCCCTGGAACGTGCGAAAAATCGCTGATCAACGAGACCGTCGCACAACGATGAGGATGCCTGACGTGACAGTGGCTTCTGAACGTGTTAGAACGCCGGTCAGGATTGTGGTGAGTATGTTCGTTTGCTGCTCTTGATGATAGGGTGTGATCATGTTGAATGCGGTCTTGATGACGCTGCTCATTGTGGGCGGTCTGCTTTTCATCGCGGCTTTGTGGCTTGTCTCCATTTACAATGGGCTGACAATCAGCCGTAACCAGTTCAAGAATGCTTTTGCCCAGATCGATGTCCAACTCAAACGTCGGTACGACCTGATTCCAAACCTGGTCGAAAGCGTCAAGGGTTATATGGCTCATGAAAGTGGAACGCTGGATGCCGTGATTAAGGCTCGCAACAGCGCCCTCAGTGCCGGACAATCTGCCGCTGCTAATCCAGGTGACGCGTCTACCATGAAGGAGCTTGGCCGAGCCGAAGGTGAACTCGGCGGCGCCCTGGGACGGCTTTTCGCTCTTTCCGAGGCCTATCCTGACCTCAAGGCCAACACCAATATGCTGGCCTTGCAAGAAGAACTGACGGCGACCGAAAACAAAATCGGGTTTGCTCGCCAGGCCTTTAACGATGCGGTCACGATGTACAACAACGCTCGTGCGGTCTTCCCTGCCGTGATGTTCGCCGGAATGTTTGGCTTCAATGAAGCACAACTTCTGGAAATCGAAACTGCGGCTCGTGAAGCGCCTAAGGTTTCGTTTGGAAATAATAAGGCTTAAGAGATGCACGGGCTGAAGCCCATTCTACGAAAGCGAGAAGCTCCGATGGTTTCGTTTGGAAACTAAGTTGAGCGGAATCGACGTTCCAGAGGACTCAATGAAAATTTCCTGCTGAGAATCCATGAGTACCAACTTCTTTCAGCGGCAGGATCAGGCTCGTAAGAAAACGGGCCGACTGCTGCTGTTATTTGCTCTGAGTGTCGTGGGGCTGATCGCCTCGACGTATATCATCTGTCTGGTTTTGTTTATCTGGGTTGACGGAGGGAATTCACCCGCCGCGCGCAATCCGATTAACCCGCCATTGTTACTGGGTGTGACAGCGGGAGTCCTTTTCGTCACCGGATGTGGAAGCCTCTACAAGATTGCCGAACTGGCGTCGGGTGGGAAATCGGTGGCAATGCTGCTTGGCGGCGAACTGATTCCTTCCAATACGCGCGATTTGACTCTGCGACGTTTGTTGAATGTCGTCGAGGAAATGGCGATTGCATCGGGAGTCCCGGTCCCCCCCGTCTACCTGCTGCCCAATGAAAAAAGTATCAACGCATTCGTGGCGGGATTCGGTCCGGGTGATGCCGTGGTCACCGTCTCACAGGGGAGTCTTGACTACCTGAGCCGCGATGAATTGCAAGGGGTTTTAGCCCACGAGTTCAGTCATCTTCTGAACGGCGACGTGCGGCTGAACATCCGACTGATGGGTCTGATCTTTGGCATCGTTGCGCTGTCGATCGTCGGACAGTATGTGATCCGGTTTGCGCCGCGGTCCGGTTCTCGTGATTCCGATGACAACAAAAGTGGAATGGCGATTTTTCTGTTCGGCCTGGCGTTAATTGTTCTGGGATCAATCGGGGCATTTTTCGGGCGACTGATCCAGGCGGCCATCTCGAGACAGCGCGAGTTCCTGGCCGATGCCAGTGCGGTTCAGTTTACTCGGAATCCCGATGGAATCGCCGGTGCTCTTAAGAAGATCGGCGGATTGTCCTCCGGATCGACCATCAAGAACATCCATGCCTCAGAAGCCTGCCACATGTTCTTTGCCAGTGGCTTTTCCACCCGGATCTTCGCCATGCTGGCGACTCATCCGCCGCTGGATGAACGGATTCGCGCGATCGATTCCCATTGGGACGGCAAGTTTCCCCAAGTATCGATTATTAATCCTCGAGTCGTGGGGGATGAACCGCAAATCGCGAGTCCCTCGAAAAAGGGGCCCTGGCCCGTCATTCCGGGGATGCCTCAGATGCCGTTGCCCATCCCTGCTGGCATGATGGGACTGGCGGACACGGCCGTGAGAAAGATGGGAAAGCCGAACACCAGCGATCTGCATTTTTCGGAAGAGTTCACCGAGGGAATCACCGATGAAGTTCGTGAGATCATCGGTGAACCGTTTTCGGCGCGAGCCGCCATCTACGCCCTGGTCCTGTCCGACGAGCCGGATGTGCGGGAGAAGCAGTTGGCAGGATTAAAGACGACCGTCGTTCCAAACGATCTGGAGGAAACGCTGGCGGTCGAACCGATGATGAGCGCCCTGCCGGCAGGAACACGATTGAACGTGGCCTTTCAGTCGTTGCCGGCTCTTTCTCAAATGTCACAGCGGCAATACAAGGACTTCCGAGATCGTGTCAGCGAACTGATCGACGCAGATCAAAAAGTGAGCCTGTTCGAATTCTGCCTTCAGCGGGTTGTCTGTCATCATCTGGATCAGGCCTACGGGTTAGTCAAACCACCACCAGTTCGATATACAAGCCTCACTCCGTTAAACCCCGCCGCCTCGATCATTCTCGGCCTGGTTGCCGTAAAGGGGAATGAGTCGTCCGAGGAAGCACTCAAGTCATACACGGTCGCATTTCAGCAATGGAACAATTCGACGACGGGCGTCCCCGCGATCTCGGCCTGTAGCCGAATGGATTTTGCCAAAGCGCTATATCAGTTCGAACAAGCCACCCCGCAACTGAAAGAACGGTTGATTCGAGCCTGCGCGACATGCATCTGCTCGAACCGGCAAGTCACGGCAGCAGAATACGAACTGCTCAGGACGATTTGCTCGTCGCTGGATTGCCCACTTCCTCCGCTGACGATCGAGTGATCGTATTCCACCGAGCCCCGCACACGGTGCTTCTGCAAATTTGCGGCGAGCGTTACATTTAAACATGCCCAACTTCGCATTCTTCTTCGACCATAACACACAATGTTAATTGTTTGGCATTATACAAATAACCACGGATTCGAATCGAGCTCTTTGCGACGGCATCTTCAAAGGCTTCGGGCAAACAGGAAGATTATTGATTTTGATCACTCAAGTTCGCCGCGCCAGGCGCAATTACAGATTGACAAATGTCCTTGAGGGAGTACCCTAAATTTCTCAACGCTTCAAAAACAGCGATTTATTGTGGGCAATCGCTAATAACATGCAGATCCTGCAACCCATTGAGGGTGCTACTTAGAACAGCATCGCAAAACCAATGAACAACGGCCCGGATCGATTGCGACACGTTTTTCTGAAGCTCGAACGAGCGAAATCGCATTTCGCGTACCTCGAGGACGCGGTTAAAGCATTCTTTGCCACAAATCCCTACCGTGTATCGACCAAGCATGATCCTCAAAGCCGAAAGCTCGTGTACTTCATCTCGGACGTTCAACCGACTCCCGACCAACTCTCATTGCTGGTCGGAGATACGATCCAGAACCTATCGACAGCACTCGATCACCTTGCATGTCAAGTTGTCTGTCTTTTCATAAATCGAAGTTGGCGCATGCCAGATCATGCCTTCTGGGGATGTTTTGTCAGACGTTTCGATTGCGGAGTTGGTCTCGAAGTTGTTCTAACATCGTTGTCAACCGCTCGTCGCTAAAGTCGGATAATTCCTCGCGAGTTGATTCCGCCACCCCAACCAACCCCTGTAGCGTCTTGATGCGACCAAAAAGTTCTCCTCTTTCGATCCCCTCGTCGATTCCTTCCACGCGGCCTTCCAATCGGCCTTCCAATCGGCCTTCCAATCGGCCTTCCAATCGACCTTCCTCGCGACCCAGCTCGCGGGCTTGTTCGCTGGTTAGGGCACGGGCCGCTTCGTCGCGTTGAAATTTCAGCCGGGCTTCGTAACGTCGCTTCTGTTCCGGTGTCTTGGCTACGACATCCAGAACACCAGCCGCTTCGCTGAAGACTTCGTCGGGTAATAATCGTTTGATATCGTCCATCGTCAACGTCTCCGCTCGTAACAGAAAATACGACCATTGCTCCAAAGGGCTCGCATCCCGCAAATTCTCTTCTTTTACCCGCAGGTTTGACAACTGCAAAACATGAACTTGCAAGTCCTCTGTCAAAATCACGCCAGTTTCCGACCGAAGCACGAAATGCAAGTGCAGTTCAGGTACGTTGCGAAACAATGGATCAGTCAAGACGCAGATACTGATCACAGGTCGCAGTGACACATAATTTTGTCCCTGTCGCAACTGGTCGACATACTGCCAAGCCGTGTAATACGCCAGGCGCTGATGCGTCCCGGCAGGGACCGTCGTCTGCATCTCAATGATAAACGTCCGACCGTGTTCATCCGTGGCGAGAATGTCCAGGATCGACAGTTTATCATCTTCGGCTTCTTGTTCCTGGATCGGATTCAGGAAAGTAATCTCTTTTACCTTCAACAGGTGTTGCAGGATGGCGTTCAGAAAATGAATGGCAATCCGACTGTGTTTGGGATTTCCAAACAACAGCTTAAACACAAAGTCGACAGTCGGACAAATTCCGATCGGCATCGCCCTGCCCCTCTTCGCTAACGCGCTCTCCCAACACATCATTGTCGCGTGCTTTTCGATATTCTCATCACACCGTCGCGAGAATGTCCAGCAACATCAATGAGTTTCAAACATTTGAGTTCGAGGACTCTTTGTGGGGAAGTCATTTGCTATTCGGCCCGCCCCCTCGTTATTTGTCCGCAGAACCGTATGAAAACGCTAATCCTTCTGGTAAGTCTTCCAAGTCGATTTCCTGCACGAATAAGTGTGTCCCTTTTTCTGGTACGAAATCACTGCGGTCTTCGTCGATTTCGATGATCGGAGATTTTGAGAGTTTTCCCATGATCCAGGCTCGTGTGGTTCCGACTCGCGAAAGCCGAGGGACAGGGCTCGATTGAAAACGCCAGAAGGGACTGTAGAGCTGTAAGTGTTCCGGTAATTTGAAGTTCGCCGAAAACTCAACATCACAACTGCCACCACCCGCCAGTGCAGGTAATACCTGACGGTGATAGAGATCACTCAGGCCTTCGACAGGATCTGTGTTGATCTGTTGTCTGGCCCAGTAACCAGCGCTGTTAACCCGATTCGGCTGAGCCTTTTTCTGTGGATCAACGGTCGTTACGCCGATTAACAGGAATGAATCTGTGATTTCAAAAGGGAGATGATTTTTCAGCTTGAGAGTAAATTTGCCGTCAGGGACCGTTCCAGAACTTTTTCGCTGGGCCTCAAGTGCGGGATGGTTAAAGTCGAATTTCAAATCGATCTCGATCTGCTTTGCCCCCGATTGGAATGCGTTCGCGTGACAGCGACGACGGCCAAACGGAGACATCGGCACGCTGATCTGATACGCATTGTCTTCCGTCGGAAGCTGATTTGCCTGCCAAGTGAATGGCGAATAATTCTGTTGCTGATTCACGCCATAAAACCAGTCGTGAGCGATGCCGATGTATTGCAGGTCGACGTTGTCTCCTTTGATCGTCACGCGCGAACTGCTGTTCCCCGTTGACTGCACTTCAATACTACCGACTTGAACAAGACCTCCGCTGCCGGCCTCAGTAACGGTCATCCATCTCAGGTCTCCTTTACTGAGACGCAGACTTCCACCGAAGATACCGGCTATCACGGACGTGAGACACACAATGACAACTGTGAACGCGGCAATCTGTTTCTGATTAAGTCGAAACAGCAAAAGAGCCCCAGCCCCTGTTACCAGCGTATACAACGAAAATAACGTGATGATCAGCGTTCGATACCGGTCCGCCTCACGATGTTTAACAGTGTGAAAACTTGGTAGGTCCTGAAATGAGTTAATCTGATTTCGAGGCCAGTTTGCCGCCGTCGTGGCAAGCAATGTTCGAAGTTCGATTCCCTCGGCGGACATCAGCGGTTTCGCATATTCGCGGATTTCGCCCAGTCCCATGCGGCGAACTATCAGCGGACCGGATTCCACGGCAAGGTCGGGACTGAGCGGAGAAGATTTGACGAGCCGATCAATCACCTCGCGTGACTGATTGTCGACAAAGGCGAGTCCACCCTCGCAGATCCATTCCGAGACCGATTTCCATTGTACGGCATTCAGATCTTTTTCAGTGGTTCCTTCGTGAAAGACGATCGCCTGTACGGCCAATAACGGGCCGGGATGATTGGGAATCTGCCACGGCTTCGCGGTCACAGATCGAATGGGTCGCCCCTTTTTTCCTGGCACAGCCGAATCACCCATTGCCGTGGCGATCGCCGTCACGTTTTGATCTTCCGTCGGCAAATCGAGTTTCCTCTCATTGTTATCGACGAAAAGAACGTGGTTGAAGCCACCAGCGAATGACTTGCCGGTATTCAGATTCAGAGAACGATGCCACAGGATCTTTTGATTACGAGCGAGTGTTGCGGAACAGTCGAACCAATTCGAAAGTGATTGCACCGACGTGAATCGCCGGGTCGTACCTGGCGACACAACCACATCTCCCAACGAGACCTCGTTGCCATTGATCGAATCCTTCAGCCTGAGGGTCCCTTGAATATCCTGTTTCGTATCGTTGCGAAGAAGGAATGACACGGGAACCGGATAGGAACGATCGACAAAGCCGCCCCAACCCGCTTCGGCTTCGATGATCAGACCTGGGGTGTCAATGTCTTGGGATGTCGGATTCGGCTGTGCCATCGCCTTACCGGACGTCCAGACCATCAGCAGCATCGACACCATGAAGACAAGGCTAACAGACGGGCCCTTTGGACGTATCAGGCCCGCTAACAATTTGCACCCGGACAATAAAAGTTCAGCCACGTGATTCCTCCCGCTTTGGGTCGGGGATGTACTCTTCCCGCAGCTTGCGTCCGCCGCGACGGATTTGAAAAAGCGTGAGTAAAAGAAGCACGGCGTGGAAAAGATAGAAGGGTAGTTTGGACATTTCGGCCGGGAACGCTCCTCCCATTCGCCCTTCGAATGCGAGGGTGACCGTGACCATTGGTGAAACGGCTGCGACCAGTGGGGCCAGATTTGTCAGGAATTGAATCTGCCTCAGCTCCAACATCCCTTCCAGTAGAAATGCCCCGATAAGAACCGGCGTCATCCAGACGAGAGCTCCATACAGGACCAGAACCAGCGTAATGGACATGGATTTCATCCACATCGCCTGACACAGCGCCCGGTGAAATGCGTACAGCACAAGTCCCACAATCGAAATCACGATCGTCGCTTCCAGCAGTCCCTGGAAAAAATCCACAGGAAGTTCGCTGGGATTCGATTGCTGTCTTTCCGGAAACAAAGTCAACCCTGCAGGTGCCGCAGCATAGTGTTCGAAGATCAGTGGTACGGCGATCGATGCGCTGGTGGAAAAGAGCCAGAAGAGAAGAAAGGACGTTGTATCCAGTTTGGAAACTTCGATCTTTCGACCGAACAGGAAAGGAATTTTCAGATAAGTCGTGTTCTTTGCATGCGAAAACAAGATCATCGCGAGCAACAGGCCGATTCCATGAATCGACAGGATTAAGGAATGGAATGAGTATGAGTAGAGGTACATCAAGCCGGGATTTGAAATCCAGTTGCTCAGAAACTTCTGCACGTAGAGCATAGTGGCTGCATGAGCAATCACCACCATGAGCAGCAGGCCGCAAAATCCCGCCCCCCACCGGATAAATCCTTCATGGCGAGTCAACCAGCGTCCGCGGTTCACGTAAAAAAATGCAATCTCCGACGATCGTTGAATATGCGGTCGAAACCGGAACCAGCGTTTCCGTTTGCTGTCGCCGGCTCGCACGACTTCGCCAAACGTGCTGTTTTCACGAATGATGCCATAAAGCGGTCCAAGATAAATCGCCGTCAGTGACACACCGATGAACACAGACATTCCTATGGCGCACGCAACGAATTTTGGTACGTAACGACGATCGACAATATCGATAAATTGCGGAATCGACGTGAGAACCGGATGAATGAGGACGGGAAATGGAGTCAGGACAAAGGGTTGAAACCTCATGGGAATACAACCGCAAATGCTCAGCGTCACGGCGACGGCGACCACGACCCCTGCGGCAAGAAACTCGTTCAGATAAAGTGAGACCCATAACATGGCGAACGAAAGCGCCATACAATAGAGCCAGATCAGAAACAGTCCCGCCAGAAAGAATTTGAAATCCACGCCCCCCAGCGTGATACAAAACACCAGGTAAGGGATCAGTAGAAACAGGAACAGTGCAATAAACAGATTTTGTGAGGCGACCTTGCCGATCAGAAATCGAATTGGAGAAATCCCGCTCAGCACGATCTGATCAAAATATCGCCCGATCCGCGTTTCGAAAAAAACGGTCGTCAGTCGGAGCGGAACCAACAGGGTTGCGAAGATCGACGCCCCTCCCAACAGGATCAGCGCGAGAAGCTGACTGAAGCCAACGTGATCCGTCAATCTTTGATAGGTGGGGTTATCGGGGGATTGCAGCAGCGGCACGAGCATCATCAGAATCGCCGCGTTTAACGCAATTGCGGACGTGCCAATTGTGAAGCCCGAGATCAGACGTGCTCGATCACGTCCGAAGGTCGGACTGTCGAGAAAAAAGTCGAAGACTTTTCGGAAGACGTTCACGTCACTCTCCCTACCGTGGATTGCATGAAGATTTTTTCCAGGCTGGGTTCGTCGTCAGCAAATTGCAGGATTTGAATTTCATTCTTGATCAACTCCGCCAGAATGAAGTTTCGGTTTGGTATATCCGTGACGACAACCAGGAACGGCTGCTCCAAGGTGCATGACGTCACTCCCTCCAGTTTGGAAAGCAGCTCCTTCGCTCGCGAAGTCTCACTAGCTGTCACTCGCAATTGGATGCGTGTCGTTGTCTGGCGATGTTGATCACGAAGCGCGCTCAGTTCGCCGTCCAGGACAAGTTTTCCGGCCTCCATGATCCCGATTCGATCGCTGATCTCTTCAATATCCGGCAGGATATGCGAGCTGATGATGATCGTCTTGCCCATTTCCGCGAGTGTTCGAACAATCCCGCGCAGCTCGGTCCGTGCGCGCGGGTCAAGACCACTGGCTGGTTCATCAAGCACAAGAATCTGTGGATCGTGGATCAGCGTCTTGGCGAGCAACAGTCGCTGACGATTCCCCGTCGACAATCCTTTCACCATGACATCTTCGCGTCCGCGAAGATCGGTCAGTTCGCAAACCTCTTTGATCCTCTTCTCACGTTCACCTCGGGGAATGGCGTACATGCAACCGAAATAATCGAGATATTCGCCAATCGAAAGGTTGCGTGGATTCCCAAATTCGGCCGGCATGAAGCCAAGAATCTTGCGGATCTGCTGGGGATTTTCGCGGATGGAATCCCCCAGGATTCGAATATCACCCAGATCGGGCAACGCCAAGGTAGAAATCAGCCGGAGCAGTGTCGTTTTTCCGGCACCGTTCGGGCCAATCAATCCCAGTGTCTGGCCTTGTTCGATACGTAAGTTGATCCGATCGACCGCCAGGAGATCGTCGTATTGCTTCGTAATGTTTTCAATTTCGACCGCAAAGGTACTCAATGTATTCCCTGGTTTGCGGGGTTTGGACGGGGATTGATGAATTAAAGATGCTATGTCTTTTACGGGAGAGAATCAACGGAACCGACTGCGTGGTCAATGGACCAGCAAGCAAGATAAAGATGAGATCTTCAGTCGGTTGAGTTATGGAAAATGCTCTCTATCGACCTTGTGTCGGTGGAAGCAGCGACTTTCAAGCTAATTCTTCTCGCAAACAAACCGGTTGACTCATTCGATAGCTGTCCAGTCGTTGCTACCACTGACACAAGGTCAGTGGAGAGCTTGCCTTTCTGCGATTACGGTTGGTGGTCGCTTCTCAGTCTTTTCTTCCACCGACGCGCGGTCCGGCGGAGAGCTTGAAGCTTGAGAGTCGCCACAAAACTTTTTCAAATTACCCCACTTTTCCCTACGAAAAATTCTTCACAGCGTTGCCCAACGGGGTTACATCATTCTTCGAACCGTACGAATCCGTTTGTGCGCCTCGTACATACGCGATCGATAAGGAACGTGAAGTGGCGAAAGAACGATGTAACACCTTTGGTGTAAAATTCTCCTCGTTGGGCTGACCCGGGGTGCGCTCGCTAACGCTCGCGACCCTTTGATCTGCAACGCCGTTGGCGTAAAGGCAACCTGGAAAGGTCGGCGGTATCGTGCCAGAGGTCTCGGTCTTGGGCTGTACAGAAATCATTTTGCGAGCACCTTCCAAACGTTAAGAAACCACTTAGGCTTCCCCGTTGACGTGCGACTTTCTGCATTGTATTATTTTGTCGTGTTCTTGTATTTGCCGCTTGTCAACTTAAGGTGAATTGAAAACGGATCGTCCCCGTAGCGGTCAATCGGCGGGGCCGAAGCCGCGAGAGAGTTGTTTTGAAAAAGTCGTAAGCCGCTACAAGCGGTTTGCCAGGAGCTACCGCTCCATGAACCCGAGGAACTTTAGTACCATTTCGAACGCCAAGTTCCTCAAGAGATATTTTATGAAGAATCTGTGCGTTGATACCGCCCGGCTCGCCTACGAGCGCAAGTGGAATTCGAACTCGAACGAAGTACGTCGAACTCGAACACGATTGAAAAATGACAAAAGGCCTACGAATTACGAGGAATGGTCGAAGTCGATCGAACTCGATCGAACTTAGACACCAAATTCCTCTACGGGCGGGTCAAAGAAAAAAAGAAGAGAAGATCTTGAACAGAAGGAAACGAAGGTAACGAAGTGAAGAAAAGTGGCATACCCCTGTGTGCCAATAATAAGTGAGACAGTTCAACAGTTGTCGATTTGTGCAGGGCGGTAAGGAAACTGACGATGATCAACAATGTGACACAGGGTACGGAAGACGCC
>CAIVEI010000097.1 GCA_903904835.1 uncultured Schlesneria sp. | reverse complement strand
TTAATGGGAATAAGATCCCTCGCTTGCGCGTCGGGCTAACGAATAATCCAGGCTCGCCGCCGATCTCGGATGACCAAGCTGCTCGACGATGATGGCGTTTGCGCAACTATGGACGAACCGAATGAGAAATTCGAGAAGCCGTAGGCGACGGCCGAGTCTCCGAGGTCTCGCAGCCGAGGCGGCAGAAAGTTAATCAGGAGAAATCAGTGAATAGACCAGATCAAGAAACGGTTCATTTGATTCTTATCTACTTTCAACTCTCTCATAACTACTCTCTCGCCGCCTCGGCGCCGCACGGACCAGCCCGCTCCTGTTGATGGCAGCGGGGGCGATCCGTAATTCATTCCAAGATGTCAAAGATCAAATGTCGTCGTCAGGTTTGGTTTCCAGAAATCCAGAAGAGCCGGGCCGAAGCGGCCAGAAAGTGTTTGAGGACTGAGTGTTAGGTAGACCAGCCTAAGAAACGAAATCGATGTCCTGATTTTTCTATTCTCAACTTTCTGCTTTCAACTATCTCGCGGCTTCGGCGCCGCCTTTTCCAAACAAAAGCCTCAATAAAACTACAAGAAATTATATATTTCGTAAACAGAAATTGATGAGTACCTTCTTAACGTTTGGAAGTTGCTCATGAGCACGAGGAGAACGCTTTTTTTGAGGGAGTTCGAGGCCGGACGGAACCGGTAACAATTGATTTCGACAAGAGCGTCATCCACTTTGAAGACGTGATGCTCCCCAAAAATTTCCTCACGCTATGGCCAGATCAAAAAATCACGGTTGGATTTGACGAAATTCAGAAAGTGAAAGACTCAGAACTCGACGGAACTGAAGTCTTCGATGTAACGACCACCAAAGGTAAAGCTTCGCTGATTCGCCATCGGTACGAACATTTCGACGAATTAAGAAATCTGATTGCGACTATTTATGAACAGTCTAAAAATCGCTGAAATCTGTGGCGAAGTTGAATGCCCGCCTTATCAGGAAGGGTAAACGACCCGATCGCGTCATTCTTCGAACGTTAATGCTGCTTTTCGAAGCCCAAACGCCTGCTCTGGGGGTTTAGGTGGTATAGGTTGCTTGACGAGTTGAGCATCTCCGCTGTTTCACCCGCAAAAACCCCATTACCTGATAAATCTGGAGTTTTGTGCCGATTCTACGAAAGATTCGGGTTTTAAAACCGAGGTGACACCTGTATTTTTGATTCGTTGGGTAATCCGCGATGAAAGCGTTGGAAATGCATCAAAGATTTGGCTTTGTGATGCCCAGCATTGAGTGCATGAAGATTGTGGCCTGCGTGAAACAGGATTGAATTTCGTTTTTTTGAAAACCTATCCAGCCTGATCGCAATCTCGCTATTCGCAGCGAACGCCGCGAAAATGGTGAGTCCCCGAAGCCCGGAGTCACGTGTTCATTTCGAATCGGTGAGTTGTTTTGAACTCACTACAGATTGGTTTGGGACGATTCTCCCAATTCCATTCGTGGCTGGTGCAAACGACAGAGCTTCCACCGGACACGCGTCGATGCAACCGCCGCAGCCGATGCATGCAGTTTCCAGTCCAAACGATACTTCAATGGGCTTTTTGTCCTTGTGTGCGAAACTTGCAACATCGATTCCCATGGGACACGCCAGGGTACACAGTCCAAGACCACGGCATTTGTCATTTGGAACAACTGCAAAACGGCTACGCGAAAGTCTGCCCACCAGTTGCATTCCTTTCGCCATGGGACAGCCATACCGGCACCAGATGCGCGTCCCAAGCATCGGATAGGCGCCAACGCCGACAACGGAGCCAAACATGAAGTCGATCAGAAGATCCTGTGTCGCTCGAATCCCACTTAGTAAATTTGGGGCTGAAAACAATTTTGCCCCATCGAGCAAAAGCATGATTCCAAAGAGAACTGCAAATGCAAAAATGTAAACCTGAATAATTTCCAATCTTTTGGATGACCCGCTGCGTGGGGTATGTAATCTCACCCACTTCGCTCCCCAGGGAAGAACACCAACCGCCTCTGCCAGGTTGCCACAGGAACAAAACCAGCTGCAGTAGCGTTTTCCAAAGAACCAGACGGCGACCGGGATCACAAGAAACATGTATACGGCAAGGCCGATGCTCTGAAATGCAGGAAACAAATAGACGTGCGCCGATTTTGACGCAATTTTTCCGGGGTCATTGAAGAATCCCCCGTTTTGCCAAAGCCCAGGCACGATGAATGGAACCACATAAAAGCCAATCGACTGAGCAAGCAAGATCGACGTGAATTTGGCCCGCTGGTAGGAAGATAAGCGGCCCTTCTTGGCGCTTCGCTGATATCGATTGCGATTATCCACGAGTACCCATAAACACGTTGCGGCGACGATGGAGGTATAGACTGTCGCGTACCAGAAACCTGGTGATTTGCCAAACAGGTGGAAAACACGTAAGTCCGCGCCTTCACCCACAATCCAATTCGGATATTTATAAATGACGTAGAACCCAACAATCGTTGGATAGAACACCACGAGAAATGACCACTCCAAACGGGTGCGTTCCGCAGATGATCGTCGTGATTCCATGAAATATCTCCCTTTCAGAGATTCAAGTTCGTCCTTGACGATCACATTCCAGGTGATTCATTCAGTCTGAACCGGGGTTGGGGACGCGATTCACGACTTTGCTCAGATTCTCTCAAACCGCGTTGCGAAGAAGTCATTTGAACTTGTACCGCTGGTCAGGTCTACTGTGCATGAAAGTCACTTCAGTTTTAGACGACAGGTAGAGCGGAGAAATGACACGTGTCAGCAACCCAAATCGGTCTTACGAAATGACGGGTCGCCGCGCTTCAGGAACAAAGCTGTTGTCAATTTTGACTGTCACGCTCGTGATCCTGGTTGGATCATGGACGTTTCGAGGTTCATTAAGTCTTGCCAATCTTGCCAGACAAGAATCGATGTTACGCGAGTTTCAGGCACACAACCAAATCCTTTTTTATGGTTTGGCGTTTCTTTGCTATATGACAATTGTCTCGCTTCCAATACCGGGTGCTGGGGTCCTCACGATGGTTTACGGCTGGTATTTTGGACTTGTCCCTGCCGTTATCCTTGTGAGCCTTGCGTCGACAACCGGAGCATCAATCGCATTTTTGCTGAGTCGCTTACTCTTTGTTGACCTCATTCAACAACGATTTGGCCACCGGTTGACCAAGTATCATCAAGAGATCGAGAGCGACGGGCCATACCTGTTGTTCTGTTTGCGCCTGGTTCCTGCGATCCCGTTCTTCGTCGTCAACTTGATGATGGCACTGACCCCAATTCGTCTGAGAACTTTTTGGTGGATTAGTCAAATTGGAATGTTGCCGGGAACCACGCTTTATGCGTTTGTCGGGTCAAGGGCGCCGAATTTTCAGACACTCTCAGAAAACGGATTAGCTGGAGTGTTCACTCAGCGAGTGATCACGCAGATTTCTTTTGCTTTTCTCTTGATTGGACTTTTTCCCAGCATAATCCGCTGGGCCGTGCGATCAACTGCCTGTCGGATTCCAATCCCACCAGATCGGAACTTAGAGAAAAGCTGTTCTCAGAAAATTGACCAAACGAAAGCGTGTTGATGAGTACGATCATCGTACTGAGCCCATCATCATTCAAATGGCGTGAACACGTCAGTTTTGGTGTTTTGGCTTTTTTTCTGGAACCTCGATCCGGCAGCAGCCGAGATTCAGATATTGTTTGGAACGACCGCTCGCTTTTTGCAGCAGATCGGGGCTGAGACGATAGATCATGAAACGCCCTTCTCGTTTGACCTCGACAAGATGAGCATTCTTGAGAATCTTCAGGTGATGCGAAACCGTGACTATTTCTACTTCGAGAAATTCTGCGATGTCGCCAACGGTCATCTCGCCATGTCGCAGTATATCCACGATTCTCAGCCGAAGTGGCTCGCTGAGCGCCTTCAGGTGATCGGCACATGATTTGGATTGAAAGTTGTCGTTGTCCACGGCTCTGACCGAAGCAAAGAACTGAAAGAAATGTTCTATTGGGATCTTAGTTTGTTCAATCCCATGCAACAATTGATCTCACTTGGGAAGTCCTCGAACCTGCGAATTTCAACATTCCTAAGAGTGAAAACCATTGTCGATCGAAAAACAAACCTTGCAGGACATGATCAGGGGCGAAACGATCAGTTCTTAAGGCCAACCGTGAATTCGTCCGTCCCGCCAACCGATTGCGCCTGGTAAGTTCTCAGCAAATAGTCCCAGCAGGAAACACTGAATCCAAAGTTGTGATTGTGGTCAACAGGATCTGAAGAATGGTGCACCCGATGCATATCTGGGGTCACGATGATTAATCGAAGAAGTCGGTCAATCGAAGCGGGAATCCTGGCATTGCTGTGATTGAACATGGCCATCGAATTCAAGAGGATTTCAAACAGGATCACTCCAGTGACGGGACAGCCGATCACAATCACAGCAGCGACTTTCAAAATAGCGGACAGCAAGATTTCCACCGAATGAAACCGTACCCCTGATGTGACATCCAGGTCGACGTCCCGATGATGCAATCGGTGAAACCGCCAGAGCCATGGGACGGAATGAAACAGGACGTGTTGCCCGTAGATGAGAAAATCCAACGCGATCACCGAAATCACAACTTTTACGACAGCTGGCCACGTCACCAGTTGAAGCAAACCCCAATTGCGATCCTCGACGTAGAATTGGGCCGCACCAACTGCCGTAATCGGCAGGCAGATTCTGACTAACGCGGTGTTTACAATCATCAGCCCCAGATTCACCGTCCACCTGGCTGACTTTCGAGCCGTCAAATGATGGCGTGGAGCTGCGATTTCCCACAGCGTCATACTGACCAGAACTGTAAGAAAACATATCAGTCGGAGCGTTGATTCCCATTCTGATGACATGGCGGGTGTATTTCCGGATGTCAATTAAGTTGACGAAACGGGCCATTCGTTCAACGCGTAAGCGGAACGAGGGACCGTGAATGGACCGGACGGTCGTGCTCCGCAAAGCCACTCGGTCAAATTGTCCACAAAATGATCGAGGTGGCGGATCTGCTGAATACCGTGCTCGACGATCGGATCGAGTGTCGAAACGAATAGAGTTCCTCCATATTGTGATGTCTGCCAGGTGATCGTTTCGTTGTCCGCGTTTTGCTGGATGACTTCGGCTTGATCGGGTAGACGCGTGTAACAACCGTGGGTATGCCAGCAGGCATGTCTTGGTCGCAGACCACGAAATACGGGATGATCATAATTAGTGTCGGTAACAGGCGGCTTTGTTGAATCGGAGACCCACCAATAGTTGTTCGTGGGACGGTGTTCCCACTGGGCATCGACCCAGCCCGGGGTGCTGTCCCCGAAAACGGCGATCTTTCGGTCAGATGCCAGAAATCGATAAAGCACTTCCTGTTGCTGCTCGATCGCGGCCTGGTGGGACTGAAAAGGGATGACCAGCGCGTCGAACCCGGCCAGATTCGTCTCCGACAATTCATGGACGTATATCAGATCATAGATTTTCGAATATTTCGGCGCGGTTGCCATCGCATACTGTGACCAGACACCGTTGAAGACCAATCCAATTTTTCCAAACATCGCGAATTCTCCGGATATCGAACGAGGTGCGGTCATCGTTTTTGAAGTGTCCGCCGAATGACATGTTGCAAAGCATTCTGGTAGAGCACGGTTAATGGACTCCATTCTGGATAGGACGAATAGTCGCCCACCGGTCCACTGGCTGTCAGATACATAAATCCATTTGTTGTTGTGTCGTCAGCGACCACCAGCCCGCGTCCCCATGTGTCCCGAATGAGAACCGTACTGGGATCTTCAGATTCGATATATCCACATGCCCACCAGCCCGAAATTCCATGAGAATTTCGGTCCAAATAAGCAGGATCGAAGCCGGACATCAGCCCGTGTGGGTCTTCGCCTGCAATATGCCGGATTTCTTTTGTGGGATGGGAATTGTCATGAAACCACCGATGGCCGGGGAGCCAATCTGTAAACCAGCCGCAAAAACAAAAGACGGACTTTCCGCGGTCAAGCAGTTGTTTGACCTGGTCGCGAATCCCGAACATCGCCACATGATCGGCACCGTTCGGAACGATCAGCAGGTCATAATGACTGAGGTCCGGTTGAAAATGTCGGCTCGTCACGATGCGGTCAAAAACAATCTCAGGCTGGTCAGGGAATCCGCAGCCTGAGCCGATCCCGTTATCAATAATGAGTCCTTTAAGTGGCATATGATGTCTGCAATTTGAGAAGGGATGAAACCGAGAAAAAGGTCGCCTAATTAAGCAGCTTTGCCGATTGCTGCCAGAACGCGATTTCGGCTGAAACGCCGGTGGCAGGATCATTCATGAATGCGTTCCGATCCGGATAAAGCAGCAGCCTGCCGTCAGTCATTCTCGCAAAGCGATTACCAATCATCAGGGCTTCTTTCACATCGTGTGTCACAAAGATCGATGTCAGTGCATACTGAAGGCTAAGCCGAGTAAACAGCTCCTGCATCTGACCGCGAGATCGGCTGTCAAGACTGCAGAAAGGCTCGTCCAGCAGAAGAAGACGCGGGTGCGCCAGAATGGCCCGCGCAAACGCGACCCGTTGTTTCTGCCCTCCCGACAACTGCCATTCTCGCTTATTTGCGTGTGACGAAAGATCAATTGCGTCCAGAAGTTGAACGACAGCTTGATTGACTTCGTTCGCAGGGCGGCGGCGCAAACGGAGCGCGAATGCTATGTTTTCTGCCACTGTCAGATGTTCGAAAAGCAATGGTTCCTGATCAAGATAAATCACGGCATGATCATTAGCGGGGCGTTCCGAAATCAATTTCGAGTCGAGATGAATTTCCCCACTTGTATACGGAATCAGTCCCGTCAACACGCGCAGCAGCGTCGTCTTGCCGCAACCGGATTCCCCAAGAATGACTAAGGTCTGGCCCGCCATCATCTCAAAAGTGAGCGAATGCAGGATTTCCAATCCGCCGTATCCAGCGGTCAAGCTCTTCACTTCAACAAACGGTCGTGACGAGGTCGCAACTTCGTTGAGGGGTATGGAAGAATTCATCGTTGTGACCAGCGTCATCATGTTCCTCCATTCCCATACCAGCCGGGACGCAGGAAATATACCGACGATGTCACGAGGAATCCAAGCAATGCCGGTGCGAGTAATATGAGGCTGGATTGAGCCGCCTGATTGACGCTCGCTTCGCGAATATAGCCAAAAAGTCTTGTTGTGACAGACGAAACAGAACCTCCACCAATCATGGAGACAATCCCATAGTCCAGCCATGAATAGAGCGCGGTCTGCACAAAACAAACGAGAATCAAGCCGGAAATCTGTGGAAATACGGCATGTCGCCAGACATCCCAATGACTTCCACCCAGATTTCTAACCAGTTGCTCCAGGCGTTCCGCCCGCGGTGACCAGAGCTCACTAAAGAAGACCGAAGAGAATGAAAGTGCAAATACGGTCTGAAGCAAGATCACTCCGATAATGTTCCCGATCAATTGCATTCGAATCAACAGGTCGTACAAACAAATCCCGACCACAACAGGCGAGATCACGAACGGGAGGTAAACCAGGAATTCAGCCAGGCTTGATCGCGTACGCCGAATCGTACGGCCAATAAACAGCCCGCCTGTCACGCTGAATGTCGCGACTGTTAAACTCATCAAGACCGACGTTCGCATCGCAACGAGCATCTGATCACGATCAGAGAAAACGTGCTTCCACGGAGCATAATCAAGGCGATCAGGCAACAGTCTGGGAAAGGACCAGCCGCTTCCCAGGGAAATGAGGATTAATAGTCCGAACGGAAAAAGCATCAGCAAGGCTGTCGCAGTCAATGCTGCAACGCGAACCCGGCGGAAGTGATCTCGGGGCTTCGGTCGACCATGCGAATGTTCAATCATCCGTTCGCCTCCAGGCCAGCATCAGCTTGACACCCAGACTTGCCAGTAACAGATAGGTCGTCGCTAACACGAATGCTTCCGGACGTTCCAACAGGTTGTATTGACCGAACCGGCGCTGCGTGAGAACCGAGAACATCTGGGGCGACTGCCGACCGAGCAAAAGAGGGATCTCGTAACTCCCCAGATTGAGAAGAAATGTCAGCATGATCATTTGCCGTCCACGGTTCAAAAGCATTGGCAGTGCAATTTGCCATCGTGCCTCCCCGCGACTGGCTCCCAGTGCTTGCGCTATCATGCAGTAGCGATCAATACGCGCCGTCGTCCAGGTCTTCAGGAAAAAAAGCGTCAGCAAAGGCAAGGCGCTGCAGGATTGTGCGATGATGATTCCAATCGCCCACGGATCATTGACGAGAGCAGGAAACTGCGACGGTGAGACGATTAATCCCGCATGAAAACTCAATCGGGCAAGAAAACCGCCCGGGTTCAAGATCTGGTAAACCATCACGGCCATGATCGCCGAAGGCGTTGCCAAAGGGATTCCTAATGTTGCGAGAGTGAGTGGATTGTTGCGGGACTGCGGCGCAAGTAACACGAGACTCAGCGAGCCAACCACTGCAACGAGTGTGACCGCACCGGCGATCAGCGGACTGAAGAACAGGCTCTCTTTGAGACCCCCAACCGTGAAGGCGGATTGCCAGTGTTTCAGCGTCCAACCCTGACTTAACGCACCAATTGCCCCAAGGCTATACAACGCCGAATAGACAATGACCCAGCTCATGGGAAAGACGATGAATTGTCCCAATAACGACAGCCCGATCCATTGGCCGGCATCTCCCTGACGTGAAGACCATCTATTTGGCATTTTCGATGATCTCACGACGAAAATCGGCATGCAATCTGACCATGACCTCTGCAGATGGCTCCTCCAAAGCTTTCTTTTCTAACTCGTCGCGCGGCTCCACGCGTGTGCGACCTTCAATATCGCGAAATCGATCCTTCCATTCCGCAGGCAGGCGATCGATTGATAAGACGGTCCCATCGCCCCAGACGGCAGGCGTTGCTTTTCTCAACTGGGCTTCCGGTGAAATCAGAAAATTCGTAACGACCAGCGTTCCTGCCACGTTCGCGGCATTGAATGGAATTCCCATGTAGTGTGAATTACGAATCGTTCCCGAGTCCAGCACATAGGCACGGGCAGTTTCGGGCAATACTCCCTGCAGAACTTTGTTGTCGACTTCTCCATCGTTGTTACTCATTGTGAAGTCCACTTCGCTGTTGCTGAACAGTTGGTGAAGTTGCGAAACGCTTTCGGGAAACGTCGTGCCCTGACGCCAGAAAAAGGGCTTCATTTCTTTCAGCCAGATCCACAGCTTTTGCGATGACGAGATGTAAAGTTCTTCGTTGAAAGGTCCGCTCAACGACTTCGGTCCGCCTGCGATTTCGTAAAGCAATGATTTCAGAAACGTCATCCCGGTGAAACTGTTGTCAAACGTAAAGCGGCCGGGGTGTGCTTTAATCCATTCGGCCAGGGCGTCTCGTGTTCGTGGGGGTTCGCTGACATGGGCGCTGTTATAGATCAATGTCAGTTGAACATTTCCCCATGGACACTCAAAACCCTCCACCGGCTGCTGAAAATCGATCCCGACGAACGGATTGCTCCAGTCAATAAAACGATTGTTCGGCAGTCGATCGGTGAATGGTCCGTAGAGGCCATTCATTTTTCGCAGCTGGTAAAACGTTTCTCCATTAATCCACATGAGATCAATGTCGCCCCGATCTCGCTTTGCTTCTTTGTCAACCAGCAGTTTGCTGACAATGTTCTGGCCCTGGACGCCGATCAATTGAAGCGTGACGTCAAACTGCTGCTTCAACTCGCCCGCCACGTAATCTCGCATATAAGAATTGATCATGGGATCGCCATCCCACATCGCGAGTCGAACGGTTTGACCGCGTGCCTGATCGAGAATCTGTTCCCATGTGGCTTCGGTGGAAAGGGGTGGAGTCGCTGGAGTCGAACCACAGCCAATCAACAGGCAGACGATCCATGACAGCGAGAAGATGAACAGAGGTTGTCGAACCAGACGATGGGGTCTCATGGAGAATCTCGAAAAACCAGGACTCCGGTGGCAATCCGAATCAGGATTGTCAGCCAGCAGAGCGTGCCAAACGTCCAGGCCATCACCGCAAAATATGTGGGGAACAAACAGAATAATATGAAGAAGACGACTGTTTCCGTCCCTTCCATCAGACCGACTGAGTAGAAGAACGACTTCTTTTTTTCCGCGTCACTCGTCACGCCGCGCTTTGCGGAAATCACCGCATATGTCAGAAACGAACCGGTTGTCCCCATGAAGCTGTAAATTAGAAAACAGGCCGGCAACAACAGCGCATGATCGGCGAGTGCGAAGCTGAACGGGACCGCACCATAGAAGAGAATATCGAGGATGAAATCGAGAAGCCCACCTAAGTCAGACGAACCCGTCCTGCGGGCGACCATGCCATCTAAACCGTCGGCAAGCCGATTCGCCAGGATGAATCCCAGGCCTACTAAGGGCTGGCGAAATGCAATCGCCAGGCATCCGAACATGCCGAGCACGAATCCGAAGACCGTGACCATGTTTGCGGAAATCTTCGCCGTGGCAAGAAGTCCTGCGGGTCGATCCAACCACGGATCGATCAACCGGCGAACGGAACGATCGAACATGGCTAGAACCTCGCCCGTTCTTCATCCGGTAAGCCTCGTTCCGTCCGTCGCGCAATCTGATCGGCGTAAACATCGCGTCGATCGACGAAAAACATTCCGCCTTTTCGGCCTCGCAATTGGATCCGGTAATAACTGGCCCAGGCCAGCAGCTTTTCGGGCCAGATTGCGTGCTCGCGACCTTCCCCGTACTCGTTGCGCTGAAAGTATTGCCCTTGCTCGATCGGCGGGCGGATAACTCGATCAGCTCCACCGGGTTTCTTCAGTGCATAGACATCGTCGGACCAATGGCCCGTGATCAGATTCGCGGCAGGAAACGGAGCAGAGTTTCCCCACAAGACGTGCGCCTGCGGCCCGTTGGGGTTACAGAACCAGCGAAAATGGGTACGCATACAGCATGAGAGGTAGGCATATTCTCGCGGTGAATAGTTCCGATCCCGTAACATGAATAAGACTTCTCGCCGTTCGGCTTTGACGAATCGAATCAGTTCACGTCGAAAGTTGGGATCATTGATATGTCGAAAAGCGTCCGACAAATCATTCAACAAAATAATTCCGCTATTGTAATGAGAACTGCCATGCATGTAGTTGATGCAGTGCGGCATTCGACGCAAGGGACCGATGGGGATTTCAGGTGTGACGGCGGATTCACGCACGCGTTTCGCAAGAAAACGACCGTTCGCGAACAGGACGCACTCATCAGTGATCGCCGTGAGATGGGACGATGGAGCCGAACGATAAATGAGATTGCTCGGCCAGATCGGCTCGCCGGTATGTGGACTTATTCCGGTCACCCACGGGTGTTCGACCCCCACTAACCCAGCGGGCAATGGCCGTATTCGCAGGATATCCAGCACGCGCAGAATATCACTGCCATTGCGAAAGACCTGACCACCCCAGTGGAGCGGCAATGTCAGCCAATAGGACGCAGGCTCTTGCCATGCGCCCGATCGACGACGACCGTGTTGCTCAATTACGGACGAACCAACTTCAGTCGTGCGAACGCGATCACGTCCGCCATCATTCAATGGCTGAGCGTCGAGGAATTGGTCGCTCGTCGACTGGATCATTCGCGTCACTCACAAGTTCTTAAGATCCTGCGATTGTAAGCTCCGGTTTCGATCTCCGCAAACCGCAGTCTAAGCCCTTCAATTCTTCGTTGTTGAAGCAGGGGCTTGGCAAGTATCGGCCGGTACAGGTGACTCGAAGTCAACCGCGCTTTGATCTCCGTGATGTTTGGGCCGGAAGGCGTTATTCCACCACCGACTGACTACGCCGCGAATCCCAAATGCTTTGAGTGGCGCGGACCAGAGTTTGATTTTGTTGTGCTTTTCACCCCAGTCAGTCACGTCGTCATGGAAGACGTAAACTTCCCAGAGTGTGCCGTCAGGATCAGTAATCCACAATTTCGTCTGGTGGGCGTAACAACATTGAACATCGTCTTGTCTGCCGATTCGAGCATTGACCGTTTTCAGTCGGGACAACACGGCTTCCAGTGCGTCGAGCGATGTCAACCGCAGTCCCAGATGATTGAGCGGACCTCCCGTGCAAGCGCGTTTGGGCTTCAGTGACAAGACCAGCGGTGGTTCATTGAGTTCGAATTTCGCGTAGTCATCGTACCATTTGACCGGTGGCTCTCCGAAAAGTGCCGCGTAGAAGGGAACAGATCGCTTCAGGTCCGAGACATTCAAAGACGCATGAAATTTCACCTGTGAAATCGCTTCCGCAGGGGTTCGATTAAGAACGGGAACTTCCTGGAAACTTACAGACATTTGGATTTCCTTCAGACGTAGTTGGTCATGGAGTTGAAGGCCTCTGACGTCAATACTTGAGCAAACCAGTATCGCTGCCATTCGAAAAGCATACGCGATCGACCGACTTCATCAGACGTTCATAACAAGATGAGAATAACGTCCGCAATACCTGCGTTCCAGCGAGTCTTCGTTTTATTGTTGTGGCCGTGACGTGCCTGTGGCAACACACCATCGGAACAACATTGAATACTCGATTGTGCTTTCTTGAGGAACTTGACGTTTTACGAGTTGTAAAGTTCCTCAGCTTCATGGAGCGGAAGCTCCTGGCAAACCGCTTGTCGCGGCTCTCGAAATATCTGCGCGTGGAAAGTGATCTCTCGCGTCACGATTGTTTCAACTAAGGGGTTGAACTGGTATCTCTCTCGGTCGTTCCCCGACGAGCTGAAATTCGTCCATCGAATAATTATTCCGGCTTGCGAGCCCATTGCTTGACAAACATTCTTACGCGTATCAGAATGTCGCACCGGCGGACACAATCAATGATGAAGGCTTGTGCGCGCTTGAAATGCACCTGACGGGCGTTGGATGTGAGGAAATATTTCCCTGTCTGGAATTGCAAGAGCGAATCCGCCTGCGAAACAAGTGCTGACTTCAATTGTTTCGACTGAACTGAAATTGTTTGATCTGGTCATTGCGTGCGGGTCTTTTTCCTCGCTAACAATCCTGAGGGCTTGTCATGAAAGTTATTACTATTAGACCTGCGGCCCGAGATCATTCTCGCCGAGGCTTTACTCTGATTGAGTTGTTGGTCGTCATCGCCATTATCGCCGTGCTGATCGCTCTGCTTCTGCCTGCCGTTCAGCAAGCTCGTGCTGCCGCACGGCGCACTCAATCGCGTAATAACCTCCATAATCTGGCACTTGCCACCGCAAATTTTGAATCAACTTATGGCTATCTGCCGACAAGCGGAGGTTATGACCAGATCGGTGGTTATAACGTCAGTCCCTATCAGTCAACGGTCAATGGAGTCGTTACGCCGACCCCTAAAGTGACAACCTATGCCGCTGCCGGTTGGAATTATTCCCCTCGTTGGGGTGACCCGGCTCGTGAGCCTCGTTATCAACTGGGATCAACGTTCTACTCATTGCTGCCCTATCTTGAACAAGCCTCACTCTACCTCGATCCCCTGAAGTGTTATGCAACTTCATTACCGGTCTTGCAGATGCCTTCGCGGCGATCGGGTGCATTCATAATTCCCGCAGTCGATCCTTTCTACGCGGGGTGGCATTATGATTCAGCGGGTCTGGGAGCGGCCGCACGTTCCGACTATGCAAGTAACGATCAGGTTTTTAAGACCACCTACAATATCACGGATTGGGGAAATCCGAACCGAATGCGTGATTTTACGGATGGATCGTCGAATACCATTGTGTTCGGAGAAAAAGCGCTCGCTCAAAGGGGCTGGCAGGGGGGCGGGCTGTACTGGGACGAACCGTGGGTGATGGGAGGAACAGGAGGTTCGGGACGCTGCGGCAACGAACTGTATTCGGATCAGGTCTTGAATTTTTACCCGAATAAGGCTTCGGACATCACTGTTGTCGTGCCTGAGAATTCGGCTTGCGGGGGCGGCAATTGGGGCTCACCCGATGCCAGTGGTGCTCAAGTGGCTATGGCGGATGGAAGTGTCAGAAATCTCAGCTATTCCATGGATAACAAGGTGTTGGCTTACATGATTCAACCCAGAGACGGAAAAGTTATCAACGAGTAGTTGAAATACGGAGCTGACATCATGTTTGCATCGCGACTTCGATGGCCAATTTGCCTGGTCAGCGGCATGCTGATGATCGCGATCGGGTGTCAGGACCCGAATCGCCCCAGGCTGTTTCCGGTGTCGGGGGTCGTCATCCATAATGATGAACCGTTGACGTCGGGTTCGTTGATTTTTTTCCCCGATCGCGATGCCGAGTATCCTGATGATGCTCCGACAAGCATGTTGCAGGTTGACGGCACATTTGTCATGAAGACATACCCGTTTGGCAACGGTGTTGCGCCAGGCAAATATAAAGTCTGTCTCAATCCCGGGCTGGCAGCCGGTATCAAACGTCCCGAATATGCTGATCCTAAAAAGACGCCGTGGGAAATCGAGATAACCGATTCGGGTAATACTGAAATCGTGTTCGAAACGACGAAGTAGTCTGAATCTGGCAATTCGTGCAAAGGCTGCGTCGGAGTAGAATTCGATACACCGGCACACCAGATCAATACTGCGTTTTGAAAATAAAGCTTCGTGATCTGGCGGTTTGCGTAGTCTGGGTTGGTTTGTCCACCACAAGCTTTCGTGATTTTACCTGCAAAAATCGCATTACCTGACAAATCTGGAGTTTTGTGCCGATTCTACGAAAGATTCGGGTTGTAATGGCCGATTTTACTAGGGAACGCCGCGATATTTTCGCGGGGACTTTGTCGTGCAAGGATGATGCTATGAAAGCGAAATCGGTCTGGCACATGCATCTGATGGCAGGATTGCTGATGTCAGCGACATCAGTCGGTTGCCTGCAGACTACCATCGGCGGCCAAACCTTGCCTTCCGCCTATTACCTCGATGATGATGTTCAGTACTTCCCGAAGGGGCCTGAGCAGAAACTTTCGAACCAGATTCGCGCTTTGGAACGCTATAAAGCGGACCGTCTGGCGTCGCAGCAGGGTCTCAGCGAAGAAACCAGTGGGTACTAGCCCGTCTGAAGATTTCTGTCCTGCACCCGTGGGAGAAATTCTCAATTCCATCCAATTGAGTCTGACGGCTTTTCCAAGTCGGACGGACTCAAAATAAGCTACTCGTGCGTCGTTGACTTAACCTGTCTTCGATGCCGGGGGGGGACGAGCCCTTCGCAGCCAGCGTATTCAGACACCGTAAAGAAGTGTCTGAAGCCGTCGGCTTGCGAAGGGTTTTTTACGTAAATAGCTCAAGAATGGGCTTAGTCCCTGAATCGGCCAACGGGAACGGGCGACCTGCCGGTCCAGGCAGATGGTCTTCGACGTTGAAGCCCAGGCTATGAAAAATCGTCGCCACCACGTCGGGCGGGGTCACTGGGCGCTCTGCCGGATATCCACCAACGGGATCACTGCGGCCGATGACTCGCCCACCTTTCACTCCACCACCCGCAAAATAAACAGTCCAGCACTGCGGCCAGTGATCACGTCCTCCCGCAGGATTCACGCGCGGCGTGCGACCAAATTCGGCCAGGTTGCAGACCAGCGTATTCCCGATCAAACCTCGCTGAACGAGGTCTTCGATCAGTGCGCTGTATCCCTGGTCGTACATCGGCGCGACAATATTTTTCATCCCTTCAATGGATGTGAATGGCAACGTACCGTGAATGTCCCAGGTCACTTCGTTGAAGACAGTTAAAAATGTGTTGATCGTGACAAACCGGACTCCCGCTTCGACCAGTCGTCGGGCTAGCAGGCAGCATTGGCCAAACCGGTTCATTCCATAACGTTCGCGAACAGAAGTGGGTTCTTTTGCAAGGTCGAATGCTTGTCTTGCCTGGGGACTTGAAATGATCCGAAAGGCGGATTGAAAGCTGCTGTCGATCAGTTGAGCGTTTTCACTTTTTTCGAAACCGGAAATGGTTTGATCAACGACTTCACGCAGTTTTTGACGCCGCTGCAATCGAGCTTCGCCGATCTGCTTTGGTGGTAACAAATCGGGGACGGTGAAATCAGGTTTTGAAGGATCGGCATTCAGAGCAAACGGATCATAAGCCTTGCCCAGGAAGCCGCCAGATTGACCGTTCGGCATGTTTCCGCCGCCAGAACCCATCAATTCGGGGAGCACCACAAACGGAGGAAGGTCCGTCTTGCGTCCCATAAGATAGGCCGTCACGCTTCCTGCATGTGGCGTGTTGACGCCTCCTGTAAAAAATCGACCAGTCTGCATCATCTGCCAGCCTGCATCGTGAACAGCCGGCGCGCCGTGATTGCAGCTTCTCACGAACGAGATGTGGTCGGCCAGTGCGGCATGTTTGGGGAAAATCTCGCTGATCTGAATCTCAGGCGACTTCGTTGCTATCGGCTGAAACGGGCCGCGGATTTCTCGAGGGGCCTCCGGCTTGGGGTCGAACGTATCCAGTTGGCTAGGGGCACCAAGATTGAAGATCATGATGCACGATCGGTCGTTCTTACCTGTCCGATGAGCACTCGCTTCAGCGGCCCGAGCCTCCATCGCTGCGATGTCGGCCATCGAGAGGCCGATTGCACCCAACGTTCCCACCTGCATGAAGTCACGGCGCGATACGCCATCGCACGTATGCGTCGATCCAGCACCTGCGAGGTTTAACATGGGGGAATGCTCCTGAACAAGAAAAAGTCCGCAAGTCCGTAAAAAAACCAGCGAGGCTATTGTGCCACGCTGGTTCTAAAAATTCATCGCTAAAGAGCCGACTGACTTCGTTAAAGCGAGTCAGCGTCGCTATGGCCATTGATCTGTTCGTCAATGTGTCCAGCGTGCTCGCAGAGTTCTTCGCGAACGATGTTCATATCACGCGGAGCCTCGATTCCTATCCGCACGGTGTTGGGACCGATGCGAACAATCGTGACCGTCACGTTATCACCAATCAAAATCTTTTCGCCTGGCTTTCGAGAGAGCACCAACATACCGCCACCCCTTTCCTGGTCCTGAATGATCTTCCCTGTTTCGTGCTGCGCGGTCTCAAACAGTCGTCTCCTCAGACAGCTCTCCTTGCAACCATCGGTCGCTACTGTCGTCAACTGGAGTACGACATCAGAAGGATAACAGCCTCGGCCCAAGAAAATCTAGTCCAATCCGAGAATTCGGTAGAATCCCTACAATACCGCTCAGTAGCTCGAAATCAATGTGGCTGCCTGATTGTCTGGCGTCTCCAGTGTGAGGCGCAATCGCTTTGTTTTGCAAAGTGATGTTTTTGGCGAAAATTCGTCTTGGGTTCAGTTTTTGTTGCCTGTTGGCTGGCGGCGAGTTGCTGCTGTGCCACAAATTTAGGCAGCGTTTTCGTGCGCGGAGATTGGGCGATTGTCTCAGGCTTGCTTTTCCCAAAGTTCAGCCGGATGCTACCGATCAAATACTGACCGTAACCGAGCATTGTTTTGGAGGGATGGACGATGGTGAGGATTGGGATCGTCGGAATCGGGTTCATGGGGTGGGCACATTTTTCCGGAGCGATGAAGTTCACCGACGCTGGCCGAATCACTGGGTCGAAGCTTAAAGGGGGGACGGTTACGACGATCTGTGCCCGAAGTCCGGAAAAGCTGATTGGGGATTGGACCTCAATACAAGGAAACTTCGGTCCACGCGGTGCGAAGCTGGATTTGACGAAGATCGTTGCCTTCGATGATTACCGAAAGATGTTCGCCTCGCCGGACATCGACCTGATTGATATTTGCATGCCCAATGACAAACACGAAGAATTGGCCATTGCAGCAATGAATGCTGGCAAAGACGTCTTGATCGAGAAGCCGATTGCGATTGATCCGAAGGCTGCAGATCGAATGGTCGAAGTTGCTCGGAAAACCGGTCGCAAGCTGATGGTTGCTCAGGTTCTTCCGTTTTTTCCCGAATTTAAGTTTGCTGCGGAAACAATCGCGTCCGGGAAATACGGAAAGCTGCGAGCGGCACATTTCCGCCGCGTGATTTCATCTCCAAAGTGGTCCAGCGATATGTCCGACTTTCGTAAGCTTGGGGGTTGGGGTATTGACTTGCATATTCATGATAATCACTTCATAAGCCTGATCTGTGGTGTGCCTCAGCAGGTGTTTTCACGTGGGATCGTGCAAGACGGATTCGTCAACCATGTCCATACTCAGTACATGTATGATGATCCAGCTCTGGCAGTGAGTGCCGTGAGCGGCGGGATTGCCGCAGAGGGGCTCGCATTTTCTGCCGGGTTTGAAATCTATCTCGAGCAAGCCACGCTGCTTTACAGCGCGGGGACGCTTGGGGGCGAGTGGATTCAAGATCGTCCCCTGACAGTTGTGTCAAAAGGAAAAGTCACGCAGCCCAAGCTGAAAGGGGGGACCGAATGGTGCTCGGCGTTCACCTCGGAATTGCAAGTGGCCGTTGATGCCGTGAAGTCCCGCGAAACACCTCGATTGCTGTCAGCCGAGCTGGCTCGTGACGCTTTGAATGTTTGTTATGCCGAGGCCAAAAGTATTCAGACCAACAAGCCCGTGAAGGTTGTTTAGTCGATTTGATTGGATGACCCACGATGGTTGAAAACCTTCCCTACCATTCCCTGCAACATGACGGCCTCACGATTGAAGGCTATTCCCGAGCTGCAGTACAGAGCTATTGGAGGATTCCGGAACTCAAGCTTGGCTTCGACCTCGGTGGCAGCCCTTGGGATTTCATGAATATTCCCACAATATTCATTACGCATGCGCACCTTGATCATATGGCCGCGTTACCTGTCTACGTTGCTCGGCGGCGGATGATGAAGATGGAGCCACCGACAATTTATCTGCCCGAGGAAAACGTTGAATCGGCCGATCGACTGTTGAAAATCTGGCAGAAACTGGATCGCGGGCGAATGAATTGTCAGTTGATTGGTGTCAAAGCGGGCCAGGAAATTGAGCTATCGCGCGACCATCTGGTCACGGTTTTTGCCACGAGCCATACCGTACCTTCAGTCGGATATCTTGTCTGGCAGCGGCGAAAAAAACTGAAGCCGAAATATCTGACGCTCAGCGGAAACGAAATCCGTGACCTGCGATTGTCGGGTGAAGAAGTGGCACATGAAGTGCGCACCCCTTTGGTCTGTTATACGGGTGATACGTCACCACCAGGAATCGACAATTATCCTCCGATCTTCGATGCCAAGATTTTGATTACCGAAATCACTTTTTTTCGCCCGGAACATCGCAAAGAGAAAATTTATAAATTCGGCCATATGCATCTGGATGACATCATTGAACGGGCAGAGAAGTTTCATAACGAGCTGATTATCGCTATGCATTTCAGCACCCGTTACGCAACGAACCAGATCGAAAAAGCCGTGATGAAAAAAATTCCCGCTCAGCTTAAAGACCGAATCAAACTTTGGCTGTAATTTTAAGGCAATTTTGATGACATCTGACGTTCAATGGATCGGCGAAGCATTTACGCCCGACGACGTTTGGCAACACCGAATACAGCGGGTACTAGCGCATTGCCAGACGCCGTTTCAAGAAATGTTTATTGTTGAAAGTGGTGTCTACGGCAAAGCACTGGTGCTGGACGGTCGCTGGCAAACCTGTACCGGGGACGAATTCCTGTACCATGAGCCGTTAGTCCACACGCCAGTCGTCATGCACGGACACCCACGCCGGATATTGATCGCCGGAGGTGCCGACGGGGGGGCAGCGCGCGAAGCGCTGAAGTGGAATAACGTCGAAGAAATACTGCTCGTTGATATCGACGGTGCTGCGGTGGAGGCGTGTCGAGAATGGCTTCCCGAAATTCACCAGGGATCATTAAGCGATCCTCGCGTCAAAATTGAAATCGCGGATGCATTTGAACTGATGGCGGGGACGCGGGGTTGGGATGTCATCATTGCGGATCTGACGGACCCGATTGAAACTGGCCCTGCCTGTAAATTGTTTACCCGCGAGTTTTTTAGCTACTGCCAGCAGGCATTGGCACCTGGAGGAATATTCATTAATCAGGCGGGGTCGATGTCTCCACCGCTGCTTGAGCCCCTGACAAGAACGGCAAAAACGATTGCGTCGGTGTTCAGCGATATTGTTGTCGTCACGGCAAACGTACCCACCTATGGTTCACCGTGGGGGCTTGTTATGGCAAGTGATCGTCCACTCAATCTGAACCCGGACCCCGAAGTGGTGAATCGAGAAATCCAGCGCAGTACCAGTGTTCCATTTCGAATGTTTGATGGGAAAACCCTGCTTGGGCTTCTGCAAACACCCAAATATGTCCGAGACCAACTCGTTTAACACGATTTATTCGAAAGCCCGACACCCAAGCGAGGGATCTTCTCTTCGTTTTGATGGGGAATAAGATTCCTCGTGTGCACGTCGGGCTATCGTTGCATTGCCTTCCAGCGAAATCGGATTAAAACTCAATTAAAAAAAAGTTTCTGTCAAACAACAGAGGAAATGTGAATATGCCTGAGAGCCAGTTTCAATTGACAAAACTGGCAACGTCCGACCGAAATCAATGCTCACACCTATTGATGTTCTTGAAGTTCCGCCCGGATGCTCTTCAAAGCGGGACGTTCGAGCGGGTGAAGCTCTTGGTCTGACAACTGTAATTTGTCAGCACGATCGAGAGACTTTCTGGCAGCTTCATATCGTTTCAGTCGAGTATAGGCCTCTGCTGCGTGAAAGCGACGCTCTGCCGACTCTCGTATCCGTAGAGCCTTCTCAAAGTCAACGATCGCGGTTTCAGGATGACCCGAGGCGAGTTTTACGATCCCGGACGAATCGAGAAGTGCATCCAACGGACCCGCGATTTCGATTGCTTTTTTCAACAAGCGATCTGCCTCTTGGTAATCATCTCCGGTCAGCGCCAAAAGAACAGCAAGATTATTGAGGACCGGAATTTGGCGTTCATCCTTCCGAAGGATCTCCTTGTACAACGCAGTTGCCTCCTGGTACGCACCACGCCAACTCAGGAGATCTGCCGAGACGATGTCAATGATCGTCCGATCCTCGATATTTGTTGAAAGAGACTTCATCAATTCCTGAAGTCGAGCCAGTTGGACTGGCGTCGTGTAGGCGTTCCTCATGATCGCAAACACGACACTCGCCACACGGTAAACCTTTGCCTTGGGACCGTGCTCCTGAAGCAGGTCAAGCGCACGATCAACCTGGTTCTCTTTCCCAAGGAACTCGGCAAAGACCAGCATTTCCTCGGGTCGATCTTTCACGTATTTTGCATATAGCTCTTCAGCGTCACGGGAAAGGGCCGTTGCGTCTGCCGTTTCACCCATCTTTTCCAGCCGTCGTGAAAATTCCTCAAGACGCTTGGCCGCCCAGAGTCTGGCGGCCACCGCTGCGTCAAGTTTCATTGAATCTTTTAAACGTCCTGTGTTCAGACCCTTCAAAAGCGAACTGACCTCCGTATAGCGTCCTTTGGCAAATAAAACCTGAGCTTCCAGGTCGATCGTCGAAAGGTCGTTCGGTGCCAACTTTTGCAGAAAGGATAAATACAATTCCGCTTCGGTCGGCTCATCAGACTGCAAACAGAGCTGCGCGTAAGCCAGAATAAAGCGTCCCTCGCTCTTGTTTGAACCGATGAGTTTTCGCAATTGAATCCGAGCATTGATCCGATCACCTGCTTGAAGATACAGACGCGCCAACAGAAATTGATCATCTGCTAAAGGCGCATTCCCAGGGGCGCCCTGCACAAGTCTTTCGAGGATCGCAACCGCCTGCTCATGTTGCAACGCAGTCGGTCCATTCGCCAGAATGATCGCCTTCAACCGCAGGTCCTCAGCGGCCACCGAAGGACTGTTGCCAAGATTGCGTTCGACCAGTGCCAATGCTTCGTTTAACTGCTCTTGACCCCCTCCGTTAATCAGAAGATTTGCCAGCTTTCGATGGATTAATCGACGCTGATTTCGACTGTTCTCGTCGTCGCCACTGCTCGATTTCACCAATTTCCTCAAAACAACTTCAGCGTTTTGCGCTGCGCCAGTCTTCAACAGAAAATCAACAAGCCCAAGACCAACCGCGACGTCGTCAGGCGATTTTTCGAAGGCAGATCGATAGGTCGCCAGGGCAAGGTCACTCTTTCCTGCTAACTCGTAGCAAAATGCGATGGCAAGATCAGACCGATCTTCTTCAATCGTAGCCTTCGCTTCTTCGATCGCCTGCATCGCGGCATCGGGTTGTTTTGCCAGCGTCAAAACTTTCACCAGATTGATCCACGCAATCGATTTTTTCCCGTCCATCTTAATCGCCCGGCGAAACTGTGCTTCCGCCTGCGCGAATTTCCCGAGCGACCCGTACACACGCCCTAACCAAACCGGATCGACCACATTCTTCGAGTTACGAACAAGTTGCTCAGTTGCTTGAATCGCGGCATCCACCCGACCGAGCTGAAGTGCGATGTCAACTTCTGTTTGTGCCATCTCACTGGTGAAAGTACTCTGTGTTTCACGCAATTGTTTAATGACACTCTCAGCCTCTTCAAATCGTCGTGCATTGAATAACAAGGACAACGTGTGGCTCGTCACCGCCGGATTACGATCACCCAGCCGAACCGCCTCAAGGAATTGATCGACTGCTGATTTTTGGTCCCCGAGTCGTTCGTAGAGCGCGCCCATTAACAGGGGAATACGGCTCCACGACTGCGCTAAAATTCTGGATTTTTTCAGATGCGAGATCGCATCGAGCAGCGCCGGTTGGTCAGGCTCCTGAATTTTCGTGAGAAGCAACGCCGTTCCGAAATGCCACATCGCCCCCTCGCCCGCGATAGTTCGACACTCATCAAGTACCTGTTGCATCAGATCGGAACGCTTCGCCGCAACGGCGACATCCAATAAAACAAGTCGAATCGATAAGTTCGTGGGTTCCGCCTGACTGGCAATAAGCCCCTGTTTTGCTGCATTTTCAAGATCGTTTATCGCAAGGAATTGAGACGCGAGAGAACTGGCTAATTTGACTCGATCAGAATTGGTCCATGATGGGTTGTCTGTTGTAAGTTTGACAAGTTCTCCAGCAGACTTTGCCCCTTGTTGCTGGACAAGATACCGTCCTTTTAATTCTCGCAGACTGACCGTGTCGCCAAACCGTAGCAATGCCTCCTGGAACAATTCATCGCAGCGCTCGGTATCCTTGGCGACTTGTGCCAGAGCAATCTGAGCCGTCCAAAGCTCAATTTGATCGGGATACTTTTCTCGTGCTGCGGAAATGAGTTTCTCTGCTTCGTCACGCTTCGAAGCACTCACCAGTCTTTCCATGCGAAGAATGGCAATTTGAGCCCAGATCGACGGCGGTAGCTCAGATTGCTCAAGCCGACTTAATGCCCGTTCAAAAACATCCCAGCGTTGCAAACGAACAGGATTATCAAGGTTCCAAAGGAGGATGCATTTCGCAAGCCCAATTGATGCCGACGCTGGCGACTTGGGAGCCGCATAGATTTGCTCGAATTCGCTGATCGCTTCGGGAAGCATATTTCCATTCATCAGCGTTTCCGCCAGCGCCAATCGTGCGGGAAGATAACTAGGATCCAATGCAGCAGAGCGGCGGAAGCAGACCAACTGCTGGTCAAACGATTTCGTTTCGCGGTAAGCAAAACCAAGCCAAAGTTCAATTTGTTTCATTAAGTCGGACTTATCACGCAGTCCCTGCCGAAGGGCTTCAAGTTGACCTATTCCGACCAACCAGTCTCTATTAAAAATCGAGATTTTCGCTTCGAGAAATTGCACCAGAACGTCAGGAAAGGCACCTTTGCGTAATTTATCAATTTGACCTTTTGCTTCGCTGTATTCACCGGCATCAATCAAGGCATCTGCCAAAGCCCATCTTAATTGCAGATTATCTGGAATTGCGGCAACGCCTTGATTTAACACGGTGATTGAAGCAGAACCGTTCGACTCGTTTTTTTCCAACTCCGAAATGGCAAGGTAAAAGCGAGGATCTTTCGGATGCCGCTCGATCCCTCGCAGAGCCAAAGCACGTAATTCATCTTTCCGACGCAGCTCGAACGCGATCTGGATCCCTAGCACAATTATTTCCAAATCATCAGGCGCAAGCTTTAACGCGACTTGGGCGTCCTCGTCGGCCTGTCTCAAAATCTCGGGCGCGAATTCCTGGCCTTTATCGCGATTTAACCTCGACAAATTCTTCAGTTCATTCAACCGCTCCAAAAGCCATTCTGAGCGATTGGCATATGCCTGAGGATTCTCGGAATTCGCGGCAACCATCTGATTGATCGGAAGCACCGCATCAGCCGGACGGTTGAGTTTCAACTGCCGCAAATTGGCGAGTTTTAAATAGGACAGAAGTCGATCTGGTGCTTTCGCAATCGCGGATTCAAGTATCGCCTCCGACTCGTTGTAATCTCCACGAAGCACGTGACAGTCGCTCAAAAGATCAAGCAGTTCAATATCATCAGGAAAATCCTTCAGCAAATGGTTAATATTATCGATGGCCTCAGCAAACCGACCGTTTTGCGCTGCTAATTTGGCTAATTTACGACGAACCTCATCATTGCTCGGGTCGAGTCCGATCGCTTTTTCCAAAACAACATACGCAGATGATAGCTGTTGGGGATGTGTTTCACTGATTTCGGCCAGTACCATCCCGAAAAGGACCTGCCCCTCGACATTATCGGGCTTGAGCATCGTGTATCGCAGTAGATGCGAGGCGGCGGCATCCAGGCGCTTTTCCGCTTGAGCCCGTTTTGCCTCCCGAATATATGCCGATGAATTTCTCGACATTTGAAATTCGTGAATGCCGTACACCATCAAACACAAAATCAAGAATGTGATGGGGATTATTATCAGTAATTTAACATTTACTTTTGGCATCATTAAAGCCACAACCACCTTACTGGCCCGGACACAGCTCCAGAAAAAATCTCGTTCCGCAGAACAATCGTCGATGAAAAACGGGTAAGACAATCGATCACAAAAAATAGCTCGCTTTCGTCATTTGCTTAAAAACGATGACATCAAGTTCCTGCCAAACTCACGATTCGAAAATTAAATTTGCCATCAAACGAGAAATTGCGATCGAACATCGCGACGTGCCCTCGTCAAATTGCCCCTCCTGACGCAATTTGGCTTCTGAGTCTTTTCAGCTTGACTCGTTCTTTCGGGTGCAGTTCCTCTTCGTACAGGCCTAGTTTCATTGCGTTATCCAACGCATCTTTCGCCTCTTTAAGTCGCTGAATTCCTGCGTAAGCGAGTGCAAGGTGGAATTGGTTTTCGGCCGATTCCTTTTCAAAGACCGCTTGTTTAAAATCGCCAATCGCCGTTTCGGAATGGCCGGCAGCAAGTTGAACGAGGCCTCGGGTATCCAGCAGCGAGTCCATCGGGCCTCCATTGTCGATTGCTCTTTGGACTAACTTCATCGCTCCGGCAGGATTGATATCATTCAACGCCAGCAAAACAGCAAGGTTATTCAACGCATAGATGTTGTCGGGACTCTTTCGTAAAACATCTTGATATACGGTCTGAGACTCTTTGACGTTGCCACGCCAACTCATTAAATCGGCCAGAGTCAATAAAATCGACATGGCTGGGTCATTCAGCTTCTTGTCATCGACAAGTGCCTGAAACTGCGTGACCTGGTCTTGAAGCCGTTGAAGTTGCTCGCGACTCGCAACGGGATTTCTTGAAATTTTGCGAACCACGTTAATGATCCGACCGACACCGGTTTTAGCGCCATGTTCCTGGAGTAAATCCAGTGCACGATCAATTTGTTTTGTCCCACCAAGAAAATCGACCAATACCATGATTTCATCAGGATTGTCTTTGACGATCTGATTAAACAGAGATTCCGCTTCGGAAAAAAAACGACTGGCAACTGCAGGCTGTTCGTCTCGTGTCAGCTTATTTCCAAACAACTCAAACTGTTTGCCGATTAAGTATTTTCGAAACTGAGCTGATTCTGGCTTTTCTTTAACTCCAGCAGGACTTGCGACAAACTTTTTCAGTAAACTGACAATTTCCGGATACTTCTTTCGAGCGTACAGAACCTGCGTTTGCAGGTCGATCGTCAGCCAATCATTGGGCAATAATTTCTGAAGCGCATCGATGTACAATTCAGCGTTACTCAGTTCGTCCACTTTCAACGAAAGACCGATATAAAGCACGTAGAATCGAGGGTCATCCTTGCGTAAGAAAATTGCCTTCAGCAATTCAGCGCGACTCTTCTTCAAATCACCTTCCTGCTGGTAGAGGTTTGCAAGCTGCCAACGGTCCTCGGCAGTGACGGATTTATCATCGCCTGTAAGCTTTTCAAAAATCGGGATTGCTTGCTGCCGTTCGGATCGTGTTGGCCATTTTGCGAGAATGCTGGCCTTCAGCCGTAAATCATCATTGCTGGCGACTGAGCCATTTTTCTGAATCATTTGATCGACAATTTTGAGAGCCTCGGTCAATTGCAGAGGGCTTCCCATCGCCAGCAGACAAATTGCGATATTTCGATCGACCCATGGTCGAAGGTTTTTCGTCGCCTCATCGTTTTCATTCAATTGTTCCCGCATCTTGCGAAGAGAAACTTCTGCCTCGCGGAAATTTCCACTTCCCAGCTGAAATTCGATCTGCTTGCGTCGCAGAAGTGGATTATCCGGCGATTTTATGATCGCCTTCCGGTAAAACTCGTCCGCAAGACTTAACTTACCAACGATTTCGTAGCACTGACCGATCGTCAACGCAGATTTGTCTTCAGAAATCGCAAGTTTGGCCTCCTCAATTGCCGCTTCGGCCTTCTCCTGCTGTTTTGAACGCGCGAGCGTTTGAACCAATCCAATCCAAAGATCGGGTTCCCCTGCATTAGCACCCATCGCTAATCGAAACTGCTCTTCGGCCATTTCGTATTTTTCAACGGCAAAATACGCCCTCGCCAGCCACTTTGGATCGGAACCACCTTGAAAATCGCGAACGTGTTGTTCAAGCAATTTTAACGCAAGATCTTTGCGGCCAAGCTGCAAAGCAACGCTTACGGCGATGCGCGACATTTCCTCGGTAAACGGTGCACGTTTTTCACGCAACTCCGAAATTAATTTGTCGGCTTCTTCGATTTTCTGTGAGCTCGTCAACAATGTCAGGGCACGACTGGTGACAACAGGCGATTTTTCTCCCAGCCGAATTGCCTCAAGGAACTGCGTTAACGCAGCCCGTTGATCTCCTTGAATATCGAGTATCTTCCCCGCCAGTGACGGGTACTGGGCGTCGGTGGGACGAAGCACCTTCGCTTTCTCGAGATGAGCAACGGCTTCTCGATATGACTTCAAATCTTTCGTTTCCTGCGCAACCAAAACCAGTCGCTGGGCTTGACCATAGTGCCAGTCGGCCCCTTCGCCTTCAACGGCTTTCATTTCATGAAGCGCATTCTCCATCTGATTTAACCGTTTTGACCGCCGACCGACCTCGAGCAAGACCGATCGAATGCGGAGGTTTTTTGGTTGTGCTTTCTGCACGAACAGTGCTAAACGTTCTGCGTTGTCATAATCCTCAATCGACAGAAAGAGCGAAGCAAAAATTTCGGCGAGTTGTATCTTTTGCTGTTCCGTCCAGGTTGAATCAGGTTCAGACAACTTCAGCAATTCTGCTTTCACGCTCTCCGGCGATTCCGACTTTAATATGGTCGAACGACCTTGCATCAACCGAACATTGATCGCATCTCCAAATTGTTCTCGGACTTTTTGAACCAATTCTGTTGCCAAGTTCGAATCCCGTCTCGACTCGGCCAATTCAAATTCCGTAAACCACAACTCGAACGCCTGCGGATTTTTCTCTCGTGCGGAACGAATAAATTTTGCTGCATCGTTTTGTTCAGAACTCACGCTTAACTTCTGCGTTTGCAGAATTGCGACCTGTACTGGTTGGGGATCGAGCTTCGCAAGCTTCGCAATCACCACGTCAAATTCGCGCCAGTCTTGATTGGAACGTATTTTGTTCCGATTAAAAAGAATCAACGATTTTGCCAATCCAATCATGGCGGACACCGGCGCATTCGGCGTCGAACAGATTTCCGCATAAGCCGAGGCAGCTTCCTGGCTCTGATCGGCAGCAGCCAACGAATCGGCGAGCGCGAGCTTTGCTTGAATCCAATCCGGGTCTATGGCAAGGGCACGGCGAAAGCTGGCAATTTGCGGTTCGGTCGAATTAATTTCGCGGTAGGCGACTCCGAGCATGTATTCCGACATTTTGAATAGAAATGCTGTCTCAGACGTCGGTGAAATGAGTCCACGTTTTGATTCAATTTTCTGGATCATCGGCAACCACTCACTTCGCCGGTAAAGCATCCGTGCCTCAAGAAAATCCAGAGCCACAGCGGGGTACTTGTCGTTACGCAGTTTCGCAATGATTTCAGTCGCTTCGTTCGTGTTATCGGATTCGATCAGAAGCCTCGCTAAATTCCATTGCAACTCAGGATTTTTTGGTGCCGCTAAAACACCTTTTCGCATCGCTTCGACGGCAAGGGCCGGATTGCCTGATTCCGATTCCAGATTGGAAAGCATCGTATAAAAACCGGTTTTGTTCGGATGAAGTTCAATCCCTTTAAAAAGATATTGACGCAATTCATCCCGTTTGCCGGAGATCAATTTGATACGGGCGGCAAACATCAAACCTTCCGCGTTTCCAGGATCACGTTCCAGAAATTCAAGAGAATCTGACTCGGCGTTCTGAAGGAACTTTTCCGACGTCGATCGATCCATCAACCGATTGCTCGCGATCAGAGTTTTGAAATCCCGAAATTGGCGCAGGAACCACTCGCCGCGATAAAGATACGCCCTTGGGTTGTCTGGATTAGCAGTAACCATTTCATTGATCGTCGCGAACGCCTCATTCACGAGATTCAATCGGTCCTGCTGCAGCGATGCGAGGATTGCATACGGTTCCAATCGCTCGGGCGAA
This sequence comes from uncultured Schlesneria sp., assembly GCA_903904835.1. GTDB lineage: Bacteria > Planctomycetota > Planctomycetia > Planctomycetales > Planctomycetaceae > Schlesneria. The sequence continues at coordinate 52,280 of CAIVEI010000097.1, read as the reverse complement.
CTCTTGATAGCGGCTTGAAAGGTTTTCGCAGCCAGTTCGAACTCCTGCTTGGAACGCTGACACTCGCCCAGTTGCTGAAGTAACTCGCCGTCTTTTGGCGTGTCCTTCAGTAAGAAATTCTGCAAATGGTCACTCGCGTCTGTAAACCGCCCAAGCCTCATCAGGCATTCGACAAGCCGACGTCGAACGTCCACCCGATCAGGATGAAACGTTAATCCTCGTTCCAGCATAATTGCAGCACGTTGAAAACTACTGACATCCGCATATTGCAAACCCAGTAGAATCAGACCTTCAGGGTCATTGGGTGCCAACTGAACGTAGCGTGCGAGGTAACCTAGGGCTGTCGATTTTGAATTTGGACCATCTTCCTCGATCGCTCGTCTCGCCTGACGAAGGTAGGAAGACGCGTTTCTTACCATCTGAAAATGATGGAGAAGGTGGATTAGCCCTGCAACGACGAAGGGAGATATCAACAGTCCCGCAAGAACAGGGAGATTCAGCGTGCGTTTATTACGCATGGAAGAGGGCCAATAAAACGAATTTGACTAGTAATTCACGAAAACAAGATCTTGCATTTGTAATGACGATTTCCGTCATTTGAGAACCACGATCCTGGCTGGGAAAACGAACTTACCTCGCGAAAATTCGCCTAAAGCTCCAATGACCATTGGTGTACGATCAAGGCAAATTCTTCGATTCTGGGAAGTACCGAGTCAATTCCTTGTGCTGCTTGTGCCGGCGTTTGAAACAGAAATTTCATCGTGGCTGGCCATTTCTTATTGCCCCAAAGCTGACGATGAAGCTGGCGAGCTTCCTTTGTTGTCGTAAACATTGTTTGGCCCATCTGATACCAGAAACCGATCACGCACCGTTCGGTATCTCGTTCCAAAAGCAGGACGCACATCGGCAGCTTTCCAATCGACGACGTCAATTCTAAGTTTCGCTCTTCGAGGATTTTCCATCCGGAATTCACATAACAGACTTTAGGATTGTGGGGCGCAACATCAGCCACATTTTCGGGACGTACCCATCCTGATGCATGCAACAATATCATTGTCCCATCAGGTCGAATATAGACACGATTCACCGTCGTATCTGCATTCAAAACCGCAGATACGTCTGGATCAACAGGTTGATCCGTCCCAGTGTACCCGACTAATTCCATTGGAAGTGACTCGAGGCCTTGTTTGAGCGGTTGAACTTCAAACGTATATCCTGAACGAATCCAGGCCGTACTAATCAGACCACAGCTCATCAAAAACGCTGCGAGCCAGATTCTGCGGGCGAGTTGATTCATGTTTAGCTCCGTATAGAGAATCCAAGCGAAAATCTTCTAACGGACACCGTGCGTACTCGTCGTCGTACAACACACTGCCCCTTGTTACATCTTGAGATACAGCAGATTTTCTGCTGTACAAAATAAACTGGAAATGCCTGGTAATTCCGACGAGCCAGGTTTTTTCCTCTGACGCTGCCACTACATTGCACTGGCGGATCGCGACGACGAGACCCCCTTCGTTATCGCTGATCTGTCGTGCGTTGGACCGTAATTATGGTAATACCCGCCTGAATCTTCGCCAGAAACGACACACCCCAGGACGTTGATGTCATAGTTGTTCAAAATGTCGCGAGCCGCGTTGACCTGACCCAGTTGGCTGACATCTTTAACGACTGTCAGGATGGCACTATCAGCGTATTGGCCAATGACTCGACCATCGACAACTGGTAACAGAGGACATGAATCAACAATAACTAACTCATATTCCGTTCGGCATCGCTTAAACAATGCGTCAAGCGAACCATTCGCCGAGTCCCGCAAAAGACTTCCGACGTTCTCTCCAGCAGTTAACAGCGTAAGATTAGGATTTTTTGTCTCCTTGATCGCCTCCGGCAACTCAAGCCCTTCTCGAAGGACCTGGCAAACGCCCGGGTCAAGTGGAACATTAAACCTTCGATGCAGCTCCGGTCGCCTTAAGTCAAAATCGATCAGCAGCGTTCGATGACCGGAATCAGAAAGACTTCGAGCCAGTTGCTCTGCAAATGTGGACTTCCCCTCCCCTGACTTCGCACTACAAATGATGATCACGCGATGCCCTTCATTTTGCAGTTTCCTAAGCAACAACGCTGTGACTGCTGACATGGATTCCGCAACGCGATCTCGCCAATATTTGGCGTCGATATTGGTCGGGTCGTTCAGACGCTTCATGATCTTCACCGGGACACGTGGAATCGTTCCAAGCACCAGAAGATTCATGTTCTTGTTGACAGAGCGAATGTTATTGATGTGGTTCTGTAGCGAATCCCGGAAGACCAGTAACCCCAGCGGCAGCAAGAGGCCTAAAAGGCCAGCAGCGGCGGCGATCGGGAGACGTTTTTTGTTGTCTCCGCTGGTCGGAACACCGGCCGACGGATAACGCGTGATCCGTGACGATCCTTGCAATTCGATCTTAGTTCGTTCAATTTCTTCACTCACACGGGCAACAACCGGGTCAAGCCCGCTGATTTCCTGCCGCATCATCTCGACGTCAATCGATGAACGCCCATATTTTCGCGATTCTACTTCGAGCTTACTCATCTCTTCTTTGAGGTGCGATTCTTGACTTTCGAGGGCTGCTATTTTCTGAGGCAAACTCATATTATTTGTTTGGAGACCATTTCCTGAATTCTTGCCCTCCATTAATTGAATAACTCGCTTGGTACGATCTTCCAGCTTCTGCTTTGCGGCATCAAGTTGCGTTTTATACTTCTCTTTATAAGACGCAGCGATCTTGGGTTCGTACTTTTTATCTGCCTGACTGATCTTCGTCTTCAATTGTTCGACTTCCCTGGTCAGTTGCGAAGCAGCGGCGTCCCTTTCAAGTGCCTCGAGCATAAATGGATCAGTGATTTCTTCGAGAGCCGAACTGTCCTGATTAGCAACACCCGTATTCTTAGCACTTTCGGCGTTCGTGTTTTCAGTTGACTTCGAATTGTCAACGGCTCCATCGACGTTGTCCTGCCCTCCAGTTTTCGTGACGAGATCGCTTTTTGCACGTAAGAGTTCGAATTGCACTTTGGAAAGTTCAGTCCGAAGGAAGCTGAACTGGGATAAAAGGGCTTGTTGCGAGAGATTCAGGGTCGTCGTATCGCTGGTGCCGAGCCGATCAACGAGACTACTCAATTCGCCTCGCTTTTTGCGAACCTTGTCCTCAGCGGCAACAAGAATTTTTTCAAGCCGGTCAACACGAACAAGTCGTTCGGCTCGCTCCTTTTCCACAACGTCTGCCATGTATACATCGACGACAGATTTACAGATTTTGTGAGCCGCGACTGGATCGGGCAACTTCAATGTCACAGTCATCATTTCACCACTGTCAGGGAACTGAACTTCGATCTTCTCTTGCAGCCAGGAGATCGGATCAACGTTTTCACGCACAATGGCAAGACTTGCCACGTCCGGATCTTTTAAGGCCTTGCTTAAGGAAAGTGGTTGAAGTAGCAGTTGCTTCTGCGTGTTCTTATAGCCCCGATAATCTGAACCGCGCCCGGTCGAATCCATCGTCTCAAACACTAATGTCGCTTGACTTTGCGCAATTCGCACGAATTCGACCGCCGAGAATTGTATGGGGAACATAAACCATGCCGTAGCGGCCAGTGGCCCAGCGGCAAGAATCCCCAGAATGGTCCCTAGCAGCCAGTTTCGCCTCAGTGCGTGGATGTATTTGTCAAAATCACCTCCTGAAGGCGCATCAGGGGATTCGCCGGGAGCTTGAATCGGGCTTTCCACCACGACAGGACGGCGTGAAACAATCTTCGGTGATCGGTCAATCGGCACAATTTCATGAGGTAACGAGAATTCCTGGCCAGGGCCATCGAAATCATCGTCGTTATTCGTGCTCATTTGCAAAATCCCTCACTTAACGTCAAACGATCCAGTAAAACTGTAATTCCAACCGAATTAGGACCAACAAAAACCGACCGTTGTTCACACCGAAAGTGATCCAAGCCCGCCAATTTCGGGCTCCTCGTTTTCCACAAAAACCAATGAAACCAAATATAACTCAGCCCACAGAAGCAGCAGGCCGACTGGCATCATCAACCACCCGGCAAGGTCGTGAAAAATGAGCTCGGCCATTTTTTCGTTACCGAACTCGTAAGCGACTGCCGTGGCAGATATCCGCAGAACGTTAGCAGCAATTGCAATAGCAGGAGCACTCATGGCAATCAAGCATTTCTCCCAAATGGGACGCTCAATCACGAGACTCACCCCTGCCGAAAGAGCGAAGAATGAAGTCAGCATTCGCAAGCCGCTGCAGGCTTGAGCCACGCCAAGCGGCTTATGCGTAAGCCAAATCACATTCCCTTCTGAGACAGCCGGAATTCCGATTGTTTGCAGTAAATAAGTGCTGGAAATTGTGGCGATCTTTTGCAAAACACCACTCAGCAAGCCCCCCACGACACCGGGAAGAGGAATCATGAAGAAAAGAAACAGCACGGCTGGCCATGACCATCGAACAACCGACCAGCCACCGCAAAGCAACACAACCCCCGCGATACAAGGCACCACCGAAACGGCTTCGATCGTAATCGTCCGCGTGTAAATCCCCAAACATCGAATGGCCGTCGCCGCAACAATCAACCCCCCACCCATCAAAACTGCCGACATGGAAACCGGCGGCATGGGGGATGGAAACAGATTGCGACGATGCCACAAAAGCCAAATCGCAAATGCTGGAACGAGGATCCCGTGCGAATTGTCTGGGCTTGTCATCCACAGGCCATACATCCATCCCCATGCCGGAATATCGCTGCCAAAAAAGGTAATAGCCAGAACGCAAATCCCAAGGATTGATCCGACCGACAAGCGAAGCCAGAAACCTCCCTTACGATTAAGGTCGTTGGTGTTCATTTGAATTTCTTGAGCTGACATATCGGCTGGCCCTGACATCGATGCCTTTCCTACAAGTGACAACCAGAAATCATAACAAACCATTCTTCGAACAACAGTTATTTACCTACCAAAACGATGATTGAATCACAAATTCCGTTCTTTGACGTATTCGATTGCAAGACTTTCTCGGTTCGATCTGGCTCTTTACGCCGAATCAAGGTCACGCCGCTGGAATCTAATTTTTCAGCAAAATTCGTGCCATAAAATCAAACCACGCTACCGCCATACGTCCGCAGCAGCATCTCAACGAAAGGCTTGCGAAACAAGGGCTTAAAATTTTTCGGCTTAACCGTTAACTGGCTCTTTTTTAAAGCCGTCCCGCTTAACCATCGCATTTTGAAAGCTCTTTCTTCAACCAAACCGACCGAGAACTCGAATCGCTTCGTTTCCCACCCAGTCAGCCACTCAGTGTGCGATTTAAAGGTAAGCTTTAGTAGCGAGTTATCGAAGAAAATCGTGTGAATTCTCGATGAAGAAAACAGACTCAATGCAGTTCACGCTTCGACTCGTCTCGGCCATTGCAGCAAAATAAAGCAAGGCAAAACAATCTTTGGTGACTGACGGCGATCCCAAATTTCGCCTCAACCAAGGCCAATCCACGATATCGCATCAAACGAACATTTGAATCAGACAGATTGAATTACAGCGATTTTTGGACCAGTCGCAACTTCTTTGCACGGCATTGTCGATCTGCACCAGCGTTTTTCGGAGAAAGGCTTGGTCTGGTGCAACTCAAACTGAAGATTGCCAGCCACCAACTCCACGAAATGGTTAATCAGAAGTCGTCACGGCTTTTTAAAAGAATGTCCGTTTGTTTAGAAAAAAGAAGGGGCAAGGCCATTGCGACACCTGCCCCTTTCGAAAACGCTCTGCGGTGAATGCTGAAAATAGTCCCATCTTTTCAATTGAACTTTTTGAACCACGAATTAACTTCGGGCGCATCAAGTGAAGGCAAACAAAGCGATTGAAATCACTCTCGGCTTCCGCCCTCGGCGTGGGGTTATTTCGCAAGCTCCATTTTCGGCGTGCATCTCGGTATTGGCGAGACCTTTGCCCGCAAAACCTGAATGCCGCTACTCTTTCAAGTGCAACGCAAACTAAAGGAGAGGAGGTTGACGGGCCACACAACTTCTAATACGCGTAAGCCCCGATATCGATACTGCTTGGACTGCGCACTTTCCCGCTGAAATCAACCGTCGGAGCGCCTGCCGAAGTACCTGTTCCGATTGCCGGACTCCCTGAGCACAGATGGAAATCATAAGGAATCCCCGTTGACCCTGAGTAATTAACAAAAACAGTTTGCGGATCCACGATGGGGACGCCAAGGTTCAGTCCAATATCGACAAAGGCAAGGTTATGGTCATAGCTAACCCCGGACGCCAGAGCGAACGCATTTGCAATATTGTTCCGCACGGCAACATTTACTGGAGGTGCACCAGTTTGGCTAACAAATACGCCAAGCCATACTTGATTAAACCCATTTGCGAACTGACCGATGACAGTATTATTTTCAATCGTGGCGTTTGTCATACCATAGAGGCTGAGGCCGTGGTACGCTTGTCTTGCAACCACGACGTTATTAGTAACCGTGACATTGTTCCATACTCCATCAAAGATCGAGATCCCCTGGAGATAATCGTCGGCGCCACCAGTTGGGACAATTGGGATTGCGGCATAAGCGCCGGTTGAGGCAATCACCAGATTTCGATCGATCACGACATTCGATGTCGAGGCTGAATCCCAATAAGTCCAGCCTTGCATGCCGTCATGATGATACCCATCGTTCCATAAACCATAATGGTTTGTTATCACGTTCTGACTGATAATACAATTGCTTGCAAAAAAATCGATTCCATCATTAGCAAAATAATCGATTGTGTTTTGAGTAAAAATTATTCCATCACCCCCAATGCCAGCACCGCCTTCCAGATTTGAAAAGTTATTTCTGCTAATTGTGCACGAAGTTGAAGTATCGATATAGATCCCCAGGCCTGAGCAAGAATTCGCCCAGTCCGTTGGTGTCCAGTTTGTCGCATCGGGTACAGAATAACACGTGTTTTTATCGAAGAGTATGTTGTCTGTGTGGTTAAAATACACCAGTTCCCCCACAGCTCCTTCTGGAGGATTTTGAAAAATCAATCCCCGAAACACCCAATGTGAAGCTTGCTGGCCATAAAGAGGGCCTAAGACGGGCAGATTTCCAGGAGCCCCTTGGATCGTAATGAAGTCCGTGTTGAGCACCTTCCCAGAGCCATGCCAAGGGTCGATATTAATTTTTCCATGGTACCCCGTCATCAAGTAAATTAAGTCCCCCGCATGTACCACACCGCTCGCCTTATCCTGCCCGTTGATCAAACCGGCTTCGAAGACCGCCTGTAGAGTACTCCATGGCCGCATCGCTGAGCCATCTCCATTCATACTGCCCTTGACCGGGTCGGCATAGTAAATGTGGACCGGCCTTTTTGGAACACCACAACCAATCGGAGTGGCCTGAGCATGTAGCGATGAACAAACCGCCATACACAATAGCGAGTAACCATACGTTTTGGCCGACGAAATAATAGTCATATTGTTTCCTTGGATTTGGCGTTACTGCAGTAAAACAACAGAAGCGTAAGCGCGAACGACAAAATGTCCTAAAATAACAATCAACACGTGTTTCCGGTCACGTGAAGCTCACTGTACCTGGCCCGCAGCTCAGTAGCTTTAATCAAACAGCCCGGATATCTAACGAATCCATTCATCGAATCTCTACTAAGTCCGCTATCGACTTATATTTAATTCCCCCTCTCGAGTAGAAGTGTAGTGTTTGATAAATCGTAAAGTGTTACCACGAGGTTCTCTATATCAATGAACTTAACAGGGTAGAGGTAGTCAAAAGCCCCGCGTCGCAACGCGCACGGCTGTCGTACAAGCTCAACGTATCCTGCCACGCGCACATAGAAGTAACCGCCAAGCATCGCGAATGATTTATTGAATCTTGCAGGACACGAGATGTTTCTATGTCGTGTGAACCGAAACGCGAATCAGACGTCAATACCGAATAAGCGAAAAAAAACGACACGTGTTCGAGAAAAGTGATTTAAGTGTATAAGTATGCGGTGCAAAACGACGCGTGTTGAAGGCGGTGAATATATTGCGAGCAAAAAACGAGCAGGCCTGCGAGTTGGAAATGAATCACGGCAGGTCAAACTTAACCCCCAATTTACCGAAAGTCAATCATTAATCTTCATTCTGTTGCTATTTTACTGCTACGTATTAAAAATCGATAAGAATCAAGGTGTTTGAAAAAAACTAAATGTATCGCGAGTGTTCAATTGTGTTGACTGCGGCCTGTTCGTTGTGTGCCCATAAAAGTGTCTATGTGTGCATTAACATGAAGTGGAACGATCCTGTAGGATGGGTGGTGGCCAATAATGAGCTTTTGTTTTATTTACGGTGGTGGGCCAACGTCAACATGAAACCGATCCAGTGTGAATCACTTGCCAACAGTATGTGTTCGAAGATTTTAATAACTTTGTGTCGTTCAGCATCGGGGATTCCCTGATTTGTCTGAATGTTTCTTGAGGAGCAGCGAGAACGTCCTATCTGGAGGTGAGTTACGTGTTAACTGACGAAATCGAGAACACCCCACCGAGCCTGGATTGGCCGGAAAAGAAACGTGTTTCATGGGAACGGATAGGGCCGAAGCCATCTCATTCCGAGAAGGAGAGGGAGGAAGTGAGAGAATGGCTTAACGGTCGAGCTCGCAAGCTCAACTTCATCGCGTTCGATGCGTCAAGTTACGATGAGCATCGGCAGGTGCGCTTATATTCGCTCTTATGCGGCGCGGGCCTGAGCTTTGTATGTTCCGCGAGAACGAACAGAGAAGGGCTGGAGTCGATTCCATTTGGTTGATGGGTGATAACCAGATGGAGATACAGTTGATTTGGAAGCGCTCCATCAACTGGAGAGGCAGCTTTCTTTGCCAGATGGCTGCCCTGCTGATCTGTTTGATCGATTCCATGAATTCTCGACGAAAAACCGCTGAATCCAATCCAATACCCGTGTACTGGCGGGAAGTTCGCAAGATGCCAGGAACACCCGATTCAACAGCCGTGCGGGTCGACGAATCTTCAATTCTTGAGCCCTAATCGCTCGCCGGCGTAACGGTCAGCCACAGCCCGGCCACACCAATCCTGGTTCGCAAGATACCATTGCACGGTCTTCTTCAAACCACTTGCGAACGATTCTTGAGGTGTCCAATTGAGATCCCGCCGGATCTTGCTGGCGTCGATCGCATAGCGGTGGTCGTGCCCAGGTCGGTCTGTGACAAATGTGATCAGCTTTTCGTGAGGTCGATGGGCTGAACCCTGATTGAGCTCGTCCATCAACGCACAGATCGTACGCACGACATCGATATTTTTTCGTTCACTGTTGCCGCCAATATTGTACGTCTCCCCTACCTGTCCGCGCTCGAGAACTGCAACAAGTGCCCGAGCATGATCATCGACGTAGAGCCAATCCCGCACATTTTCACCTTTTCCGTAAACTGGCAGCGGCTTTCCGGCAAGGGCTGACATGATCGTGAGCGGGATCAATTTTTCAGGATACTGGAACGGCCCATAATTATTCGAACAATTCGTCAGCACTACGGGCAGACCGTAGGTCCTGTTCCAGGCACGAACCAGATGATCCGAGGCCGCCTTGCTGGCTGAATAGGGAGAACTTGGATCATACGAAGTCTCTTCCGTAAACAATCCTTCGTCGCCAAGTGAGCCGTAGACTTCATCGGTCGAAATGTGATGGAACCGAAATTCGTCCTGTTTATCCGCGGGAAGCGAATGCCGATGTCGTCGACTTGCTTCCAGCATGTTGTAAGTGCCAACAACATTCGTTTGAATAAATGCGCTAGGGCCATCAATCGAACGGTCGACATGCGATTCTGCAGCCAGATGCATGACCGCATCGGGTCGATGTCGCTCGAAGACACCCTGAACGGCTGCTGAGTCGCAAATATTAACCTTCTCAAAAGAATATCGAGAACTGGAGCTCACAACATCGAGCGTGCTGAGATTTCCAGCGTACGTCAAACAGTCGACATTAACAACGGAATGTTGAGTCTCAGAAATCAAATGTCGGATAACTGCCGACCCAATAAAGCCAGCTCCACCCGTGACGACGATTTTCATTATTCCTTCTCCTGACGAGACTGCCAACTTTTTTGACAACAGTGGTCAGTGACCGAGAAACCTGGCGGAAATCGCACAATTTTTTGCTCAGGCCTTAAAGATTTTCTCTCGGCCAACCTTAACATTCTTCGTGGCGTTTCGCGTATCAAGCACCATACAACTGTGCTTGACGATGAAATCGTGATCGTAAACAGAATGATCCGTCGAGATGAGCACACAGTCTTGAGCCGCGAGATATTCGGGGGTCAACGCCTGACTTGTCATTTCCGGAAGCCCCGGATAATGACGCATCTTTGGCAACAACGGGATGTGAGGATCATTATAACTCAGAACCGCCCCACGCTTGATCAGCAATTTCATCAGCTCGAAGGTAGGGCTTTCCCGAGGATCGTCGACGTCTTTTTTATAGGCGGCACCAAGAATCCCAATCTTACTCCCTTTGATTGGCTTTCCCGCGTCGTTCAAAAACTCAGCAAGTTGGCTGACCACATATTGCGGCATGTGAGTGTTGATCTCACCCGCCAATTCGATGAACCGCGTTTGTTCGCCCCACTTTCGCGCCAGCCACGTCAGGTAAAATGGATCGATTGGAATGCAGTGACCACCAAGTCCCGGGCCAGGATAAAACGCTTGAAAGCCGAATGGTTTGGTTTTGGCTGCGTCGATCACTTCCCAGACATCAATGCCCATCTTGTCGTAGAGCATTTTCAGCTCGTTGACCATCGCGATATTGACCGCGCGGTACGTATTTTCCAGAATCTTAGCCGCTTCAGCGACCTCCATGCTGGAAACTCGCACAACCTTCACAACGGCGTGGCCGTACATTGCGCTCGCCAAGTCACCACTTTGGGTGTCATAGCCGCCAACCACCTTCGGAATGGTCGACGCTTCAAAATTGGGATTTCCAGGATCTTCACGCTCAGGGCTGAACGCCAGAAAGTAGTCCTTTCCTGCCGTCAGTCCGGTTGCATTCAAAACAGGAAGTACATTTTCACGCGTGGTTGTCGGATGCGTTGTACTTTCGAGAACCACAAGTTGCCCCGGTCGCAACGTCTTGGCAATTGCGTGAGCGGTCCCTTCAATGTAGCTGAGATCCGGATCTCGACTTTCATTCAGCGGCGTCGGTACGCAGATGATAATGCAGTCAGCTTCTCCGAGGCGCCCCATGTCGGAGGTTGGTTCAAATTGCTCTTTCTGAATCAGTTCGACGATCGCAGCGCTTTCAATGTGCTTGATATAGCTCTGTCCAGCTTTCAGCTTATCGACTTTCGATTGGTCGACATCAAAGCCCATCGTCTTAAAGCCAGATCGGACGAAGGCACGAATCAAGGGCAGGCCAACGTAGCCCAGGCCAATAACCCCGATCAACGCAGTCTTTCCAGCGATCTTTTCCGCAAGTCCATGTGTGGTCATTGTCAATTCGTATCTGTTGTAAAAAGATTAAACCGAACGAACGTCGCAAAGTAAAAAACAAGCGATGGCTTAATTCTGGGACGTCTCTGATTTTTGCTGATAACGCCAAGCTTTTCGTTGGAATGATTTGCAGAGCAATCTGTGATCACAAGCCCTTAAAAAACCGAATTATCGCTTTCCAGATTCGACGAGACCGATCAGGTAACGACCATAATTGGTCTTTGCAAGCGGATGAGCCAAACGCAGCAAATGTTCAGAATCAATATACCCATGTCGCCAAGCAATTTCCTCTGGGCAAGCAATTTTCAGCCCCTGGCGGTTCTCGAGCACCGAAACAAAGGTGGCCGCATCGAGAAGCGAATCGTGTGTTCCCGTGTCGAGCCAGGCGCTACCACGTCCGAGAATTTCCACATGTAACCGATGCGAATCCAGATACGCCCGGTTGACATCCGTGATTTCCAGTTCCCCTCTCGCCGATGGTCTTAGATCTTTGGCGATCTGAAGGACATCATTGTCGTAGAAGTAAAGACCCGTAACGGCGTAATTTGACCGCGGTATCTGCGGTTTTTCTTCAAGCGAAATGGCTTGCCCATCGACACCAAACTCCACCACCCCATAACTTCGAGCATCTTGAACATGATAGGCGAACACCGTTGCCCCTGCGGTGCGCACGTCAGCGGCCTGAAGTGAAGCTGCCAGATCATGTCCGTAGAAAATGTTGTCGCCCAGGATGAGACACGAAGGATCATTGCCGACAAACGGCGCTCCGATGATGAACGCCTGAGCCAGTCCTTCAGGACGAGGTTGTTCCGCGTAGACCAACTCGATGCCCCACTGAGATCCGTCGCCGAGTAATCGGCGGAATAGGGGTAAATCTTGCGGAGTGCTGATGAGCAGAATCTGCCGCATTCCCGACAGCATCAACGTTGACAAAGGATAGTAAATCATTGGCTTGTCGTAGATCGGCAGTAACTGTTTACTGACGACATGCGTCACCGGGTAAAGTCGTGTTCCGGATCCTCCCGCAAGTATAATTCCTTTGCGACGATGCTCTTGATTACCCGGCATAATACCCCCCGCCAATAAGAACAATCCCACCAGTCGGGATAGTTGTAGCCGCCGAATGTCATAACGCAACGTCTCGATGACCGGCTACTTGAAAAATTCGCAATTTATCAATTAAGCGCCGCTCGAAACGAATTCCCGCAAAAAACAGAGCAAAGATTCATCAGGCGGCCGTTGCGCCGAGACACTTAACGACGATGAGTCAGCCATTTGAATCCGATTCAACTCAATCGCTCGGTCAAGGACTTCGTCCAGTTCCGCCTCCGACTCGGCAATCAACCTTTGTGGTGAGGGTGAAAAATGTTTCACTGTCGCCAACTGGTGATCGTTGCGTGTTTCACCAAACCTGGCCTGCCTTGGCATCACGACAATCAGTCGATTGGCATTCATGGCGGTAATGATTGTTCCAATGCCCGCATGTGCGACAATCAACTTGGCCTGATCAAACATTTGCCGATAGACTGCTGGTGTCATAAATCGGATGAAATCACAATTTTTAGGAACATATTTCCCATTCGCGATTTGGGCGACAGCCCCCTTGATTTGAACATCAGGACGGCGTCCGATCCACTCGTCGAAGGCTTTGACCAAACGATCCATTGGTTCGTTACCTACCGTCAACAGAATCATACCCGATTGGGGTTGATCCTGAATGAAGTTTCGCACGTACTTCAGCAATTTCTCATCGGGACTCCACGCCTCTTTTTTTACGTTTTCCGCAGTCAGTTCTTGCGTCGCCCTCGTGCCGGAATTCCAACGCGACAGGACACCGGTCAGATCCGTTTCCGAATCGGCGACCATCATCAATTCTGATCGCCTGAAGTGCCGAACGGTCGCGAGTTGATGTTCATTCCGTTGTTCGCCAAGAGAAGCTTTTTTAGGCACGACGATAATTGGTTTTCCGAGCTCCAGGGCAGTGATAATTGTCCCTATTCCGGCGTGTGAAACAACCAGGCGAGCCTCTCGGAAATTCTTTTCAAACTCATCCGGTGTCATGCGTCTGACGTATTCGCAATTCGTTGGAATGTATTGTCCATCTCCGATTTGGGCTAACACCTTTTCGTCACTCGGATTTGATAAGGCCCAATGATCGATCGCCTTGACCAATCGATCGAACGGATCCATGTTCCCGACCGTGACGAAGATCATATGACGGCTCCGTGATAATCGATGCCGTCTGAGCCGGAAAGATGCTCCCACTGAGTCAATGTTGCGTCGGCATATTTCAATGCAAGACGTCCAGAGAGCGACAATTCTTCTGCATTGGCAATACTGTCAATCCACAACGTCTTCGCCCCAAACCATTTCCCCAGTCGAATGGCAATGTAACCTGGCGCGGCTCCGGTCGTCACCACCACATTCGGCCGGAACCGAACGATAATCCAGAGCATCTGGGTTGCCATCTTGAGAATTTTCAGCTTCTGAAAGCGGGTTGCTTCCGTGACAACACAAAACTTCGCTCCGTCGACCATCGTCTGGTAGGCAGGATCGGTCGTCACAAACGTGATGTCGCAGTCGCTAAACGCGGGCCTCAACCTTAACAATTGAATCCAGTGCCCCCCGCGCGAAGCGATTGCGAGGACTTTCTTGCGTGGGGAACCGGCCTGCGGTTTTGTCTTATTGTCCGTCATTACCATATTCTTTGAATTGATATTCCGTAGGAATGCAACACCGTTGTTTCTGATCAGCCGGTCCGAGAACTCTCGTCTCGTTCCCACACGTATTGGTCGAGTTGCTGAAGTTGCTTAAGGGCACGTCGCTTAGCCGTCAGATTAACAAAAAGGTAGACTGGTACACACGGCCACAGAGACGGAGACTTCATGATATCCCAAAACGCCATTGAATAATTTTTGTCGTCGTTCTCGAGCAATTCAGGATACAGCTTTGCCAATTGAATTCCACCCAGTCGGCTACGTGTTTTGATTTTGATCAACCCAGCGAGCGTTGAAGGAGCTTTGACGATTGACTTCGCCCCGTCGACGGCCACTCGTTCATGCGGTTTGAATAACACGCGAATATAGCCGTCGTCAGCAATAATGTTGGGAAACCGGCCAAAACGCCGTCGACCTTCATCGGATAATGCATAGACCCCGACCCCCATCATCCCCGAACGAGTATACGGTAGGGCCATCCAGACGCGATAAAATGCTCGTACAGCCCAGGATGCGTTTGAAAAATCCATTTCCATCCGAGGGGCTGCAGCCAAAACCCCATCACCCTGAAGAGTCCGTTCGACTTCACTGATGTCTTTCGGTGACAGAACCACATCAGCATCCATGTAGAACCGGGGAAATCCCTGTGCCACTTCGTCTCCCAGGTTCATTGCGTGAACTTTGGATGCCACGTCCGTCTCGACGACAGTCACGCGATCTCCAAACCCTCTGGCGACGTCCGCTGTGGCGTCCTTACACCCATTGCAAGCCACAACAACCTGCAGCGATGCAGAAGATCCCTCCCCGAGCAACCGACTCAAACAGCGACCTATGGTCGTTTCCTCATTATGAGCCGGGATGACGATCGAAACCATTTAATTGTTACCAAAATAAAACAAGTTGATGTTCCCAATCTTACTCAAATTCAACGTATCAATTCGCGGCGGATAAAAAGGTAGTCGTCGATTCATGCGAAGGAGAGACTTCTCGTCATCCGGAGATGACTGGTGTTCGAGTATGGATCACTCGATTTTTTCCACAAGGTTAACCACCGTCAACTCAAGAGCAGACTCTCCACGATAGCGGCAGCCAACTGATCTGGACATCGTTCAGTTGATCGGACCACCTTGAAAGCCAAACCACCAATTTCGAGGCTGAAAGACAATCGTTTTATAGGCATTTCGTAGCTTGAAGGCCCGGTCTCTGCCAAGAACCAGACCTCCAAATGTCCCTAGCAACACACGAATAAGTCCGTGACACCAGATGATCACCCCTCCAAGAATCGCCTGAGGCCGACTCCAGTATTTTCGGAGAAAATGCATTTTCGCAGTTGTGATCATCCGCACCCGGTTTGGATTTTGCCCCTGACCACCCCCAACCAGGTGAATCACTTCCGCCAGGGGTGTCATCAAAATCGTCCAACCATTTTTTCGCAGCCGATAGCACAGATCGAGTTCTTCCGAGTACATGAAGAAACTTGTATCAAAACCATTGGCTTCGCGCCATGCGTCTCGACGCACAATCATAAACGCACCGGAAAGCGTTTCGACTTCTGCAGGACCTTTTGCATCCTCTGGAAGGCATCCATTCAGAAGCTTTGCGCCGCCGAACGTTTCAATCAGCATGCGAGAAATCGTCGGAATCCACTGGCGACAACCGGGATCTCGCATCCCGTTGGGCAGTTTTGATCGCCCTCCGACGGCACCCGCTTCAGGATGCGACATCGCTGTCTGGCACAACAGACCGATCGCATTATCGGAGACAATCACGTCCGGATTCAACAACACCAGGAATGTCCCGTTCGCGTGGTCGGCAAGCAGATTGTTTCCCCTGCCAAAGCCAAGGTTTTCCGAATTTTCAATAACACGCGCCGCAGGAAACTTTTCTTTCACTAAATCGACCGCACCGTCGTTGGAGCAATCCACAATTAATACTTCAAACGTGCATCCTGACGTATAAGCGTAAACACCTTCCAGGCACTGCTGGATCAGATCGCGAGATTTGTAACAAACGATCAGAATGCTCATATCGACGGATGCCACGACTTACTCCAAATTACATTTGCCGACGCGGAGACTTCTGCTAGCTCGTTATCAAGCGGGCGCGACTATCTGAAGTCACAAACTTCGTCGCAAATTTTTTATTGAATTCGCAATAATTCACTTTGAGTACAGACTTTCCAGCCGCGACTTTTCGCGGCGTCCAACAATCGCTTAGTGAGTTCCAAAACGAATGTCGATCGTTCCTCCGTTCCGTCGAAATCATGCAAGAGGACCACGCCACCGCCATCCTGTTCAACCGCTTGTACCACCGACTGAGGATCAGGTAAGTTCGCATACGTGTCGCCGGACACTTTCGTCCACCACCCAAACCCAATCCCACGACAGACCGTAGCCAACCATGTCAGCAATGTGATTTTACCATACGGTGGCCGAAAGAGCTTGAACGGAATGCCGTTTTGCCCAAGCGTCGTGAAACCGCGCTGGACGTCATTAACGCCTTGCCAGGGCGTCGTCTTCCATGCATTCAAGTGTGCATACGAATGACTGGCCAGTTCATGACCATCTCGCTGCAAACGGGCGACGGATTCGGGGGCATTGATCACGCACTTTCCGACCAGAAAAAATGTCGCTTTCGCGTTGTAAGCAGCGAGTAAATCCAGCAGTTTCAGCGTCAGCACGATCCCGGGCCCATCGTCATAAGTGAGAACCAATGCGCGCTCACGACGACAGCGCGCCCGCAGCCGCCGTTCCTGGAACATTCGGAGCGCATACGGGCTGATGTAGGCCAGAGAAATCAAGAATCCTGCCAACAGACTCCAAACGATCCACATACGGATTGCCTCATTTAGTATATCCACGATTGAACAAATCGTTTCCCCTGAACCTTCAGATTAAAGCGGTCCACGTCGACAGCAACCTGTTCCTTTTGAGCGTAAATATTTCCCACCAAACCAAACGAGGAACGACTGGCGTACGCCAATGTCGGGCATCGCGACAACAAAAGCATGTCGACCAGAGCCTGAGTCGCTCGCTCAACCCGGTCCTGACAACTCGGATCATAGTGCAGAGGAATTGATCCTTTGGGCAGTTGCTTTGGAAGCGTGACAAGGTTTGGCAACAGTTGCCGCGCGCGGTCTTCAACCTCTGCGTTGTCCGTGGCGCAGAACACACCTTTACAGTCATATTTTTTGACCAGTTGTCCGGCGACGCTTAGAAGTTTCTCAACAGGTGCTCGCAAGTCCGTTGCACGGATATGAAGGCCGAGCATTCGATCGCGAAAATGCTCAGAGACGAATTGATTCGTGATCGACTGAACTCGCTCATTAGGTTGCGCATACTTTTGCGCAGCTTGCCGCAGAATTTCAAGATCCGACATTTTGCGATACTGTTCGTCGATTCGAACCAAGTGTGCTCGAATCGGACGCATCACTTCTCGAAACGACCAGAAAACCAGGACGTCTTCAGAGTAGTCGATGCGACTGAGTCGGATCGCCAATTTGCGAAAACTTCCGAATTTATCGTAATAAATTGGGTCATTGTCGCGTCCGACGATGTCGAGAGTTTCATTCAGCCGACCCTGCCAGAGCGAAGGTGCGACAGATTGAGATTCGATCCGTTCCGGCAACGGATCAGCCAAAGGTGATGCAAACAATTCGGAAAATAAATCGGGAGCAATTCCTGATCGTCCGGTGAAGATTGGATCGCGCCAGTCCACTAAAAGACGTCGGTTTGCTGCCACAGCGTAAAGCGATGCCGTCAGCAAACAAAGTATCCGGTTACCCAAGCCGGCGGTCCCCTTAACCAAAACGCAAGACTTCGGTTCGACAGTCATGAAGTTCTTTCTAGAATATTCCGATTGACGAACAAGGGTTGCCTCAATTCCTATAAACGAATCGTAAATCGAGATAAGCAAGCCAACCCTGGTGTCGTCTATCAAACCCAACTGGAACACCCCAAGTTCCACCGCCATTTGCAACTTGAATCACTGTGACCTTTGTGCACCCGCCAGCCACATCGTACCGAAAGAAAGGCCGCGTGTATCGAGTATTTGCAGACGACATGCCATGTTCGTTTAAACCTGCTTGAAAACTTTCGTGTTAATGACAAAAGCAGCTTTTCAGGCTATGAAGTTGCGGCGTAAGTCATGCGTGACATTTTTGATAACCTGTCTCGTCGATCCTGATCGGTGACCGTATCAGAGAGGCTCGCAGCTACTGCAAACGGCAACCAAATCAACATTGTAATTTGACCGAAATAACTCACGGCCAAGAAATTCATAATATGGACGAAGACCGCGACTCCTAGCGACCAAATAAGGATCGTGTCGGAACGACTATTCGTTACAACCCGCGAGCGCAGAATCCGTCCCAGGTTGCGAAATGTCAATACAATCAGAGTAGTGAATAATCCCATTGTTAAAGCGCCACCGATCACGCCTTCAAGAATGAATTGGTTTGTGACGTCATGCAGTCCCCATCCCCAGTGTTCGGTATCGGTGGTCCCCCACAGCCACCATTCTCCAAAAAGCGCAACGGCCCTATCGATCAAGTGTGTTCGATGCCAACCAGTCGAGCCACCAAAAATATTCACCTTGGCAATCAAACTCCAAACAGGTCCCTTCAAAAAAACGAAGTGCAAGAGCAACAACGTTATGAGAAGCGCCCATCGGACGGCCTTCATCTGTCGACGCAGGGGAAATAAACAAGCTCCAACGATCCCAAAGATGACTCCCATAAGCGGCGTACTCGATGACGTGGT
The DNA here is from genome assembly GCA_903904835.1 of uncultured Schlesneria sp. GTDB lineage: Bacteria > Planctomycetota > Planctomycetia > Planctomycetales > Planctomycetaceae > Schlesneria. Next base: position 33,289 of record CAIVEI010000097.1, on the reverse strand, counting down.
CACAATAATTAACAGGCAGCATCCGGCACTGGTGATTGTCAGCAATTTGCGCTGACGCGGATCGAACCATCCGGCGACGGCTAACGGAAGGATTGCACTCCAATAACATCCAGCCATCAGCGTGTGTGAAAACGCCCCTCGACATCGTAACTTTCCTTCACGCATTTCCGTTATCAAGGGAACGCCACCAAGAATCGAAAATACATTGCGACGCGTCGAGTACTCAAATGCGAATGCAATCGCGACGGGTATGCTCGCCACGAGAAACCCCAACGTCATGCCGCGAAAATCGTCGAATGAACGAACCAATGCACGAAAGATGAAGTATGTTATGAGTTCGTCAATGCTCGTGCCAGCCTGGTAAATAAAAGCTTTCATTGTCTGTTGCTGTATCGTGTATACAGTTAAACGAGCAAGCGCGTGTGCGATCATCACTCGATCGATATCTCTAAACCGAAGTCCCGAAAATTCCTGTCTGCTGATAACACGAACTAACGCAAAAATCAACAAGATCCGCATAAAGGGAAAATTTGCTGTAAAAAGGACGATTCGTTGTGCTGGAGAGATAAAGCAACCGATGAAGATCGCCGGCCAAATCGCGTACTTTCTTGGCAACAACAGTACGGCCAGAATCATAGCGAGCAGGAATGAGAGTCCAATCGGGTGGAGAGTCGTCCGACCGTAGAACTCCGCCGCTTCGATACGTGCGGGACCGTCGTCTTCATTCATGATGGACCAATCTGCGTTTAAACCGTGGTGTCAGGTTGCTGGCCGATAACAATCACTTGTGGAAAGAGGAATTCACGGAATAGTCCGAACGTGATCCACGACAAAAAATGATCGCGACGACGATTGATCAGGAAAGAAGCCTTCGTCGTTGTCAAACCTACTGCTGCGAACCACTCCTCAACCATTCGACGAGTTGTGATTCGAACGTGCGTGCGATCGAAAATTCCCGCATCTCGGTAGCGAATATGGCCCTTAAGAAACAACTGCCTGAAAACAGAATGATGTCGAAAGTTTGGCACACTGACAATCACGACACCGCCAGGTGCAAGGAATTTGATGTGCTCGCGAAGAACCGATTCGGGATCCTGAATGTGCTCGAGCACGTCGGCATAAATCAAGCAGTCAAACGGGGGGCAGTTGGCTAGCTGCGCACTACTTGCGGTTGCGTCGCCACAAATAACCTTGATCCCTTTTTGAGACGCTGCCTTCGCCGCTTCAGGGTTCAACTCGATCCCCGTCACTTCGACGCCGCGAGCGACCAACTCTGCTTCCGTGCGCCCCTCGCCACATCCGATCGAGAGGACCCGTCGAACGCCTTGAGGTACGCTGGCCAGGACATCTTGGCGTACATGAGCGTAGTAAGCTGTCTGATCATTCATCAGTGGAAATTCCGAAGAGATTCAACATTTGTGACCCTAAAAACAAACTGGGACACCACCGAAGAGTAGCGAATTCTGCAACACACTCGGCTAAGAAAACAGGGATTGAAAAAACGAGAGCCAAGCACGAATTCCTTTATTTTCGAGGAACACCTTAACTCGACAGGCAAGTCTTTAATCCGTCATACTTGGAGACTGATGAAATTCAAATCCCAGTTGTGCGGCGAGCGCCCTGGGATCAGCACATCGTTCGTGGACTACCGTCTTATTCAAGACTTTTCGGTAGAACAGCAATAATTCACGTCGATAGAACGGGTAACCCCAGCGAGTCACATCGCTGATGCACGTGACTAGCGGTAACTGACGAGCCCATTTGCGTTGCATGTATCTATAGCACTTGGCATATCCGCCGGTCAAATGCAGAACCGTCTTGGAGTTATGAATAACCGGACCATGAAAGGCGTATCCTCGAAGCCCTTTTTTCTGAAAATTGAGAATCACATCTGTTCCGTAAAGATGAAATCCAGGTAAGCCTTCATCAAACTGATCGTCCATCGACCGTTTCAACACAATGACGATTTCGTCAAGGGACACGATTTCCCGAGGCAAATCGAATGAGCTTCCTAACTCCTTATGATTGGCGGCACACCAAACTCGACCGATGATTTCTCTTTTGGAATCAATTCCAAAAACGCCGAGAGCCCCCCATTGGGCACCGATCTCATCGAGTTGTCTGATAGACCGAATCAGCCACTGCTCCCATCCAATGGGAAAGTACACATCCTGATGCGCAAAAATCACATAATCAGAAGTCGCTCGGCGCATTCCAGAATTATATGCGCTGCTGATTGACGAATGCCCTTGCTCTGTAAAAACAGGAACTTCACCACTGGCGATCATCGGAGAGAGAAGAAGGTTCTGGTTCAGGATTTGCGTGTCATTCACCGCAGCAACAACCGAGAAAGTTGGAGACATGATTCCTCTTGCAAAACAATAATTTTATTGCCTCAAACAAACCGATGATGTTAACGATGAGCTTTGAGTTTTATTTGAATGGCGAACAACCAATCAAAATGACCGCACAATAGCATCGCAACGGCGCGCCCTTTCCAGCCGGTCGTGCCCAAGCCGACAACTTGATCAACCACGAAACCCGCGTCTTCAAATAGGCGTTTAAAACTTTTTGGCGTGAACCATCGAAGATGTGTCCGATCCATCGGACCGCTGTCCTCCAACTGCCATTCACCGCGCAATAACATTCGAATCACGCGATGATGGGCAACATTCGGGGATCCCGCCAACACAATTCCTCCCGGCTTGAGGAGCACACGCAACTTTCGTAACACGGCCAGCGGGTCCGCCAAATGCTCCAAAACTTCGCTCATGATGATCGCATCGAAATGTTCTGATTGCCACGGCAATTCGTCCATTTTCTCGATGTCCCCTTGAATGACTTGATCGAAATACTGTCGAGCGACATCCGCCGCTTCACGAAAAAGTTCGACCGCGTGATAATTCGCACACTTGCCCGCAGCAATAATGCTTCGGCCCATCCCGCCTTCGCCGCATCCAATCTCCAAAATCCTGGCATTGGGGTTGTTGGGAAGTTCATTGACGAAATCTGGTCGCGTGCCCGAGAAATATCCATCGGGTTTAACCTGATAGGCGACTTCGCCAGCAGCCAACGGTGCAGACTTTTTATTCTGAATGCTCATTTGCCAATTCCTCCGATCATTCACGTCGCTTTAAAGAGACACATCATGCGTCGCGAAGTTGCTTCGGCTTGCTGATAATATTCGAAAAAAATGCTTTCAATATGGTCCGACCACTTGTCGTTGCTCCGCAAAGCATAAGATAAACGGTGGAAAACACTAAGATATCAGCGACAAATCCCAGAAAATCATTCCTGCCAGCAAAACTCTGGTATAAGAAAACGATTGCGGCAGCAATCAAACTCGCACCAAATGATGGATAGATTGCGCGGAGAAAATCGAGAAAGCTGACTGGCGACTGTCGGCAAGCATCGGCAGCGACCATCCAGAAACAGATTCCGAAACTAATACTGAAGGAAGCCGCCACACCGGGAGCACCCCAAATCATGCCGATGCAGAATCCGATAATAATGATGGGAGTTGACAGGTAGGCCCATCTCAGTTGTCGAGCAGAATTCCCAAGCGAAGTGAACAGCCAGGATGGAGCAAAATTAATCGTTCCCGTAAGTGCAGCAGGAGTAAGCAGCCGAAAAATCCATCCGGCGCCGTCCCATTGCGACCCGAGCAGCGCCAAGATCAACAGGTCGGCGTCAACAAAGGCGAAGACGATGATTGGCATACTAATCGCCGCCAAAACAGCCACGGCTTTCAAGTAATAATTGCGAAACCGATCGGGCTGATTACTCAATCGACTGAGCGCGGGCAAGATGACCCCATTGAGTGGTGCATTAATCTGCTGAATGGGCAGCATCAACAGACCATAGGCTTTTGAATAAATCCCTAGCGTCTCAGCACCCAGAAAACGCCCGATCAGAAAATTATCAACGTTTCTCATCAAATATATCAGCAAATCGTAGCCCGTGAGTTGGCTACCAAAACGAACCAGTTCAGAAACATTACATTGGCGGGTAGGCCAACCTGGTCTCCAAGAGGAGAATGTCCAAGCAGCAAGTGCCGTGCACGCGGCACTTGCCACACTCATGCTGACTAGCGCCCAATATCCCCATCCGGCCCAAGCAAGTCCGACGCCCAATAACGAGACGACAACCAACGGAATTGTCTGCACTGCCGCCGTGGCGCCAAATCGCATCTGCCGGACGAGGATCGCGTAATGCTGTGCACTTAAACCAGAAAAAATGAATGAGGAGGAGAGAACGAGCGTGATATTAATCAGCCTGAGATCGCTATAAAACCAAGCAATGACGGGTGCCATCATCGCAACCAATAATGACAGAACGAGGCTAACGATCACATTAATCCAAAACAGCGCAGTCACCTCCACGTGCGTGATCGTGGGACGCTGGTACGTTGCTGCGGAAAGACCGAGATTACCTAGCAATCCAATCAGACCGGTAATGCTTGAAACCATGGCTACGAGGCCGAATTCTTCCGGAGCAAGAATTCTCGCCAGAATCATTGTGCCGCCGGTTTGAATGACGAACCTTAAAGCATGGTTTACCATCACGACGATCCCGCCGCGCACGCTACGACCTCCCAGATTCGCTTCCAAATGGGAGGTCACAAAGTGTCGATTCATGTCCGCAGGATCGGAAGTGCCCTCGGGAGGTGAAACTTGGGTCATTCACAAACTTCTGTTTGGGTGGTGTTTCGGTGATACCGTGGCAATATCAATTTATCGCGAGCCGAACCCTAATCAAATCGTATTTTTAAACGTTAAACAGTTATTGACGATTTGCGAGCAATCATAATTAACAGCTCAAAATGTCGCATTTTAATTACGATAAAAATGTACTAACAATTGTGCCCCCCGGTTCCGCACGCCAACAGTAGCACAGTCGAGCCAGTTGTTACGAAAGTGTTAATTACTCGACTCTTTCCACCAGTCGATCGTCTGACGTAATCCTTGTTCCAGCGGAACCGTCGGATTCCAACCGAGCAATTGCTGGGCGCGCGTGATATCCAAACAGCGACGAGGCTGCCCATCAGGCTTGGTCGAGTCCCATTCAATTTTTCCAGTAAATCCGCTCAGTTTTGCAATTAATTGAACCAAGTCTCGAATCGCAATTTCGTTTCCGCTCCCGAGATTGATCGGCTCGGGTGATTGCATTTTCAACGTCGCTGCAACAATTCCAGCGGCGGCATCATCAACATAGAGAAACTCTCGCGACGCGTTCCCCGTTCCCCAGCAAACAATATGGTCATCGCCGCGCCGCGCCGCTTCTTGAACTTTTCGAACAAGGGCTGGAATCACATGACTGCTCTTGGGGTCGAAGTTATCACCGGGGCCGTAAAGGTTGACGGGCACAACAACGGCGCTATCCAATCCGTACTCTTGCCGATAGGCATCGAGCATGACAAAAAGTGACTTCTTGGCAACGCCATAGGGGGCGTTCGTTTCTTCTGGATACCCGTTCCAGATATCTTCTTCTTTAAAGGGAACCGGAGTAAATTTGGGGTAGGCGCAGACGGTTCCAACTTGCACGAATTTCGTAAGTCTGCGTTCACGAGCATTTTCAATAAGATGCAAACCCATGGCCATATTGGCGAAGAAAAATCGCCCTGGATGTTCACGGTTAGCACCAATTCCACCCACTTCGGCTGCCAGATGAACGACAATCGTGGGCTGGGCGATGTCGTACATTCGGCGAACATCCGCTTCTCTCGTGAGATCAAACTCCTTCTTTCGAGGAACGAAAATCTGATCACGAGGAAGACCAGCCTCATGCAGTTTCTCGCAGACCACCCGGCCGAGAAAACCGGCTCCCCCCGTGACGCAAACGCGATGATTGGCAATGTCCAACGAGCCCACATTCCACTCCGCTATTATGGCTGAAAATCACAACTTGGTTCAGCGATCGGATATCTGATCCGCAATGCTATGACCGGCATCGCGCAGGGTTTTCTCACGAAGAGCCAACTCAAGGTCTGCGTCGACCATCATGTCAGCCAATGCTTCGAAAGAGACTCGTGGAGCCCAGCCGAGCTTTGATTTCGCCTTGCTGGCATCCCCAAGCAGCAGATCGACTTCTGCTGGGCGAAAATAACGTGGATCGACTTCGACAAAATCCCGATAGTCCAAATTGACGCGGGAAAATGTCCGCTCGCAGAACTCCCGTACCGAACGCATAACGCCTGTTGCAACGACGTAATCGTCAGGTTTCTCTTGTTGAAGCATGAGCCACATGGCTTCAACATAGTCTCCTGCAAAGCCCCAGTCGCGCTTGGCTTCAAGGTTGCCTAAATAGAGTTTCTCCTGCAAGCCGCACTTAATTCGGCCTACGGCTCGGGTGATCTTACGCGTTACGAACGTTTCGCCGCGTCGCGGAGACTCGTGATTAAAGAGTATTCCACACGATGCGTGAAGGTCGTAGCTTTCGCGATAATTGACAGTGATCCAGTGAGCGTAAAGCTTGGCGACTCCATAGGGAGATCGAGGATAAAATGGAGTCGTTTCTTTTTGAGGCGTCTCGACGACCTTACCAAACATCTCGGAGCTCGAGGCCTGGTAAAAGCGAATTTCGTATCCGGTTCGCTCTTGAAAGTCTCTCAACGCCTCAAGAATCTTGGTCGTACCTACACCCGTTACGTCGGCAGTGTAAATTGCCTGGTCAAAGCTGACCTTGACGTGGCTTTGGGCTCCTAGATTATAAACTTCAGTTGGTTTAATTGAATGCACCAGGCGCGATAAGCCATTTGCATCCGTAAGATCCGCGAAATGAAGAGTAAAGCGATTACCCATCTCGTGTGGATCGTGGTATAGATGATCTACGCGACCGGTATTGAATGAACTCGATCGACGAATCAAACCGTGAACTTCGTAATTTTTCGAAAGCAGAAGTTCAGCAAGATAAGACCCATCCTGACCAGTGATTCCGGTGATCAACGCACGCTTTGGATTAATGGACAAGATTGCTCCCAGGCTCGCTTCATAAGATTAAGACCGTTGTCACCACTTTCGGCGCGGACTCCGTCCCTTTGGGTGACACCCTCAGCTCGAACTTCCATGATTTTTAGTATGACCTACGATTTGGTTTATTGCAACCCGTGCCGCCTCAAGGGATCACTTCCCGAAGCACCTGCAGTCGATAAAACTGCTCACAGGCAACCAAGCCATGACGTTAAGAAAGCGCACTCGAAGGGTCACAAAATTCAAGCTGACCCCTCACGAAGCAGGACTGTGCGAACCGTCCGAAGAATGATGTATAGATCGAGCCATAGCGACCAGTTTCGGATATAGTACATATCCCAATAGATCCGCATTTCATAAACGCCGCTATTTCGGCATGTGACTTGCCACATTCCGGTCAATCCAGGGCGAACCGACGTGTAGGCTGTAAACTCACGCGGATAGTCACGAATATAAGACTCATCGTAATTCGGCGAGTCAACAATCGGCCGTGGACCAACAAGACTCATTTCCCCGCAGAGAATGTTCCAAAGCTGCGGCAATTCATCAAAACTTGTTGTTCGTAGAAACCTGCCAATCCAAGTCACCCTCGGATCGTTTTTCAGCTTATGTGTTTGCTCCCACTCGCGCTTGTACGCCTCATTGCTTTCCAGGCATGCCTGAAGAACTTTTTCCGCATCAGGTACCATCGACCGAAACTTCCACGCCGTGAACCCAATCCCGCCATAGCCAATCCGCCTCTGCCCGAACAGAATTGGACCTGGAGAACTTAACCGGATTGCGATTGCGATTCCGATCAGCAACGGTGATGCAAACAGGCAAATCAGCGAAGCCACCGTAAAGTCGATAAATCGCTTCACGAAAAGCGTCGAATAGCAGTGGCGCGAATTCGCCAGAAGAAGACCACAGGACGAACCAATCGTATGGGTCTGATCCCACATCCCGCAATCAAACCCTCCCATTGAGGACAATAGAACGCGGTTAGGAATTGCGTGAAGAACCGAATCAACTTCGTCGTCATCGTTCCAGGCTTCATCTGCGGCCGCAACCTTCGGTTTTGCAACAAGTACCCACGTTGCCTTTGCGTTTAACGCGCAGCCAAGAATGTCCTCGACAGGCAAACACGGAATCCCTTTGCTTTCAAGCTCGCTCTCCGCCTCCCAGTACTTATCTGTATCGAGCAGGACGGCGACTGGTCGTAAGCCACGGTCCTCCGACGACTTCAATCTTTTAAACATTTGGCCGCCAACAACTGCTGAATCGGCATAGATCAAAACAGGAGCACCCCACCAGCGACATCTTCTTGACATCGCGCGTGCGACGAATCGCGATGTGGGCAAAAGAGGCAAAACCAGCACCATTGTCGCCAACATCGAACCAACAAAGTATGGCCAATGAGCTGGCTCGTGAACTATCCCAATCCCGGCGAAGATACAGAGTGACGTTGTTGCCGCTCGAACGAGCTGCCGAAACTCAACGGCTGCGCTTGTTCCAATTGCCGGGTACAGCCCAGCTAATTGCGCAATCGGAAACAGCAAGAATGACGCAACGAGGGCCGTTTCATGAGTAACAAGACTGGTAGAAAGCGCGAACACACGTTCAATGACCGACGTTGTCAAGAACAGCAAGACCCAGAGTGTTACGAAATCGGCGACAATCAAGGGAAGAGAAGTGACGAAACACTGTATCAAAGACCGCCCAGCAAGAATCCTCGATGCCCTTGCGGCAGCGGGACTGACACGAACGGAGCTGACCAGCGACCGAGCATGAGTTCGATCCACTCGATCAAGACGAATGTATGGACGAACGCCATCCCCCGCTTCACCTGAAGTAAAAAGACTGGGAACATGGGGAGTATCAGCAAAAGCCGGAGAAGGATTCACCATTTGCATCACAGTATCCATGATCGAAAACAACGTTGGCGGCCAAATACGAGATCTTTTTCAATGCACCGCAAAACCGACAAGAGCGAGCGGAGCTGGCCAAGAACCACAAACTCTACTTCAACAAAAACAACCGAAAACCCCAGTAAGATTGGATTACGCCAAACACCTTACCAACTCCATTGCACGGCACAATACGCAAGAAACCGTAATCTATTGTGATTTGCATAAACCGGAATTCTCTGGCACAGACGCGCATCCACCGCTGAACTCGACAACAGCGACAACGACCTTTCTTTTTCGACTGAAGACTGCCTCACATTGCCCTAAACCCTCACCTGAAACCTAAGAGTATATGACGTTTCGAACCTAGAAGGCATTTTCACTTTGCCTGATTCAACAGACTCATTCCGAAGATTGCGAAAACACGGCAAAGACAGCCATGAGCCCCAATCTCATCCTAGACTCGCCACACAATTCATCCAGCATCTTTAATTTGCTGCCCCGAAAGACGATTCCAGCAGGGACTCTAACACCACAAAGGTGGCCCGGCAACCAGTCCTTCCTACCTTAACAAATAATTCAAGATCGCACACTCACACGAACACTTCAACCCTCCGACGGCCTGACGTCACTCGAATTATCAACAGAGAAGAGTCATATCGCAACACTGCAATTCACTGAAGAGACACGTGTTCGACACAATAAGAATTTCGGAAACAGGAATTAGAGCAAAAGATCACTTTTTTGACCAAATACGCACAGAATAGCCTGGACTCAAATGTCCATCACTGAAAGCTAGCCGGTAAACTCGTCACACAGCATCAGCGATAACCAAAACAAACGAAGCCTTCAAATCTCAAAACGAATCCAGTGAGCTCAGGGGCAATTTACAGCAGAATCCTAAATAACTTGTCGGAATTTCTCCTCCACTCCCCACCTCTAAGCGACGGCAGGCGTCAAAAACGACACAGGCGAAACAACTAAAACAAAAACGCCAGAAACCAAATCGAGCTTACAAAAACGCGAAATAGCCACCAGAACTTCTGGTCTTACACCCTTTTTTACCGACCACGCATCGAACTCTTTGCCACATGTCAAGATCTGCAAACGACGTGCCGCAACCGCTGGTTTAAAAAAATCTCGATCTCTCGTTCTGTCAATGTAAAAAAGGCAATCCTACGCTTATGGCCACTTGCAATCCGCCGTAGCCATCAATAGAAGATGAACAATCAACGTAAGAATAGGCAATATGGGTTGAGTTTGTCTGTTTTTCTCAAATGTCTGACGAGGCAGACTCTAATGATACGATAGAAGTTGAGGGAACTAAGGGTTGTGTTGGCATCTGAACTTGGCCTAAACCCAACCGTATTGACGAAATGCTGCAATCTAGCGCAACTTGAGGAGGAACTGTCCATGTTATTTGGACTTCGCGGACGATCACCTATCGCTTGCATCGCCCTATTGTGCCAAATATTTGTGATTGGCTGCGCAGCATCACCTCAGCAACGCCTTCTGCAGCTTCAAGGGGCGTCCGTCCCAAGGGAGCTCGATAAAGTTAATCTTCCAGACTATGTCGTCGAACCCCCTGATGTCCTGGTGATTCAGGCGGCCCATACCTTGCGAACACCTGAGTGGAAACTGATTCCCGGCGATCGCTTACAAGTCAAACTAAAAAATGGACTGCCTCTCGACCTTGAGGCTGATTCAACTACGAATCAGGCACAATTTGACGCTGAATTATCAATTGAGATGGGGTTCAAAATTCTTGCTGGAAGCTACCGAATTGAAACCAGCGGCGAGCTGGACTTTGGACCGTCGTACGGAAAAGTCTACGTTGCAAACCTGACCCCGGCTGAGGCTGAAGCCGCTATTCGAAAGCATCTTACGAAGAAGCTGGGACTCGCGAACCCAGAGCTTTCTGTCGAGCTTGAAGACCTTGAATCACCTCAACCTGTTAGCGGAGAACACTTAGTGCGCCAGGATGGGCGGGTTTCACTTGGCGTATATGGTGACGTTTACGTCGCTGGCATGACGCTTGCCGAAGTTCGAGCCGCAGTGACCCAACACCTTGCAGCCAATGGAATTCAAGACCCGAAGGTTTCCGTAGATGTTGGCACCTATAACAGCAAGAACTTTTACATCATCAGCGACGGTGGTGGGTTTGGCGAGCAGGTTGTTCGACTTCCAATTACGGGTAACGAGACCGTGCTGGATGCGATCTCGCAAATCAACGGGCTTTCAGAAGTGTCGTCAAAGCGTATCTGGATCGCCCGCCCAGCCCCTTCAGACGCGTGTACCGCGCAGATTTTAGAAGTCGAGTGGGAGGACATCACTGCTTTAGGCCAAACTTCGACAAACTATCAACTTTTACCGGGTGACCGAATTTACATCCAGGCTGATGCTCTGGTTGCCTTGAACAACAAGATCGAAAAGATTGTTGCTCCAGTTGAGCGCCTGTTTGGTACCGCGATCCTCGGCTTCAACGTCGTTCGCAACTCGTTGGGGATTTACCCGATCAAGAGCACCGGTGGTGGCGGAGGGGTGGCCTGATTTGCTTCGACGAGATCTGCTGCGTCAATTCGCCTGGAAATCAATATCTGACATCGGCGAGAAAAGTGAAGTACAATGGATCGAATGTTGATTCCCTCGGAAAACAGCAATTGGGGTGAAACCATGCAGCGGATTTCGTGCGCAAGAATACTAAAGTTGTTGGGAATATTCGGCCTCTTAAGCGTGACAAGCCTGGATTTCGCGTTTGCCCAAGCCCCGCCCAAGAACAACTTCGGATCAGGACAAAGAGGACGCCGAACCGTAAGCCCCTATCTTTCGATGACCGATAATGGCCAGAACGGTGGGGCTGACAATTCACTTAATTACTTCAATATTGTCAAACCTCAGCAGCAAGGGGCTAAAACAGCCAAAAACCTTCAAAACGAACTAAGAAACGTCGAGAAGTCACTCAATCAACCCCGCGGTAATCAAGAGCCATCAGAGCTGGAGTCGATTACGACCGGCAGATTGGCTCCAACTGGACATGGGGCGAGTTTTAACGATCTTCAGCAGAGATTTGGCGGCGGCGGCGGGACTGCTGGACACGCCAGCCCCTACGGCTTTGGTGGCGACGGACGGGGCTATAACAATGCCGGCAGCTTTACGGTAAAGCGTGGCGGTTATGGTAAAGGTCTTTTTGGCGGTCAACGCACCGCTGCGTTTAACAGATAACGATGCTGGGTCGATCAAATTCGGTGAATTGTGCATTCACAGAAAGACGCGACCCCTCCGGTTCAAATCGGGATGATTGAGTTTACAGGAAAGGATTCCATTCATGGTGATATTCAATACGAGCAAGACGAACCGGGTTTCAGGACTGAGGAAATTTGCGATTGTTGTGATGCTGTTAAGCGTGGCCCCTACGTCTCGCTCGGCACCCGCACAAGACCATTACTACGGCTCTTCGACATCCAGCCTTGGGCAGTCGTTAAGCTGGCCCTGGTGGCACAGTATTTATTTTCATTCCAACGGATCACCCCGATACGAAAGCGGATTCGCCCTCAGTACGAGAAATACCCAGCAGCGCCTTCCCGTAAATCCTCCGATCTGGGGCCCAAGCTTCGGTTACTATCAACCTTGCTGGAAGCAGATTCCGGTTGTGCGTCGATGTGTGGCGTGTGAAACGTTCCCGGCGAACCGTGAAATTCCTAACTCCAATTCAACGCAGATCCCACAGATACCGCCTGCGCCGGAGGAAACTGAGGCAAAGGAGAGTGCTGAGGCAAAAGACACAGGTGACGACAAGGACACTGGGATTCCTGAAGCGGATGCGCCTGAACCTCTCCCGTCGCCATGATCAAAGCCTCTGTGGCAAGATCGATTCACTTTACAATCAGGTAAAGTGGTCTCAATGAAGTGAATCACAGCGGGCATTGCTCATGTAAAAGTTCATCATACGAGCGGAGAGGGTGGGATTTGAACCCACGGTGATATTGCTACCACACTGGATTTCGAGTCCAGCACAATCGGCCACTCTGTCACCTCTCCGTGCCCCCGGTTACAATCCTTAAATTGTGTGCGGGGTCGGGTATGATAGTCGCCGATCATGATGAGCGCCAAGCCAGTCGCGTTTGGATCGACGAGCTTCACAAACCAGGTGTCTACTTGCACCCTCAATATCGCTGAATAATTCCCAAAACTCAGATTCAAACCAGACGACGCTTGAGGGGATTCATGATGTTCACAGGGTTGGTTGAAGGCTTGGGAAGTGTTCTGCGATTAGAAACCGAATCAGCCGGAATCAAGATTGTCGTCTCCCCACCAGAATCCCTGCTTGCTGACGAATCGACGGCAACACGATGCGGCGACAGTGTCGCCATTAACGGATGCTGCCTGACAGTGGTATCGATCGACGAAAACACTTGGGCATTTCAAGCAGGGCGAGAAACTTTATCAAAAACAAATCTCGGACGGCTTGCCGCGGGCGATCTCGTGAACCTGGAACGATCGTTACCCGCAAATGGGCGCCTCGGCGGCCATTTTGTCCAAGGGCACGTTGATGGGATTGGCAAGGTCGATATGATCGAACGTGAAGGGGAGTGGGTAACGATGGGGTTCCAAGTTCCCACCTCGATTGCCCAATTGCTGGTACCAAAGGGATCTGTATCGGTCGACGGCGTCAGCCTGACGATTGTCAACGCAGAAAGCACGCGATTTACTGTCGCACTCATTCCTCACACGCTATCAGCGACGACCTTGGGGTGTCGAACAATCGGCCAAATGGTCAACATCGAGACCGACATCCTGGGAAAATATGTCAGGCAATTTCTCGCGATTGCGCCGTGACGCCTGAGATCGAAAATAAATGACAACTCTTAAACGGAAACCAGATTCCGTTCGAAGCCGATTTGGCGTTGTCTATTTGTTTGTCAGGCGATCTCTCCGGCTTTGAAAAAAGCTCCAATTAAGTGATCGAAATCCTTGATGGCCCTCACCCAATCCAGCGCGTGGAAGAACGCTTAAAAAAGTACTTACTTTCTGTAAGTCTTGTTCTATTGCCCCCCCCCTTCAATCGAGGGTTCACCTCCGAAGAACGTTGCCCGGTTGTGCTTCTTGAATTCGAGTGCTAAATTTCTTTCGATGCCCGACATTAATCGTCATTTGCATTGATGAATGGGTGCAAATAAAAACACAATCAACCACTTTTGTTCCAAGAAGCGTTTTGGACAAACATTCTCCAGGAAAGTCGAGATAAACGATGAATCAGCGACTTCTCGGACTAGATGTATTGCGGTTTATTGCAGTTATGTTAGTACTTTTGGCTCACGGCGAAGATCCACCGTCAAGTTGGCCCGATCCACTGAGGCTTACTTACTTGACGCTGAGGCAAGGCGGGTGGGTGGGTGTCGACTTGTTTTTCGTGCTCAGCGGATTTCTCGTATCCGGACTGCTATTTCGTGAGTACAAGTCATATGGCAGAATCGCCGTCGGCAAGTTCTACGCGAGACGAGCCTGGAAGATCTACCCGCCATTCTATGTATTTACAGCTATAACCGTCGCTCTGGATATCATTAAGGGTCGCGAAGTCTGGAACCGACAGTTAGCTTCTGAGTTACTTTTCGTCCAAAACTATTTTCCCGGAAGGATTGGATACACCTGGTCGCTCGCGGTCGAAGAGCATTTTTACCTGCTGTTGCCTTTATCTTTCCTGTTGATTTCGAGACTAAACAGAAAATCTAGCGAGCCTCTTAAGCCGGTCCTGGCTTTGGTCGTTTTTGTCGCCTTTGCCTGTTTATTGATGCGGCTGCTTAACTGGTATCTCTCCCCGACGTTTACAAATTTGACGCACGTGACGCCGAGTCATCTCAGATTTGATTCGTTATTCTGGGGAGTCGGGATTTCATATGTTTACCATTTCTACACTAATTGGTTTGTCGTTTGCCTAACTCCTTGGCGCGCCTGGTTGATCGCCGCGGGAATTCTTACGCTCTTGCCTGCGTTTTTGCTTCCGATTGAAACGACTCCAGTAATCTTTACTTTGGGCTTTACGATTTTCTATGTGGGTAGCGGCGCGCTTCTGTGTGGTATTTTGCTGTGTAAAATTCCCTCGAGCCCACTCGTGTTAATGGCAGCTACGCTAGGAAGCTATTCCTATTCGATTTACCTTTGGCACTTGTCTGGTAAGTGGTGGGGAATTGGGATTGTCGAGAAATTTTATCCAAGCATCGGATTCGGGGTTAGAACCATAATTTATGTGTTAGGCGCCTTCGTTGTTGGTATCACTATGGCGAAAGTCGTTGAAATGCCAGCATTGCGAATCCGAGATAGGTGGTTTCCGTCTCGCGTTGATGGACTCAATGGTGGCCGAGTGCCGCCGACTGCCGTCGTCAGTGAAAACCATAAAAAAGACCAAAGCGATATGCCACATGGCGTATAACACGGTTCATAAGATTCTCAAACAACCTCAAGGCAGCACGGCTTTAATGCCCCCCCCGTTCAAACAACCGACTCGATCTCTGCGTCGTGAACCACCTGACGAATTTCGGCTCGCGACGTGAAATAATAGATGACACCAATGGCTCCCCCAACCATGACAGTGAGCCGGTAGACTAAGGCCGTCAGGATCCCGTTTGAAAATGCGGTCGCCAATTCGTCTTTTGCACTATTCGGAATGAGGTTCAACTGATGCTGCTCGTAGAACCACGCCACAGCGCCTTCTAGCGCACCAACACCGCCAGGAGTTGGAACAACCGCGCCAAGAGTGACCGGAAGCGGCAATCCCACGAGGTGATCGACGTAAGTTGGAATCGTCTGGCCACGATGCACGGCCTGAGCACAGAAGTAAAACGACGTCAAAGCTCCGAAATGGCCGATCATGCTTAGGAAAACAGCGAGGATTACGACCTGGGGTTGTCCTTGATACATCTGAACGGATTCCATCAGCTCTTTCACAATCCGACCAATCAATTTCCAGGTGGAGAGCCAATGCATGAACCAGGAGTGTGTGAACGCCGGAACGAGCATCATTCCAATACCGACTAACCCCGCAAATGTGCCTGCCCAAAGCAACCAGACAGCCCAATCCAATTCCGAACCAATTTTGGTGCTGACCGGAATCATGGACGCTCCCGCTCCCAACACAAACAATCCCCACATCCCAAGCACGCGGTCGAGAAACACCGTGGCTGACGCCGAGGCCCTGCGATTCGGATGATTCTTTGCCAAAAGCGCAGCTTTGATCAGATCGCCACCAACGGCACCAGGCCCCATGAGATTCATTGCTTCGCTGAGCATTCCCAGACGAAACGTTTCGCGAAATGAAATCGGCAATCCTATTCCCTGAACCAACAGCCGCCAGCGCGAGAATGACACCAAAAGAGATAGGAATCGCGTCGCGAAAGCAATTGCGAATGCCTGCCAGACGAAATGTCGATTCTGCAGTTTTGCCAGACTATCGCGGCTCATCCACCATAATGCCGCCAGCATTCCCATCGCGAGCAGCCATTTCATCACGAGCACAATGAGTCGGCCAGTCGAATTCGTTGCGGTAGAACTCATGGGCGGGGCAGGCTCTCTTATCGTTCATCGAGGAAACAGTTCGAAGCTTTTCGCCGTCGAATCAGGCATCGCTTTAGTCGCTTGCATTTGCCACAAGGGTTGGCGGTAACCCTCCTGGCTTGCGATACGTTTGCGTCTTGTTCTTCAGTTCCGGTATGGCTCATTGCGCCAGGCGCTTTGCCCAAATCGCAATGGCGAAATGATTCTGATGATAAAGCAGCTGCGACTAACGCCCACCGGACTCAACGTGATTTTAATTATACTCAGTCCCCAAATGATAGCCCACGCACTCGAACGATTCAATCCGCTTAGTCGCCCGTCGAAACGCTGGAGTTGGCCATTCTTGTAATGCCGAGGCGAGTTATCTGGCGCGTCTATTTTCCGAAGAACGCTCGATTTTGGCGTCTCAACCACCGTCGGGGCTTGGGTTGCGATATATTTTTCTCGGGGTCTTCGGCTCCGAATTATTGAAAGAAGTTAGCGAGATACCCGGGGCGATTTGTGGATGCGAAAGCTTACGACGAGAGAGCGACAATCGCCTTTGATTGAGTTAAGATATGCCGGAGGTAAAAACTCCAGCGAAAAGCTTGCCTTACCGGCCGGCGATTCGAGAAGGGGGCCGTCATTTTGATGAGGAGTGTTCGTGAGCAATACGTGTGACGCAGCCGTTATCGGCGGAGGGTTCTACGGCTTGTATCTGGCTGAGGCGTTGGCTGCTCGTGTCAATCGTGTCATTCTTTTTGAGAGCGGGGCCGAACTGATGTTGCGAGCGTCGTACTCAAACCAGGCACGGGTTCATAATGGGTATCATTATCCGCGAAGCATCCTGACGGCATTGCGGTCACGGGTGAACTTCCCTCGATTCGTCGACGAATTCCGGCCGGCAATTGATTCGACATTTGAAAAGATTTATGCGATCGGTCGTCGTGACTCTAAGGTGTCGGCGGAGCAATTTTGCAGGAGTATGCGGGTCATCGGCGCTTCTGTCGAGCCTGTCTCAAAGTCGATTTGGAAATTATTCGACCCGGCGTATATCGAAGCGGCATTCCTGACTCGGGAATATGCATTCAATGCGTTGATTCTGCGTGAGCTGATGGCTGAGCGGGTTCATCGCGCTGGTGTTGAAATACAACTGAAGTCGACAGTCAAGTCGGTACATCAGGTGTCCGGCGATGTCGTCGAGCTTTGCATCGAGAGTCCATCTGGTACCGAAACCGTTACTGCCGCGCAGGTGTTCTGTTGCGGATACTCTCAGTTAAACTCGCCTGGAATGGGTGGAGGACTGCCACTGGTGCCGCTCAAGCACGAATTAGTGGAAATGGCATTAGTCGAGGTTCCCGAGCAATTGCGTGGCCTAGGTGTGACCGTGATGGACGGGCCGTTCTTTTCCCTGATGCCCTTTCCAGCACGACAGTTGCATACGCTCAGTCATGTTCGGTATACACCTCACGCTCATTGGTACGATGGTAATGATAAACAGTTTCAGCCTGCTTATGGCATTTTCGATCGAGCGGAGAAGAAAACAGCGTTCCCGCATATGATTCGGGATGCCGCTCGGTATCTTCCGCTGGTAGCCGATTGCACCTACTGTGATTCGCTTTGGGAAGTTAAAACCATTCTGCCGCGAAGTGAGGCGGATGACTCGCGGCCGATTCTTTTTCGACCCCATTTTGGATTAAAGAACTACCACCTTGTAATGGGCGGCAAGATCGATAACATCTACGACATTTCTGAGGAAATTGATCGCGTAATCAAATAATAACGTGCGAGGACTCATGTCGAAGGCTGAGATTTTAGTTTCGGCGGTTGCGGTACTGGGCGATCATGCCGCGATCCTGCCTGCTTTCATTGAGGAAGTTGGAGCCGTTCTTGATCAGCACTACTCTAACTACGAGATTGTTCTGATCGATAACGGGTCTACGGACGGAACCGAAAAAATTGCGAGGCAGATGTTGAGCGTTCATAAGTGCGTGCGCTATCTCCGTCTGACCCGGCGGACGGATCACGAGACGGCGATAATGGCTGGCTTGGACGCGGTGATTGGAGATTACGTGGTGACGCTTCACCCGGACTTCGACCCACCGGCTGAAATTGTCCCGTTAGTTGATGGTTGCCGGTCAGGAAACGACTTGGTTCTGGGCGTTGACAAGCAACCATGTACCTCAGGTCCGGTGTATCGTGCGCTGAGATATTTGTTTTTGTCGATGTACCGTCGACTCATTGGGATTGAATTTGTCACAGGTGCGACTGGACTACGCTGCCTTACCCGGCAAGCGGTCAACGCATTAGTCAAAGTCCGGCTGCGCCGAAGATTCTTTCCCTTGGTGGCAACGGATCTGGGCCTCAGGACGGTGGTTCATTGTTACAACCGAATGTCGCGATCTGGTCAGCACCCTAAGCCAGACTTATTTCGGGCCGTTCGAGGTGGAATGTCAATTCTCGTTCATAACTCCATCACGCCCTTAAGGCTAGCAAGCAGTCTTGGGATTTTTGGCAGTTTGCTCAGTTTTTTTTACAGCATCTATGTGATCGCGATCTACCTCTTCAAGTCCGATGTCATGCCGGGTTGGACAACGCTGAGCCTGCTAATGAGCGGGCTTTTTGCTTTTGTTTTCCTCATGCTCGCTCTGATGGGTGAATACCTCGGTCGATTGCTGGAGGAGTCGCCGGACCGACCGCTCTATCATGTTCGCGACGAACAATCGAGCGCGATACTGCTGTCTGATCTCAACCGTCGAAATGTCTTGGATCGATCCGAGGTGCCCGAGAGCGAGTTAAGAGGAGGGGCGTCTTAAATGGTTTGGATCTTGATCTTCTTCAGATCGCAATCCTTGCACTTCCCCTCAGTGAATCGACTTATTCACAGCAATTCACTGCCTGTTTTACTCGGCATTTGTTCATTAATTGAAATGGCCACAATATTCGTAAATGAAAGAGCCGGGCGATCGCCGAATCCGGCTTTCCTTGGTTTTGATCGAGGAGATGGCCGATGAGTAAGACTGAGATGAAGGACTTTCATGAGGTCCCGTCGTTTGAGACGCACGAGTACCAACCCAAACGAACCGACTATTGTGTTTGTGCGTTCGTCATTAACGAGAACGGGAAGTTGCATAAACAACTGGAATTGACCCGACCGTTCCTCGGCGTTGCTGATATGGTGGTCGCCGATGGGGGGAGCACCGACGGATCGACTGACCGTGCCGTGCTTGAGTCTCTCGGCGTCAATACGCTTCTTGTGAAGACAGGACCCGGCAAACTCGGAGCTCAGATGCGGATGGCGTTCGCATGGGCGTTGGCCCGTGGATATCAGGGAGTGATTTGTATCGACGGTAACAATAAGGACGGTCCCGATGCGATTCCGAGCTTCATCGAGAAGCTAAAAGCCGGTTACGACCATGTTCAAGGGTCACGATTCATACCGGGAGGCATTTCAGAGAACCTGCCTTTCAGTCGTTGGGCCGGGCTTAAGTTGCTGCATGCCCCGCTGGTCTCAATTGCCAGTCGATTTCCGTATACGGACACAACCAATGGCTTTCGTGGTTATAGTCGCGAACTACTTGAGGATTCTCAAGTGGCAGTATTTCGCGATGTGTTTGTAGGCTATGAACTTCACTACTATCTTGCGATACGAGCGGCTAGGCTTGGATATAAGATCTGTGAGGTGCCGGTTGCTAGAAGATATCCATCACATGGTCCAGTTCCAACCAAGATCAGTCCGATTCGCGGGAATCTACGAGTGCTCAAATGCCTGTTTGCTGCGTGTATGGGAGCATACAACCCGCAGTAGTGCGCCTTCATCTTTTTTCGAATTCGCAATTTTCTGGATTCTTAAAGTTTGTAAAAAGAGATAGTACCGATGGAAAATCGTCGTATTGTTGTGACCCCGCCGCCATCGGACGCATATCGCGATGTACCGCTGTCATCTGACATCGATGTTGATGCCCCCTCGCCTCGCGATACATCACATTTCCCTTCGTGGCAAATCGCATTCGGTGCTGCCTGCATTGGCCTTGCTGTCACAATTGGCATGACTGTCACTGGAATCGGACGCCTCCCTTCGGCAACTTCGGACGGTATCGTCTCTGTCTCCAGCGTCAGTCACCGAAGCCCTTTTGATTTGCACTTTGCGTACGCTATGGGGGGGGGGACGGCGCTCGCCATAGGACTTTTTGCTGGTCCACTGGCAGCTCAGTTGACGCGCCTTCTAAACACCAAAGGCAAAGAAATCATCGTTGCCTTGATGATGATCTGGGTTTTGAATTCGAGTACGAGCGGTCAATCGAACCCATTCGGAGTCGAGGAGGGGGATGCGTTTCATGAAGGGGAATACGTCGGCCTGCTGTCGGCGTTTCGAGAAGGAGGATTAAAGCGATGTATCATGATCCACGGTCCACTGCCGCAGATACTTCCAGCGTTAATTGCCGGGCCCTATGAAGATGACGGATACTCGATCCCAGCCATCCGTTTCATTCGCAGCTTGTTCAGTATCATCGCACTGATCGGTTTTATCTGGGCGTTGTGGGAAACAGTGAGGTTTTTCGGTTTTGCGGACAATTGGGATATTTTCCTTGTTTCCTGTTCCGTTGTGATGCTGGCCGAAGGGATTCTATTCCAAGGTCAAGGGCTGACTCGTAACTATTTTCGAGACATATTATTCTGGCCTCAATCGGCCTTACTCTTGAGATGGATGCGAATCGCGACGCAGTCGGACGGGAAACCCTCGCTCGGCCCTGTTGGACATGCTGCCTTCGGATCAATCACGGGAGCACTCGCAGTAATTCACTTATTTGTCTGTTACGAACGATCATTGAACATACCGGTTGTCGTTATTGTCGCGGTGGCAGTGATGTCAATTTGCATCGGTCTCAAGAAAATCGTGCCATTTGTCGGAGGGATGATTTTTGGAGCCATCGTCGTTGCCATTGCCATTGGACCAGACAACTTCACGCCGGTTTTGAATGACATTCGCTATTGGTCCCGTTACGGCGACCACATTTGGGCCATTCCGGTAGGTAAGACGACGTTGCTTTGGAGCAAGATGTTTAAACCACAAGCACTCGTCTTATTCGGGGCTGCTTGTTTGACGTTGAGAAGCGGATGGATTGAAAGGAGGAACTTTCGGCAGTGGATCCGAAATGCCGCCCCTGTGATTTTGATACTTGTAATAGCCGTATTCACAGAAAGGCGTTGTCTAGCTCGAAGCGATGAACCCCACTTCGCGCTTGCTGGACTACCTACTGTATTGCTTCTTATCTCGGCCATATTGTGGCTGGCTCGAAAGCAACGAGAGGACATGCGAGCCAATTTCATTCCCGGTGTGTTCTGGGAATACACATCATTAGTGGTTGTTGGCGTTATGCTAATTGGACTCAATTGTAATCCATTTCAACTCGGTCGATACTTTGTCGATTGGCATAAGAACAAATCTATCGTGAGCGAGCAAACGGTGAAGGTCGTTGACGCCGTTCGTCGTCATGCGGGCACCCATCCCTCAACAATCTTTACACTCGATTCGAATGGAACCTGGTACTACTTGCTGGGGGCCAGTTCACCGAGTCGTTTTCACCATGCCTGGTACGCTCTTCCCAAGAAATCTCAAGAGGAAATTGTCGATGACCTCGAACGAGCGGTCACTCCCGTCGTGATCGCTCCGCCAAAGTCAATGAAGTTGGATGGCGTCGAATTGTCGACAGCATTGCCAATTTTGGTTCAATACATTGAGTCGCATTACCGCGTAGTCGAGGACGTCGATGGGTATTCGATCTACACACGACTACCTTAAACGAAAGCAACAGTGAAACAAATGTCTGCAGCCGCTTCCGCTCTTGTTGGTCACACAGGGTTCGTCGGTGGAAATCTCGCGATACAAAACCGTTTTGACAATTGCTTCAATTCAAAGAATATCCAAGAAATCGCAGGCCAAACATTCGACTTACTTGTCGTCAGTGCGATGCCGGCCGCAATGTGGATCGCAAACAAGGATCCCGAAGCTGATCGGGCTGTACTCGACCGGTTGGCCGGTTTTCTTCGACAGGCGAAGGCCGAACGTGTGGTCATTATTTCGACTGTGGCCGTCTACCCGCACCCGATCGACGTGGATGAAGACTCACAAATCGACGAGTCTGCCCAAACCCCGTACGGACGGCATCGATTACTTCTCGAGCGCCAAATGTCAGACCACTTCCCCCGTGTTCTCACAGTGCGGCTTCCCGGACTTTTCGGAATGGGACTCAAGAAAAACGCGGTCTACGATCTTCTTCACAACAACGAATTGCATAAAGTGAATGCTGAGGGATCATATCAATTCTACAACCTCGACAGAATCTGGGCAGATGTGTCGACCGCTCTCACCGCAGGTCTAGAACTGGTTAACTTTTCCAGCGAGCCCGTCCTTGTGAAAGACGTTGCCCGTGAAGCATTCGATCTCGATTTTACGAATGACCCAGGAACCCTACCCGCCAAGTTCGATATGAGGTCGAAGCACGCAAGCTTGTTTGGTGGACATGGTGGCTATCTTTACAGCCGACGGCAGGTGTTCGACGAACTTCGAGATTTCGTCCGACGCGAGCGGGCAGCAGGAGTATCAAAATGAGGGTTGCGATCTCAAACATTGCATGGCCGCTCGATCAGGATGCACTTGTCGCCGACAAGTTGTCTGAGCTTCGGATTTCTGCCATTGAAGTTGCCCCGACAAAGATCTGGCCAGCACCTTTGGAGGCAACTGATGCTCAAATCGAATCCTACCGACATTTCTGGAATTCCCGAGGGATCTCAATTATCGCAGCCCAGGCTCTCCTGTTCGGCCAGCCGGGACTGACGCTATTCGAGGGGACTGACGCACGTCATCATACCCTGGAATACCTCAAGGGAATTATCCGCGTCTGCACTCGACTCGGCGCCGAATCACTTGTATTTGGTTCACCCAAGAACAGGCGTGCAGGCAATCAAGAGCTTTCGATTGTCTGGCAACAGGCGATCGAGTTTTTCGGTCGCCTCGGAGAAATCGCAAAGGCAGAAGGGGCTTCAATCGTCATGGAAGCCAATCCCCCGGAATACGGATGTGATTTCGTCACTCGTGCCGACGAAGCCTTTGCACTCGTTCAAGCAGTAAATCATCCGGGATTCCAATTGCATTTGGACGCTGCTTGTATGTCAATGGTCTCGGACAGTCCCGAAGAAATTATTCCCAAAGTGGGTTCGACTCTCGCACACTTCCACGCCAGCGAACCGGGTCTGGCCCCGGTCGGCCACGGGACTATTGACCACAGCAGGTTTGCTTCAGTGCTCGCCGCGTCAGGGTACAGCGGCTGGATTTCAATTGAGATGCGGCAAATCGATCCGTTCGATGTCTGTGCTATCCAGGATGCAATAGAAGCCGTAAAAGCTAGTTATCAAACGCCATACGGGAATTAATACCCCAACGGTTCAGACGGTCCTAAAATTGATTCATGTCAATTTCCAAACCTCGAAACGGTATCGCTTTAGTTTCTTCGACGTCCTCGGGGCGTGGTTTCGTCATTGGAAGATTTGAACTCTCGACGGGGGGGAAGGCCTGGCGTCGCTTGCACCCGTCTACCCCTGAGGCGAACACCTTGAACGGCGTCGAGAATCTGATCGGCACACTCCACGGCGACTTGAACAAAACTGACGGTTGCCAGAATCTGAATTCCACCAATGACCGTCCTTGGCACACCCGCTTCGTTTGCAATGCAACCGACGAAATCACCAGGTGTCACACCGGCATTATCGCCAACATTGAACTTGATCCAGACTCCTGTTTCGTCGATTCGAGGAGCCTGGTCACCTGAATGACTGCGACCTGAGGTCTCGCGTGGCCTCGTCATCCGTGGCGGGCCATCGTCTCGATCGTTTCGCGGCGGCCGGCTTTCGAACGAATTATCCCTGGCAGGGCGACGCGGCGGACGCGGATCGTCTTCTGCAATACGCTCCGGGGCGCGAGAACTTTCTCCGGCCAACAAATGCATCAACGCCGACACAATCTCACCAGGGGCGTGCCCTGCTTCAATCAAGTCTTCGAGCAGTTTATCTTGAGGCTTAAATTCTCCCGCTTGAATCGTGTTATGAAGTGATTCCACGAGTCGACTGGCGTGCTTTTGTTCAAGCTCTTCCAGGCGTGGCACAGACTGTCTGGGAATTTTTGATTTCGTGAAACGAATAATTTGTTGCAGCCGACCAAACTCCCGACCGCTGACAAGGCTGATCGCCTTGCCACTCTTCCCGGCTCGACCAGTTCGGCCAATCCGATGGACGTAATCTTCCGCGTCATGAGGCAGTTCATAATTGAACACGATTTCAAGGTCGTCGACGTCCAGTCCACGGGCCGCAACGTCTGTTGCGACAAGCAGTTCGATCTTTCGATCACGGAATCGCTTCATCGTCCGTTCGCGCATCGGTTGAGTCATGTCGCCGTGTAGCTTGTCGGCATTGTACCCGCGAGCAATCAGCGCTTCGGTGAGCGAATCAACTTGAATCTTGGTAAACCCGAAGACCAAACCGTAGCGTACTTCGTGCAAATCCAGCAGGCGGCACAAAACCTCTGTCTTCGATCGATAATCGACTTCGACATACGATTGTTCGATGGCGGGGATATTCATCGCGGTCGCTTCGATTCGGACCGTGACCGGATTATTCGTAAACCGTTCGATGATCTTACGAATCGGTGGCGGAACGGTCGCCGAGAAAAGAACGATCTGCCGTTCTTCTGGAACCGATTCAAGAATTTTCTCAATATCATCTCGGAAGCCCATATCGAGCATTCGATCGGCTTCGTCAAGGACAACCATCTTCACGGAATTCAGCGACAATGTTCCTTGTTTGATATGGTCGATCAATCGCCCGGGAGTTCCAATAACGATCTGAGGCCCCGCCTTCAGACCACGAAACTGGTGGTCATAACTCTGCCCACCAAAGATGGGCAGCTCGCGTATTCCCTTTTTAAAATGAGCTAACTTCGAGATCTCTTCAGCGACCTGTGACGCGAGCTCCCGCGTAGGGCACATCATCAGAACCTGGACCGCACGATTCGACGGATCGGCCAGTTCGACGGCAGGAATTCCAAACGCGGCGGTTTTGCCAGAGCCGGTCTGCGACTGCCCAATGACGTCGCGACCTTCAATAATCGGAGGAATTGCCTCGGCCTGAATCGGCGACGCCTGCTCGAAACCCATACGCTCAACGGCTTTGAGAACTTCGGGTGAAAGTCCCAGCTCGGAAAATGATTTTTGTGTCATGCGATGATTCTAGCGTGAACGAGGCCATCATCCCAGCTTACCAGAAAAAGAACGGTTTTTACTGAAAACGAGAACGGCTTTCGGGCGATCGAAACGCAAAAGGGAGGGGCTGGATTTCAAGGAGCAACGAGACTTAAAACAAAAAAATCAACTTATTCCGCGATATGACCCCCATGTGTTTTGAATTACTCCAATTTGACTTCCCAACCCCTTGCCAGATTGAACGAAAAATTTCTGTTTGCCAAACTCCCCATTCCTGATACCGTCTGCTACAGTCAACTGCGAGTTCCGATTTCGTGCATTGGTTGCCTCACCATCTGTACGTGAAATCGATCGGAAATCACGTTAATGTTGGGAATTACAGGTTCTCTCGATTGGAATTTCATGCGGTGGAGAGGCGTCGACCGTTTTCGGTCGGTACGGGGTATCCACCGCCTGACTCGGGATCAGAAACGATCAAGATGAGTCCATCAGATACGCTTTCGAGTCGCTCTTCTTCGAAGAGTTCGGCATCTTCTAATGGTTCGCGCAATGGCGATCATGCGTTTACGGACGACGGGGGTGGAATGACCAGCCACGACTCAAACCTGACGTATGTGGAAGCCCTGTATTTGGATTATCTAAACGATCCAAGCTCAGTCACGCAGGATTGGCAGGTTTATTTTCAGCAGATCGTCGACAGCCAGACTCGGGCAGGCGGAGAACTGCATGACCCGAGCTTGTTCCGGGCTCCGTCGGTCGGTTCCGGAGTCGTCAGTCCAATTCAACTGGACTATGCAATTCTGCAAGAACGAGTCGAGCGGCTCATCCGAAATTACCGTGTGATGGGTCATTACGTCGCTGACATTGATCCCCTGGGTCAGCCGCGACCAAAAGTCACCGAACTTGATCCGTTCAGTTGTGGTTTGACAGAAGCAGACATGGAACGTCAGGTTTCGACGATGTCTGCTTCAGGCCAGAATTTTCGCACCGTCCGCGAAGTCACTCAATGGATGCGGAATACCTATTGCCGTTCGATCGGTGTTCAGTTCATGCACATCGATGACATGCGAGTTCGCGAGTGGTTGCAGAATCGGATGGAGTCCACCGAAAACCGGATTCAATTGACGCTGCAGGAGCAAAAACGGATTTTGAAGCGTCTGAGCGATGCCGTTGTCTTCGAAGAATTCATCCTCAACAAATTCAAAGGTGCCAAAAGCTTTTCCCTGGAAGGGGCCGAGACCCTGATTCCATTGTTGGAGCTGGCTATTTATCAGGCTGCGGATCAAGGGGTGGAAGAGATCGTCCTCGGGATGGCACATCGAGGTCGGCTGAATGTCCTTGCGAGCATTATGGGGAAGGCGCCGCGAGCGATCTTCCGCGAATTTGCTGATCTGGACCCCGAACTGAATACGGGCCGTGGTGATGTCAAATACCATCTGGGATACAGCAACGACTGGCATTCGGGCGACGGGCGAAAAATGCACCTTTCGCTCTGTTTCAACCCAAGCCATCTGGAGTTTGTGAACGCTGTTGCGATGGGCCGCGTTCGCGCGAAACAAGACCGAAATGGTGATGTCGCTCGCGAGAAAGTTGTCTGCCTGCTGATCCACGGCGACGCAGCATTCGCAGGTGAAGGCATCATCCAAGAAACATTGAATCTCAATTCACTCGAAGCAACTCGAATCGGCGGCACGATTCACGTTGTCGTGAACAATCAGATCGGTTTTACGACCGGCCCTGCACAGGCTCGTTCGACCCCCTATGCAACCGATGTCGCCAAGATGCTGCAAATTCCGATTTTCCACGTGAATGGCGAAGATCCGGAAGCGGTGGCACAGGTCATTCGTCTCGCCATGGATTTTCGGCAGCAGTTTCATAGCGATGTCGTCATTGACATGTACTGCTATCGGTTGCGCGGACATAACGAAAACGACGAACCGTCATTCACCCAGCCGGTCATGTACCGTCAGATTAAATCCCGCAAAAAAGTGGGGCAAAGCTATCTTGATCAAATGCTGAAGATGGGTGGCATTACCGAAGAAGAGGCGAACCGTTTGCAGTTTGCTCATCGGCAGCAACTGGAATCAGAACTTGAGGTCGCGAACGGCCCGAATTATGAGCATCGGTGGGACATGCTCCAAGGGACGTGGCGTGGATACCTCGGTGGAAACGAAGCCGGTATTCCGGAAGTCGATACAGGTGTCAGCGTCGACAAGCTGGCCGCGTTGTTAGAAAAAATGACGGTCATTCCTGAGGACTTTCATCCTCACCCCAAAATCGTCAATCCTCAAAGCACGCTGGCGATCATGACCAAGCGACTGGCCATCGCCCAAGGCAAGCAACCTCTTGACTGGGCGAGTGGTGAAGCTCTGGCGTTCGCCACGCTTAGCGTTGAAGGGCATCGTATTCGGCTGCATGGCCAGGATGCGGAGCGTGGGACTTTCGGCCACCGTCACGCAGTGATTCACGATTATGAAAACGACCGGACATACATGCCTTTGGCCCATCTGTCACCAGATCAGGCACCGATCGAGGTTGTGAACAGTTGCCTGTGCGAGGCAGGCGTACTTGGGTACGAATATGGCTACAGCCTTGATACTCCCGACGGTCTGGTTTGCTGGGAAGCTCAGTTCGGCGACTTCGTCAACGTTGCCCAGGTCATCATCGACCAATTCATCGTCAGCGCGGAGGACAAGTGGAACCGACTGAGCGGACTGGTTCTGCTGCTGCCGCATGGCTTTGAAGGGAATGGCCCTGAGCATTCGAGTGCCCGTCTCGAACGATTCCTGCAACTGGCTGCGGAAGACAATGTTCAGATTGTCTACCCGACAACCCCCGCTCAGATCTTTCACGTGTTGCGTCGGCAAGTCCATCGAAAGTGGCGGAAGCCGTTGATCGTGATGACGCCGAAAGAGATGTTGCGGATGCGTAATGCTGTTTCACCAATGAGCGATCTCGCAACGGGGACGTTCCGACGAGTATTACCCGACGCGCTCGACCGTCCGGCCAGCGAAGTTCGACAGATTGTCCTGTGTTCCGGCAAGATTTATTACGAACTGGCCGATCGCCGCGAAGAATTACAGCGAAATGACATCGCAATTTTGCGATTGGAACAGCTTTATCCGGTCCCGGAACGGGAACTGGAACAGCTTCTTTCGAATTATCCGGAAGGGACCCCGGTTGTCTGGGCTCAAGAAGAACCTGAGAACATGGGGGCATGGCGATTCCTTCGAGTTCTCTGGGGTGAAGCAATCTTCCGTCGATATCCGTTTACGGGTGTGGCTCGGCCGGCATCTGCAAGCCCCGCGACGGGATCTCATAAAAGTCACGATATCGAGCAGAACGAGATTTTGACGAAGGTCATTGGTCCATCGACAAAGGCATCAGGCCATCACTAGTCGATCACGTTGAACAACCCTGTTCTGACAGGAAAAGGAAGACGAAGTCATATGACAGTCGAAGTGCAGTTGAAAAAGGGTGATTTCGGAGATTCGGTCTCTGAGGTCGTTGTTGTGGAATGGTTGAAACAAGTTGGCCAGACGATTGCCGCCGATGGCGAACTTGTGGAACTCGAAAGCGATAAAGCAACGACTAAATGGCCCGCTCCAAAAGGGGGAGTCGTCACCAAGTTGTTCTTTAACCCGGGCGACACGATCGAACTTCCCGCGGTGATTGCACTGATTGACGAAACTGCGACGGCAGGAACGCCCGCATCAATACCGACAGCAACGCCTGTTGCATCGGTATCGAAACCTGCGGGACCAGCCGAAGTTCGAATCATGCCAGCAGCGGCGGCATCGCTCTCGGAAAACGGGCTGAAACCCTCACAAGTGACAGCATCGGGGCCTGGCGGTCGAATGCTGAAGGAAGATGTTCAGCGACAAGTGGCGTCAACGCCGTCGACAGCCGTTTCAAAACCAGTTCCAGTCGCCCCTGTTGTCGCACCGGTCGTGGAAACCGTTCGTACGATTGCTGCTGGCGAGCGTTCAGAGAAACGCCAGATGATGAGCCCGATCCGAAAACGGATTGCGTCTCGGCTGGTGGAAGCACAAACCAATGCCGCGTTGCTAACGACGTTTAACGAAGTCGACATGACCGCAATCATGGACCTCCGCAAACAGCATCAAGATGCGTTTACCCAGCGGTATGGGATCAAGCTTGGATTCATGTCGTTTTTCGTCAAGGCCTCGATCGACGCACTACAAACATACCCGGCGATCAATGCTGAGATTCAAGGGACGGAAATCGTCTATCACAACTATTTTGATATTGGCATCGCAATCGGCGGTGGAAAAGGATTGGTCGTTCCCGTTCTTCGAAATGCTGAGCGTATGGGGTTCGCACAGATCGAACAGGCAATTGCCGTGTTTGCAAATAAAGTGAAAGAGAATACGCTCAGCCCGCAGGAACTGACGGGAGGCACGTTCACGATCACGAACGGCGGCGTTTACGGCTCACTGTTGTCGACCCCCATCGTGAATCCTCCGCAAAGTGGTGTCTTGGGGATGCACGCGATCCAGGATCGCCCGGTGGCTCGCGACGGTCAGGTTGTGATTCGTCCGATGATGTACCTGGCTTTGACCTACGATCATCGGATCGTAGACGGTCGCGAGGCAGTTTCATTCCTGAAACGAATCAAGGATTGCCTTGAGAACCCTGTTCGACTGCTCCTGGATGTCTGACGCTGAATCACGAATGGTCTTGAGGGTTTGACAGGCATTGGCGTTGTATCGCCGTGCCTGTCGTAGCTATGCAACGCGAACACCGTCAGTGAACGCCTCGCGTTGTTTGCACACAACCTCAACGTTTATAGATTGACATGCTAAATGATCTGTGGAAATAAAAATGCCTGAACATGATGTGGTTGTGATCGGTGCCGGCCCGGGTGGATACGTTGCTGCGATTCGAGCAGCACAACTGGGGATGAATGTTGGCGTCGTCGAATTTGAAGGGGCATTAGGCGGAACCTGCCTTCGTATCGGCTGTATCCCGAGCAAAGCGCTGTTGGAAGCGAGCGAACTTTACCAGATGGCCCAGCATCACCTGGCCGAGTATGGCGTCGGTGTCGAGGGGGTAAAGCTCGATCTTGCCGCGATGATGAAGCGGAAAGACGGAGTCGTATCGACCCTGACGAACGGCATTGCGGGACTGTTTCGCAAGAACAAGATCACGCGTTATACTGGCAAAGGTCGCATTGTCGCACCCGGTAAGGTTTCGGTCGACGGTCCAGAGCCCGTAGAACTGACCTGCAAGAAAATCATTATCGCGACAGGAAGCTATTCGGCACCTCTCAAAGGGGTCGAAGTTGATGGAAACCTGATTGGAACCAGTACTGAAGCTCTTGCTTACCCCGAAGTTCCAAAACACCTTGTGGTGATTGGAGCGGGTGTGATCGGTCTTGAGCTCGGTTGCGTCTGGTCGCGGCTGGGGTCCAAGGTGACGGTCCTGGAATACCTCAATCGAATTCTGCCGGGGATGGATACCGAGATCGCCACGGAAGCTCAAAAGATTCTGCAGAAGCAGGGATTAGAGTTTCGTCTGGGGATGCGTGTCACAGGTGCCAAAGTTGTCGCGGGACGTTGCGTCGTCGAATGCGATGGCCAACCGCCGATCGACTGTGACCGAGTGCTTCTCGCCGTGGGTCGACTCCCCAACACGAACGATATTGGCCTGGAAAAATTGAATGTGGCCCGGAACCAACGCGGTTTCATCACGATCGATCCGCACAGCTTCGAAACGTCAATCCCCGGCATTTATGCAATTGGCGATTGCGTTCCAGGCGCCATGCTCGCCCACAAAGCCGAAGACGAAGGGGTCGCCTGTGCCGAGGGTCTTGCCGGAAAATATTGTCATGTAAATTACGACGCGATCCCCGGCGTGGTCTACACTGATCCCGAGATCGCCAGTGTTGGCAAAACCGAAGAACAGCTTAAAGATTCAGGAGTTCCTTATAAAAAAGGAGTATTCCCGTTCATGGCGAACGGTCGAGCCAAAGCGATTGGCCGGACCGAGGGACGTGTCAAGATTCTGGCTCATGCCGAAACCGATCGGGTTTTGGGCGTGCACATCATCGGTGCTCACGCTGGTGACCTGATTGCAGAAGCAGCAGCGGCAATCGAGTTTGGTGCGAGCAGCGAGGATATCGCTCGAACCAGCCACGCTCATCCAACCTTGTCAGAAGCCATCAAAGAAGCCGCATTCGCCGTCGATGGCCGCGCGATCCATATGTGAATTTTCACGCGCGTCGCGGGATGGGTTTCGAACAGGTTCGCCGATCGCGCGTTGCAACAATTCACGACAAAAACATGCCCGAAACACTTTTGGATGAACTGATCTGGCCGAAATCTCTGATTGCTTACGACGTCACGTTGTCGGCTGATATTGAAAATCTGGCACTCGACGAAGCGATGTTGGCCGATGTCGAAGCCGACCCTTTGAGGGCTTGCCTGCGGATCTGGGAACCGACGGAATACCTCGTCGTGCTGGGTCGATCAAACCGGGCAGAGTCCGAAGTGAACGTCGAGTTTTGTAAAACCGAACGAATTCCCATCCTTCGTCGATCAAGCGGCGGGGGAACGGTTCTCCTTGGACCCGGTTGTCTTTGTTATTCACTCGCTTTGCCGCTGACTGAGACGCATCGGGCGTTGGGAATTGCTCGCGTGACGACGGAGCTGATGGAACGCACTGCGGCCGGGCTTCGCTCTGTATTACCAGATATTTCCGTTCTCGGAACAAGCGACCTGGTTTGGCGTGGTCGAAAGTTTTCCGGCAACGCACAGCGATGGCTGCGGAAGTCGTTCATTCATCACGGCACTTTGTTATACGACTTTGACCTGGCAAAGCTGTCTCGCTCGCTGGCCCATCCCTCTCGTCAGCCAGATTACCGACAAGCTCGGCTTCATGATGATTTTGTGACGAATCTCGCAATTGATTCAGTTACCTTGCGAAGCATCCTATTGAGAACATGGAATGCCACGCCATCGGAATGCCCCGTGAAATTGCTGGAAGAAACTCGCAAGATTGCCGAGTCTCGATATAGTTCTCCCGACTGGAAGCTATGAAAGATTGATCCAGTGGAAATGTCGGCTTGGCCCGATATCTCCACGGCGAGAGAATCCAAAACGTCGGTCGATTGACTTGTCGCTCTGACTTCAGGATCGTTGCACTCTGTTTGTTGTGTTGAATGGTGGTGTCCACATTCCCGCGCGTATTTGATGAAGGTGATCTCGTGCCCAAGCTGACCGTTGAAGGATTTGGCGAATTCGAAGTCCCGCTAGGGAAGAGGCTGGTTCTCGCGCTTTCTGAGGATGCGGGAGTTGATCAACTTCATGCCTGTGGCGGTAACGCTCGTTGCACGACGTGCCGGGTTGAAGTACTTGCTGGAGACCCGTCAGAAATGACGATGGCCGAAAAGAACCTGCTGATTGCCAAGGGAATCAGTGGAGTTCGCCTGAGTTGTCAGATGCTGTGTGAGAACGACATCAGCGTTCGCTGCATCAGTCGTGTGCAGGGGAGTGGTCGCCCGAACCCAGGTTCGGTTCCTACACCGGAAATTTCTCCGCCCCCGGAATGGACGACGAAGGAAGAATAGCCCGGATTATTCGTTAGCCCGACGCGCAAGCGAGGGATCTTGTCCCCAGTTAAACTTATTCCC
>CAIVEI010000096.1 GCA_903904835.1 uncultured Schlesneria sp. | reverse complement strand
TCAATGTCCATCGTTGCGCGAGAATCCCATAGTTGCGCAAAGTTGTTGAGATCGGCACTTCGAAATGCCCGTGCGGGTTTTGTCTTGTACTACAACGATTTTGATCTTTGACATCTCGGAAAATAATTAAATACGCCTGGAGCTGAAACGGCTAGCGAGTTGTTATGAGAAAGTAGAAGGATCGGGGGATCGATTTCTTTGCTTGTCCTGATCTACTTTCTTTGGATCAACTTACTAGCCGCTTCGGCCGGCCCCGTCGTCCAATATGAGGCGACGGGCGAGGCGTGGGGGGGTGTCTGCGACGTAGGGTGCGGTCGAGTCTTCGTAGCTCACCGAACTGTTGGCAAGATGGTGGGCCTCGAAGACTCGACCCACCCTACGCGGCTTCGTGGCGAGAATCAGAAACGAGAACTGTTTTTACAGGACCTGCAAGACTGATGATTGAGGTCGTCGATTGATCTCAAAGGTGGAAGATCAATACCCCTGTACAGGCTGGCAACCTTCACCCCGCATCGAAGAAAAATCCCCCTGGCTGAATTGGAGGATTTGGCAGATGGTATTTTTCGTAATCTTTCGAAGTTCCTCGGGCTCGTTTTCATCTCGAGCAATTTTCATGAGTGCCGAAATCACGTCGCTTAAAGGATAGTTACGATTCGTTTCGTCCATAGCGGCATACGTCAAAAACCCAATGGCCTCCATTCGGTAGGCGCGATCAGGATCGTTTATCGCTTTGATCAATTCCGGCACGGCGGCTTTACAGATTCGCTCCAAAGTACGTTCAGCGGCCTTACTCTCCCTTTCGTCACCTTTCGTCGCCATTTCCATCAACAACGGCACCAGTGTCGGGCTGGCATCGAGCGTCTTTCGCAATTCCGACGGTGACTGATTGCCAGGATAATAGACTGGCGAAGCCGCACAAGCCGGTGCGCTACAAACCGGCGCACTACAAGTCGGTGCGGGTTGATAAAGGTTGACTCTTGGAGCGGACGGTTGCTGTCCGGTCGCATAAACTGCGAAGGTGCCAATGGCCGCAATGCCAGCAAGACCCATCAGAAATCGGTGACTTTTCATGAGAAACTCCGTTTTCGAGAACCACCTGTTCGTCGTTGACTTTGTAGATTCATAACAGCGGCGGTATCTTTTTGAAAAGATGATTTACTGGCGATGTCAGTTTTTTAGAATTGGCGCTTCCAATTCCGTCTTAGTTAAGATATTCTGTCTCTAGTTGTTCACAGCATGCCCAGTTCTTGGGTTGCCCATCTCACTTTCGAGGAGCTTTTCCATGGTCCGCTCCGTTTACCTGCGTCGAAATCAAAGTTTCAAGCGGTTCGCCATCCTGGCACTCGGGCTTGGCGCTGTCTGGCTGGCGGAGACGGCCGTGGTTGCGTGGTACACTCGTCCGACGGAATCTCAACTGGCTCAAGGGAAAGAGCTGTTCGAGCACAAATGGACCGAACACGATTCGTTATCGGGGGGCGGCGATGGGCTGGGCCCGGTCTTCAACGCGACATCGTGCGTTGAATGTCATTTTCAAGGAACGATCGGCGGGGCTGGTCCGAATAAATTCAACGTGAAGACGTTTGAGATTCTGCCGACGAAAAAAGAGCCGTTGCCATTGGCAGGGATCGTGCATGCGTCGGCGGTCAAACCCGAACTGGTGGAATCAGCCTCGACCGTTCGGCGACATAATCCGATTGTTAAGAATGGAATGAAAGTGATTGGCGGCTGTCGAATCGACATCGTCGATTTCGATCCGATCCACTACGACACCAGCAATACTCCCGCTCTGTTCGGCCTGGGGCAGATCGACAAAATCAGTCCGATGGCAATTCGGACTAATGCGGTCAAGCGTTCGCTAGGAAGTGCCACGAAAGAATTTTCGCTCAATTTCACTTCGACACCGATTGGTCGTGTTCGCGTGTTGCCAGACGGCCGGATCGGTAAGTTTGGTTGGAAAGCTCAGTTTGCGACCCTGAAAGAATTCGTTGCTGCTGCGTGTGCCGGCGAGCTTGGTTTGTCCAACCCGATGAAGAAGCAGCATGTTCCTCAGGAATACCGCGAGGACAAAGACGCCAAGCTGGATATGACTCGACAGCAGTTTACGGCTCTGGTTTCGTATGTCGAAAATATTCCTGCACCACGTCGTGAACGTCCTTCGGATTCCGCCGCTTTGACGATCGTTGATCGTGGTGAAGCTTTGTTTGCGTCTGTTGGCTGTGCCGATTGCCACGTACCAAACATTGACGGGGTTCAAGGTGTTTACAGCGACTTCAGTCTTCATAGCCTGACCGACAATTTGAACGCCGGCTATGTCAAAGAGACCGACGTTCCGCTGCAGAAAGACCATCCGGCTCTCGACGAATGGAAGACTCCCGCACTATGGGGGGTTGCGGATTCGGCACCGTATTTCCACGATGGTGGATCGCCGGACCTGGCAAGTGCCATTGAACGACACTCCGGTGCGGCGAAGCATGTTCGAAACCGATATCGGGCATTGCCGGAACAAGATCGGGCCGCGATCGTCGAATTCCTGAAGACGTTGCGTGCACCGGCTGGTGAGCCTGTGGTCAATCGTTGAACCGCGAAGAGAGGTTGTGATTTTCTCGTAGTGGAGGCTTCCAGCCTCCACTATTAGTCCGCCAACACTGAAATGTGGGGTTGTGTGCCACTGGCGTGCGTCTTCGCTCGCCAGTGCTCTTCGTTTTTACCGGCTATTCGAGTTGAAGACACAGGCGGCACAAAGCTGCCGCCAGTGGCACCCACATTTTTAGCTGTGGCGCAGTACTGTTTTGTCTTGTGACGCACGGGCTGAAGCCCATGCTACGGTTAAGTAACGTCGTCCCGTTTGATCAGATCGGGGCCGTCGCCGAGTACTTTTTCGTACTTTCCGGTCGATTGCTTCTGATACTTCGTGAAGCCAAGTTTTTCGAGGCTGCGGTTGCTGATATCCCCTTTGATCGGCCCACCTGCCGGGCGTGGAACGCTTGCGATCGAAATCAAGCGTTCCACTGGCCGTCCATTTTCGGGATGGACGGTGAGCGCCGGTTCGCCAATCTTTTGTAAAACCTCAAACACTTCGCCGTGTGAGCCATCTTCATTCACGACGGCGTACTCGTACAAGGGCATTTCCGTTCCTTTGCATCGCGATCGGATGCGGGCTATTTCGTTTCAGGCGAAGTCGTCTTCTTGACGACTGTTGGGGGAATTTTGGCTCCCTCAGGATAAAATTTCATCGACAACGAATTCACGCAATGCCGGGTATTTTTCTTGGTGTAGCCTTCACCTGCGAAAACGTGACCCAAATGGCCACCGCAGTTCTTGCAGACGATTTCGATTCGTTCGCCGTCGGCATCGGGAACCTTTTTCACCGCTTTGGGAATCTCGTCGTCAAAGCTTGGCCAGCCGCAGTGACTCGAAAACTTGTCTTTCGAATTATAGAGCGGTGCATTGCAGCGACGGCAGACATAAGTCCCTGGGTCTTTCTTATCGGTGTATTCACCGACGAAGGGACGTTCCGTTCCTTTTCGCAGGATGACATGTTGTTCCTCCCGAGTCAGAACGTTGTACTCGGTGGGAGGCTTTGACGCTTCTTGTGTCGCATCATCGGAACTATCGGCCACGCTTTTCTCCTTTTTATCTGGAGCTGCAGCAGGGGTTTTGGTCGGGTTCTTTCCGGTTTGCGGTGGTGCCCCGTTCACACCGTTAAATGTCACGATCAACAATCCCGCTGCAACCAGGACGAACCATGTCTGCTTCGAACGAAACCAGGAATTCATCAGCATTGAAGACTCTCCCTTCCATCACTTAAAGATCAACACCCTGTTCGATGTCGTCTACTTTATTAAGGTTACCGTCAATTCGTCTTTCTGCCAGCCGATTCGCGTACGTTCGATCATCATAACGTGTTTGCGCAGCGGCAGTCCCTTTCTCGATCGTCCGAATAATTATACTCTGATGGGCTGGGAATGGGACATGCCGACCGATGAACTTCCGAATGAAATGCCCGTGAACGAGAACCGCCTAGGTGGCTGGCGATGGTTCGCTCTTTATTGCGTGTTGTCGATGGTCATCAATTGGCCACTCGTCGGGTCATTGACGACCCACATTTCCTACGGGCAAGAAGAACAGATCACCGTGCCGCTGCTGAATCTGTGGACGGTCTGGTGGAACGCCGACCGTGTCGCGCACGGATTTCGAGGATATTGGAATTCCCCGATTTTTTTTCCGACTCAAAGGACATTCGTTTTTTCTGAAGCGCAGCCGACGTCGATGATTGTTGCGCCAATGATCTGGCTGACGGACAATCGCGGGTTGGCATACAACATTTATCAACTGCTGATTATTGCCTTGAACGGATTCAGTGCTCATCGACTATTACGGCGGCTCGGGCACATTCCCTGGCTGGCATTTTGCGGTAGCTTCATGTCACAGATCCTTCCGTTCGTGATCTGGCAGTTCGGCGTCGTGCAACTGACTACGATATTTGGCATCCATTGGACCCTTCACGCCGTCCTTGATCTCTTTGGTACCGGGATGACTCGAAGCGCATCCGGCGATTCTGTTGAACAGAATCAAGATTCACCGTCGACGATCGAGTCGAAAACGAATCGAGTTCACTCAAAGGTGATGACTGGAATACGACTGGGTGTTGCGTACGGACTGACTTACTGGCTCTGCAATTATTGGGGTTTGTTTCAGACACTATTGCTGCTTCCCTGTTCCGTATTCCTTTGGAATCGGCGTCTTTTTACGAATGTGTTCTGGCAGAATATCGGTTTGGCTGCGCTGATTGCTGTGGTGATGATCGGGCCGTTTGCCTGGTTACAACGCTCGTTGTCTCACGAACACAACTGGCAGACGGATCGAACCCAGGATCTGATTCACGGACTGTCGGCTCATTGGCGGGACCATGCGGATACCCCCTGGAACACGATCACGCCGTGGCTGGAATTCCCGGAAGCGAATCGCAATAACGTCTGGGCATTAGGTGGTGGGGGACTGAAACTGCTAATGGTTCCGCTCGGTTTTATCGTTGCGCTGTTTACTCCACGACGGCGACGATGGGGGCTATTTGTTCTCGTTTTCGGTCTGATGGCGTTTGGGCTTTCACTTGGGCCAACCATTCGAATCAAGACCGAGATCCCTCTTGTCGGGGGAGTTTGTCCATACGAGTTACTTCAGAAATACGTACCGGGTTTCTCGTTGATTCGCAGTCCCTTCCGGTTCGCGATGTTCGTTCAGCTTGCCGCTGTCTGGTTAAGTGTTGAAGCATTTGATCTTCTGAATTCGAAAAGATGGCTGTCGCGTGACCGGCTCGCTGGAGAGCCAGCAGGTTGGCAAAGGATGCAGATCATCCATCAGTTCTTCGGCGTAAAACCTGAGGAGAGGCTTTGTTTACGATTGCTGATACCGCTTGTCCTGGCGAGCACGTTGACTTCGTTAGAGGCCGTACCGCCAACGATGCGACTGTACGAACTTCCTTCACGCCATGGACTACCCGTGTGGGTGACATGGCTGCGTGACAACGCTGATTCGAACGCTGGTGTTGCTTGTCTGCCATTCCCATTGGGATATCAAGTGACCGACTATGCGGAGACAACGCTGTGGATGTACTGGGGGACATTTCACGGGCGACCATTGTTGAACGGGTATTCCGGCTTCTTCCCCGATTCTTACAACCAGTTGAGAGACGGGTTGGCTCAGTTTGAAAAACCACTCAATCCGTCCGAGAACGACAACGATGAAGCGAAATTCTCACGTTACGGACCTCACAATCCAGGTCTGAAGCGGCTTAACGAAAGTGATGCACGTTATGTTGTGATGAAACGGTCGTTTGGAACTCGCGACGATGTCTGGAATCAGCCGCAGACCCGGTTTCGCTGGGCTCACGTTGCCAGTGACGAAATTGAGAAGATCGATATCTATGAATTGCCGAAACGCGATGTTGAATGACAGCGGGACAATCTTGAATTCAGCCGGGAACTGGCGAACCGATATCCGTAATTTAGAATCGATGTCCGCACTGAGGCCCGTCCTTGGTGAGGGTCAGGATTTCGGGTCCTGTCTCAGTGATCAAGATCGTATGCTCGAATTGAGCTGATAACGACAGGTCCATTGTGCGGACGGTCCATTTATCTCGCGTGTCGAGCATCGTCCGCCAGGTTCCGATGTTGAGCATCGGTTCGACCGTGAAACACATGCCAGGCTCGATTACAACCTGCGCCACACCCGTTTTGGGAACATAGTGCGGGACGCCCGGTTCCTGGTGGAATTCACGTCCGAGGCCATGACCCTGGTATTCCTGAACGACCGAAAGTCCCTGGGTCCTGGCGAACCGTTCGATTGCCCGACCGATATCGCTGATTTTTCCAAACGGCTGAATGGCATGAATGCCAATATACAATGCCTCGAACGTTGCCTGAACCAGACGGCGTGCTTCGGCGGAAACATTACCGATCAAGAACGTCTCGGACGAATCACCATGCCAACCGTCGACGATGGTCGTTAAATCGACGTTGACGATATCGCCGTCGCGCAATGGCATTTTGTTGGGAATGCCGTGGCAGACGACTTCATTCACACTGGTACAAAGACTGTTGGGATAGGACTTGTATCCGAGACAGGCGGGGATATGGCCGTGGTCCATCGTGTATTCGTACACGATTTTGTCGAGTTCCAGCGTTGTAATACCTGCCTTAACGATCGGACGGACGTGGTCCATCAGTTGGGCATTGAAGCGACCGGCCGCGCGGAGTCCTTCGCGCTCTTCTTCGGTCAAATAAAGAGGACACTTCGAATGAGGTTTGCGTCGCAGTACGTTCATGATATTCAACAGAAAACTCCTGACCGCCCATTATGGGACGATCTTTAGGGAACCAGTACGGAGCTCAGCGCAAACTGGTTGACAACGTTAAACAGTGTCATCACCCTGCGACCATTTCGCAAGCCAAATATCATCGAATCATGAGGCAAATTCCAAGACCTGTCCGTTCAGGGCGGTGAAAACCAAGGGGTTTACATGCCGAAATGCTGCGTGTTTTCCGTTTCGATCAGCAATATTGATTTTCCTCGTTTTTAAGTCGAGCATTTCGTTGTAGCGATGTTTCGAAGGACAAATAGCGAAACTCGTGTTAACCTCCGTTGATCTGATCGTTGACATTAACTCGATTCATGGAAGAAAGGCTGATAGTGGTTGAATCGTTAGGCCGAGCGCTGGTTCACCGCAATTATCGCCTGTTCTTGCTCGGACAAGGGATTTCTCTGGTTGGAACCTGGATGCAACAGGTTGCGATGTCGTGGCTGCTTTATCGACAGACAGGGTCTCCCTTTTTACTGGGGTTGATCGCTTTCTCCAGCCAGATTCCCAGTCTGTTTCTCTCCCCGCTGGCGGGGGTCGCTGCGGATCGCTGGAATCGACATCGGGCGATTATTGTCACGCAATTTCTGGCAATGACGCAGGCGGTGCTGGTTCTGATTGTCGTGAACTCCAGCGGTGAGATCGTCTGGAAGCTGGTTGGATTAGGATTCTTTCTCGGTCTGATTAATGCGTTCGACGTGCCTCTCAGGCAATCCTTTCTGGTGGAAATGGTTCCTGACCGCGAACATCTTGGAAACGCAATCGCACTCAATTCGTCGATTTTTAATGGAGCTCGACTGGTCGGACCGTCGCTTGCGGGATTGATCATTTCTGCATGGGGCGAGTCGGCCTGTTTTCTCGTAAACGCGATCAGTTACGTTGCCGTGATTTTGGCTCTGTTATGCATGCGAGACCTGCCGGTTCGCGTAAGGCCACCGCGAGGAAAGATCCTGGAGCGACTTCAAGAGGGATTTGCATATGCGCTCGGTTTTGTACCACTTCGTACCCTTCTGATGTTGCTTTCAGTCATCAGCTTTATGGCGATGTCAACCAGCGTACTGATCCCTGTTTTCGCGAAAGATATTTTGAAGGGAGATGCCCATACCCAGGGATTGTTGATGGGGGCGAGTGGAATTGGCGCGTTGGGTGCGGCGCTCTACCTTGCTTCAAGAAAATCGGTTCTCGGCCTTGGGCGTCTGATTTTCCTGGCAGCCGGGTTTCTTGGTGTCAGTCAAATCGCGTTCTCTTATTCGTCGCAATTGTGGGTCTCGTTGCCGATCCTGATCGTTTCGGGCTTTTGTATGATGCTGCACACGGCAGCCGTGAATACGCTGATTCAAACAATTACTGAGGAAGACAAGCGCGGACGTGTGATGAGTCTTTATGCCATGTCGTTTACAGGTGTTGCACCGCTTGGCAGCCTGATGGGTGGAAGTCTGGCCGCTCAGATCGGGGCACCCGCTTCAGTCCGGGTTGCGGGTACAATCTGTATTGTTGCCGCGCTCTTGTTCGGGCTGAAGCTTCCGCTACTGCGAAAACTCGTTCGCCCGATCTATGAAGAGGCGGGCATTCTTCCGAAGATTGTGACTGCTGTTTCATCGATTGAAACATGAGCTCGTTGAAATCGCCATCGTTGGTCCTGAAACGAGTTATTGATTATCCTGTTGCAGTACGCACGAAATGAAAAAACGACTTCCGAATTTCACGGAAACGTCCTCTGAACTGGCCTTCACACTTGGAAAGTCTGTATGACTTGCGATGATGCTTGCGTGTCTGTCCGAGTTCCTTCCTGCCCATGAATCCTGACTAATAGCCCTGCCTGGATACTTCGTAAGCAGACGGCAACGAATGCGATTACGAAAAAACTCACAACAAAAACCATCTTCGGAGAACCCGCTAGTGGAACCTTCTTCGTCTTTGCCGACCGAACAGAGAGCTCCCCGACGAAGCTTTCTGGCCGCAGCCGGTTCAATTGTGATCGGTGGACTGATCACTCTGACGCCGCTTTTTGCAGGTTTAGCATTCTTTATGGACCCGCTCCTGAGGAGACGAGCTCCCTTCAAAGGAGGGGACGCTGAGGGATTTCTGGCGGTGACAAATCTCAGTGATCTTCCTGAAGACGGAACCCCGTTACGATTCGTGCTTCGTGCTGACAAGGTTGATGCCTGGAATGAATTCAAAGACCAGTCGATCGGAACGGTCTACCTGCGCAAGCTGCCTGGCAACCAGATCGTGGCTTTCAATGACACCTGTCCTCACCTTGGCTGCAAAGTGGATTATCAGGAAGCCAGTAAAACATTCTTGTGTCCCTGTCATGCCAGTGCGTTTCAACTGGATGGCGAGCCGATGAACAAGATTCCTCCTCGACGACTCGATACTTTGGAATCGAAGACGGACCCCGACGGAAAGGTCTGGATCAAATACCAGGACTTTCAATGCGGCGTGGAAAAGAAGGGGGCTGTCTGATGAATGCACTATTGAACTGGCTGGACCACCGAACCGGTTACCGAACGCTGATGCACGAGGCGCTGAACGAGCCGATTCCCGGTGGAGCGAAATGGAAGTATGTCTGGGGCAGTACACTGACGTTTGTTTTTGCTGTGCAAGTTATCACAGGTTTCTTTCTGTGGAGTGCCTATAGCCCGAGTACGCTGACTGCTTGGGAAAGCGTGTACTACATTCAGAACGTGATGTCTTACGGATGGCTGGTCCGCGGCATCCATCATTTTGCGGCGCAGGCAATGATGATTCTTTTGGGCCTGCATTTCATGCAGGTGATTATCGCGGGTGCCTATCGCGCGCCGCGCGAAGTCAATTTCTGGCTTGGCCTGGTGTTGATGCAGATCGTGCTGGGTTTGTCGCTGACGGGATATCTACTTCCTTGGGATCAAAAGGGATACTACGCCACGAAGGTTGCGACGAACATCGTCGGTGTGACGCCGATGATTGGCCCTCAATTACAACAAATTGCTCAGGGAGGGACCTCATATGGTCATCACACGCTGACTCGGTTTTTTGCGTTGCATGCGGGCGTTTTTCCGGCATTGCTGGTGGGATTTCTGGCTCTCCATATTTTCGTGTTCCGCAGGCACGGAATCACCGTTTCTAAATCGGACGAAACCAAGCCTGTAGGAACGTTCTGGCCGGATCAGGTGTTGATGGATGCGGTCGCGTGTTTGGGTGTATTGGCGACGATTCTGTTTTTCACGGTCTGGAAGGGAGCCGAATTAACTGGCCCGGCCGACTCGTCCGAAGCCTACTCAGCCGCACGACCCGAATGGTACTTTTTGTTCCTGTTCCGATTCTTGAAGATCGAAGAAGTCGACAAGTTAGGGCTGGCGTTTGGAGCGCTTTACGTCCCTGGCGCGATCATGGGGGTGATTGCACTGATGCCATTCATCGGGCATTGGAAACTGGGTCACCGTTTCAATATTGCGTTTACGTTTGCGCTTCTCGCCGGAGCGACCTTCCTGACGGCGATTGCTCTGAAGGAAGACGCTGCTGACAAGAATTATCAAGCGGCCGTGAAAGCCGCTGAATTTGAAGGTCATCGCGCTGCGGAATTGGCAAAAGAATTCGGTATTCCGCCGACGGGTGCTTTAAGTTTGCTGAAAGAAGACGCGAGGATTCAGGGACCGAAACTTTTTGCCCGCCATTGTTCCAGTTGCCATCGATACAACGGTCACAACGGGCTGGACCAGGTGAGAATGAAAGAAGTCGAAGAGAATGGTCATAAGGTGAAAGTCGAGGAGCCAGCAACCGCTGCAGACCTGGGAGAATTTGGCTCGCGCAAGTGGATTACGAACGTTCTCACGAACTACAATTCGACGTTTGAACCACTCAAGCACGCTGGCGAAAAGGGCGAGAAATTCCTGGATGGAGAAATGGCGGGATGGGTCAAAGAGAACGCCGAAACTCTTAAGAAATCGGAAAACGTCGGTTCAATGCAAAGCCTCGTCGAATTTCTGGTGTCGCAAGGTGGTCGGAAAGAGATGCAACCGTTCGATCCGGTGCTGGTTGCAGCCGGAAAAGAGATCTTCAAAACAGGGAAACTTGCCAGTGGTTCGTTCACCACGAATTGTTCTGATTGTCATGCCTTAAAGCCGGCTGACGGTTCGGAGTCCCTCGGGGAAGGTGCGGGACCTGGTTACCCCACGCTGACAGGTTATGCGAGTCAACAATGGTTGACTGAATTCGTGAAGAATCCTGCTCACGATTCGTTTTATGGTTCCGAACGTAATCTGATGCCCGCGTTCGAATCGAAGCTCAGTGACAAGGAACTTAAGCACCTGATTGACTGGATGGTCGGGGAATATTTTCAATCGAAGTGACGAAGTTGGCAGATGCCCTGAATCGTCTGGTAACAGGCCAAGAAATGGGACTGATGGGACGAACAGGACTTAGAGGGCAGGTATCCCAACGGTCCCATCGAATTGCTTTTAATCGGTGTCCGCTTAGAAAAAACCAACATGACAATCAGTTCGCTGCCGCTCAGCTATTGCACCAATGTCCATCCAGGTCGAACGGTCGCCGAAGTTGAGGAGGGGCTTGATCGTTTCACGTTACCGATCAAAGCCAATTATGGGTCTGATCTGGCTGCAGGATTATGGCTGGCGGCTCCCGTTATTCGAGAGCTTGGTCAGTCGACAGACGAGACGAATCGATTTGTCGAACGCGTGAGGCAGCGTGGTTTATCGTGTTATACGCTGAATGCATTTCCTTATGGTGATTTTCACTCAGCTCGGGTGAAGGAAAATGTATACCTTCCAGATT
This sequence comes from uncultured Schlesneria sp., assembly GCA_903904835.1. GTDB lineage: Bacteria > Planctomycetota > Planctomycetia > Planctomycetales > Planctomycetaceae > Schlesneria. The sequence goes on along the minus strand of CAIVEI010000096.1, from coordinate 68,104 downwards.
GGACTCAGCCTGATCGTTTGGAATATACGCTCGGTTGTGCTCGACTGCTTTCGAGATTTCTGGACGCCGGGACGGACGGAAGCATTTCGACCGTACCACTTGGTTTTAAGCCGTTTGAACAACCTGCATACTTCGCCGACCGTTGCGCCGATCAGTTAATCGAATTGGCACACGGTCTGAACAGATTATGGAGCGAGACTGGTCGGATGATTCGATTGGCCATTGAACCCGAACCGTTCTGTGTCATCGAAACGACCGCTGAAACGATTCAGTTCTTTCGGCGGCTTCGAGTGAGGGCTGCTGCATCGAAGGCATTGGATGTTGTGAACTCACATCTGGGAGTCTGTTACGATGTCTGTCATCAGGCGGTCGAGTTCGAAGATGTGGCCTCGTCGATTCGATCACTTGCGGCAGAAGAGATACGGATCAACAAGGTTCACATTACGTGTGCCATCGAAGTTTCCAAACCGGGAGAACATAAAGAGGCACTCGCAGCGTTGTCACGGTACGTCGAACCAAGATATCTGCATCAGACGTTTGCTCGTTCTGACGACGGAGTCATCTCAAAATATGTTGATCTGGATCAGGGAATGACTTCCAATCCGCCGCTGGAATTTCGGGACGCGGAAATGTGGCGAATTCACTTTCACGTCCCGGTTGATGCCGAGCAGCTTGGACCACTCGGGACGACTCGGGGTGAATTGAAGCGGGCTCTTGCGGTGATTCCCGAACTGGACTATGCCCCGCATCTCGAAGTTGAAACGTACACGTGGGAAGTTTTGCCCGGTGGAGGGAGCCCGAATATCGTGGATGGTTTCACACGCGAACTACTGGCAACGAAGTCGTTGCTGGGCATTTGACTTGATAAGAGTTAGCTCGTCAGCAAGTCGGACCAGTCAGGATCATCATCCTTTCGTCGCGATGGGAAATAGAATCTCGGTAAGGCGATGCCAGTTACGGTAATCAGGGACGATGACATCGGCACCAGCCTGGATGAGTCGTGTCCGTTTCCAATCCTCAACGTTTCCGCTTCGATGTGTTTCGTCGGTGGCACATCCGATCGCAATGCCGCCAAGCTCTTTGACGTTTTCGATTTCGACAAAACCATCACCGAGCCCGAGCAATTCGGAACCGTCAATGAGGGTTTCGGCAAGTATTTGCTTCATCACAGCCAGTTTAGAAAACTCACGTGAGTCCGCGCCTGGACCAAAAATCCGCCCTTCGAAGAAATGATCGATACCAAGCAGCTTTGCTTCACGTTTCACATTGATAACCGCTGTGCCGCTCGCCAAAGTCATCTGGACACCTCGCGTCTGTAAATCTGTCAGTAGCGCCCTTGTGCCGGGAACAAGCAAGTCGTCGGTTGTACATTCGCCAGCGTTCAGCATGGCAATGCGTTGGTCTGCTTTGTGAATCAACGCATCGAGAAACTTCTGAGTGTAGACTTCTGGGGATTCCGGGTTGCCTCCACGTTCTTTTGCCGCGTTAACGAAATAGTCCATCTGATAAATGGTAGGGCGACCATTCAGATTCAGTACAAAATTTGAAATGTATGTTGTTAAGTCGCTATCGGATTCTGTTGAGCCTGGCAGTTGTCGCAGCACGCCGAACATCATGTCGACCATGATTTCGACCCAACCCGATCGGATCAGGCTGAGCGTACCATCAAAGTCGATCACGGCAGCGCGCGGTGGTCGTTGAATTTGAAGTGGACGAATAATTTCTGGCATGAATCAGACAAGTCCAAAAGGGAAAAGTGCGTCGAGTATCGCATGACACAAGGTGTATCGGTATTCGAGGGGGTTCGTCAAAGTCACGGCACGATTCGAATCGAATCCTCAGTACAGTTGCGTTTTCTGCTGGTGTGATGGTATTTCAATGGCTTCTCCAGGGGCATCTGTCGGGACAGTGCTTCGCTCGCAGTACATACTCTTGCAGGGATCGATCTACCGTGAAACGCCTCGTATTGTTTGCTGCCCTCGTTCAAGCTTGTGTCTACGGAAATTTGCAGGCTCAGATCGACGAATCGCCGCTGAACCTTGAACCAGTTGTCGCTTTCGAAAATCTGAAGTGGACCGGATGGCAACCGGAGGGTGATGATGGAAAGGCTGCTCCGCTAAGACCGATCTTGTTGACGAACGCCGGTGACGGATCAAATCGCATTTTCGTGCCGCAGCAGCAGGGAATTATCCATGTCTTTAAGCCTGATTCAAAAGAAACCACGGTGTTTCTCGATATCTCAAAAAAGGTGGTTTACGTCGACAAGGAAAACGAAGAAGGTTTTCTGGGGATGGCCTTCCATCCCAAGTTTAAGACGAATGGCGAGTTCTTCGTCTACTACACCACCAACGACGCCGATGCACCTCATACAACGGTCGTTTCGCGATTCAAAGTTTCCAAGGACGATCCCAATAAAGCTGATCCAACCAGCGAAGAGGAATTGCTGGTTGTTGCGCACCCGTATTGGAACCACAAAGGGGGAACAATTTGTTTTGGTCCGGACGGGTTACTTTACATCGCCATTGGTGACGGTGGCGCTGGCAATGATCCGCACGGAAACGGGCAGAATCTGCAGACCTTGCTTGGAAAAGTTCTGCGAATTGATGTCGATCGAAAAGAAGGCAATCTGAAATATGGCATTCCGAAAGATAATCCATTCATTGGAAAAGTCGCTAATAAGCAACTGATTGCTCGACCCGAGATCTACGCTTACGGGATTCGCAATATCTGGCGGATGTCGTTCGATCGACAGACCGGCGAGCTTTGGGCGGCTGACGTTGGTCAGAATCTTTGGGAAGAAATTGATCTGATTACGAAAGGGGGAAACTATGGTTGGAATCTGCGTGAATCCAAGCACGAGTTTGCTCCGAACAGCACCGGCGTTGGACCTGGATTTGTCGAACCCATTTTTGAATACAATCATGACGTGGGCAAGTCGATCACGGGCGGAAACGTTTACCGAGGCAAAAAGCTTCCTGGGTTAAACGGCTATTACCTCTATGCCGACTACGTGTCGGGTCGCATCTGGGCATTGAAGTATGACAACGCAAAGAAAGCCGTCGTTGAAAATCACCCCATTCCTTACCAGGGAGCTGCGCTGCCGGTCATCAGTTTCGGCGAAGATGAAGCGGGTGAAGTTTACTTCATGATCGTCAGTCCAACCGGACGCGGAATTTATACGTTTCGAAGTCTGGCGAAGTAATTCCGTTTCGGAAGTGATATCAGGCGGCGTAAGTCCGATGTGCTGACTTGAGAATATCGCGAGCACGATCATTGATAGGGTGGCGAGCGGCTCTTCAAACCCAGTACCATCGGGCGGATGCGCTGGGATTCTTTCGTCAATTGGGATTCTGTGAGATTCTCAGTTGTGTGACAGGGGAGTCGCGGCGGTGTGAACCTTTACGAGTGCGGAGCTTTTGCTGTGACAGAACAAATTCCGTCTGATTCCCATCCCAGCGAAAGCGATCTCGCCGCCGTGGAACGATTGGGAGTTTCATATCGCCGAATTGTTGACCAACTCGGTCGTGTCATCGTTGGTCAGCGGGCGGTGGTGGAAGAACTGTTGGTTGCGATGCTCGCAGGCGGTCATGCGTTGCTGGTCGGTGTCCCAGGGCTCGCTAAAACCCTGATGGTACGAACGCTTTCGGATACGCTGAATCTGTCGTTCAACCGGATTCAATTCACTCCTGACCTGATGCCTGCGGATATTACAGGAACCGAGGTCATTCAAGAGGACAAGTCGACCGGCGGACGCGAGTTTAAGTTCATTCCCGGTCCGGTGTTTGCCAATGTGCTATTGGCTGACGAAATTAATCGGACCCCTCCCAAGACCCAGGCGGCATTGCTCGAAGCAATGCAGGAGCATCAAGTCACTGCGGGTGGTAAGCGACACAAGTTACCCGATCCGTTTTTTGTGCTGGCAACTCAGAACCCGATCGAGCAGGAAGGAACATATCCGCTTCCTGAAGCACAACTCGATCGTTTCATGTTTGAGATACTCGTCAATTATCCGACCGAGGACGAAGAATTTGAAATCGTCCGTCAGACGACGATTACCAATCATACAGTGATTGAAAAAGTGCTGAGTTACGAAGAATGGATCAATCTTCAAGCACTTGTTCGACGCGTTCCCGTGGCTGACTCGGTAATTCGATATGCGATGCAGTTTGCCCGGCTGACTCGGGAAGGGCCATCTCAACCTGATTTCATCAAGAAATACGTCAGTTGGGGTGCAGGTCCTCGTGCCAGCCAATTTTTGATACTCGGTGCAAAGGCCCGTGCGATACTTCATGGCAGACCTTACGTCAGTATTGAAGACGTTCAATCCGTGGCGGCCCCGGTGCTGCGTCACCGCATTCTGACCAACTTCAATGCCGAAGCAGAAGGGATTCGCCCGGACGATATCGTCAAGAAGCTACTGGCATTAATCCCGCCCGACGGTGCCGTTGACCGTCTACTCCCGAAAGTATTTAAGACCGCCTGACGTCGGATTCGTTCAATCAAATTGTTTGATGCAGGTCAATTCGACCATCGACGCGGGATAAAGCATCCTTCGTTTGTTAAGAATTCGTTTTGGACGAAAAGCTCCCCTGGCCAGTGTTCTCATCTGCCGTGGGATCAGTTGGAGCAGGGGACCGTTTTCCTAATGATTCTGCTAATGGCCTAAGCTGATTCACTCGACACACGGTGCGATACAAGCATCGTCCGGTACAGTTCGGGTCATTGTTTTCAACGATAAAATTTCCAGATCGGATTCCTTCAGCCAGTCGTGGCAGCAGGTCGTCCAGCAGAATCTCCAGCGACTGAATCACCGTGGTGTCCAGGGGCTCGAACTTGCTGCGGCCCATGCCCGGCTTGAACCCTGTATCGCGCAAGGCCCAAAACCCCATTTGGTACGGGACCGCATCGGGCGTGACGAGCCCCAGCCGTTTTACAGCAAGTAAATATAATGCCAATTGGATCGAACGGCCGCTGATGAGATCGTCGTTCTTCAGACTCGGTCGCTGACCGGTCTTATAATCGATCACAACGTAAGCCGGACGTCCTTCGTACAAGCCTACATCGACGCGATCGATTCGACCACGTAGATTGACGCGATTTTCGCCGTTGCCAAACTCGATGGCCTGATGGGCTTCTAGAGTCGCGGAGGAAACTTCGGGTAGCCGGCCAAACGGAATCTCCGGAGCTAGCGATTGCGTTTCTTTAATGACTTCGTCGACGCGCTGCTCGTACTCCACCTGTTGTTCGACGAATGCATCAGCCCATTGCTTGAGGATTGTACGTTCGATTTTTATCAATGCTCGTTGCAGTTCCGTCGCGGGGACATGGCGATCGAGTTGCAAATCGACGAGCTCACAAAACCGATTTCTCAGCGCTTCGGGATCTGCCAAGCTTCCTTCGACCAAGAGCTTGGCTAGAACTTCGTGCAGCAACGTCCCGCGTGCGGCGTAGTCCGTTCCTTCTTCAGGTGCTTCGACCGCGCCAACTTTCAACACCGTTGATAGCCAGAATTGGAAAGGGCAGCGCGCATAGCCTTCAAATTCGGTCGCACTAAACTGATGATGACGCCCAAATCGTTGTCGAAGTCCGAGCAGGTTTTGAGGCAGTTCCAAACGCCCTTCATATTTCGTAAATCCCCGCTGGTGGAATCGATCACTGGCAACTTCGCAGGCGGCGAGTGTGTTGAACACCCTCTTGCGAAGAGAGTCCAGATCGAGAACAGCACGAAATAAGTCGGGATGACCTTCACGAGCCAGGACCATGGCCGAAAGTCGCAGATCAGTCGGTGTGATCGATCGGTCAACAGACGGAACGGGATTCAGTTGGCCTTCGCAGGTTTCCTTAAGTGAGTCACTGGTAAAGAGCGACTTCAATGCGGTTACGTAGGGGCTTGGGAAAACCGGCTGCCCTTTGGAATTAACGGCAGGGTAGCTAAGTGTCAGGCTTTGCCGGGCCCTCGTGACAACGCTGTAAAACAAAAACATTTCGTCCGCGTGATGTCCTGATCGATGCCGCAGTGAAACTCCATGTGAAATGAAATCACGTCGTTCTGACTCGCTGAAAAGACAGTCATCGGTACGTGTCGTCGGGAAACTGTTCTCGGTCAATCCTATGAGAAAGAGGTGCGGGATATCCAAGTTCCGAATTTGTTCGACCCCAAGTATTCGAATACAACCGCCAGTTTCCGTTTCTGAATTCACTGTTTCATGGCTCAGCAAATCCCGAAATTCAGAAACAAAATCGGCGAGTGATAGTGACCGTGCCCGACCGGTCGTAACAAGCTTTTGATCGGCTTCGGCAGCGGTTCGCAAAATTCGCTGTAATAAGTCCAGGTCTCGCGATTCGCTACGTCCCAGCTCGTCAGTTGCCGTGTCGATCCGGTGTTTCCACCCAAGATCATCGCCAAGCGCTGCCAAGACATCGGCCCAGTCGTTCAACGTATGCGGTCGGCGTAGCCGATCCAGGGTCTTCGACAATCGCGCGAGAAGCGGGGCGGCCAATCTTGCATTCTCATGAAATGAATCGCCACGAGTTGCCGACGAGTTCGATGAGTCGGCTAGGTGACCTCTCAAGGCACGAAGCATCACATCGCGTCCCGCATCGATTCGCAGATACCGAAGCGATGCAGCAACGGCGCGAATCGCTCGCCCGGATTCCAATTCAGGCCAGCCAGGGTGGAACAAATACGAATCCAGGAAGGCGTGTAGTCGTTGAAAGGGCCAATCTTCCAACTCCAATTGCAGCAACGACAAAACCGCTCGGACGACCGAACTCGATGTGAATGGCGATTCGGCCTCGCACCAGACGGGTAATCCGGCGGACGCGAGATACTGACACAATCTCGGTCCATCATCAGAAATGGAACGAAGACCGATAACGATGTCTTGCGGCTGAGTTACCGTCACCGTTGTTGGCGAATGAGATCGTTGACTCCGTTGGCGTTGGCCCCGATTCAACAAGGCCTTGATTCGACGTGCGACAGCCTCCCATTCTGCGAAGGGGCCAATTGCTTCAATGATTTCCAGTCCGTCGGCTTCACTGGACGGCATTATCAAACGAGGATTCGCAAAAAGTCGTTCAGCAATGACTCGTACGGATTTCAATGATTGGGAAGGCATTTGCTGCGTCGAACCATCGGCTGCACTCGACATTCCAGATTGCAATCTTTCCAACCGATACGATGCGTCTTCCGGAAGTTGTTCTTGAATTCGTGCGATTGCGGCTTGTGGCTTTGCGAACAGGTTGTTTCGAGACAGTGGCTGTTCGGCAGGCAACGAGATAAAGATTTCATCAATCCAGCTCGCCAAGTATCCAAGGATTTCGTATTGGGTTTGAGTGAAATCTGCAAAGCCATCAACGATAAGAGTCTGCACATCCGCGAACGGCCCGCGAACTCCGTCGCCAAGTGCCGTTCGCGCCAACCAAAATCGACCTTCGTTGTCGTACCAGTTCTGTTCTGCAAGTTGCTGCTGGTAACGAGTATAGATCAGCCCCACTTCGAGATCGCGTCTGGCAAGATTTGATGTCCTCTGCTGACAGGCTTCGACAAACGTTTCCGGCCAGATTTCTTCCCGTTTCAGTTCGCTGATGAAGCTGGAAATGACATCAAAGAATCCGGTCGTTCCGACAATCGGTTGAAAGTAACGGAGCTCGCCTTGTTCCTGAAGCGATGCGGCAATTCGTCGAATCAGCAGCCGCTTCATCACGGGCGAAATCGGCGAAGCTGGACGTCCCGCCGCTTCGAGAATCCGCACGGCGAACCGGTCGAAGGTCAAAATGTTCGGAGCAAAACAAACGGTTCCAAACTGACCGGCAACTTGTTGAGACAGGCGTTTTTGAATTCGATGAGTTGGGGTCAGCCACAGTGCTGTTCCTGGTAGTCGCTCTGACTGGCCGCGTTCGATTGCGGTGCAGTACCTTTCGAACAGCTTGGCTGTTTTTCCTGCTCCTGCACAGCCGGTAACAATTGTGACGTGTGACATACGAGCATTGTAATCGGCTGTCTCGGTAAGGACTAGTAGTCCGTAAATGAGGCGGTTGCATTTAATAGCGAGACAAATTGAATCGATTGCGGAACAGGTGAAATGAGAAAATCGATTCAGCGATTAACCTCGTTCATGCCTTGACCGGTTCGGGGAGGCACCATCTGGCGAGAAGGAGCCATTTGTCTGTAATCAATTGCACCAAGAAACTGGCGAAAGGCGTCGTCAAGTTCAGGAAAGGGAACGTATCTCACTGTCGGATTCCCAACATTTCCAGTCACTCTGACACCAATCCAGTCACCACCCATGAACAGGTTTTGAAGCAGTCGACGTGAGCCGCGACCGGGATTCGAACCAAACTCCAGATCCATTCCGCCGTCAAAACCGACATATCCTCGACCACGTAGACTCATCGCGTCTCCCAAAAGCTCGATTGATTTAAAGTCGAATCGGCTGTTAGCAATCGTAAATCGTAAATCGGCTTGCGCAAACGCAGTTCTATCTGGAACACGCAATTGTGGCATCTGAAACATCTGCACGAATAGCGGCAATTCGTAAAGCGACGCAGGAGCGATCCGCAAACTTCCCTCTCCTTCCATTTTGCCGGCATCTGATCCCTTACCTCGAATGGACATTACACCATTCATCACTCCTGCCAGATGGTCCTGTCCACGAAGATACTTCTGTGCGTATTGTTCGAGTTGTCCATTCTTGAGCTCGGCAACCGCTCGATAAATGGGTTCGTCCTGGACGTCGACCACAGCATCCAGAAAAACTGTTCCACCTACCGCCTTTCCTCGGATTCGCTTTTCCGGTTCGGGAGCAACCTTTCGCCGAGGAACCCCCGCCTTGCTTCCGGCAACGAACTCTCTGTCATGAAACGAAAATGGACCTTGAACATCGCTGATTTGATAAGATTTTCCAGAAGCATGACGAAATACAGAGACCGACTTCAGGTCCAGCTCCCCCTTCAAATCGGTCTGTACGCCATCCCATCGACCCTTCAATTGAACCGTTCCATTGATATCTTCGATGGGAATACCTGCGTGAATCGAACAATGCGAAAGCTCGGTCCGCATATTCCAAATAGCCCCGACCGAATCACCGCTGCGTGGTGAGCCGAAGAATTCAACTGGACCGTCGAATGAAAAGTCACCTGTCGGCTGCAGAACGTCCACCACGCGTTGCACTGCCGGGGGAAGTGCCTTGTAGAAGGTCATGTTGGGAATCAGATGATCGACATTGAGTTGATCGAATTTTAATGACCAGGGAGCACCGTGCGGGAACCAGCCAACTCCATGGGCTGTCAGACGAGTGTCGTCGTGCTGGGCTTGCAGTTGTTTCATCTCGAGCTTTCCTGGCTCGGTGTTGAATGAGAATTCTCCGCTCAACTTTTGAAGCGACCAGGGGAAACATCGGATGTTGACGGCGCCATCGCGAACTTTGACCGAAGGGATCACGACGTTGCACGGTTCACCGGGTGCCCACGTAATATGCGTGACGAGATCAAATGTCCCTTGCGGCTGAAAATCGTTCCACACCTGAACGAGGACGGCGGGCAGCGCTGCTTTCAACGATCGATCGAATGAGGCTTCTTTTGCCTCGATGACCAGGTCGAGCAGGCTTGATTTCGTGAGACGTTCAAAAGTCCCTCGACCCTCCAACGTCGCTCCTGCGTGAATCCCTTCAAGTTCGGTAAACTGGACAAGCTCGCCCGTCCACCTCACGCGACCCCGCAATTGCTCTATGCTGTAAGGGAAACCGTGAAAATTGAGACTGCCGTCGTAGATTGTTTCAATCAGCTCTGGCTTGTACTTGTTCCCTTCCCCTGCGGATCTGGTAAGTTTCAGCCAGACATCATGACGACAGCTCAATTTGATCGCCTCAATCGCTCGACGGACTTCAGGCGGGCACGCGGCAACCGATTCATCATCCAATGGCAAATTCTTACTCTTGAGTACGATTTCCGCCTCGTGCGCCGGGCCAGGGTTCTTGACCGTCCCTTTGACAAGGACTGGTTGTCCAGCGTATTTCCCTTCGCCTTTAAACGTGACCACGTTATTTCGAATATGTAACTCCCCTTCAACGTTCCGAACCGTAACGGGAAATCGTTTGTCGGTCACGGTCCCTCGTGAGATACGCAGATCGAGTTCCGGTCGCCAGACTCCACCGTCGTAAACGACACTGCCGTCAGCGTCGCATTCGCCCGTCAGCCCAAGTTTTTGAACGATATCCCGCAGCGGATCTGGTAATCGGGAGACAATTGCATCGTTCAGCTCGATTCCCCGCAGTTTGAGGGTTCCTTCGATGGGCTTGCTGGGAACGACCGCACCGTCAAAACCCAGTTGAGCCGGGCCGTTCGATGCTCGCACGTCGCTGACGATGATCTTCCGATTATTATCGACAAAAATCGTTCCACTCAGGTCGTGGAATGGGAACGGTAATAACTCATGATCGATCTGCCCTTCAACGATCTCGGCCCATACACGGAACGCCAAATCAGCGCCTGGTTCGTGCTGGCCTAATTCAAATCTCAAATCGCAATGACAACGCAGTCCGAAGTCGGGCGGCGATGATTGTGCGTAGGGAGGGGGCTCCTGTGTCATCGGAGCACCTGGCTGTTCAGCAGGGTTCATTTCAGCCTGCTTCGACTTCAACCGCTCGATCCAGTCTGCCGCCTTTGTAACGTGCGTTTCCAATTCCGGACAGATGTCGCAGAGCAGTTGTAAGACTGATGAATTGAGCGGCACACGCCAGGGATCACTGGAGACACATTCCCATGTCGGTCCGTCCAGATTGACGTCAATGTCGAGCGTCAACGGACCCGCAGGATCAAACTGGGTCGCGACTTGAATCGCCAGTCGTCGAGAATCTTTTGGAACCGCCGTCACATTAAAGTGCTGGAGTTTCAGTCGCTTCGATCGCCGATCAGATAATTGTAACTCGATCGAGATCGTCCCGTGTTCGACGACGACATCAGGCAGAACCGATCCTGACGATGACTTAAACGCCAACTGCCGTAAATTCCAGTCCTTCGCAGGCCCGCGAACTGCTCGAACTTTTGGATTGATAATACGAAGTTTTTGAATAACGACATTGTCGAACTCGGCCAGTTGATTCGATTCGAGCGTAGCCACAACCATGGGGATTTCGAACGACGGAGTCTCGTCGTCGTCGTCAGGCAAGTGGATTGTCAATCCGTAAATCCGGACGATGGGGCCTGTCATGTCCCATTGAGCCCGTGCGATGTCAAATTTCACCGTCGGTGCCATCGCCTCCAGCTGGCGCAACACCATCATCCTGAGACCTTCGTCGCTACGAGCATACAACCAGTAAGCCGCACCGCCCCCCACGACTGCCAGTAGCAGCACGAGGACGATCATCCATTTGAGGATTGCGGTCACGATCAAGTCTCGTTACGAGGGCGGGATACTTTCAAACAACTGGAAGAAATTAGTGATTGCTAAATGCAGACTGAGTGTTGTATGCCAATCGGTTCAGGCCGATCGCCGCGATGACGGCCAGCGGATATTCTGCTGGAAGGCGATAACGTAACGAACCAACGAACAACAGATGCAACGATGCGAAATAGAAAACGGGCGCAACAGTCAGAATCAACAGCCAGAAGTCACGCCTCGAGTACCAGGCTCCCAGGCAAGCCAGAAGGATCAGCGGCCCGTAGGCCAGCCACGCTACGGCATGAATGAGTGGATGATCGAACTGAGGCGAATTTGGTGCGGGACTCCAATAACGTATCTGTTTCACGAGGGCCAGCCACATCACCTGTTGTGGGTGCTCAATAGCGAACGCCCAGGAACGCCGCCGATATTCATGATCCATCTCGTATTCGGTCATCGTTTGCAGTAATCGATCTTTTTCAAAAAACTCCATATCGCTATCACCAGTGGCTTCCGGGTTAAGCCCGTCATAAAGGCTCGGTCCGACCCATAATGTTGTCGGCACAAAATGACCCGTGACCCATGCATTTCGGACTGTCCACGGTGCGAGCGCAATTCCCAATGCAAGACAGATCACAAGTGATACAGTCAGCTTCCAGCGAATGGACAAATTGCCGTAGAACAGAAAAAGGAGTGACAATCCAGGGCCTACCAATAGCCACGTTGGCCTCATGTAGGTTGCGAGTCCGACCAGTGCTCCCGTCTGAGTTGCCAGACCGACTGGTCCTGAAGTTGACGGACGAAGTTCCAGTTTTCGCCGGGTCAGTTTGGCAGCGGCGATCAGGCTGCCGAGCATTGCCGCTGCAAACGCGGTTTCACTCAAAAACAGGACGCTGAATAAGCACATGCTTGGTGAGACGGCTGTGTAGGCGGCTGCCATCACGCCAACAGCTTCTCCCGCCAGTTCGCGACCGAGCCAATACGTCAGCCCACATGCAATCGTCCCGACAATGGCAAGCAGGATGCGGGCTGCGAATGGATTGTTCCCAAATATGGATCTCGGCAGGGCAAGTAACGCAGGGAAACCGGGCATTCTTAAAAGCCGACGCGGAGGGTCGAAGATGGAATAGTCTTCACCAGCGGCAATATGACCCGCCAGTTCCCAGTACCCCTCGGCATCACCCGAAATGAGGCACAGCCGTCCGGGAGTTTTTGAGACTTCATGCTGAACTGCAAACGCCAATCCAAGACGCAATCCGAGCGCGACGAATAGCGTTAGCCACAACCAGCGATTCCAACCCACCGTCCATGTCATGACGGCTAATCCCCTTCGGAAGCCACTTAGGGGCGGGATCGTAGGGCGAATCGGCAAAAAGGGTCAATACGTGTTATTTACCTCCGTTTTATTGCCTGTCGGTGCCGGATTTCGATCAGCTGGTATTGACCCACGCGAGGGGCGGGAAGTGGTTGGCGCTGTTCATCAAATAGCTGGAAATCCAGGTCATATTGGGGCACAAGCTGACAAAACCGCTCGGCTCGCATCCGGCCACCGTCGACAAACCAAGCGACGCCGTCCGGAGTAAGCATTTTTCGAGTCAGTTCGAGCAGCGGTTCGTGGTTGCGATCTTCGTAAAGTAATTCGCAGCCCCAGAGAATGGGAAACTGTCGGGCAGGTGGATACCGCCAGTCGAGAACCAGCCCTTGCCCGTTCTTGAAACCGTTCCGACGAGCATTGTACATCGCCAGATCGACCGCTTTGGATTCATAGTCGCTGATCGTGACATTCAGGCCGCAAGCCAGTCCCGCAAGACCAACGATCCCGATCCCCGCGCCGATCTCGAGTACGTCGGCGTGAGCAGGCCATTTGTACTTCAATATCGCCGAGACCATTTTCAATGCCGAAGGCCAGAGATAGGCCCAATAGGGCATATACTGGTCGCGATCGAAGGCCTCATGAACTTCGGGGTCTTCCAGAAACGCATCCGGTTCTGCCGGAAGCGTCAATCGAAATGTCCGCCCTTCAATCGTCCATTCACGCTCTGTCCAGCCACCAGGGATCGCCGGTAACTCTTCGGGTTGACCGGCGAATGTCTGTGGATGTTGACGATATTCCAGCGTATCTGGATGAGTCGTTTCGGTACCGGACATCGGAATCATGATCTCGAAAATCAGTGTGGATCGACCACAGGCATTGAAGCGGTCATTTCAGCAGGTGTTGCGGTCCAGGTGGCTGGATCTGCTTGTGGTAGCAAAGGCGGACCACTTGCGATAGTCGGATTTGGCGAATTTGTTGAGCTGACCATTTGCTGGGACATCATCGGATCTGCCGCGACGACCGGCTGCTGAAAGGCCGTGGCAGGCTGTGCGGCGATTGAACCGTTTGGCAATGCCGCCAGTGTCGTTGGTGAATCGAAGTTCGGCAGCGGATAGGCCGCAATCACCTGACCATCTTCATTAATACGACCATTTCGACCGACGCGTGGTCGCGGGTTTGATCTTGGATCTTCCAATACGATCGCCTGAGCGTCACTACCGAACAGACCCGTCGAAGCCATCGTCGGTGACGAGGTCATTGTCGGTCCACCCGCGACCATCGGGGCCTCATACGGGTTTTGCATCATCGCAGCACGTCGACCGTTTCGGCCCGATGTACCGGGTTCAACCAGGGTGGCAAGACGTGACTGGACTTCCGGCTGATCCCATTTCGCGGCCAACGACCGTTGATAATAAGCGGTGGCTTCATCAGCGCGACCACTTTCATGATACAGTTGCCCAAGGTGAGCCAGTGCCGTCGGATGAGTTGGATTGGCTTTCAGAGCGTTTCGCAGCGACTGTTCGGCACCAGCGACATTCCCGGTTTCTCTCTGAACCCATGCCAATTCGACGTTGGCCTCGGGGACATACGGTTGAGTTTCAGCCCATCCTGCGATCAGGTCTTGAGCTTCGGCAGACCGACCCTGACTGGTCAGTACCTGCGCCAGCGAATGATACGTCGGCTGGTGCATGGCATTGATCGTAAGGTTATGCCGCAGAATCTTTTCGGCCGAGGCAGCGTCCCCCTGCTTCTGAACGGCCATGGCAAGATTGTATCGGTAGTCAGCGTTGCACGGATTATCGGCGATCGCTCGTGCGAACTGATGACGTGCCTGGGCATAGTTCCCACGATTGTAGTTCTTCATGCCCGACCGATTCATGGCCCAGCCGCTGGTGCCATTGCAGCCGACATTCAAAAGAATCAGACCAAGCACGAGTGCGCGACATAAGCCGCTCGGCGACAAGAGGCCGTCAATACGCATGATTCCGCAGCTCCTGATAATCGGGAGGTGAATTTAAACCGCCGAGGACTGAACGAATTCAGCCCGTTGCGTGAATTTGAGTAACGAGATGTGTTGTGGGAGATGGAGGGCGGGAACATAGTTCAGAAAACCAACTCCGACAAGACAACTTTCCTCGAACTCCCGTTTCCCGGACCAAAAGTGAAAAAATAAAGCCAAAGTTCACGAAGTCTGGTCATTTCTGCCGGTCTGACTCCCCCCACGATCTGACGTGCCACTGCTCCAGAGTCCTCGGCAATGCAGTGGCTTTGCGCCTTAAGCCGCTAATCGAGGCCGAAAAGCACTGCTTGACTGAGTACCGTCAAGCCGTGGCACACTCTTTT
Organism: uncultured Schlesneria sp.; assembly: GCA_903904835.1. Taxonomy (GTDB): domain Bacteria; phylum Planctomycetota; class Planctomycetia; order Planctomycetales; family Planctomycetaceae; genus Schlesneria. Next base: position 53,066 of record CAIVEI010000096.1, on the reverse strand, counting down.
CCATTCGTCCCCGATGGTGTGACGAAAAACCCTTCGCGCTATCGTCGACACTCCTCACAAGCCGTTTCGCGCAAGCCGTTCTGCCGACGTGCCACTCAGTCTCCAAAACAAACCTGGATGAACGACGTACTCACAGATTGTCGACGTGATAAGGCCCCCAAGAATGACGGTGGCCACGGGGTACAAAATCTCCTTGCCCGGCTGTTGGCCACCCATCACCAGCGGGACTAACCCGATTCCAGCAGTCAGAGCGGTCATCAGAACTGGAGCCAGACGCTCCAGGCTGCCGCGAACGACCATTGATGCCGTAAAACCTTCACCCTCTTCACGCATCAGGTGCAGATAGTGTGAAACCAGCAGAATTCCGTTCCTCGCGGCGATTCCACCTAACGAGATAAACCCGACGAGACTTGCCACTGTCAGCGTCTGACCGGTTAACCACAATGCACAGGCACCACCCACGAAAGCGATCGGTAACGCAGACATGATTTGCAATACGATGGTCGTCGAAGGAAACAGCGTGTAAAGGACAAGAAAGACTCCGACAAGCGATACAATGCTCATGATCGCGATTTGCCGCGTTGCTTCTTGTTGAGCTTCAAACTGACCTCCATATTCCACAAAATAGCCTTCGGGCATATCGATCTTGGCAACCGCACGACGGATATCCGCCACAACACTCCCCAAATCTCGACCTGCCGCGTTACCTCGAATCGCAATCCGTCGACGGGTCCGTTCATGATTGATCGTGTTCGGACCACCCGCTTCATAGATCTTGGCAACGGCGGAAAGAGGAATCCGTCCTCCCTCTGGAAGCGTTAACGCCAGCCGTCGTACCGCCTCAATATCGGTTCGCGATTCATCGTTCAGTCGCACAACCAGATCAAACGTCCGCTGTCCGTCGAGGACGGTGGAAACCACGCGACCGTTCATCGCCGTCTCGATAAATTCATTGACTCGACCCGCTGTCAGGCCATAAAGAGCCAGTTGTTCCCGGTTCAATTCCAGTCGAAGTTGAGGGATCAATTGCTGTGACTCGACGACAGGGGGCAACAGGCCTGGAATGTTCGCGAGTGCGTTCTTGATCTGCTCCGCCTTTTGACGCAGGACATCCAGGTCATCCCCAAACACCTTGATGGCGATTTGAGCGGTCACCCCCGACAGCATGTGGCTCATCAGATGTGCCAGCGGCTGTTCGACTTCGTATTCGATTCCGGGGACATCGTCCAGTTCCTTCCTCAGTGTCGCGAGAGCATCAGCGCGGGTCAGTCCACTCTTCGGATTCAGTGAGACGATGTATTCGGTGACGTTAACCCCTTCCGCATGTTCGTCCATCTCGGCACGGCCACTGCGGCGTACGAATGCGGATACCAACCCGGAAGGATTCTTGTCAGCCGAACGAAGATGAGTGGCCAGTGCTGCGTCGACCATGAGACTCGCTCGATTGGATGCCTCCAGTGACGAACCGGGTGGCAAGGCGAAATTGATCTGAGCGGCTCCCTCATCGAATGCAGGTAAAAAGTCCGTACCAAGATTCAGAATCAGTACAACGCTGGCCGCGATCGCCGCGCTGACAATCGTAAGGATCACCGTCAAACCGGTTCGTGACAGACTTGTCCTGATGACCGGAGCAACCCATCGCTTAAGGAGTCGTAAGAGGGGGCTATCGCCACCGTGGCCGACGCTGCCAGCGTCGGCAACATCGCGACCGACGCTAGCAGCGTCGGCTACGTGATGCTCATCGATCATCGGACCACACAACAATAAACTTCCCAGCACCGGTGTGATCGTCAGCGAAACAACCAGCGAAGCAAGAATCGAGACGATGTAGGCAATACCCAGCGGTGTGAACAGTCGGCCTTCAATCCCCGATAACGCGAACAGCGGAATGAACACCAGTATCACAAGCATCGTGCCGAAGACGATCGAGCTGCGGATCTCGATACTGGCGTGGTAAACCACTTCGAGAGCCGGTTTCGGGTTGGGTGATCTTGCGTTCTCGTTCAGGCGACGGAAGACATTTTCAATGTCCACAATCGCATCATCCACCAGTTCCCCCATCGCGACCGCCAGTCCCCCCAAGGTCATGACATTAATCGAGATACCGAACCAATAGAAAACCAGTCCCGTGATCACGATCGACAAGGGGATGGCGGTTAATGTGATAAACGTGGTCCGAAAGTTCATCAGAAACAGGAACAGAACAATCAGAACAAGGATCGCTCCGTCGCGCAGTGCTTCAAAAACATTGTGAATTCCCCGGTCGATGAATTCACGTTGTTGATACAGTTCCGTCACCAGTTCGATGTCTTTCGGCAGCGATCCCCTAAGGCTCTCAAAGGTTCTGGTGATTTCTTCCGTCAATTGACGAGTATCCGCCGTCGGTTGCTTTCCGATAGTGAGCACCACGGCGGGATGCCCGTTCACGGACGAATCCCCGCGCTTCAACTGCGGCCGTTCTTCGACACTCGCAACGTCGCGGAGCAACACCGGCCGCTCGTTGGAACGCTTGACCACCGATTGAGCGAGATCGTCTTTCGATTTGATTCGCCCCAGACCTCGGACCAGGTATTCCATTGAACCTCGTTCAAGATACCCACCCGTCGCATTCTGATTCGCTTCCCCGATTGACGCTTCCACTTCGGCCAGCGTGACGTTATGAGCAGCCAGACGATTCGGATCAACCAATACTTGAAACTGCTTTCGTCCCCCGCCCATCGGAATGACTTGTGACACACCAGGAATCGTCAGCAAACGGGGGCGGACCACCCATTCGGCAAAGGTCCGAACCTGCATCGGTGACGTTGTCCCGTCACGGCTGTACAACCCGACCATCATGATCTGGCCCATGATGGAACTGATCGGCGCCAGTTCCGGTTTCACTCCCGCCGGCATGCGATTAAGCACCGTCGCGATCCGTTCGTTGACGATTTGCCGAGCCAGATAAACATCCGAACTCCAGCCAAACTCGACATACACCACCGACAGTCCAATCCCCGACGAACTTCGTACGGTCTGGACTCCCGTCGATCCGTTCAGTGCGGTTTCCAATGGAAGCGTGACGAGCGTTTCTACTTCTTCAGGAGCAAGCCCAGGGCATTCGGTCATCACGACAACTCGTGGCCGCGTCAGACTGGGAAAGATATCGATCGGCAGACGTGCCATCGTGATCGAACCAAGGACCAGCGTCACCAGCGAAAGGCAGACGACCAGCAATCGATTCTGCAAGGCGAAACGAATGAGTGCATTCATCAGTGATTATGCCCTTCATGGCTGTGTCCGGCGTGGCTATGCCCGCTTTCACCACTTCCTTGCGATTTCTTCATCGCCAGATTCAACTGATAGGCCTGATTACGAGCGACGAAATCGCCAGGAAACAACGCCCCGTCATTGGCGAGAACCGCTTCGCGCGAATCGAGTGATTCAACTCGCACGGCCACTCGTTCCAGAAGTTTTCCGTTCATGCGAAAAACGTATGCGTCAGCCCCTTCCCTCACGATCGCTTCGGCAGGAAGCACGACGCGTTTCGTGAAATGATTGACCGGGACCAACAGACGTACCTTTTGCCCCGGCTTAAACCTCCAGGCACGATAGGTGAGACCATTATTCCCCGTGCTGTCACGCAGGACTTCGTTCACCAGTGGGACGTAGAACCGCAGCGTGCTCGAATCGACGTCGATCACGTTATCGCTGTAGAGAATCGTTAATCCCTCGCGGACAACTGGCGATTCATCCGCCGTCTCGAAAACCGCTTTCACGGGCCATTCGTTTTCCAAAGCCCTCGCCACAAGATGGCTTTCACGCTCGAATGCGCGCCCTGCGATCAAGAGATGCGAATGCCGGGCAAGTCGACAAAGCTCGTTACCCGGTTGAACATGCTGACCAAGATGGGTGTTCAGCGTTTCAACGGAATAGACGGAACCATGTTCATGATTCCGTGGAATGGCCTGCGGACCCGGACCATGTGCATTGTCCGCGACGGTATTCCCGGTGAGCTTGATCGGCGCAGCTTCTTCGTCCCCCGACAACGTTCCTGCGGGGACTCGGACTGTCATCCGACGAATCAGCGTTTTGGTTTTGATGATCTCTTCGATCTGAGCGGGAGAGAGTCCACGAACCAGCAATTCTTGAGTCTGGATCAGTCGCTGAGATTCCAGTCGAGTCCTTTCGTATTCCTTCTCAACTTTCCGCATGGCGGGAGTCGCACCAGACTCAACGGTCGGCGAAATCCTCTCGATCTGTAGTTCGACCAGTTCCATTTCCTGAAGCGTCTTGAGCAATGCCGATTCCGCATTCGCCAGCAACTCCGCTGTCGGTTGAATATCGACAAGTGGATCACCGGCACGGACCGTCTGACCCGGAAAGGCATGAATCTTCAGCACGATCCCATGCACCGTGGACGAAACACCTTGTTCACTGTGCCCCGGTTCTTCAATCACTTCCGCCGGGATCGAAATCGTCTGCCACCAGTCCTGCAGATCGACCTTACCCGTTTGCAGACCAAGGTTCTGCCGTGCCCGATCCGTCAACGAAATCGACGTTGTCGTACCAACACTGGTCGCAGCATGGACATGTCCAGCATTTTCCGACGACGCTTCGGACGCAAGTGTCGTCGTGCCTCGGGTCACCAAGGGGAGCCAGCGATCCTGAGTGAAATGCGCAATCCCGCCCACCCCAGCAATCAAACCAACCCCGATCAACGTCCGCAAAAGTTGTGGAACCCGTTTCGACATAGAAAGGCCTCCCAGAGTAGCCATCATCGCTCGGCGTGATGAGCCTGTGTCACGGATCACTCAACAAAAAGTAAAGCACCGGACCAAATCACAAGAAAAACGGGCTGATTGAAAAAGCCCGTAGCATAGGCTTCAGCCAGTGCAGCGCAGCAGAATGTGCCGTGTGTACACGACACAACAAAAAAGACGAAGGTGCGTACGAAAACCTAAATCTGGTACACGCAAAGAACAGAACGCCCAATGCCTGCCGATAGCAAGGGCACACCAACGAGTCGATTTCGATTCGTCGAAGTTTCATTCATCGACCAAAGGCCGACAAAATCCTCGGTCCAAAACAAATTAAAACCTTGGATCACCACCAGTTGCGACACATCGAAGCGCTCGCCCGTCACGTAAAAGAGATGAGTCCCGACGCAGACATGATGCTGATGACCATCCGACGGACGTTCTTCATTGTCTCGAACTGCAGTCCCCGCGAACTTGCTCGCATCATGTCCCTCATGACAACAATCACAGTCCCCGGAACCAACGGTCTCACAGATCGCCTGCGGAGAATGTTCACCATCACAGACCGACGCACAAACCCCGGCACAGCAGCAAGCAAACTGCTGAGCGACAAAGCTGACGAGCATCGCAAATGTGATTAGACGACTCACGCGGATTCCTTCGAAAACCAGTGGTGAGTGTGTCCGACACCGCTAATCGGTGTCAACACCGATTTGAAGTCTCTGCTTCAAGCAACCAGGCGAGCCGGGCGATGCCGATTCCCGGAGCCTTTGCCCCATCAAACGACTTCTCGTAAAAGAACAGGTGACACACAGTTCCGAAGGTTTGACCAAGTTGGCAAAGTTGACCAAGTTCCCTTTTTTGTAGGCTTTTTGTGTGGTTGCGAAGTTGATTGCAATGGTCAAGTTGACCAAGTTGGCAAAGTTCAAATGGGAAGATTGGGCAATTCCGGTCTGATGAAACGACGTCAAGTTGGACTGTTTGGATTACCGGAGACGAAGTGCTTTTAATAAAGAAATCCGTGAAAAAGGGTGCCAAGGTTTTACCGTCTTCGGTAAGGCCGTGCTCTTCGAATCCGATGTCGAACCACAAAGACACGGCCTTGTCGAAGACTCCAAAACCGTCGCACCCCGAGTTTCGACCTCGATACCAGGTTTTCATTTCTTCACTTCGTTACCTTTGTGTCCTTCTGTTCACAAAAATCTTCTCTTCCGTTTTTCGCGTTGAATTCCTTGCCTCACGAATTTTGGTGTCAAAGTTCGATCAAGTTCGATCGACTTCGACCATTTGCCGTATTTCATAGGCTTTCGTCGATCATTTACGAAAAATTCCGCGCGCTCGAGTTCGACACGGTTCGATCAAGTTCGACTGACTTCGACATCGTTCTCCCTTCCGATCTCATTCGAAGCTCCACCGATGCATTGAAAAAGGTTTGGCCAAGTTGACCAAGTTCCCTTTTTTGTAGGCTTTTGTCTTGGTTGTGAAGTTGATTGCAATGGTCAAGTTGGCCAAGTTCAACCCTTCTGATCGCTTCGTACTGTACGGTCGAGTCTTCATGTCCCTCCAAATATCGACAGGTTCGTAGCCCGCGAAGACTCGACCACACCCCGCAGGCAAACAACGAACCGCCGCTTCAAACGCACGACCGCCCGAGCTGAATTAATGTCTTTCCGAATTGTCAAAAATCAATTGTCGTCATCTGGCTTTGAATACCGAAAACCGAGGCGAACCGTAGATGTCAATCCACGGTTTCCTCGAATCCGCACTCCTTTTCACGACGCTAAATCGCATTGCGCCATCCAGGCTGCATCCTGTTTTCGACAAAACACCAACAAAACACCATTTTAACGACAATAAATTACAACATAACAACACGACTGTCAACAAGAGAATTCCAGTTGATTCTTAACGTTTGGAAGGTGCTCGTGGAAATCATCAGTGTCGTAAAAAGGTAAATCAACTAGGGGGGGGGGGGGAAACTGGAACAATGCGTTTTGACCGATGAAATATCAATGCGTTTCTTGCTGCACCCGAAAATTGTGCGCGACAAAAAAGGGGACAGATCCCGTTGTTACCTGGACCCGTCTTGTTTCTTTTTCCGTACGCCAAGGGCGTTTCATATCAAAGGGTCGTGAGGCCAACTCAATCGATTAACCAATCATACTCCGCGTGCGAACCAATCAAAAACAGTTGACCGGATTCCCGTCCAGACGCCCCAATGCTCGCCAGCGGATTTGACGTTCGTACTCCGCAAATCGGGACGGCGAGGCGCTGAGGATCGCAAGATCAATGTCGAACAGCAACTGTTCGTCAGGCGCCCGTGGCAAAACGTTGTGTTTGGATTTCTACTGACCAACCGGCGGTTGCCATAGTTCAATTTTGTTTCCATCTGGGTCAATGACCCAGCCAAACTTGCCGTACTCGGATTCTTCGACTTTCTCTTCAACTTGCACTCCTTCTGCTCGCAACTGAGCCAGCAGCGCATGCAAGTCTTCGACGCGGTAGTTGATCATGTACGACGCCGAGCTTGGAGCAAAGTAGCTGGTGTCTGCCGCGAAAGGACTCCATACCGTCGTGCCGCCACCTTCCGGATTGTCCGGGCCTTTCCATTGAAATGAAGCGCCACCCCATTCCTGGACGTCGATACCAAGATGAGTCTTGTACCAGGCGCCGAGAGCTTTCGGGTCCCTGGATTTGAAGAAGACTCCACCAATTCCGGTGACGCGTTTCATTGCTGCTCCAGTAATGGAAGGAAGCTTATCATTCTTCGTGATTGATCGAGAAGAATTGAAAATATCAGGATTAACCGTGATAGCAAGCGGTTTGTGGACTTGATGCACAGTTCCTTCGGTTTATGCTAGGGTGAGTCTGTTCCAACTTGGAGATTCCGATGGCCCGATCGATTCGTTTTCTGTTGCTGATGGTGCCAACGCTCATTGCGTGGCATGTTTGTGATTTGTATGCCGATGAAAAGGTAGACAAAACGCCGGAGCCGTCGACGTTGGCCTCGAACGAGACCGATAGCCTGAAACCACTCAACAAGGCGGGGACTGTCCTGCTGGATGCCAAAGGAAAGAAGCTGCTGCTGAAGTCTGAGGTTGTCTTGCGGGAGGGCTTGCTTGAACTGCTTGTTTGTCTCAAAGGATCGAAAGAACACGAATCGATTCTTTCGGTGGATACGCAGGCTCAGATTGTTCATGCCGGTTTGTTAGCTCTGGGTGCGAAGGTCGGCAAACCCGTTCACTGGCAACCGGAATTTCAGGCCGCGACCGGACAACCGATTGATATCTTCATTACCTGGACCGACGAGGATGGCAAACTGCATCGCGATACGGCTCAGTCCTGGGTGCGACATGCAACTCGACGGTACTTCATTGAGAAACTCGATCCGCCGCCGGCTGGCTTTAAGCTCCCTGACGACACCGATCTGAAATGGGATGAAAAGAATCGTGAACTCCTTTGGTACGGTCACATGTCGGAAGCTCAACGGGACGAAGTCCTGAAGATTTCAAAAGACGCGAAGTTTCAAAAGGCGATTCAATCCTTTTTCAAGAATACTCAGATCCGCCCGATGGATGAGAATTGGGTCTTTGCCGGGAGTTATTTTCAGACTGACGAAAAGACAGGCGAAAAATTTTATCAGGCGGAATCAGGTGACCTGATCTGTGTGGCGAACTTTGCTTCGGCCACGCTCGATATTTCCGCGACGAGCAGTGCGACGAACGATGATTTGATGTTTGAAGCATACACCGAACGAATTCCGCCGGCCGGAACCAAAGTCACGATCGAACTTGTCCCGAATTTTAAACCACAACCAGCAATTCAGAAGAAATAATGAGATCGGGGAGAGTAAGGGAAAACGAATTAGCCAAAGATGCACACAGATTTACAAGGATAAGAATTTGGCTTGGCACGTGTTTTGTCCCGGAGGGACTGCAGCAATTAGACGGTCGTTGAGCGAAGCGACACCACCGGAAACGAAGTTGAAGAATTTTTAAATCCTGGATGGATTCCAGAAAAACGAGACTTGCCCGTGAAAGTTCTACGATGTCTGATATGACCTAACGATGAATCCGGCATCCTTTCAGGATGCGAATTTCGAAACTGTTCGTAAACCGGTGCTGTCGCTTCGCTCAACCACCGGCTAATCGGTTTAGTCCTTCCAGGACACTAATACAGCTAAAAACGTCCGTTTTTGTTTGAAAGAATCGTTTCAATCGTTGGCTTGTTCACGGTGCATAATCCGTGATCGGGATTCAGTAAAGCACACAAGATGTTTTCAGAGTTCTACAATTTGCTTTCGGGGTGGTTTGCGCTCGACACGTGGATTGTGATCACGGCGGCGCTGGCCGCGATGTCCTGCGCTCTTCCGGGTGCGTGGTTACTGCTTCGACGACAAAGCCTGCTGGGTGATGCACTCAGCCATTCCGTGTTGCCGGGGATTGTTTTGGCTTATCTGGCCATGCACTGGATGGAAGAGCATCATTGGCTTTCAGCCGATTCGGGGATTCGTCATCTGGTACTGTTTATGGGTGCCGCCGTGTCGGGGGTCCTTTCGGCGATGGTCACCGAATTGATCCAGCGCTGGGGACGACTTGATCGTGGTGCGGCGATGGGGGTCGTCTTTACGTCGATGTTTGCCGTCGGACTGCTGTTGATCAGGATGTTTGCCGATAAGACTCATGTCGATCCTGGCTGCGTGCTTTATGGTAGCCTTGAAACGTCGGCGATGATCCCGTTGTCGAGTTCCATTCAGATTCCGCGTGCCGTAGTGATCAACGGCGCGATGCTGCTGATCAACGGCATCCTGGTGATTGCGTTCTTCAAGGAACTGAGACTCAGTACGTTTGATCCGGGATTGGCCGCGGCACTAGGTCTGCGAGCCGATTGGATTCAGCTTGCACTTATGGCGATGACAGCAGCCACGCTGGTGGCTGCGTTTGAGAGCGTCGGAGCGATTCTGGTGATTGCGATGTTGATCGTCCCGGCGGCGACCGCGCGACTGCTGACCGATCGATTAAGCACGATGCTGGTGCTGAGCCTGCTGATTGCCGCGCTCAGTGCGGTGCTGGGTCATGTCGGTGCATTGACTCTGCCATCGATGGTTTTCTCGCGACTTGGCTACCCCGATGTGCGTGATGCCAGCACTGCGGGAATGATGGCTGTGGCGGCGGGAGGGCTTTTTGTCGCTTCGATACTGGCGAGCCCTCGGCATGGGGCCGTTCGCCGAGTGATGGACCGCATTCGCCTGCAGGTGCGGATTGCCAGCGAAGACATCCTTGGAAAACTCTATCGCCGCGATGAAGCAGTGCCCGTGGAAGATCTCACGCCGTCAGCAATCGTTACGCCAGTTCCGCTAAGGACTTGGATTGAATGGCTGGCACGACGCAGACTGGAGCGACGAGGATTCATCACGGTGACCGCAACGATGAATCAACTGACCGACAAAGGCCGGGAAATGGCTCAAAGCCTGGTGCGTTCGCACCGGCTTTGGGAAGCTTATATGGCTCGCCACTTCGAGCTTCCCGGTGATCATCTGCATGCCACGGCCGAACAGGTGGAACACTTTTTGAGTCCTGAATTGCAAACGGAACTGGCTGAGGAACTGGACCAGCCATCCTTCGATCCGCATGGCAAAACGATACCTGGTTCATCAGTGAAGTGACGGATTTTCTGGTTTGAACGCTGTTTAATCGTCCTGACCCGCAGCACGAAGTGGTTCAAAGGTCGATAGTGCGGCTCGTGAGGCGTCATCGATTGCTTCACCCATTCGCCGGTAAAGGACTTCCTGGCTGCGGACAGCTTCCGCGCCATCCACTGCGCGTATCGGTTCATAGCGACCGCCAGGAAGCAATTTGCGAGCTTTCACATTGTCGGCCAGTGTTGTTTTCAAAATCGCGATCAGGTTTCGTCGACAGGCATTATCCTCGACGGGAACCAGCAGTTCGACGCGTCGGCCGAGATTACGAGGCATCCAGTCGGCACTGGAAATAAACAATCGCTCGTCACCACCGTGGTAGAAGTAAAGGATGCGAGCGTGTTCCAGAAACCGGTCGATCACCCCAGTCACAGTGATGTTTTCGGAAAGGCCGGGAACACCAGGTCGAAGGCAGCAAACGCCACGAATACTCAATCGAATTCGAACACCCGCCTGTGAAGCAGCATAAAGAGCTTCAATCATCTGTTCGTCAACGAGCGAATTCAATTTGACGATGATCATGGCCTTTTGATTGTGACGCTTATGGTCAATTTCGGCTTCGATCATTTCGAGCAGTTTTTCTCGCAATCCGATCGGAGCCATTTCAATTTGACGAAACCGCTGCGGCTGCGAATAACCGGTGATAGCGTTGAAGAAGGCGGTGGCATCGGCACCAAGGTCATCACTGCAGCTCATCAGGCTGGCATCGACATAGATTTTTGATGTTATCTCGTTGTAGTTGCCGGTCCCAAAGTGTACGTAACGCTGAATTCCCTGCGGTTCGCGCCTGACGATCAGGCAAATTTTTGCGTGGGTCTTCAGACCTTTGACACCATACACCACTTGAACATCCGCACGTTCCAGATCGCGAGCCCACTCGATGTTTCGCTGTTCGTCGAATCGTGCCTTCAACTCGACAACTGCCGTGACATATTTGCCTTTTTGAGCTGCGCGTTTCAGCGCGGCCACGATCGGGCTTTTTGCACTGGTTCGATAAAGCGTCTGCTTGATGGCCAGGACGTCGGGGTCATCAGCCGCTTCGTCAAGCAGCCGAACCACCGCATCGAAGCTTTCGTAGGGGTGGTACAACAAGATGTCCTGTCGCGCGATGGCAGTGAACAAGCTTTCGGACGGAGAGACCTGAGGCGACGGCTTTGATGGCCAGGCCTCGTACCTGAGTGCGTCGAACCCTTGTGAATCGGTCAAGCGAAAAAATGCCGCCAGATCAAGCGGGCCCGGTGCGGCGAAAACCCATTGATCCGGCACATCAACGGCGGATTGCAGGAATTGTCGCAACAGCGTGCTGGCATGGTCGGCCAGCTCAAGGCGAACGCAGTCACTCTGACGCCTTGCGTTGACGATCTCTTGCATCTTGGATAAGAGGTCGGATGCCTGATCTTCCTGCAATTCCAGGTCGGCGTTTCGGGTGATTCGAAAGGCAACGCTTTCTTCGATGGTCTCACCGGGAAAGAACCTCGCCAGAAACATGCTGACGACGTCTTCGAGAAGGATATAGCTGAAGCCGCTGTCGGCCGGGACCGTAATGAACCGCTGTCGGTTTCGACCAAACGGCAGGATGGCAAATCGAGGTTCTGTCGTTCCCGCTGACGGTGCCAGTCTCACACACAGGCTGATCGACTGATTGATCAGCGGCGGGAATGTGGGAATGTCACCAGGGGGAGCAATGACGATGGGTTGCGGTACGACTTCAGCCTGTTTCGTGGCAGCGGATTTCTTTTTGGTCTTTGTCTTGCCTGCGGGGGTTTCGGGAACCAATGGGTCGTTTGCGGTCTCGGTGGGAACCGGCGCCAATTCGACCGCCAGCGGAGTGAGAATTGGAAAGACTTCCTGTTCAAAATACATCTGGACGTGCTGCACCTGCCGATCGTTCAGCTTAGTGGAGCGAAGCCGACGCATTCCGGCATTGGCGAGCGCCGGTTCAAGATCCGACAACAGGCAACGATACTGCTCGGTCAGAAACGCCTGCATCCGTTCGCCGATGGCCTTCAGTTGCTGCGTGGTGGTCAGCCCCAGCGGATCGGGTCTCATATCTCCTTCGGCCTCGAGCAATCGCAAGCTGCCGACCCGCACCATCGTGAATTCATCAAGGTTTGAGGCGGTGATCGCCAGAAACTTCAGTCGTTCCAGCAGCGGGATTGCGGGATCACTCGCCTCATCCAGCACTCGCTGATTGAATTCCAGCCAGCTTAGTTCACGATTAAAGAAACGAGGCTCAACAGACATGCCGGGATAGTCTCTCTGGTTAGGTCGGTCGTCCAGGCGGCTGCCTGGTCTGGTTCAAATAAACAAATCGTCGGGAAAAACTCGTGTCGGTTAAGGGCGCAGTTTTCGCAACAGGACGGGCATCCCAAACGTCGACTCGAACAACGAACCTGACTGCTTCAAAGCGAGTTGTTCGAGACTGAGATCTTCGATCTGTGGTATGGCAATGACAAGTCGTCCTCCTTCTCGTGAAAATTTCAGTTCGTGAAGGCGTTGACCGTGCGATGCTTCCAATGCGTCGGCAACGCGTAACATCGCCGCCATTTTGACGACAGCGATCCGTTGATCGCGATTGAGTGTCGTAAAGACAGTATGCGTTGGTTTTGGTGCCGAGCGACGATGGTAGCGAGCGGTTAGTGCAACAAGTTGAACGTCGGAACGGCTGAGGCCAAACAGTTCACTATGCTGGATCAGATACATCGAATGTTTGTGGTAAGAACCCGTGTTGATATACAGGCCAACCTCATGCAGCAGCGCCGCGACGCGAAGCAGCAGTTCATAACGAGGGTCAAGCTGATGTTCTTCACGCAGACCTTGAAACAGGATTCCACAAAGTTTTGCCACCTGCCTTGCGTGCAATTCGTCAAATTCGAATTTGCGCCCGAGGTCGAAGGCCGATCGGATGACCTGGTTGCTGAAGTCTTCGTTCCAGCCCCCTCGCGACGCCATTTCGTTCAGTAACCCGTCGCGCAGATTGATGTTGGCGACGATAACCTGCTTCAGACCGAAGGCCTTGGCCATCATCGTATAGGCCAATAGTGCCGGGCCAATCGTTCCTGCTTCGGGAAACGTGATGTGGTACTTATGAACCAGTTTGTCTTCGTTGAGTGACAGAACCGTGTCGGTCAGCTCGGCCAGATCTTTAACGGGGATGCGAGTCAGTTTGTCGGGGTCCCAGTCAGAAACGAGTTGCCGTGCGGCAAATCGCATATCGCCCCCGAGGGCGACCATTTCCTGTGTCGATTCGGCGGGGATCTGCTGTTGAATCTGATCGAGGATTCTTTGAATCTGTGTTTCCATCAGTCGTCGAGTCGATGCATGTGACGCATGGTAGGCTTCCAGCGTCTGATGAATTCGCAGCGACCCCAGTCGATAGGTGTGGGCGAACAGGACGTCCGCATTTTTGACCTGCAGCAGTTCGGTGCTTCCACCGCCGACTTCGGTGACAATCGTTCGGGCGTCGGCCAGTTCCGGGTCCAACCTCAAGAGAGGCTGGATACCGAGATACGTGATCCGGTTGACCTCGGCCTCATCGATCGGGACGACCTGGAATCCAGTGGCCGTATAAACCCGATCAAGAAACGCCAGCTTATTGCTTGCTTCGCGGACTGCGCTGGTCGCGACGACGCGGACCTTGTTGGTTGCTTCGATACCGTATTCGGCGAGCACCCGGCGATAGCTTTTCAGCACTCGCACACATTCTTCAATCGTACTCTTTTCGAGTGATCCCCGAGTAAATGTATCTTTGCCCAGACTGACCGCTTGCGAAAGTGCGGACAAATGACGAACACCTCCGGCATCGTCAATTTCAGCAATCGCCATGCGGATCGACGTCGTACCGACATCAATGACCGCCGACGGTTTGGCGTTCTTGCCGCGAGGTGGACTTGATATGGAGTCAGTGGAAAGCATTTCAAACCGAATCGTCTGTCGTGTCGGACTGGTAGATCATAAAAATCCGTTTTATGGTGATCGAACCTCCGATGGACTGGGCAGGCAAATCACGCAGCCTCAAGCTTAGCTGATCGGTTTTCCAGTTTCAGCAGCGCTCGTGAATTTTTCATGAAAGTGACAAACAATTGGCGTCATCATTCGTGTCTTCGAAAGCCCTTGTGAACATCACGATCCGGTTCAACTTGCCGGATATGATCAGCGGATCATAACATATCGGTATCAGAGTCGAGCGCCATTCATCTCGAAGGGGAACGTCGCAATTCACTTTTTCAAGATCGCAAAGGTTGGGTGCCACGATCATGGAGTCTTCGACAAGGTCGTGCAAAATGGAATAAGCTCCATTCGTTCGCACGGCCTTGTCGAAAACTCCAAAACCGTGCCACCCCCAGTTTGAAACACTAATCCGCTCTGTCGAAGGGCAACGGCGACAAGTCCAAGCGTTTCATATGTTGATCCTTCGAAGGGCCGTTTGTTCATGCACTCTGATAAAATGCAGTTCAAGATCGCGGGGATGGACTGCGCCGAAGAAGTTTCGGTCCTGAAGAAGGAACTTGGCCCGATCGTGGGTGGCGACGGGAATCTGTCGTTTGACGTGCTAAACGAGATTCTGACCGTTTCGTGTTGTTCGAGCGAAGTCCCTCCAGAAACGATTCAAACTGCCGTGGCTCGCACGGGGATGGCGGCTGTTGTCTGGCGGAATGTCCCAGAACCGATTCAAAAGCAGACATTTTTCGAACGTTGGGGCCGTACGCTGCTGACCGTGATCAGCGGACTGTTGACGTTGGCGGGATTTGCTACGCATCTCGTCATGACTCAGAGCATTCAAGAGGCCATCGGTTCGGAAGGGATGGGCGTGACCCATCAAACCCCGTTGCCAGCCCGGATTTTATACGGTTTGGGCATTTTGACGGGAGCATGGTTCGTGTTGCCACGGGCGTTTCTGGCATTGAGACGAATTCAGCCCGATATGAATTTGTTGATGACGATTTCGGTGGTTGGGGCTGCCGCCATCGGTGACTGGTTTGAAGCATCGACCGTTGCCTTCTTGTTTTCTGTTTCGTTGCTGTTGGAAAAATGGAGCGTCGGGCATGCTCGTCGCGCTGTTGAGACGCTGCTCGATCTGACACCGCCGATGGCTCGAATTTTGGATTCTCATGGTCATCAGAAGGAAGTCGCCCCTGACCAGGTCTCTGTCGGTTCAATGTTGCTCGTCAAGCCGGGTGAACGGTTTCCGTTGGATGGACGAGTGACTCAGGGGAACAGTTACGTCAACCAGGCTCCGATGACTGGTGAAAGCCTTCCGATCGCGAAATCCGTTGGCGATATTGTGTTTGCGGGGACGATCAACGGTGATGGTGCGTTGGAAATTCAAAGCACGAAAACGGCGGGGACGACGACGCTGGCACATCTGATCCACATGGTCAGCGAAGCCCAATCCCGGCGATCGCATTCGGAGCAGTGGGTCGAGAAGTTTGCCAGGACTTATACGCCCGTTGTGCTCGCTCTGGCTTTGGCGATCTTTATCATTCCGCCAATCCTTTTGGGGGGGAGCTGGCACGACTGGTTTTATCGATCACTGGTCCTACTTGTGATTGCCTGTCCATGTGCGCTGGTGATCTCAACACCCGTCAGTATTGTTGCGGCGATTGCTGCTGCCGCACGTCAAGGAGTACTGATCAAAGGAGGAGCCTTTATCGAACTTCCTGGCCGTTTAAAGGCCATTGCATTCGACAAGACCGGGACACTGACGCACGGTCAACCGAGTGTCGTGGCGGTCATCCCGTTGAATGGACATTCTGATGAGGAGCTGTTGGAACGAGTCTCAAGTCTCGAGTCCCGAAGTGAACATCCACTGGGCAAGTCAATCCTGACCCACGCACAAGCAAAAAACGTTCAGATCCGAGCCGTTGAAGATTATCAAATCGTACCCGGGAAGGGTGCAACGGCGCGGCTTGATGGAAAAACGTTCTGGCTCGGGTCCCGTCGCTATCTCGAAGAACGTGGCCAGGCAACTGATGAACTTCTCGTGAAACTGGATACGCTTTCTCAACAAGGTGTCACATTCGTCATCGTAGGAAACGAACATCATGTTTGTGGCTACGTCGCGCTGGCAGACACCGTTCGCCCAGATGCCTTGAATTCGGTTCAGGCGTTGAGAGATTTGGGGATCGCGCCCATTGTGATGCTGACAGGCGACAATGCCTCGACCGCTCAAGTCATTGCAAAGGCTGTCGGGGTGGACGAAGTCAAAGCGGACTTGCTTCCCGCCGAAAAAGTCTCTGCGATCGAAAGTCTTGTGTCCGAGTATGGTTCGGTGGCGATGGTGGGAGACGGAGTGAACGATGCCCCTGCAATGGCCTGTTCGTCGTTGGGAATCGCGATGGGAGCAGCGGGAAGCGACACCGCGCTGGAAACGGCCGACATCGCCTTGATGTCGGATGACCTGTCACGACTTCCCTGGCTGGTACGTCATTCCCGGCGGACGTTGGGTATCATCCGTGCAAATATCATTTTCGCGCTGGCGATCAAGATTCTATTCGTTGTGTTAACCATGTTCGGCTTTGCATCCCTCTGGGCCGCAATTGCAGCAGACATGGGCGCATCGCTACTGGTGATCTTCAACGGCTTGAGACTGCTCAACCCGATGATAGATCGACGAGACCATTGACTTGGAACGAA
The DNA here is from genome assembly GCA_903904835.1 of uncultured Schlesneria sp. Taxonomy (GTDB): domain Bacteria; phylum Planctomycetota; class Planctomycetia; order Planctomycetales; family Planctomycetaceae; genus Schlesneria. The sequence goes on along the minus strand of CAIVEI010000096.1, from coordinate 35,993 downwards.
GCCGATCCAACCTGTTCGCCGTAAGCAGCAATTCGGTAAAGGTTTCCTGAACATGGCATACGACCTGTTACTTGGCGAACGCATTCGAAATTCCCTTTCGCACAAAAAAGGGATCGAAGAAAAGAAGATGTTCGGCGGTTTAGGATTCTTGCTCCACGGCAACATGCTGGTTGGTGTCTGGAACAACTCGTTAATTGCTCGAGTCGGTCCCGATGCGTATGAAGAATCACTTCGGGAACCATTTGCTCGAAAATTTGACATTACCGGCAGGGCGATGAAGGGTTGGATTCTGGTCGATGCTGAAGGCGTAACCGACGCTGACGAGTTGAACAGGTGGATTCAGCGGGCGGTCAAATTCGTCCGAACGCTTGAAGTCAAGTAGCGTTTGATCCTGCGTGAGATCCATCTTCCTGAAAATCGGGTTTTCTACTACCTTTCGCGGTAAACGTCGCTGGATCGCGATACGCGGAAATCTGGCGACGTCAAACGGGCTGCTTGGCCTGTGTGATTGGCATCGGACAGGATGTATTCCGATGGTATTTTGAATTCGCGACCCCTCAAGGAAGATGGGAGTCTGCTATGCGTTTGGATGCATTAATCTTTGGAGGGGGCGCCGCTGGATTGTGGCTGCTCGATCGTTTATCGCGCGATGGACATCACGTTCTTTTGCTGGAAGCACGTTCGCTCGGTTCCGGTCAAACTGTGGCTTCCCAGGGAATTATTCACGGCGGATTGAAGTACACTTTGTCGGGACTTTTGACCAAATCCGCGAAGAACATTCGCGAAATGCCTAATGTCTGGCGCGATTCGCTGTTGGGTAGATCGACGCCGAACCTGACGAGAACGCGGGTCCGTTCCGATTGCTGTTATCTCTGGCAAACAGACTCGCTGACATCACGAGCGGGCATGATCGGTGCTCGAATTGGATTGAGAATTAAGCCCGAAACCATTTCTATGGACGAGCGTCCCGACGCATTGAATGGCGTCTATGGGACTGTCGCTCGGCTTCCCGAACAGGTGATTTCCCCACAAAGCTTCATTCAGGACCTGGCCAACCAATATCGTGACCGGATTTTGAAAATCGACGCTGACAAAGGCCTGGAATTCGATCTTGACAGCCCCGGCGAAGTCAAATCAGTCCGTCTGGTTTCCCCGACGGACGGGTCCACATTGTTGCTTAACCCGCGTCAAGTGATTTTTACAGCGGGCGGCGGTAACGCGCGACTGCGAAAACGAACTGGGTTAAGTGGCGACGTTATGCAGCGTCGGCCACTGCACATGGTGGTCGTCCGTGGTCCTCGGCTGCCCGAGTTGAACGGACACTGTCTTGATGGTGCCAAAACCAGGGTTACAATCACGTCGCAAATGGACAGCCAGGGGCGGATGGTCTGGCAAGTCGGTGGACAAGTCGCAGAAGACGGCGTGAAACTCGATCCGGGTGCGCTGACTGAACATGCATGGGGTGAACTTCTGTCGGTACTTCCCGGTGTCGATTTGCGAGACACGGAATGGACCACGTATTCGACGGACCGAGCTGAAGGTGCGACCGCCAACGGTTCCAGACCTGAAACCATTCAGGTTCTTTGTGCGGGAAATGTGACGACGGGATGGCCAACGAAACTTGTTCTCGCTCCTGTTCTGGCAAACGAAATTGCCAGTCGTGCCACGTCGCCGTACGTTTCTGCTCCCTTTGACACGACCCCATTTGCAGCTTGGCCACGCCCTTCTGTGGCTGCTGTGCCGTGGGAAGAGGAGGGACATGCCTGGTGGAAACTTGGTGAAGCTCCGGCAATACCGCGACGGCGAGCGGCGTAACTTCGATTGAGTCCAAATTGCGCCCCTTGATAGCAAGACCAACGAAAGGGTGCCACGGTTTTACCGTCTTCGGTAAGGCCGTGCTCATCCGACACGTTGTCTAACCATGAAGCCACGGCCTTGTCGAAAATTCCAAATCCGTGCCACCCCGGGTTTCGATCACTATTTCGCCGTAACCCACAACAGTATTTCCGTACGCCCGTTTGGCGATTTCATCTGACCTGTCTGCGAGAAAAATATCGACCCAACTTTTTCGAGTTTGGCATGGTCGCTCGACCGGTGGTGGACCGCGTCGTAGAATACCACGGCATTAAACTGCCATTCCGAGTGTCAGGGTCGATTCCATCGCGTCGTGGTGAAACTTGGTTTTGCCCGCGCGTGCAAGGTGATTTTCCCGGGCTGTGCACTCCCTATTGATCTTATTATTCAGGGAAATCCTTCGATGGATAACGACACACTGAAAATCCTGCTGATTGTCGGGGTTGGTTTCGCCGTCTTATTTATCGTTGTGCTGATTGCGATCTTTGCGGCATACTTCAAATTATGGCTGCGTGCATTCGTGACTCGTGCCCGGATTAGTCCATTTCAACTGCTGTTCATGTCGCTACGAAAGGTCAATCCGACCGCGATTGTCGACTCGAAAATCATGGCCGTACAGGCAGGTCTCAAGGATATCACGACCGAACGACTGGAAGCCCACTATCTTGCCGGGGGTAATATCAAAACAGTCGTTCGTGCGTTGATTGTCGCGCATCGTGCCAGGATCGATTTGAACTGGGACACGGCGTCAGCCATCGATCTGGCTGGTCGAAACGTGCTTGAGGCCGTTCAGACCAGCGTTGATCCGAAGGTGATCGATTGTCCCGATCCCAAGTCATTTGGACGATCAACTCTTGATGGCGTCGCCAAGAACGGGATTCAGTTGAAAGCACGAGCACGTGTCACCGTGCGAACGAATCTGGCTCAGCTAGTTGGTGGAGCGACCGAAGACACGATCGTAGCTCGCGTCGGTGAGGGGATCGTCTCGGCAATTGGGTCGTGTAACACGCACAACGAAGTTCTGGCGAACCCGATGCTGATTGCCAAAACCGTGCTGGCAAAGGGGTTGGATTCCCAGACGGCCTATGCAATTGTCTCGATCGACATTGCTGACATTGATGTTGGGGACAATATTGGTGCGCGGTTGCAGGCGGATCAGGCCGAGGCTGACATGCGGATTGCTCGGGCGAAGGCAGAAGAACGACGCGCCCGGGCGGTCGCCGCCGAACAGGAAATGAAAGCGTTGACCGTGGAAAATCAAGCGAAGGTCGTTCTGGCCGAGGCGGAAATTCCGCTGGCCATGGCCGACGCATATCGGTCAGGCTTTTTGCGATCCAAAGATAGCAGCCACAACGGATCGGTATGACCGTGATTCGTTTCGAACACGGCATCACATTCAAGGTGATGTTCCAGCAGGAATTGCGTGAAGTCGATGAAATCTGATCAAAACTGATCTTTCATCGATTTTGACCAACGAAAGTCGTCTGGACGTGACCGAGACTTTATGAAAAAACTCCCGAACAGTTTCAGGGAATATTTTTCTCGTAACTCCTATCCAATCAATCCGATCCAATCCAAATTCGTTGCTCGCCGATGCGACATTCGCAGGGAAGGCTCGCATGAGCGTGTCTGTCGTTGTGCCGATTTATGATGAAGCTGACAACATCCCTCTGTTGTATGAGGCGGTCACGTCGGTCATGCAGCGCATGCGCATTCGCTACGAAATCATCTTCGTCAACGATGGCTCGAAGGATGATTCTGACCAGCGTCTTGACGATTTAGCGAAGCGAGATTCTCTCGTCAGACTTATTGAGTTTCGCAAGAACTACGGACAGACAGCAGCGATGCAGGCGGGAATTCAGGCCGCATCGATGGACACGGTTGTTTTGCTGGACGGTGATTTGCAAAACGATCCCAATGATATTCCCCATCTTCTTGCCAAACTGGAAGAAGGTTTTGATCTTGTCCATGGCTGGCGAAAGGATCGCCAGGATTCGTTTATTGCTCGGAAATTACCGTCGAAAATTGCCAATTGGCTGATTTCCAGAGTCACGGGATTTCGGGCCCATGATATCGGATGTACGCTGAAGGCGATCAGAACGGAAATCGCTCAAGAACTGGACCTTTACGGTGAGATGCACCGGTTCATTCCAATACTGGCCCATTGGCGCGGAGCGCGGTGTGCTGAAGTGGAGACGACACATCATCCACGGCTGTTTGGTGAGTCGAAATACGGGATTTCAAGGACGCTAAGGGTTCTATTGGATCTGGTCACCGTCAAGTACTTGATTCACTACTCGGCGAGCCCCATGAAACTGTTCGGTTCGATCGGCCTCGGTAATTTCCTCGTGAGCAGTATTCTGGGGGTTTCCGCAGTCTGGATAAAGCTTGGGTCCGGTGTCGAACTGACGGGTAATTTGGTGTTGTTTCTCGCCGCACTCTTTTCGTTGGCAGGATTGCAATTTCTGTTTTTCGGCATCCTGGGTGAGCTTTGTTCGCGGATCTACTTCGCTTCACAAAACAAAACAAATTACGCGATTCGCCGGACAATGAATTTCGAAGTATCGACAATTCCATTTCGCCATCGTGCTGCCTGACGTGAGTAATCTCAACTGCTTAAGATGCGCCGCAGGTGTTTCGCACGCCTTCAAACTCTTCGCTCGTTAATCTATAGATGAGCGATGATCAGAGTTTTCGCATCTTTCTCAACGCACACGCAGCGAGGGTGACATGACTTCAGGATTGGGTTGGAAAAACCTCCCTCCACTTGCAGGACTTTGTTCATTCGATGACGCATTAAGGGAGGGGATGTCGGTTGATCGATGCGTTGCCTGGATGAAGCGACATCATTACCTGCTTGTCCGGTTGCACCAGATTTTTACCGCTCGGATCACTGCCGAACCGGTCTACGAGTTAAAGACCGGATTTAGTCTGCATTCTTATTTATGTGCCGAACACGCGTCTGCCTTTCGACAACGAGTCGGTGAATTGCGCGAACCGCCACTCGGACTTGATGCCGTGCCACATGCCGGATTGGAACGACTCTGCGACGAAGTTCTCTGTGCGCCATCGCATGTCGAATTGACGTTGGGACTCTATGAATGCATCGTTCCCGCCTTGGTTGATTCGCTCAGAAAATACCTGGCAACGACCAACCTGCTGGCTGACGCTCCGTCAGTCCGCGTAACTCGATTCTGCCTCTTGGAATTGGAAGACATCGCGACGTTTGGACGACAGGCGGTTGCTTGTCTGGTCGATGAGAAATCTCGTAAGCAACTCGATCCGTGGCTGCAACTGCTACGCAATTGCATTCGTGAAGCGGAAGGTATTTCTGGTTGCGATGCACCTGATGAAATCGATGTGCAACGTTCGTCACGCGAAGATTCAACGGATACCACACAGTCGTTGTCATCGAATTTCCAGCCCCATTTTTCCAAAACGCCGTTTGTATACGACCCTGTCCCCCAGCGCGACGAACGCTTTCAGGATTCGTTCAACGCAGGAGTGAATCCAGAAGCATTCCTTTACGACGAAGGATTCGCGGCTCGGGATAAGACATTGATGATGTTCTATAAGCGATTACGAGAAATCGACGTTCCCGAAATGATGGCGAGCATCCTGTTCCAGACACCGGGCAAGCCCTGGAAATACTATCGGGACATGTCTCGTCAGCTTTGGGATGAGGCCCGACATGCGATGTTGGGAGAAGTCGGGTTTGTACGTCTGGGTATCGACTGGTCGCGGATTCCGATCAATTTCACCTGGTCAAGAAACCTGAATACGCAGCTTAAACCCTGGGAACGACATGCTGTCCTGTTCTTTATCGAACAGGGATTAATGCCTCGCACCGGAAAACGTTATGAGTGGGAAGTGGGGCTGGCTTCAGGAATCCCCCTGGCTGGGCTTTTTCAGGACTTCGACTGGGCTGACGAAGTTTTGCACGCTCAAATCGGTCGTGAGTGGTACGTGAAAGAATTTGGTGACTTGAATGAAGCAATGTCATACGGTGATCGCTGTTGGTCGCAAGTTCTCAGCCACTGGCGTTCATACCTTGATGAAGGGCTTACTGCGCACCGAAACTGGTGGCCGGAAATCTATCAGGCAGCCTGTCAGAAGTGGGGCGTGACTCCTGATCCTGTCGCCTTGGCTTTTGCGACAACTTATGAAACGACCCGTGCAGATTTGAAACAGATTCACTGACGCATTCAAGCAATCAGCTCAACCCTTTTTTTGCGTGCTGTTTTTGTGCGAAGTTGCCTTTTGGCTGTGCACGGCCGAACGCGAAGGTCACGTTTGCAAAAAATTCAGGCCTTGTTTCTCGCATAACATTACGAGAAATCGACTTTTTACGTCGCCCAAAATCGACTGCGGCACGGTCATTGCTTTACATGGTTTTGTCGAAAAGACTTCGACGTTGACCGCACGGAAGCTGAATAAGATTTTTGATTCGTGGTCGGTTCCACCAAGGGTAAGTCGGCTGGAGGTGTAGCCGGAGCTGGTCTGATGGCCAGAGCCGGGCGAGCGCCTATGCTTTCAGCCGACTACCTTTATTGGAAATGGCGATCCTGCGTTGGTTTAAGAAAGGCGATTTGTAAACAGATTTCGTCGATCGGGAAGAAATCAACTGAGTTGCCGTGATGGCATGAGTTCGAGAAAATTACCTAATCTGTCGTGATGGCGTTGATTTCCGTGTGAGCGGAAATCAACGCCATTTTTTTCGTCCCGTTCTATCGCGGTTTTTGTATGAACTACCACACGTAATTAACCGTGATATCGGTTCTGCCATTCTTCATCCGAACGGGGATCAATAATTCTTTCTGGCCACCAGATTCCCGAATGATCGGTGCATCTGCTGCTGGCGAGTTGACTTCGAATCTCCAGACATCATCGACTCGATAACGACCTTCGCCCAGGGATTCGATCTGTTTTGATGTGAGTGCTCGATACCACAATTGGCTGGTGTCTGCGGCCCCTTCGAAGTGCAAAGTTCGTTTGAGTGTTCCATACTTCTTGGATTCTTCCTTTGCCGGGACAGGGTGATCATCAACGGTGATACCCCCGAATGAATAGCGGAAGATTGGTCGCTGTTCTTTGTCCAGACGATAGCCGAGGAACTTGTATCCAAGGTCTCGTCCCATTTCGGTGGGGACTTCACGATCAGGTTTATCGAGTACTACGAACGGAACGTGATTGGGAAGTGTCAGAACATCGTCTCCGAGTGGTGATTCAAATCCCTGGCCACGCCCCGTCCAATGACGTGACGCGTCCATGAATGCTCCGTGCCAGATCATGGCCATTCGCATGTTGTTGGCATCAAACGCCAGGTTGACCCCTTCAGGATAACCGACTCCGACGGCACGACTTCCAGCACCTTCGATGAAGTTGCGGTAAATAATTGGTTCGGTTTGCGGCTTCAGTTCAATCGGCTCACGGACCAGTCCCACAGGGACAGCGGCCTTGTCGCGATCGGATAAATAAAACCACACGGCTTGTACTTGAAGATTGACGTCAGCCTTCAAGACGTCGCGAACGGTTGTTTGTCCAAACGGCCACGGGGCGGGCATTCGCGTTCCCTTACGGTAGGCCTGTGGGTCGAGAACGTACCGGTAGAACCACTCTGGACGCAGTCGCTGAGTCATCGTCGTCAGATTAATCGCCCGAACACCCGTCGAAGGATGAGGTCCGAAATCATGACATTTGATACACGAAAGTGCCTGCCCACCCACAAGATGTCGTCCTGCCGCTTTGACCCGGTAATCGGGTTCAAGAAATTCTGCTTTGGGCAGTGAGTCGGGCTTTTGATCGATCGTGGCGAACATGTCGACCAGCGAATCAATGTTATTTGGCCCAAACTTCGGCATCTTTGTCACCATGTACTGCTTTCGGTCGTCGGCGCTGTTGTGCAGGACGTGCCGAAGCCAATCAGGTCTTAATTTGTCGCCGACACCGGTCAGGGTTGGAGGCAAACGACCTTCGTCACCCATCTCTTTTTGTCGAGATTCAAAAGAGCCGTCGCGTGCCGGCTCGACACCACCAAGCCTGTCACGTTGATGGCATGCGTAACAATTCAAGGCTGTCATTGTTCGATGCACGGCCTCACTTCTGGTCTCAACCGCTTGAGCCTTGATCCCTAGAGCAAGCGCCGAACGTTGTGTCGGTGTCAGGCCATATCGCGGTGCTTTGCCAGGGATCGTTTCCGCGAGGCAGCCAGTGTTCGCGACCAGTTCGGACAACGGCTTTGCTTTGAGTTCCGAGGCAATCGCTTTGCCATCAACCGTCATGGAGTGGCACGACGCACATCCGACCGTTGTGAAGAGCGCGCGACCCTGTTCCACAAGCTTGGCATCGATCGTAAACACCGGTTTATCAGCAGCAGGTGCCGGAACTTTGGGTTCCAGGAACAAGAATCCTGTTATCGGCTGTCGCGCAAGACCTTGTCCCGCGATCTCGACTTCCAGCGTCGCTTCTCCACCACCCTGGAAGTATTCGACAACAACCTCGTGAAACCCGGCTGTCAGAGTTTTGCGACCTTCAACGGTCGTGTGGGGGTGAATGCCATCACAATCGGCAACCGTTTCACCGTCGATCATGAGTCGGCTGCCATCGTCTGAACCCAGCGTAAACTGATATTCCCCTTGTTTGACAATTTGCAGGTTCGAAGTGAATCGCAATCCATAATTATTGGGTCGGCCCGCGACCGAAAGATCAAATCCTACAGACTCCCCTTGCGCAGCCACTTTCAGACTGGCGAAGTTTGGCAACTTATCCCAGTTCCCTCGAAACAACTGGAATTTTGTATTGAGAGTCAGCGTTCCACCACGAACAAAATAATGTGCAAGATTCTGATAATCTTCGTCGCTCAGCCCCAACGCGGGCATTCGACCGGACGGCCGTGACTTTAAAGGATCTTTGAGAAATGCCATCAGGCTGGGCATCGAATACTTTTTACCGACGTCCGGAAGGATAACCGATGTGGCAATTTCCGGAGCATTCTCTGTCTGCGAGTTGTGGCACGCAAGACATCCAACCGTCCGAAAAAGTGTTTCTCCCTTTTGGGCGGCTGTCGCGTTTGAATGACCTTCGGGAACATTTCCGGTTGACGCAAGAAAGTGTGTCAACGCTTCGACGCTTGCTGCCCGAGATGCTTCTGAAAGACCTGACAGGAGATCGGGCATTGTGGTTCCCGGTCTTGCTGCGTGAGGGTTGGCGAGATACGAACGGATCCATTCCACTTTGACGCGACTCCCAATTCCATCCAGGATCGGAGCCTGCTTTGGGGTTAAGAGTTTCTTCGTCGTTTCGTCTGCCATATGGCACGAGAGACAATTGAGTTCACTCAAAAGAATCCGACCACCCGTAACAGGGTCAAGCTTGATCGGCTCTTCATCGTCTCCGACGGGCTTTTCGACTGAACCTGAATAAAACCGTTCGAATCCAGGTATCCGAGGATGAGATAATTCGGCCGCGACCGAAATCGAATGTCGCCCGCATAGCCCGAGAATGACGACAATACCGATCGACCGAAATTTCATGACTCAGGCTCCAGAAAACTTGCAAGCAATCGTTTTGACGAATGATCCAGCAGGACTTAATCCCTACCCCTTCGGCATCTCTGTTCGGCCGAGGGCGGAATCGTATTCACTGACTGCCGGAATCAACATGGCCGTGGTCGTAAAACCATATGCCGCAACGACGAATAGACAAACAGGAAGCGTGTAATCGAGCAAAAAGCTCGTGATCGCATAAAACGTACAGAACGGCAAAACCCCTGCAGCAAGCGTCAAGGCAGGGGATGGATTACGATGCGTGAGCGATGCCCAGAGTCCCAGGCTTCCACCTAAAATGAAAACCAGGAAACTGGGAAGCTGTAATCCGAACGATGATTTGGCCTGCAAAATGAGAATCATGCAAATGAAGATTCCAACGAACAGGAAGAACATGGTTCCCAGGCTGTTCGCAATTGCCGTACGTGAAATTGTATAGCTGAGTCCCGAATGGAGACCCAGCATGGCGGAAAACAAAACCAGGGCGAGAAATCCAAGCGTGATATAGCTGAAGTTTTCAAACGTAAGGACCCCTTCCAGCAGATTCTTAACCATGAAAACGAGTGGAATCAGAATCAGTTCTTTGCTGTTGTAAAGGATGCCACCGAGCTTCCCAACGATGAATTCTTTCGCGCTGATATCTGTGACGAGAAGCAATTCCAGCGTTCCGCCGTCACGTTCACTTGTCAGTGCCGTCACCCCCTGAGCGTTAATTAACATCATCGAGAGAAGACTGACTGCGATAAACGCGGCTCCAACGGGTGAGACCATACCTAGCACTTTGGCAGAATTGGGAGGAGTATTCCAAATGGAATAAAACGCTGTCGCCGCGATCACGAAATAAGCCAACTTGATGAAGATGACTTTACGGCCGTAGGCCTTCGTCATCATTTCGCGCCAGATCACCGGACTGTTCCAAACCGGTCGCGGTGGTCGTGAAACTCCACGGTCCTTCTCGTCCTGTGTCGCCATGTCTCCGAGCGTCCGCGATGGGTTCCAGATTCTGACTTGCAGGATGGTTAAAATAATGATCGTCAGCGCCAATGCGGCCAGGAATCCGGCAGAGATCATCGCGATCGATTCATAAGATTTTCCGCCCGAAGTATTCAGCGGATCGAGCACTCGCAGCATTGCGCGGAATGGATTCATCGCGCCAACAATAATTCCCGTGCTCGAAAGTGCGCCAACAATCGCAACGACACCTTCGATAATCCCTAGAAACAGGACGATACCAATCAGACTGATCGCAAGGGTTTGAAACGTCTTTTCTCGCCAGAAAGCAACCAGTGAACCCCAGCTACCGGCAGCCAGCCCGGTTGCTGCCGAGATCGCAATTGCACAGGCGATTTGATTTGAGGAAACGCCACCCATCATCTGAACAAAGGCAAAGACCGGAATCGAAGTCACCAACAGGACGCAAGGTAAAAGCAGGCTTGAGCAAAGCTTTCCGAGCACCAATTCACTGTCGCTGAGGTCCGTCATCAGCAGAAGCAGCATCGTTCGCCGATCTTTTTCTTGCGCGACGTTTCCGGCAGCGAAAAGCGAGGCGAAGAACACCATCATTGCCAATTGGACCAGGGCAAAAACCTGAAACACCAACTGACCGAACCGTGCAATGTCCCCCAGATTTCGAACTTCCTGCCAGCCAAATGTTGTCTGGGCGGCGGTATACATCAAAACGAAGAACGCCCCGACGTACCCGGAACGAATCAGAAAGTGCATGAGCTGCCGAGGAACCGTCAGAGCTTCACGCGAAAACAAAGGACCAGCCAGCACAGGATCAACCTTGGTAAAAGCAGGTTTGTTAATGACTTAGGGAAAATTTAACGTGCCAAATCGAGTTCGGCCAACGACTTTCGGCGCAGTGAACGTCGCATCATACGACCGAAATTCGATTTCTTCGAGTTTCCGGACGAAATACGCGGCGAAATCTTGAGAATTCGCAATCCAAAGGCCCAACAGAACGGCGATGCGCCAGGATCGGCCGTTGGCCTGGGCCGACATCGGGCTGTCGCGTTGCGACGGAAGAGATTTTGAACGCGAATGAAGATTGCCCAACGATGAACCGGCTTACGCAATTCTCGAGTTCACTCCGCATCCAAATCTGTCTTCAAAAACTCGCGGAGTAGCATCGTGGCGTAGACGCCGCTCGGAAGCGAAAACTCGAACTTGATTCCGGCGTCGGCTGGCACGGCTGTCAGTTCCCACGGGCGAACTATAAACGCTCGTCGGGCACCTGACATCAGTTGCGCAAATTTCTGAAACGCATCCAGGTTCAAACCCGCTTCTTCGAGAATTCGAGCCTCTCGTTCAGCAGGGACACCTCGCGGGCTGAGCATCTTCACGCCAAACATCGGCCCGGTAACCGACAATTCACCTTGATCCAGTCGAGCTTGTTCACGACCAACGTCATCAACAACAAATTTTCCACCTGATTCGATCACCTCCATCACATCACCGTCCAGCACCGTGTGAAGCAAACCATCTTGAAGCCGGCGGGCGAGCACCTGGTTGAACAAATCCGATTGCACAGACGAAACAGCAAGCCTCAGCAAAAATTTCCGCTTCTGATACGGGATGTCCTGTGGACGTTTTTTTCCTGAAAGCAAATCCAGTCCAAGTGTCAGCGTTTCTCCATCATGTCCGAACCGCTGCTCGCCGTAATAATTTGGAAAACCCGATTGAAGCAAGACCTTGATGATTTCGGCAGAGCGATTGTTGGCGTCATCACAGACCCCTCGAACAACCACGGTAAACCGATTCCCTCGCAAGTGCCCGGTTCGCAGCTTGTTTCCATGCAGGTTTGATTGCAGTACTCGCAACTGCTCGGATTCCAGCAGTTCCAAGCGAGGTCCGCAGGTATTCGGGACCGAGACATACTGTCGCGTTACCGCCCGACGATCTTTAATCCCCGCCACTCCCACATCGTCTTGGGATATTTCCAGAATCTTTGATAGCCGTCGCAGCATCTGATCATGCGGCAAATCCCGTTTTTCAATCCAAAGAAAAAGATGCTGCCCCTCGCCAGATGGTTCATAAGCAGGAATCTCTTCCACAACAAAATCTTCTGGTTCACATTTAAGCTGTCCACCAATTCCCGGGAGGTCGGACGTCAAATAGGGAAGTTCTATACTCATAAGTTCTTTCATGTCGACGACGACCCACCGTAAATCAAAATGTGATTCTAGGTTTTGTATCCGTTGAGCGTAATGAACCGCCTTCACTTGTTAATTGGAAATTTCCAAGGAGAGTTCTCACTTTTCTGCGGCTTTCATTTCGACGCGGGCGACTTTATGCTCCTTTCCGACTGGTCACGCGCTTCGGAAACTTTTTTGAGTCTTTGTGGAAATGACAGCAATCGCAACTTTGGTCGAATTCGTTCCTGCGACGCAGTCGGAACTGGCTCGTTTCATGGCCGAGAACCTGGCGGGACCGAAGCAGACGATTTGTCCTGTCGGCGGTCGAACTGCGCTCCATTATGGATCAGCGGCTCGGGCCGATGTCATTGTGTCGCTTTCGGAGTTGACTCGGATCATTGATTATCCCGCCCGCGATATGACAATCACGGTGGAAGCGGGAATGAGAATCGCTGACCTGCAGTCGCAACTCGCCAAAGAACGTCAGCGTTTGCCGATCGATATCGCTCAGCCTGGTCGAGCGACGTTAGGGGGTGCCGTTGCCACCAACACCAGTGGTTCCCGACGATTCGGTCACGGAACGTTTCGTGACTATGTGATTGGAATCTCGGCCGTTGATGCGAGCGGGCAACTTTTCAAAGCGGGTGGCCGTGTTGTTAAAAACGTCGCGGGTTACGATATTTGCAAGCTGCTGGTCGGTTCCCGGGGAACCTTGGGAATCGTGTCCCAAATCACGCTGAAGCTCAGGCCACTTCCCGAAACGTCGTCACTGATTTGGTTCGGGTTTGCATCTTTCGAACAGATTGAGCAGGCACTCCAGATATTATTGAAATCGGAATCGCGTCCGGTGGCGATTGATGTTCTGAACGCCACCGCGGCGAAGCTGATTGGAACCGCCGCTCGAACTCATACTCATTCCACCGAACTGGTTCTGTGTGTCGGTGTCGAAGGGTCTGTACGTGAAGTTGACTGGCAGATGGAAACTCTTCGACGCGAATTGACTCCGTGTGGCGTGCTGTCGGAAGAGCGAATTTCTGGACCCGATGCGACTCGGCTGTGGGAAGAATTGACAGAATTCCCCACATGTGCCGATGACCCGCTGACATTTCAGGCGAATCTGTTGCCGTCGCGGAGCATGGAATTTGCCAGCCTGGCAACCCGCTTGGGAGTTGCCGTTCAGGTGCATGCGGGGAATGGGATTGTCATTGGACAACTACCGGACGAAGCGGCGTCGATCGATTCGACAACCACCATTCTGAATGAACTGCGCCACTTCGCGAGATCCGCTCGCGGTAACCTTGTGGTGCTCCATTGTGACCCCGAATGGAAATCGAAGATGCCGATGTGCGGTGATCCAGAGCCGAGCTGGGGATTGATGCAAAAGCTCAAACGGCAACTTGATCCACACGGCCTGTTGAATCCCGGTCGGTTTGTAGATGCAACGTTTGCCGGTTGAAACTCGACTCGTTCCACCGCACAATCTGGATTCCGATTCGTTTCGATCAATTCCGATTATGTTCCCTCACTTCAGCTTGGGAGTTTCGATCATGCGCTGGACTCTTGTGTTCCCCTTAACGTGCAGTCTTATCGTGTCCGCTTTCGGCGTTGGTACCCCCGATGGTTTCGCACAAGAGAAAGCTGTGCTCGATCCACAAAAGGCAGATTCCGATTTCGCCATTCAAGGTGAATATGTGGGCGAGATCGAGCGTGACGGGAATAATGTCAAACTTGGCATTCAACTGGTCGCTCAAGGGGGGAATCGGTTTCTCGGGATCGGGTATTTTGGCGGCTTGCCGGGGGATGGCTGGAACGGCCTTGATCCGGTTCGCAGTGAAGGGTTGTTGAAAAGTGGCAAGCTTGAATTAACAACCGAAGCTGATGTCAGCATCCAGGACGGAGTGATCACCATTCGAGACAACGCAGGTGGTTTGATTGGCGAATGTAAAAAGGTAACTCGGAAGAGTTCGACATTAGGCGACAAGCCCCCCACGGGATCAGTGGTATTGTTTGACGGGAAATCGGCCGACAATTTCGAAGGAGGCAAACTGGATGGTGACTTGCTTGTGCAAGGGGTCACCAGCAAGCAGAAGTTCCAGAGCTATTCCATGCATCTCGAATTCATGCTGTCGTACATGCCCAATGAACGAGGTCAGGGGCGAGCGAACAGTGGTTGTTATGCACAAGGTCGATACGAAGTCCAGATCCTCGATTCATTTGGCCTGACGGGTGAAAACAACGAATGTGGCGGGATCTATTCGATCAAGAAGCCAGACCTCAACATGTGCTTCCCACCCCTGACATGGCAAACGTATGACATCGATTTCACGGCTGCAAAGTACGACGCGAGCAGAAAGAAAACCGCCGATGCCCGGATCACCGTCAAACACAACGGCGTCGTGATTCATGACAACGTTGCCCTACCGAAAGCAACGACCGCGGCTCCCGTTGCTGAAGGACCGGAACCTGGCCCGATCTATTTGCAGGACCACGGCAACCCGATTCGATTTCGAAATATCTGGGTTGAAGAAAAGAAGTGATTTCTCAGCTAAAGTCCCAAAGGGACGGCCCGAAAAACGAACCTGAACTCCGGGTACGCAGCTTTTTTTCAAAAAGGCGTTGTCCACGTAGTGCGATTTTCTCCCCTGAAAATAGCGTCGACCACTACTTTCCTACCAGAAAATCAAGAGCGATCTTTCTTGCAGACACCTTTTTCCGTATGATTAAGAACGAGCTGGCTTTGAAACGGTCTCGTTCTTTTTCAAAAAGATCCGGCGTCGTGGGTGCTCTCTTCGAAACCATAGAGGCGTCTCCCAAGACGTCGGTCGCTGTTTTCAAAACGGTTCTTGTTGCTCAGCTTCCTCAGGATCGGCTGTCAGCTTCTCAATCAATCTAACCAACCCATCTAGCCCAATCGTGGCTCCATCTTCTGATCCTCGAATTGTAATCCAACCCTTATTTTGGATTTCAGTGATCCCTTTCCGAAATTCCTCAACCGGCATCCCGGCCGTAAAAGCCAGATAAATGAAACTCGGCAGCCTTGTCATATTTGGCCGGGCATAATCAGCAATTGCCAAGATGATCCTCAAATGATTAATAGCGGATGGCCCATCAAAAACCCGGTCCAAGCATCGCAAAAGTCGCTTTGGAAACGGTGTAAAGCCTTCGTCGAGGGTCCGGCCAGGCCATTTCACGACTAGATCAGGCTTGATTGGCAATGTTTTTCTGAAGAATTCGGTTGTCACTGTATCTGCTTTCAATCTTAAGTTAAAGTCTAAATAGATATTTAGTTTCTAAATAGATTGATTGTAGGCACACAATAAACGAGCAAGGGGGATCGCGCCTAGTGCACTTGAGAAAAAAAGTGAAATAATTCCCGAATTTCCGGAAAATCTGATTCAAACAATTAATTTCTGCGGGGGGCGACGCCTCTGTTCCGCAGGAATAGAAACCGCGACAGGTGACTGTTTCCCGTCGAGACGATATTCGCACTTCCTTTTGAGTCGCAAATCACGATACGATCACCATGAAACAATCTGCGAAACAGGCCATTGTCAACACCGGAGATTTTCATGACGTCCATCGAGCTGAAATCGAGAGCTGATGCCAACGGCGTATTGAATCTGTCGATTCCATTGGGACACAACGACGCGAACTGCGAGGTCCGCGTCGTTGTGGAGCGATTGTCCAAACCCATGACCGCTGAAGAGTGGAAACAGTCCGTACTTGCGACGGCAGGAAGCATTTCAGACCAGACATTCAAAAGGCATCCCCAGGGCGATTATGAAAAGAGAGATGAGTTGCCCTGATGAAATATCTGCTCGACACTAACGTTTGTGTTGCGCATTTGCGTGGTAAAAACGCTGGAAGCATCACAAGCCGCCTTTTTGCAGGTACTGGAGACATCACATTATGCTCCGTCGTAAAAGCGGAGCTCTTGTATGGTGCCGAGCGAAGCGCCGACCCCACTCGGAATCACGCCAGGCTGATCGCATTTTTCAATTTATTTCCATCGTTTTCGTTCACTGATTCCGCCGCGGTAATCTATGGAAGAATTCGCGTCCATCTTGAAAATTGTGGAACCCCAATCGGCCCCAACGACTTAATCATTGCGTCGATCGCAATTGCCGAAGGTTTGATTCTCGTTACCCATAACACATCAGAATTCGGTCGCGTTCCCGGATTGCAAATCGAAGACTGGCAAGCAGCACCCTGACAGTCGGCAACATTCCAGAGGGCGCGCTGCAATGTTTTAAACATGTTTGAGGGAACACAACGTTTTTCGCGGAAAAGACAGTCTCCGAAGTCGTCATTGAGTGTTGCTATGACCCTGTTATCAACAGAAAGCTCGCTATGCGATCATTCTTCTTCCTCTTTTTGTTATCGATCTCCGGCACGACTCGAATTGGGTTCGCTCAACCTGCCAATCCGCCGGGACCCGGCAACAAGGCGGAGCCGCGAACACAACCCAATTATGATCCGCCAAGTGCTCAAATGCCGGATGACGCGACTCTTAAACGGATTTCCGAGGAGACGCAGGAGCTTCGGCGGGCCATCGGCAAGCTGAAGCAACGGAAGATTCCTGACGACGTCCTGGTGGAGGTCGAAGTCTACTTGAAGGGGGCCGAAAACATTGTCCGCTTTTCGGAATGGTATGCAGCGGCCAGCGGCAAGTGGGCTCTGACCACGCTCGATCAGGGGCTGGCCCGAGCCAAACAGGCGGAAGGAGGCCAGCCCGTCTGGGCGAACATCACTGGGAAATGGGTTGTGCGAGCCTATCGTTCATCGGTGGATGGTTCGATTCAGCCGTACGCGGTGCTGCTGCCTCAGGATTATCACTTGAAAAAAGATTGGCGGCTGGATGTCGTGCTTCACGGTCGTGATTCGTCGTTGACTGAAGCCAAGTTCATTGCCACGCACACCGGTGATGCGCCGCGCAACTTGGGCTATGTTCAGTTGGAAGTCTACGGTCGCGGAAACAATGCCTACCGCTGGGCTGGTGAAGCCGATGTCTTCGAAGCGATTCAGCACGGAGCGGGACCGTTCAATCCCAACCGGGTTGTCCTGCGCGGGTTCTCGATGGGAGGAGCCGGGACGTGGCATATAGGTCTGCACCACCCCGACCGGTTTTGCGTGCTCGGTCCGGGAGCCGGTTTTACCACCACACGAGGATACGTCGGAAACCTGCCGAAGCAATTGCCTGATTACGTCGAGAAGTGTCTGCATATTTATGATGCGGTCGACTATTCGGAAAACGCGTTCAATGTCCCCGTTGTCGCGTATAGCGGTGAGAAAGACCCGCAAAAGAAAGCCGCAACCAACATCGAGAATGCCCTGAGCGACTTTAAAGAGCCACTCAGGTTTACGCATCTCATCGCACCGGGACTCGAACATCAGATGCCGAAAGAATGGCAGGAAAAGGCGGAAACGGGATACCGTCAATACGCGGACGCCGGCCGATCCAGCGCCGAGCGCGTTCGATTCGTCACTTACACCCCCAAGTACGGCCGTTGCGATTGGACCCAGATCGACGCGTTACGCACGACGTATGAGCGTGCTGTCGTGGATGGGACTCGCAAGGGAAATCTTTTTGATTTGACGACGAAGAATGTGCGACGAATCAGGCTCGCGTTCGATCCTCAAAAAGATACTCCACTGCAGGTAACGATTGACAGCCAACGGATTGAGACAAAAGACATAAACCCCGGCAATGTCAGCTTCGTCCAGCTTGAATGGGCCAACG
This sequence comes from uncultured Schlesneria sp., assembly GCA_903904835.1. Taxonomy (GTDB): domain Bacteria; phylum Planctomycetota; class Planctomycetia; order Planctomycetales; family Planctomycetaceae; genus Schlesneria. The sequence goes on along the minus strand of CAIVEI010000096.1, from coordinate 17,718 downwards.
ACAAATGGGTCCTGCTCGACAGTCCGCAGAAACTCAACCAGCGGCTCGCGGAGAAGCCCGAGAAGTCCGCAGGACTTCAAGGACCGATCGATGACGCTTTTACGTCTAAGTTTGTTGTGATCAAGCCAAACAGAAAAGGTTTCTTGGCCGCGACGGACGACTTTGCTTCGGCGGCTGCGGACCAGTTCGCCCGCGTCTGGGACAAATATTTTCGAGGGACGCTACCGGTTCAGCCTGCGGCGGCTAGCAATACCTTCAAAGGCCAGAACCTGGTGTTGTTCGGGGACCCGCAAAGCAATCCCTTGATCGCGGAAATTCTGACAAAACTCCCGATCAAATGGACGAACGAAAAGTTAGTCATGAATGGCGTTGAATACGACTCGAAGACACACATCCCCGTGATGGTCTACCCCAACCCGGCTGATTCAGGGCACTATATCGTCCTCAACAGCGGCCACACGTTTCGCGAAACGGATTTGAAAGGGACAAACGCGCTGCTGTATCCGCGGTTAGGAGACTGGGCCGTGATCAAGCCGACTCCGACGAGCAATGACCCGTCTGCGTATGAGGTCGTTGCCGCCGGACTATTTGACGAGAACTGGCAGTTCGTAAACAGGTAAGACGATCTGGGGCGGATATTTGTCAGAGGAGGACAACGTGCTCGTCGCGACCCTCCATATTTGAGAAATCGCCGTCAACGTGGCCGACGCTGCTAGCGTCGGAAGTAATCTGACCCATCTCCGACAGAGACTCGAAAGCAAGAATTCTGGCCACAGATTAACACGGATGTAAACAGATAAAGGCAGAAGAGGAAAATACGGGCAAAGGAGTTTTTCAGGTGTTTTCCTGGGATTTATTCCGCTTTATCTGTGTGGTTCTGTGTTCATCTGTGGCTGAAGTCTTTTGAATTGATTCAAGGCTCGCGGCCCGCGATTCCGAAGTAATCTTGAATGTATTCTTTTTTGTCGCCATCGTGGCGGATGAATTGAACGAGCGCTAATAGCTTTTGTTGGTCACGACGAAGTTTCGCGTTGAGTCGGTCTTGATCGCAGAGTTCTGGTGCCAGATCGTTCATGACGGTCAGCCGCATTGGTTCCCAGGTTCCTTCGATCACGCCGTATCGTTCTAACATTCCCAGCACGGTTTCCAAGCGATGATCGTGCTTTTGTTTGGCGTGCAATTTCTCACGCATCCATTCCAGGCCGAACGCTTCAACCTGTTCGCGGTTGTGGATAAGCAGATCGTAAACCCGCTGGTAGAACTCGGCGTCAGGGTTGCTCCATCGCAGGAATTCCATTTGGGTCAGCAGGTCTGATTCTTCGTACAGCAACACGCAATTGGAGGGTTTTCCGTCGCGGCCTGCTCGGCCAATCTCTTGATACCAGGCCTCCATCGAGCCGGGGATCTCGGCGTGAATCACGTAGCGGATGTCGTTCTTATCGATGCCCATCCCGAAGGCTGGGGTTGCCAGGACAAGAGGACAACGGCCCTGCATGAACTCATTCTGAATCCATCGCCGTTCGTTCCGTTCCAGATCGCCGTGATAGCAGACGTGCGGAATTTGCTCAGCTCTTAATCGTTCGCTGAAACGTTCCAGCGTGCGGATCAGTGTGAAATAAACAATGCCGCTCCCCGAGGTCGCGGGATACGAGTTATGAATGGCGATGATTCTCGACAGCTTCTCGTCATCACCCCAAACTTCGTCGACAGTCAGTTCCAGGTTGGGCCGATCGATTCCGGAATGAAACGTCTTGATCTGAGATGGTTCCAACCCCAGTTGTCGGACGATGTCACGCTGCACGTCGGGCGTTGCCGTGGCTGTTAGCGCAATCGTCGTTGGTTCACCAATCAGTCGGCGGAATTCCGTTAATCGAGTGTAGTCGGGCCGGAAGTCATGGCCCCATTCGCTGATACAGTGTGCTTCATCGACCGCCAGCAGATGGATCGTGCGTTGGGCAATCGCACTTGTAAATTCCGGCTTGCGAAACCGTTCAGGGGTGACGTAGAGCAACTGATATTCGCCGCGAGAGACTGCGGCATAACGTTTTTCTCGTTCGTTTCGACTTAACGACGAATTGATGAATGTGGCCGAGATCCCCTTCGCTCGAAGCGCATCGACCTGATCCTTCATGAGTGCGATCAACGGAGAGAGAACGAGCGTTAACGGAGTCTTGCCGCTGGTGGTCTCGGTCGGCTCAATCGGCATCAGCGCGGGGATCTGATAACAGAGCGATTTGCCGCCACCAGTCGGCATAATCACCAGCGCATGCTGACCACCTAGCACTCGCTGGATCACAGCTTCCTGAGGCGGGCGGAACGATTCGTAACCGAAAAATTGACGTAAAATATCTAAGGGTTTCATGCGAAGAGGTTTGACCGATCAATCGCAAAAACTCAAGTCTCCGTCCGTTCAGGTTCGCCATTCAGACATGTTCTTCTAATGTGCTCACGTTTTGACTGTTTCTAGATGAGCCGCAATTGTTATGCTGCGAACACGTAAGAATTCGTTTATGTCAATGAAGGGCCGACGATGCGACTCAATTTTGTGGCAACTATTGCCCGTTTCCTGGAATCTGTGACACGCACGTCAATGATAAAACGGCTGCAAGTAGCGCTGACCTTTTCGGTAGTTCTCGGACTGACAACAGCCTCGCCCGTCTTCGCTCAGATTTCGTATCCGATGGTGATGAGCCTCAAACCGGTGGCCATTCAAGTTGGAGCCACCACCGAATGCGAGGTGAATTCTCGCTATACAATGCTCGGTGCGTATCAAGTGACCGTCGGTGGCAGCGGCGTGACCGCAGAAGTCGTTCCTCCGGTGATTCCCGAACTCAAACCTGGTGAAAAACCGAAAGATGTCACAAAGCTGAAAGTGAAGTTCACGGCGACGGCCGACGCATTGCCCGGCGTTCGCGAGTTTCGACTGGCGACTCCGCATGGCGCCAGCACGGTCGGACAACTGGTTGTCGTTCGTGACCCCGTGATCGTTGAAGTCGCCGAGAACAACTCTGCCGACAAGGCCCAATTGGTCACTCTTCCCGCCGCCCTTTGTGGCACGATCGAAAAGGGTGAGGATTGTGATTTCTGGAAATTCTCGGCGGAAGCGGGTCAGACGATTCTGTTTCATGTTCGATGTCAGCGGTTGCAGGACAAGATCCATGATTTGCAGGTGCATGCAGACCCGATCCTGTTTTTGCGAGATACCAAAGGGAGCGTGCTTGCCACCTCCGACAACGCCTTTTTTGCCGACCCGTTTCTCACCCATCGTTTTGAACAGGCGGGCGAGTATCTGCTAGAGATTCGCGACGTCCGCTATCAGGGGAATGTCGATTGGGTCTACTGTATCGAAACGAACTCTCGCCCATTCGTAACGGGTGCTTTTCCCAAGGGGGTCAAAGCTGGGGTTGAGACAAGTGTGGAACTGAGCGGCGTGGGACTGACTGGTGATTTTAAAGGAGTCGTCCGAGTACCTGAGGGGACGCCGCCGGGATTGGTTTCTTTGCCAGTTGCGATTGGGGATCAAGTCTCGAATCCGGTAGGGTTCTACGTGACGGATTTACCGACACTCGTCGAACCGGCTGGCGACAATGATTCAGCGATGACTGCGGTTCCATTCGAGGTGCCACAAGTCATTTCGGGACGGATCGAATCCCCGTCCGATCTGGATTGTTATTCATTCGCGGCAAAGAAGGGGGATCGTTTTACCTTTGAAGTGATCGCCAGACGACAGATGTCCAATCTCGATTCGTTCTTGAGGATACTCAACGCACAGGGCCAGCCGATTCGCGAAGACGATGACGGACGGTTTGGCCGACTGACTCATGCAGATACCTGGTTCGAAGGGTGGGAGGCGCCGATCGATGGTACTTTCATCGTAGAAATTCGTGACGGATTATTGCGAGGTGGAGCGGGATTCGAGTACGCATTACGCGTGACGAAAACCGAGCCTTACTTCATGCTGGAAGTCGATACCGACAAGACGCAGCTAACACCTGGGACATGCGGAGCGATTTTTGTCAGAGTGGTTCGGAAGCATGGCTTCACGGGGGAAGTTCAACTGCATATTGATGGTCTGCCAGCGGGTATCGTGGCAACATGCGGTCGAATCCTTGCCGGAAAAGGGATCGATGGCTGTATTGGTTTATTCGCTTCTCCGGAACTGAAGCCGGTTGCCAAAGATGTCCGAATCTGGGGGACGTCGACGCATACGATTCCCGCGCCGCCGGGCACGAACAGCGAGTCGACAACGGTGGAACTTTCGGCCACTGCGGTACCGTATCAGGAATATTACTCGCCCGGCGGCGGACGAGGACATTATCCCGTCGAAACGCATTGTGTCGCGGTCGGGGAGAGTGCAGATCTTTTGGCGGTTAATCTGAGCGAAACCGAAATCCGCTTGAAGCCAGGCGAATCGAAAAAGATTCTCATCAACCTGGTACGAGCCAAGGACGTCAACGCCAACGTGACGCTCGACTTCATGTATCGCCATCTCGAACAGGTCTATGCGAACAGCTTGCCCGAGGGGGTGACGATGGAAGGGAACCAAAGCAAGACGTTACTCACCGGAACTGATAGTGAAGGGTTCATCACTCTGAAGGCCGATAAGACCGCTCCACCGGTCGATCGACAGGTGACGGCCGTGATGGCGAATTTCGCGATTAACTTTGTGATGAAAGCGACGTATTCAAGTCCACCCGTGTTTGTCACGGTTGAGAAAGAATGAAATCGTCACCGACTTAACTGCGCGGCTGGTAACAACTGTTTCGAGTTATTGTCTTGAAGATCGTTCAGCAGCGCTCGTTGACGTTGTGTTCCACCCCCCATTTGATTTTGGATGGCTGAACCGATGGCAGCAGGGTTCAGTCCGCCCGTCAATTGAAGTCCTTCAATTTCCGTAATGACTTTATGCAGCTCGGTCAGGGCTTCGACATACGCGACTTTGCTGCGGAAATACGATTGCTGTGAGGCAAGCACAGGAGCAAACGCCGATTGCCCCCCTTTGAAGACTTGCGTTGACAGCTCCAGGTTTTCTTTGGCATCCGGCAGGATTGCTTCTCTGAGACGTTCAGCTTGACGAAGGCTCGTCTTATAGCGGCGAAAGGAATCTGCGAGCGAGTCCCTCAGCACAAACCGGATACGACAAATGTCGGCCTGGTCGGCGTTGAGATCGGCCGCCGCTTTCGCGATGTTTCCCTGATTCCGATTGAAAATGGGGAAGGGAAGCGCCACCAGCGTGCTGACCGTTGAGACGGCAGTCGCTTGATCGTAATCCGCCACGGTCTGGACCGTGATATTAGGGACAGCGAGTGCTTGCTGTTCTCGTAAGGTCGCATATCCGTGGCCGAGTTCGGCTTCAGCCGCCCTGAGCTGAGGGCTGCAGGAAAGCAGTTGCTGCCAGCACGTTTCCAAATCCAGTTGTGGGATATCTTCCGTCAGGTCACCGACGAGCGGCACAGGTGTCAGTGCCGAGACGCCGACCATCGTGGCTAACTGTTCCCACGCGGCAGCATATCGTAATTCGGCTTCATCAAGATTCAGTCGGACGGTTTCGAGCTGTACTTTGGCTTGCAGGTAATCTGTCCGCGTCCCTTCGTTGGCTAACAAGCTTTTCGCAATGGCCAGACTTTTTTCGGAAATCTTCAGCAGCTCTCGATAAACTGCTACCGCTTCTTGCGAGCCCAGTACCTCGTAATAACGGATCTTCAAGTCGGTCATGACTCGAATCCGCTGAGCTTCATTGTCCCATTGAAATCGTCGCAGTTCTTCCGACGCGGCCAGTTGAGCCAGACCAAGTTTGTTGGCTGTCACGAATTCCTGGGCGAAAAACGCTCCGTTCGACTGTTTGACGGATGGATTTGAAGCACTGCTGTTGATGTATCCCACCTGAGGATTCGGATAGAGCCCTGCCTGATAAACGACCCCCTCCTGCCCGGTCACCGCCGCCTGAGCTTGAGGCAGCGTGGGATTGTTCCCCAGGGCAAGGTTTTCCAGGTCACCCAACGTTAACTGCTGCGGCACAAAAGTTTCGACAACCGGCGGATAGTCCTTCGATGAAGGATCGGGCAGCTCAGCTTTCGCATCAACAACGGAGTCATACGACAGCCCCGTTTCCCCCGCCACCTGTTTTATCTGACGCGCGTCGGACGATGGGTTACGTGTAGGTGTATCGCTTGCGCGTTGTGGGGTTGATCTGTCGATTGCGCGTTGTGAGTCGGATTTGGCAATCTCACTGACTTGTTCGATTTGTTCCTGCGAATCAGCCAGCGTAATTTCGGTCGATTTCGCACTGGACTTGGTGGTGTGAAGCGAGAATGGTCGAAAGGCCGGTGTTCGACGACCTGAATCGGAGGAAATGCATCCCGCGTGCAAACTCAGCACGACCATTACCACCAGCAATAAAGTATTGTGGTGTATGAAGATCGGAGAATTAATAATTCCCGGAAACTGAGATGACTTTTTCTCGTTTCCCAACTGACAATGGCGCATCGCGGTTTCCTTCCGTGGTGATCCGCTGAGCGAATTGACGCGCTCCTGAGATCAGTCATCGGCCAATGTCGGTTCCGAAGTTCGGTACAACACAACAGGTCGTTTCAGCCGTTAAAGGCTGCAAATTGGAATGGTCAAAAACGAATTCGACTGGACGTGCTGCTGCGAAAGATGTCAGGATTCGCCGGAAATTGTAAGAATCCTCGAAAAAATGCCAGGTTTTGCTAAATCCTGTCGCACGGAAACGCCCATTCTTACAATTTATCAGCCGAACCGCTTGATGGGTCATGAGGCAGAAAGTGGGTCTCGGTTGAGAAACGGCTCGCGTTCGGCCAACATAGTACGCGTTTCCGAAGTTCGTCACGCAGACGCGGGTGCGTTTGCGTCGGCGTGACGAATTTCGAACACGATCAGGATGCCCGTATTAGACGGACATCCCTTTTTCCCGCCTCAGGTTCCTCTACGAACAGTCCAAAAAATGGTTGTCGAACGGCTTAGTAAGACTTGGTTCAATCTCGTTCACGGACGAAATATTGTCTATAACCAGTGCTGGGAAGATCCCCGACTGGATCGCGTCGCGCTGGAACTGACACCTCAGGACCGCGTCGTTGTGATCACTTCGGCTGGGTGTAATGCATTGGATTACGCTCTTGCCGGTGCCGGCCACGTGCATGCCGTGGACATGAATTCGAAGCAAAACCATTTGCTCGAACTGAAACTGGCCGGATTACGTCATCTTGATTACGACACGTTCTGGAAGCTGTTCGGGAACGGATGCCTTCCTGAATGGAAATCGGTCTATCCGACCCAGCTTCGTCCACACTTGCCAGCCGATGCACGCAAATATTGGGACCGAAAGGCTTCAATGTTTAAAGCGGGACGCCGCAAGTCCTTTTATTTCCGCTGCACGAGCGGAACGTTTGCGTGGTTCGTCAATTACTACGTGGATCGAGTCGCCAAAATGCGAGATCCCGTAAATGCTCTGCTTGCAGCGGAAAATGTCGAACAACAGAAAAGCTTGTTTCAGCAATATGATCTGGCGAAAAAACTGTGGCGACCAATGATCAAGTTTGCCATGCGCCGTGATGTCACCCTTTCTCTACTTGGCGTTCCAAGAGCCCAGAGAAAGCAGATCGACGAAGGCTATCCGGGTGGAATTTTGCAGTTCGTTGTTGACCGTGTTGAAGCGGTGTTCACCAAGATACCGCTGAAGGATAACTATGCCTGGCGAGTCTATTTGACGGGCCAATACTCGCAGGACGCCTGCCCTGAATATCTCAAGCGAGAAAACTTTGATCGGCTGAAAGCAGGCGTGGCCGACCGGGTCACGACGCATACCAATACGGTCCAGGGGTTTCTCGAACAGCAAGATAAACCCATTACGCGACTCGTCCTGCTGGATCACATGGACTGGTTGTCACGAGATCCCGCGAAGAAAATCCTGACGGCCGAATGGCAGGCGATTCTTGACAAGGCATCGCCGGACGCCCGAGTCCTCTGGCGAAGTGCAGGCCTGGACGGGACGTTCATCAACCCGATCGAAGTTGTCGTCAACGGCCAGAAGCGGAAACTTGCAGACATTTTGCATTACAACCATCCGCTTGCGAACGAGTTGCACGCGAAAGACCGCGTTCATACGTATGGCAGCTTCTGCATTGCGGATATCCGAAGGTGATAGATACCTGCTTGTAGATCAGGGATAACCGAGTACCTTGTTGCGCGTGTTTCGGTTAAGTGAAATTTTGTGAGCCTGAAGTGTCCACTGAAGGCCCCCTCTCGTCATGTTGGGGATTGCCTCAAGAATGGGTCAGACCCCTCGCCACAGGGACTGGTTTTGACATCAAGCACAATCGGGAGGGGATAGGCCCCGTTTTGGGGCAAACCCGGTTTTAGGCTCTGAAAGCAATAGACATGAAGCTCTCGCTCGGATTTCAGAATGATCGTGATTCGGCTGATCAGCGCAATGATCGGTCAGAGCTGTTGCAGTATATTAACCTGAAGCTTGCCGCGAACGGTTTGCCCGTTGCCAAGGCGGCCGGGGGAACCGAGCTGGTCAAGCTCGCCGCAGGTTTGATCACAAATTTTCGCGAGAAAACGCGGTTACTTCACAATCATCGGTGTCCTGCCGATCAGCGGATCGAGACGTTCCTGAATCGCTATTTTGAAGATGTTCTCAAAGGGGAAGGGTCCAATACCGAGCCATTACGTGTTCCCGGACGAGGTCTTGTTCTGGACCGGCATGGTCTGAACCGCGAATTGTCGTTTCCTGCAGATGGGGACGAATTCAAAAGCGAGTACCTGCATTCGTACCGAGTCCGTAACGGGGCGTTACACAATCCTCGCTCTGACCGACGGACGACTGTCGGGACATTTCACGTCTGTGAGGGTGGACTTGCCATACCTGGCGATAAGCGAACCGTTTCGAAGAAAACCTATGTCGAGTTATTTCGGCATGCCATGAATCCCCCCAGCGACCTGCTGCTGCTGCCGTTCACGGCGAATCAGGAAGAAGTCGAACGGGCGCGGTTCTGGGTCACAATTCTCTTGCGACCGATTGTCTGTCCCGAAGTTCCTGGTTACACACCGCGAAAGTCGATGGAGGTCCGCTTTTTTGCACCAGGTGCACTTGTCAGTAATCTCGATTTTGTGGAATCGATCTTTGGCAATGCAGGCGACCCGTTCGTGCCCGACAACGACGCGGCTCTGGATGTTGTTCATTGGTCGGGTCATACCGGCTGTGTGATTCTTGCGCCTCACTTGACGCTGCTCACGAAAAAACAACTGGGACTTCCTCATATAAGCCAGGCGACCACTCATCAAAAAAATGACCGCATGTGCTGGGAGCGAGAAGACGAGCTTTACAACGACGGTGATGCGTTCAAGGTGACCTGCCGGGATGAATCGGGCGTCATCGTCACGATCATCGCCGACAATTATTTTGGTTACTGCAAAAAGGAAGTGAAGACCCAGATCAGCTACGCCGCAAATCTGATGGGGAACATAGAAGAAGAGCATGCTGGGGGCGCTTTGGTCTTCCCCAGTTGGAGCCTGGGAGAAGAGCTTCAGGTCAACAGTCGCCGTTATAACGGGCGAACGTTTGAAGATATCGTGCGGGAATATTCGCAGTGGATTGATGTCAAACCCGAGGGTTATGGCATTGACCGAAAATATCCCAATCTGGTTTATATCCCCGAGGATGCTCGCGCTGACTTACGTCAACAGGACATCTCGTGGAAACGTGGCGAGCGAATGATTCACATCCCCCTGCTGCCCGGCAAAGTCTATATGGCACCGTCGGGTTATAAAGTTCGGATGGAAAAACATCCGTCCGCACCATCCTGGAGAATCATCGGGACTGCCGCAGAAGGAACGTTCTGCCACAAGCCCTGTACCGTCAGCGGCGGTGGAAAAAGCGAAATCAGCAAGTCGCTCGTCGATTACATGCAGTACGGGTCGGTCTTCGTGTCGGATATCAAAACTGATCTCGATCACGTCCAGGCGATTTTTGAGCGAGATTATTCCGACCGTTGGATTCCATCTCTCAAGGAAGAACGGAATTACGCGGCACTGCCAAGCCGACCGCTACTCAGTTCGAAACGATCGCTGGGAAGCGTCATCAAGCTGTTGACTCCTTCGGAAGACTATACCGAGGAGTACAATAACTGGCTGGCAACGATCCCCAGTCACGTGTATGCGATCGTTTATGCCATCAAGCGATTCTACAACCCCCAGTGGGGTGACGATTGGCGGCGACATTTTAGCGTCGACTTTGTGAACGGCAGTCCCGGTCACGAACTTAAGGTTCACGAACGGACGATCGTCGGTACCTACCTGCGGGTCGGTCTTTCTGGCGATCACGGCTGGCGAACATTTAAAGTCCGCCAGGATTTCGCCGCCGCGTCCAAAGTCCAGCAAGAAGACGACATCAGTGCCTCGATCGTCGTCCCATCACGGTCTCTTTCCTACCTGGCCGAAGAAGGACCAACCGTACCAGCAAGTTCAGTGATCCCCGCCGCCTTGATGCCCTCTTCCTCGTTCACGGCGAATGTGCCTGCCAACCTGCCCCATTCTCCCGACGCCGATGAAAAAGACGCCAGTAAAAAGTTTGTGGAGAATTGTGAGTATCGGTTGTTTCAGCGGCCTGACGATGCGATTCACCGAGGGTTTGATAAGCAGGCGGAGGCGGATCTGGCGCGGGAAGGTCTGAATTTCATTTCGAACTTCGAGCCGCTGACACGAGCGGATGTCGAAGACATGATGGACAAGGTCGTCGACTTCGACGCTTTTACATCGCCGATGAAAAGGCTGTTGGAATCTGTGCTGGCTGCTGAAAGCGGCTACATCGTTTGTTCGGATAATCCCAGACGAGTGGGTGGTGTTCCGTCGAAGAATCCACGATATCTGCAAGATCGTCCCGATCTTGTATCACCGATGGATCGATACGTTGCGGAGATGGGAACTCGGTTCTGGCGGAAAATTCCAGCAGAGATGCCGGTCCATCTTCCAGTTAATGCAGTGTTGTCCGGTCGACGAAATAACCCACCAGAACGCGCCAAGGGAATTCGCAGTCTCGCAGTTTATAATCCAATCCATTATCAGGAACTCCCTGAACTGTTCATGGATTATATCTGTTCGCTGACGGGGAAAAGCCCTTCGACAACGGGTGCGGGAAGCGAAGGGGCGTTGACCAAGGGGCCGTTTAACGCGGTCGTTCCCACGGCAGACATCAACACGGCGCTGGTTTCGATGATTCTGACCGGTCTGTCTGGCTATTCGACAGCAGCGGGATATATCGGCCCGAACTCGAGATTCGATCACGACATCAGTCTGCTCGTCCCCGAGATCTGGTGCCGTATGTCGCCAGATGAACGTGATCCTGAATACCTGATTCGCGAACGACTTCTGGAACCGGTCAGCGACCTGAAATACAAGGGCGAAACGATCCCGGCAAGTCGTCTGGGCTATCGGATTACCGAGCGTTTTACACGTCGGTATTTCGGTCGAATCTTCGACAACCCCGACAAGGTTTTCGATAAGTCGATCTTGCAGCCAGAGACTCAAGATCTGGATTCGTTTGCCGACGGCGTCAAATACATTGTCGAAGCCCAGCAACGATCCGCATTGCAGTATTTCGAAGATGGCTCGATCGAAAAGGCCTGTCCACCCCTGAAGATTTTGCTGACGATTATGGCGTATGGTCATTGCGAAGGAAAAACCGAGCGGGACCCTGAATTCCGGAAACTTTTCACGCGAGAATCACTTCTCGCCAGTGACTGGTATCGAGAACGACTGGAAACCAAGCAGAAGCGAGACATTCAGCTTTGGGAACGTCATCAGGCGTACCTGGAGGCGTATTTGAAAGATCGCCCGAACGCGGAAACGGTGATCAGCGATATCGCTCAACGTCAGCAGCTTGTTGCCAACGAACTGACCCGGCTACGCAGCCCTGAGTACCTTAAGGAACTTTACGGGACGCTTGGTGCCGAGCCGCGACTGTGACCGAGGCGTTGATGATTGTTGCCATTGTGAGAATGGGTGGCCTGTATGCTCTGGGGTCGGGTATTCAAATTTCAAAATTGGCCGAATAGATCGAATTACCGATGCAAGTCGCCTGATCGGCCAATTTTAAAATTTGAACGCCCGACCCCCTCTTGATAAACCGACTTTGCCCTTTCGATCCGATATAGAGTATAGTTGATGCGTTAAGATTATTCGGATTTGGCAAGGGAAAAGTGTCGTGCAGGTTCATCAACATTACACGGGAGTCTCGCGCCGGGAACTGCTTCAGGCGGGTTATTCCGGACTGCTGGGGGTTGGCCTGTCGTCGGTTCTTGGTCAGCGATCTCAGGGGGCACCAGCACAGCGATCTGAAGCTTCACGATCACCGAAGTCGGTCATTATCGTCTTCCTGACCGGCGCCTGCAGCCATCACGATACCTTTGACATGAAGCTTGAAGCCCCCGCCGAGATTCGGGGCGAATTCCAGCCGATTGCGACATCGATCCCGGGCTATTCGATTTGCGAGCATCTGCCGCAACTGGCCGCTCGGGCCAATAAATACGCGGTGATCAGAACGTTGTCACACGAAGATAACAACCACCTGATGTCGACACACCATGTGTTAACGGGCCAAAAGCAGCCGGGTGGTTTTTTCGACAAAATTGCGTCGCGAGACGACTGGCCCTGTTATTCCTCGGCGTTGTCATTTTTGCGACGACGAGACGACGGACTTCCGACGGGGGTCAACCTTCCGACGTTTTTGCGGGAAGGTCCACTCGTCTGGCCGGGTCAGCATGCCGGATTTCTGGGCCAGAACTTCGATCCCTGGCAGATCACAGGTGACCCCAACAAGCCAGATTTCCGTGTCGACGCCCTGACGATGGCTCAGGGGATGGATGTCAATCATCTCGGCCAGCGCCGGATACTGCTCGAAGAAATCAATCGCAAGCAGTCACAGTTTGCCGAGGTCGCTCAGTCGTTGCGATTGCAGAAAGATCAGCAGCTTGCGTTTAATCTGCTCACTTCCAGTCGACTGGGGCAGGCGTTTGAGCTGCATCGTGAAACTGACGCCATGCGTGATCGATATGGCCGGACGACCGAGGGTCAATCGTTGTTGACCGCACGGCGGTTGATTGAAGCGGGGGTTCCGGTCGTGCAGGCGAATATGGGCCGGGTTCAGAACTGGGACAGTCACGGCGATATTTTTAATACCCTGAAGACACGGCTGTTACCTCCCGTCGATCAGGGCGTTTCTGCATTGCTGGATGACCTGGAGTCGCGCGGACGTTTGAATGATACGCTGGTCATGATGATGGGTGAGTTTGGGCGCACTCCAAAGATCAATAAAGAACGAGGCCGAGATCACTGGGGCCCATGCTTCTTCGGGTTATTCGCCGGTGCAGGAGTGCAAGGGGGCCAGGTCATTGGTCGTTCGGACGTCACCGGGGCCTATCCGGCAACGCGAGGATTCTCACCCAACGACGTCGGTGCGACGGTCTATCACTTGTTAGGTCTGCCGGCCGAAGTCGAAGTAGAAGATCGCCTGGGTCGAAGGGTGCTTTTGAATCGCGGCGACGTGATCGAATCGCTTTTTAACGGTACTGCTGTTTAAGCAGTGACCTGTTTGAATCTCGGGAGACGGTTCTGAATATGGAGCTCACTGCCTACCACGAAGCTGGTCACGCTTTCATGGCGACGGTTCTTGGAGCCAAGGTCCGGTCGGTCACGATCGAACCCGACAACGACGACGGCCCGGAACGGTTTGGCGACACACAGATTATCTGGCGACGATCGCGACTGTCTGACAGTGAATTCTGTGAACGAGCGATTCAAGTTTCGCTGGCCGGTCCTGTGGCCGAGATGCTGTATTCCGGCGACCCCTATCATCCGGGACTCGTCGCGGAATGGGCCAATGACTGGCAGGCCGCTTGGGAACTGGCCGAACCGTTGTTTACGGCCCCGCGAAAACGTTTGGAATACCTTGAAGCGGTGACTGGCGAGTTGTACCGCATGATGGATTCCGAACCGAATTGGTCTGCAGTGGCAGCACTGGCCGATAGCTTACTCGCTCACGAAACCCTGGAAGCGGAAGATGTCAATGAAATCGTCAGCGACTGGCTTGGATGAATTAATGGTGATTTTTGGCAAGTATGGATTTCACGGAATCCATTTCGTTCGCAGGGCTAAAAATCCCCCGTGCAAAAACTTTCCACGTTGACACTCATGTAATTTTATCGATACGGTTTAACCAATATCAGTTGAACTTTTTTTCGCCAAGGCTTTGTGAATGCTTCGTATTAACCACGGACAGACTCGTCCTTTTTGTGATGGTGTATCCCGTCGCCGTTTTCTTGAAATTGGCTCGTTGGGTGCCTTCGGATTAAGCCTGTCGTCGTTACTGCGAAGTGAGGCGGTTGCTGCAGATGCGTCAGGACGGGGGATTCAGCATTCGTCGAAACGATCTGTCATTTTGATCTGGCAGCATGGCGGACCGTCACAACTTGATACGTTCGATATGAAGCCGCTGGCACCATCGGAGATTCGTGGCCCGTATCGTTCAATCGCGTCATCGCTGCCAGGTTTGGATGTCAGTGAGCTTTGCCCTGAGCAGGCGAAGGTCATGGACAAATGCACGGTAATTCGCAGCTTTACTCACGGAAATGGCGATCACTGGGCCGCAGCACATTGGATGTTGACCGGACGAACAGGTGCCAATGGGTCTGATCGAGTTCCGCGTCAACCCTCGATGAGTGCCGTCGCTTCTCACTTAATCGGCCCGAAACGTGCCGGAGTGCTGACTTCTGTCAACATGAACGATGGCGGTTTCGGTTTTCATGGAGGGGCGTGGTTGGGTGTTGCTCACAACCCTTTCCGCTACGGTGAGTTCAGTTATGGTGACGAAGCAGGTCGTCTGCTGGGAGGCGATCATCGCAGCTTTGCTCTTGTTGAGGGCATGACTGTTGATTCGCTGAATAATCGAGTTGGTCTTCAAAAGCAGTTGGATACGTTGCGAAAGCGGAATGACCAGAATGCGGTCTTTCGCCAATTAGATGACGTCGATCAGCAGGCGCTCGATATTTTGTTATCAGGTCGGACACGAGAAGCGTTTGATGTTTCCAAGGAAGATGCGAAGACGCGTGCACGTTACGGAGAAGGTTGGGGCGAACAGGCGATGATCGCTCGTCGGCTTGTGGAAGCCGGCTCGCGATTTGTGACGCTCAATACGGGTTATTGGGACGATCATGGAAATCTCAAAGGTGGTTTGGACAACAAAATGCCGCGTCACGACAGGGCTGTCGGTGTGCTGATCCAGGACCTGGCCGAACGTGGGATGCTGGATGATACGCTTGTGGTGTCTGCAGGGGAATTTGGACGGACACCGGTCATGAACAAAGATGCCGGTCGCGATCACTGGCCTCAGGCGCAAAGCGTACTGATCGCTGGCGGCGGCTACCGGCATGGTCAGATCATTGGTAGCACTGATGCGAAGGCCGCGTTTCCCGCTTCTCGCCCAATCGGAGTGGAAGACTTCTGTGCGATCGTCTACCACGCGATCGGTTTGGTTCCCAACGACACGGTGGTCGATCATTCGGGACGACCAATGCACCTGTTGCCGCAAGGTGAGGTTCCCCGCGAATTACTATGATGACTGTCGTTGTACGAACAAAAGACGGTCAACCGAATTGGTCTACCGAGGTCGCACTGGCTGACCGCTTGCTCGCTCAGAAAACTTCGAAGCGGAAAACGTCAAAGTGATCTCCATCAACTGGCTTGGATGATCTTATTGTAATATTTAACAACCCGGGTATTTGGATGCCGAATTTCATTCGTCGAGTCGCAAATGAACCACGGTGATACAACACTTTGACGAGACTTCGTCACATGGGTTAGACTACTTCGCGATACGATGTTCTCGTGACGGTTAAGCGCAGGGTGTGCCATGCAAATTGAAGACTACTTCGATTTTGTTTCGGTCGAAGAAATTCGTCTTCGAGGAACCCGTATTGGAATTGAAGCGATCTTGTCCGAGTATCAAGCGGGGGGACTGCCAGAAGAGATTGCGTTGAACTATCCGCCAATCACGCTCGAGCAGGTCCATGCGACAATCACTTACTACCTCGGTCACCGTTCCGAACTGGACCAGTATCTTAAGCTTTGGACATCGCGATCCGATGCGGCATTGGAACAACAGAATCAAGCCAATTCTCCGCTCTTAAGGCAACTTGTTGCCGCGCGAAGAGCTGGAAACCCTGTATGACTCAAGTTCGATACTTGATCGATGAGAGTTTGCGACTCTCGACGGTTGCGGCACTACGTCGAATCGAGCCCACAATTGACGTTCATCGAGTCGGGCAATCCGGCATGCCGGTATTTGGGACACTTGACCCCGCCATTCTCGCTTACTGCGAACAATCAGACCGCCTTCTCGTAACATTGGATCGAGCTTCAATGCCAGTCCACATTAGCGAGCATCTTGCAACCGGTGGCCATACTGCGGGCGTTCTGTTGGTCACGGGAGGTTGCACATTCCGTCAGTTACTTGATGATTTGGTGCTGATATGGAGTTGCACGACCGGCGAAGATTGGAGTGACGTAATCCATTACCTGCCGTTTTCATCCTGAAGCTTTCGCAACGCCGTTCGAAATTCCTCGGTTTCGTGTAGGATCGCTACGGCGGAATGTCGTCCGCAGATGCTCTTTTTATTGGCGCCCTCTGAATAGGGTCGCGGCGAGGTGAAACGCGGGGCGTCTGCGAGTATCATCGTGGTTTGCTGATGATTCCCGATTTTTTCACTTTGGAGTTTCCCGCAATGAAAGTGTCTCGTGGTTTGGTACTCGCGGTGTTTGTTGGTTTGGTAACGGCGGCTTCCGTTTCGGCGGCGGATAAGGCCAAGGTCTTGATGCTGACTCAAAGTCAGGGATTTAAACATGGTTCGGTGAACCGTGATCGCAAGGATCAGCCACCTGGAACGCTGTCACCGGCAGAAATTTCGATGACGCAACTTGGACAACAATCCGGCCTGTTCGATGTCACATGCACGCAAGATGCCGCTGCTGACTTTACCAAGGCCAACCTGGAAAAGTACGACATTGTGATGTTCTACACGACCGGTGATCTGCCCATCACCGAAGCGGACAAGGATTACTTTTTCAAAGAGTGGTTACCAAAGAAGGGTCACGGATTCATCGGATTCCATTCGGCACTCGACACGTACCATAACTACAAGCCGTATTGGGACATGATCGGTGGTACTTTTGCGGGGCACCCCTGGAACGCGGGCGAACTGGTTACGATCACCGTTCACGATATGAAACACCCGGCGATGAAGCCGTTCGGTGGCGAATTTCAGATCAAGGATGAAATCTACTGGTACAGGAATTGGCAGCCAGAAAAAGTTCACGTCCTGATGAGCTTAAATATCGAAAAGTGCCCGACGAAGGGTGGCAAAAAGAAAGTCAAAGAAGGGGACAAAGAAGTCGAAGTGCTCGAAGCACGACACGTCCCGGTCTCGTGGGTGAAGAACTACGGCGATGGTCGAGTTTTTGTGACGAACCTGGGTCATAATGAGGCCACCTGGGCCGACAAGCGATTTCTGGATCACGTCACAGGCGGGGTGAAGTGGGTTCTCGGCCAGGAAGCGGGCGACGCAACGCCGAACCCGGAAGTCTCCGCCAAGGAAGAAGCGAAAGCCCTCAAGGACGCTGGCGTTACCAAGTAGCATCCGTCGGGAC
>CAIVEI010000095.1 GCA_903904835.1 uncultured Schlesneria sp. | reverse complement strand
CGCTTGCGCGTCGGGCTAACGGTTAATCCGGGCTAATTTTCCGACGCTGGCGGCGTCGGCAACGTTGTCACTCTCGATGATTGGATTTCAATTTTGACTGGCCAAAATATTGCAAGCGCAGACCAATCTTGACCGAACCTGCCCTTTGTCGTGTAATCCGCTGCAAAACCGGCGCGCTGCGGTGATCAATCTTGTTGTTTGGACTTCCTGCCTGTCATCGATGTTAAATGGCACGGGCTAATGCCCATGCTACGGATTTTGGCTCGTCATTTTTACATTTCGAAAACAGACAACCACATTTCGTCGTATCCGCTTGTTTCTCAAGTCACCTGGTCCTGAAATCGCATGACGTATGATCGCTATTTAATGCGAAACTTTTTGCACACGTTTGGCGTGTGCTTCATCGCCATGTTCGGCCTGGTCGCCGTGATTGATTTGTTCGAAAATCTTGACGAATTTCTTGAGATCAATGGCGGTAAAGGCCCGCTAAGTCTGATCCAGTTGATCGTGACTTTGAATGCTTATCGCTCAATTCTCTTTCTTGATCGAGCGGGACCCGCGTTAACGGTGATTTCGGTCATGACCGTGCTGATCCTGCTGCAACGCAGCGGCGAACTGCACCCACTCTTGGCCGCGGGGATACCGATGTACCGGATCTTAAGGCCGATGGTCTTTGCTGCGATTGGGGTTAACGGATTGATTGTGTTCAATCAGGAAGTTCTCGTCCCTCGTGTGGCGTTTCGCGAGCACGAAATTCGGCACCAGAACGATCTGTCTCAATCTCAAGTCGAATCGCTGACCGATCATCGAACGCGGATTTCAATCGATGGTGAAATGGTCAAAGTGGCTGAACGGATGATCGAAAAGCCCGTGTTTGTGCTCCCATCACCTAGCCTGGTAAACGAGTTGACAACACTGGAAGCTCCTTCCGCAACTTTCTATCCCGCCAAGGGAAATCGACCGGCTGGGTGGTTGCTTCGTGACGTGACCTATCCACCTGTTGCGGAAATCTCGCGAAATCTCACCGATCGTGGCCGCCAACTGGTTGTTGTGCTTCCCGGTCCGGGCGATCGCGTGTTTGTGGCGTCGGCCGTGACTTGTGATCAACTCTTCAAGCGAAGTTCGAGCTTTACTTCGCTATCTACGGCAGACCTGCTGGAACGAATCAAGTGCCCCGCAATCAGTCCGGTTTCTGTCTATCGGCTGGTGCTTTATGTCCATTCCCGATTTACTCAACCGATTTTGAACGTGATTGCAGTTCTGCTGACGATACCGCTCATGGTCCGTCGCGAAAGCCCTGGATTGGCTGTTGATTCGTCGCTGTGTTGTTTCGTCCTGGCCATTCTGTTCGCTGTCGCACAGGGGTTCCAATCGCTGGGGGCAAGCTACGTGGTCTCTCCCGAACTGGCTGCGTGGGCACCCGTTGTCATTGGTGGAACGATGTCCGCGTGGCTATCAGGTGTCATCCGTACGTGAGTCGAAAAGTCTGAACGCCATGAACGACACATCTTATCACCCGGATGCAATTTTAAGCGAACCGATCAGTGTTTCGCTGCCAGCTCAATCGACGTTCGTTGAGAAACTTAACGTTCAAACTGACACCAAAGTTCCTTGGGTTCATGCCGCAGGATCTCATGGCGATCCGCGTGTGGCGGCTGACCACGATGAATTGCCGCGATTAGGGCGTTGGCCTGTCTGGCGACCGCTACTAGCCATGTTGCTACTCAGCCTGCTGATTCGGATATTTGAGATCGACCAGAAGGTTGCCAGCATGTGTTATGACTCGGTCCGTGGCGAGTGGCCACTCGAACGGGCCGAACCATGGCTCTGGTTTTACCGGAACGGCACTTATCCTCCGTTGCTCGTCGGGCTTGCCGGTGCTGTGGTCGCGATATTTGGAAGTCGACTTTTCCCGTCGATGGACCTTCAGAAACTAAGCCAGACACGCCGCTGCGGAGCCTTCCTGGCGTTACTGTTGCTGATCGGCCCCGGGATTCTGGTCAACGCCAGCCTGAAATCGCTGTGGGGTCGACCAAGGCCTCTGCAATGTCAGGAATTCGGAGGTGAGATGAAATTCTTGCCCGTTGGAGAATGGGCGACGCGAAGCTTTCCGAATTCTTCGTTTCCCTCTGGCCACGCTTCGGTTGCGTTCTTTCTAATGGGACTCGGTTTTGTGATCAGCCCAGGTCGGCCCTGGTTACGACGAGGCTGTTTTATCGGCGGAATGGCGTATGGAATGGCCATGGGTTTTACGCGCGTCTTGCAGGGAGGCCACTTCCTTAGCGACGTATTGTGGGCAGGCGCCATTGTCTATTTCGTCGGGGTGGCGCTCGAACGATTTCTAATTCAACACGAATGATTCAGGGCGATTCGCGATTGTCGCTGTGGATTCCAGCCGGTGAAATGAATTTTAAGTGAAGGCCTGGAATGACCCTCGATGAGTCTGACAATCTCAACGCCGAGAGTACGCGCAGCCGAAGTCACACGCCCGTTACTCCCGACTCGAATAACGAGCGGTGACAAAACATTTGCAGGATTCTTCAATATTGGTCCTGACAAGAATAGAATCAGGCGCTGACGTGATTCTTATAACAATTCGCCTGCCAGGATCGGTTGATGCCTTTTTTTACGTCTGAGACGTCGACGTTGTTGCTCAATCGTTTATCGGGGCTGGCTGCACCGATCATTGCAACGGTTGCCGTTCTTCATTTATTGGTCTTTATCTGGCTGATGGGATGGGCGCGGCGAGATTTGAGGCGAATGGCTGCAGACTTCGACCAGTTCACGCGTGAGCTCAAATATCGAAGCATTCTGGAACGAGGATCAAATCTATCAGACCAGATCGATGCGTTTCTTGCCGATATCAAGGACGTGCTGGACGATCCATCAAAATCGGCAGAACGTCAAAATCTTTGGCAGCGAATGAAGATACTCGACGAAGAGCGGCGATATCTGCAGTCGCAAGCGTTCGAGACGTGGTACAACGTCTGTCGCACGATGATTGAAGCGTACCCATTGGCAGGAGTACTGGGGACGGTTCTGGCGATCGGTGCCGGGCTGCAATCCGGTCAAGCGAACGCACAACAGACGATTGCTGACATTGTTCGGAATTTTGGAGATTCCATCTGGTCGACTTTTATCGGATTGTTTTCGGCCATGATTTTGATGTTTGTAAACAGTATTGTGGAGACGAAATTCCGGCGTCTGGCCGAAAATCGGTTGCACGTTCGTGAAACAGTGGCTCGAACGAAACGCGAACTATCGATTGCTGCGGGAGCCCGGGAATGACCTTTGTTCGCCGAGTAACGTTACAATTAACGCCATTGCTTGACCTGATGCTGATTGTGATTTTCGCACAGTATATGGAAGTCAAGATGGTCGCGAAGCAAGAGATTGATCGGGTTGCCAGCGAACGGCAGGAAACGGTCGATGAAAACGAAATCTTGCGACAACGCGTCGATCAGTGGGAGGCGCAACAGCGGGAATCGGAACACACTGAGCACCGCGAGCGCGAGAAGTTGGGGCAAGTCGTCCGCGAGTTATTTCGAATCCCCGACCCCACGCTCAATAAGTTAATTCAATCGATCAGCGAGACCGAAGCGGGAGGGCTTTCGCCGACTACGATTGCCGATCTTAAGTCTCGTTTCCAGAAACTGGCGAACTCAACGGGTGAGCAAGTGATCGATCATCTGCTCACATTCCACGAGATGCGTAAACAATTCGACGTTTGGGACTTCTATCTCAACGAGGATGGCACTCTGCAAATCACGATTGGTCAAGATCGTCAGCAAATCATGTCAAAGACTGTGATCGAATCTCCGGAGATTTTCGTGGAAGTTGTGTTGCAGGTCCGCAAACAGTTTCCTCCAACCAAAAACAGCATTCTGATCCTGTGCAGTTACGGAGACTGTCGATTGTCGCATCGCCTCGCGATGACTCGCGGCCTCCCTGCGCTTGCACGGCGGATAAAGAACGATGGTCAGGGAACACAGACGTTCGAGTATGCTGTTTTCGGATATCGTCCTCAGCCAGAATTGAATCTGTAATAACCGTCACACTCTTATTTAAAACTTTAACGTCATTCAAAAAAAGGTCCCACGATGGCAGCAGACTCACGCAGCTCTTTATTTCGCAAACGAAATTTCCTGGGTGCAGTACTGCTCGCAGGAGTCGGTTTGGGTGTCTATCTCGGAAAATTTAATTTTGGATGGGGTGGGGGCAATCAATTCGGAATCGGCACAAGTGGCTCTGAGACGCAGGTGACGACATCGGCAGGGAATATCAAACCGCTCGAACCGACAAAAGTGAAAGAAGAATTACCGATCCCCGTACCCAAGGTGGTGCGAATATTGATTGACGAGCGGCAGTACTACTTACGATCAGAAAACATAGACGGGCAGGATACGCCGATTGAGTTACCAAAATTGATGCGGCTCATCGAACAAGCCCCTGGTGACGACGACGGATTGCGCGTACGGGTGTATCTCAAGGCGACGGCCCGCGCGTCTGCTGAAGAGAACTTAAAAATTGCATTAAAGGAAGCTGGTATCAACGAAGCATCCGTTTTCTGGGTGCCCACTCCCGTAAAGTAACGTCCCTTGCCGATACGTTTCCGGTTTACGGGAAACGCCATTCTGTACTCTGCCGTCTACTCCACCAGGTAACAAATTCCTGCGTCGATTTGCCTCGAGGCCCGGGTGACATTTTTTGGTGGGACACCAACGCATGAATCGCATGATTTCATTATCGGTGTTGCTGGCGCTCATTATGTTGCTGGGTGGCATGCTCTATCAGGTGATTGCTCCATTCATACTTCCCCTGTTTCTCGCGGCGGTTCTCGCCGTCATGTGTCAGCCGCTGCACGATTACTTTCTTCGCAAGACGGGTCAGCGAGCAGCCTGGGCTGCGGCCTGTTCTACGGCGGCATTGGTGGCAATCGTCGTTGTGCCGCTCGTCGCGGGAACATTTATCTCGGCGGTTCAATTGTACTCACTGGCCGACCAGCACTTGGACGGCGACTGGCACAAAGGGCTTGACCTTCTGTGGCGTCGAGTGGTCTCACCTGCTGTTGAACGCCTTAAGCCATACGTTCCCGGCGGTCTCTCCGCTGAGCAAATCGATGGATTTAAGGACCAGTTTGGCACGAACCTTCAGTCACTTGCAGGTCAAATCGCTGGTCGAACTTTTCAGTTTGCCTCTTCGACGGTCGGAGTGTTTGTGTCCCTGTCCGTGGCGGCTGGAATGTTTATCACAGCCTTGTATTACTTTCTGGCAGACGGCCCTGCATTGATTGCGGCAGCCGAAGTCATGATCCCTCTTCCCGTCAACCATCAGCGGCGCCTTTGCGAACAGTTTGCGACTGTGGTTCGTGCAGTCGTCACCGCCACATTTCTGGCAGCGCTGATCCAGGGACTTGCCACGGCAATTGCCTTACAAGTCTGCGGCATGGGACACTTCTGGATTTTTCTCTCGATCGCGACGGTTGCCTCATTGATTCCACTCGTCGGTGCATGGATTGTCTGGGTCCCGTGCGCTGTGTTTCTTGCGTTGCAGGGGCACTGGATTGCAGCGTCACTTCTGGCGGTCTGGGGTATCGGGGTCGTCGGAATGCTCGACAATCTTGTGAAGATTTACGTTTTGCAAAACAATGCTGACCTGCATCCGCTGCTCGCGTTCATCAGCGTTGTCGGAGCCCTTCAGGTTCTTGGGCTGTGGGGGATTTTCATTGGCCCGATTGTCGCGTCGTGCCTGTTTGCGCTGATCCAGATCTTCAACGCCGAATTGAAAGACCTTGCCAACGAACGAACAATCGAAAGCAGACCCCCACCTGACGCCGTGCCGGTTCCCCTCGACAGATCTGAATTGGAGATGAATCCGAAGGAGGCGGCACCTGCAACGATGGACGGCGACTCTTCGCATCACAACAGATCTGACTTGGAAGCCAAAACACCGCAGATGAAGAAGTCGCCGATCGACTCACGGTCGAACACGAAGTCGAGACGCCGTCGTTAATAACGGCGTCTCATGACATAGATTTACAATCAATGCACGGTGGCGAGCGAAGACGTCACACACACCAGTGGTACACAACTCAAGCTTGAACGCCGTTATAAGCCCCTATCTGGCTTTGCCAAAACGGGCTCGTCCACGAGACGCCCGATATCCGTACTCGGTCGCAAACCAGTTCGCATATTGTTCACGCTTATGATGATTCGTGTTTCGAGTGTCATTAACATGACCAACTTCGTGAATCAGCACATTATTAAGATAAAAGTCGCGAATCGTTTCTGGAGTCCAGATCAATTGCCATTCATTGCCTGTTTGCAGCCATTTGCCGCCGAACATTCGTGCTTCAACCAACTGCTCCGGCCGAGGTGGGCGAACGTAAGTTTCGGTCAGGCTTTCTTCGATCGGATACAAGTAAACATTCGGCCCCCACTGCATCCCATACAATGGAAACAGACATCGTTTTCGAGTCATCCCGCTCAGTTGCACAACTTCGATCTCGCATGTCAGTGCTTCCGGAAGCAATGCCAACCGATCCCGAATTTCGTCCACAGTCACCGGATGGACGTATCCCTTTCCGGCTGGTTGTACGATGTATTCGGTGACGGCTCGCTGTTGCGGCTCATACCACGTTTCGGGGGCGCTGAAATGAGTTGATATTTCGTCAGCGCGATGCCGCTGACGATATGCAGCATCGGGCCGTATCGTTCGACCATGCTTCTGGTGAATCGCACCGCGAACCGACCGCTGCTGATGATGCGTCTTGGAAATTCGGGAAGACATTAACTCTTACCTTGTCTGATCCACTCTTTTCGCGAATGTTGGCCTTTGTTCCGCTGCCTCGTATATTGGCTAGTCGCGTGTTGGCAGTTGGCAACCAGAATTACTAAGCAGTCTCTATGTTACGGAGCATACCAGACGGCAGACAAGTACCGTCATTAAGTCTTTTTCCAATAGGGAGTTACAGCAAGCCACCTCGACCAGAAGTATCACCCGTAGATGACTTGATTTTTTCGTTCGCCCGTAACTTACTTGAGCGTGTCGAGTTGCGGTGCAAGCTCAACCTCGATCAATGCGGTTCGTCCGACCGCGCGACGGAGAAAATTAATCAAAATTTCCCGGAAGAATCTGAGAATTCACAACGTGACGCTGAGGTTGTCGAATATAACGATCCGGCAAAATGGACGGGCAATTAAGGCCCAATCGCCCCAACCCATTTCTTGTCAGAACCTTGCGCTTCAGCGACATCTTTTTGGGGGCTTGTCGAGGTTGGTACAAGGAAATTCGGGTTTTTGGGATCAGTCGATTCGAATGCGAAATCTGATACCCCCCGCCGGCCTCCCAGTTCAAAGAGTATTGCAAGCTCCCCTCCAACGGGTTCCGTCGGTTTGACACGATCAGACCAATTGGCTTCGATCCCGGGAGGATTAGTCGACAGCATCGACCGAAATTTTGACTCTTTGTAATCAGTCTGGACAATGGCTTCGGCAACCGCCGTTTTTACGAATAGGTTTCTTCGAAAAACCAGTTCGGCAGAAAGTTCGTTAGGAAGATTTAAAAACCGAATCCCTGCTTTGATATCCCGAAACGAATTATTAACGACGCGAATCGACTTCAGCGTGGGATTCCCTTCGATTCGAATTCCGTCGTTACAGGCGTTAAAAACCGATTCTGAGATCTCTATCCCGTAGGGAACTTTTCCGTGAATCACGATGCCAGAATCGATCGGGTCGACGAAACGGCAAGCTCGAATCACGATATTATTGACATCATTATTTGACCCTTCTTCGAGTCGAATTCCGACGGCTTGTGGACTGGCTGGTTCAAATCGAAGCTTTTCAAGGGTGACCTGACTATTTCCAAACGAGAGTCCTTGGGTCCCTTTGCAAAGGACTCCTGCGTCGGAAAAGCCGCTGACCAAAAACTGGGTCAATCGAGTTTCGTGCAGGTCATCGGCCAGTTCAACGGCGACTTTTTTCTCATTCGCCTCAATCTGAATATTCTGGAAGATAAAACGAGAGACATTTGCCAATCGAACGACGGGCGCGTCACCGGCTGCGCTCAATCGAACGATTCCTTCGCCCCTGAGCGTGATCCCTTCAGGCCATTCCCTGGTATGTCCGTCTATTTGAATTCGTTCGTTGTACGTCCCTTCGGCGACTTTAATCACAAACTGGTCAGTACTGTTTAATCCTGGCCGATAGCGATCACGGACTGCGACAAGTGCGTGTTGAATACTTTGGTAATCTGCGTTGTTTTTCCCGACGGTAATCTCACGTTTTTCCCTTGGAAATGGGGCTAATGCAGGCGATTTAACACCCTGTTTTTTTCCAACCGAACTAGCACCCCAAAGGGCATACAGCATCACCAACGAGATCACAGAAGCCGCGATGATCCCAATCAGAGACTTGATGTACCGGACCTTCGATTCCGCAGATCGATTTTTTAATGACGGAAACGTGGAAGATGATTTTGCAGATAGCCTCGGTTTCGCAGGTTTTGAAACGGGGGAAGTTTCAAAGACTGGAAAAGCGAGTTCAGGAACAGATTTTGCGATCGAAGCTTCGCTTATCTCGAATGTGTTTGTCTGTGTCGGCGTCGATAACTCAGTCGATTGACCTACGGGTTCATTTGACTCGATGACAGGTTTCATCGATTTGCCGTCGGCGGAAGAAGCAACTGCGGCCGAGGCTGGTTCAGGTTCTGTGGTTGCCTGCGGGGGGATCGCACGAGCGTGGTCGAGCGCCGTGTCGGCTGCGTCGAGTCCTGTTTCAAATTTAGAGTCAACGGCGTTCTTCGGTTTGGAGTGATTCGAATAACCATCTGACGTTTTGTTTGGCGGCGGCGGAGTCAATCGATCTGAAAGTTTTTCGACCACAACTTTTGCGACGGGAATAGGTCGGGCGACCGGGGGTGCCGGTCGAGAGGTTGCCGAATCATTCGACCGGGAACCGTAAACACTTGAGTGAGCTTTTCGCCAGTTGATGTCAGCATTTTCGTCGATCCAATGGAAAAGCGCTTTCTCGATCGCAGCAGCATTTTCGAATCGATCAGCAGGCTTTTTCTCCATCATTTTGCGGATAATCGCGGCCAGGGTTATCGGCAAATCGACTCGCAACGATTCGACAGCCGGCGGCGTTTTCACTTGATGGGCCAGCAAACGCTGCGCAAGCGTCCCTTCGGTGAATGGAGGCTTCCCGGTGACCATGAAGTAGAGCGTACATCCCAGGCTGTAAAGATCCGCGCGTGAGTCCACACTATGGCTGTCGATGGCCTGTTCAGGGGCCAAATAATCGGCGGTTCCCAAAACCCTCTCGTCATGTCGCAGGGTCAGGGCTTCGTTTCCTTCGTCGACGCGAAAAAACCGAGCCAGCCCCAAGTCCAGAATCTTGACCACTCCGTTTCGATCGACCAGAAGATTCCCAGGCTTAATGTCGCGATGCACCATTCCGTTTTCGTGAGCGTGTTGCAATCCCAACGCGGCTTGTCGGGCATATTCGGCGGCATCCAGAATTGAAGCGAGTCCATTCTCGGATACAAGGTCCTGCAGGCTTTCCCCTTCAACGTACTCCATTACCAGAAAATGGATTTGACGATTCCCGTCCTCTTGATGATCCACATCATACGCGCGAACGATGTTTGGGTGATCGAGCGATGCCGCAGCCTGAGCTTCGCGATGAAAACGCTCAAGATACGACGAATCATCCACCCGTTTGGCGGGCAACACTTTCAGTGCACAATGACGACGCATCAAGAGGTGTTCTGCCAGATAGACAGAACTCATGCCACCCTTACCAAGCAGCGACAGAAGCTTATATTTTCCTAGAAAGTAGCCGCGATGCTTCCCTTGCAGCAACTTTTCTGCCTGCCACTTTGTGACAAGATTTAAGGCAATCAAGTGGTCCGAGATTTGTTCTGCAGTTGTCCATCCTGTTACCGGCGGTGCAGATTGGTTTAATACACGCAGCAGTCGATCGGATTCGACCAGACCACTTTTTCGAAGCACTGCGATGAAGTTCTCGACGCTAAGCGGCATGGACATCTCGTAGTATTCGGCAAAACTCGAAAATAGACTCGCTGAGACGCAGCAATCGCAGTGGTTAGGTGTAAATTGATCGCTATCGACAGAATCTGAAAGCCAAATTTGAACGGATTGACAGAGATAACAGTTGCGAAGTGATGTCACCAACGCTGGAACTCAGAACCTTTTGATGAATCTGTTGAATTTCTCTCCAAGTTTCGTGTCTTTATAAATAGTAACAGGCGGCATGTCTGATTTCTACCGCAATCTATTTCAACAGCGATTTACCCCGAAAATCTTCGTCAGATTGGGTTTTTCGGAAGAAATCATCAATTCCCGCACAGCCCGATTAATTTCTACAGCCTCAAAACGAACTGAAGGCGTCCCAAGTATCACCTGAGACGCCTTCAGCAGCAATCGACAAGAGCGGGCCAACGCCTGCCGACAGCGATGGAACATAAACGCATAAATCATGCCGCTTTGAATGGAAATCGATGAAAATCGAAATCGGCTAAGATTCAGCGGGTTTTCCCGTGAATCTCAGGTCCATTCGCCCGCATGGATTTTTGCCAATGTGTATCAACTTGGTCCAACTGTTTTGAATTAACGTATGATTCAATAAATGACGCGTTCTGCGTCGACAAGAGATATCCTCTTCCACCTGGATTAGGAATCTGCTGGCAGATCCTTGTCCTGTGGTTGTGAATTGAAGCCAAGTCGCTGGTCGATCCATGCTGGATCAACAAATCGACGAAGTAACCAACGGAATGTGTATTCGACGCGTGGTTCGATTCTCCTGACTGCGGAATACTGACGTTGGGCGACTTGTTGAAGCTTCTGAAGATTTGCGGATTCTGTGCCGGCGTCTGGAACAGCAGTTTCCAATTCGTCTGACCAAACAAATCCATCGAGTTCGAGACGTGAAGGCCAGTTTTCTTTCGACGCAATGAAATTCACTCGATCTTGAATCCGGCGTCCCCAGACAATCCCAAAGGTATCGAAGAAGTCGAACCACAATCGGTCGAAGCGGTTTTGCGCAACCGGCCGTGACGATGTCCATACCAGGAAGACGGCTAATACGTTTAAAAACGTAGACCAAAAGCGAACCGTTGCTCGATTTGCCAGCCAGATTGGGCAACCAGACCAACTTGAGACGACGATTGCCAGGATCGCCGCACCATAGATAAGTGCCGAAACTGTAAATCGTGTTCCCAGGTAATTTCCGACACTCATCACAAGAATCAGAGTAAAAGCAGCGACTTGCGGAGTTTCCAGGTGCAGCCCACGCAACTCGGACCCCTGAAGCCTTAATGCAACCAAAGGCCAACCGAGCGCCAGCAACATGGGCAACAAAATAAACCACGCCCAGACGCGAATGCCAGGGCGCCTCGATCCTAAAACGGCCATCGGGGGACAGAGAGCAAGAACCGAAGCGGCATACCACGCATGGTCTGCGACCGCCGTGGACATTGAATTTGTGCAAAGGTCCGCAAACCAAGCGGTCGCCCAAATCAGGGTCGCAAACAGGCTCCAGACCCAGGCTGTTATTAGTGTCGTATGTTTCAAGGCGTTTCGACCGCGAACGACGATCCACCCTGCGACAACGATTCCTGCGGACACAATCAGATGCCAAAAGAGGCTCAATCCGTACTCTCTTTGAAAACATGACAACGAAATTGACTGCCATTGAGTTTAACGAGTCAGCCTCAGCCCGCAGAGTCACTGTAACTGGTACGTTGAACCGAGTTGTCAGTGCGGCAAAAAAAACAATCCTGTTTATTTCAGACCAACAGGCAGTTAACGCCGAAAACACTGGCGTGACGCGAATAGCTCCCTCGAATTGAGGCGTCCACCAAACGTGGTGTTTGGATCGGTATCACCTCAGTTCAACACGTTCCCTCGGCCCCATGATGTACCTGGAGAATGCAATGAAGTTTGTTTGGATTTCCGCCGCTCTGGCCGCCTTTGCCAGCCTGAACAGTGCCCAAGCCGGTCTGTTCCACCACCACAGCAGCTGTAATAGCTGCGCCCCAAGCTGTGCCGCTCCGGCTGCGTGCGTTTCCGCCGCTCCGACCTGTGCTGCTCCTGCTTGTGCCCCAGCCTGTGCTCCTGCTGTAACCTGTGCTCCTACCTGTGCTGCTCCAGCTGTGACCTGTGCTCCAGTTGCAACGAGCTGTGCTCCTGTCGCCACCTGCAACAGCTGCAACAGCTGCTGCAAACCACGTTGCCACAAGATCCGATTGCCAAAGCTCTGCATGCCTAAGATCCGCCTCTGCAAACCACGTTGCTGTGGTTCGGTCTGCGGTTCGTCATGTGCTCCTAGCTGTGCAGCTCCTGTCTCGACATGTGCTCCAACTTGTGCAGCTCCAGCCACGACATGTGCTCCTAGCTGTGCCGCTCCTGTTGGCTGCACCAACTGATTTTTAAACGGAGTCGACGGTCTCAGGCAAGATTGCTGAAATTGTCGATGACGGTTAAACGAAAGTATTCGAGGGGAGCCGACGGCTCCCCTCGATTCGTTTATTTCCACACCCAATTTATTCGTTACCGTGCGATGCGGAATCGCCCTTAGACTTCCGTGTCGAAAGATATTCGACCAGATCACGGATTTCGAACTTTGTCAGCTTTTTAACCACGTCTTCTGGCATACCCGATTTTCCGACAGTTCGATCTTCGATGTCGGTTTTTTTGACCGTGACCAACCGTCCATCCGGAAGCTGCAGTCGCAATTGCTCATCGTCATCGTTCTTGACAATGCCAGCATGGATTTTGCCATCCGCCATCGCGAGAATTGCGGTTTCAAACCCTTTCGCAATCTGCTTATTCGGATCAACGATCGATTCCAGCAGGTACTCACGGGTCTTGTCGAGCCCGATCCGCGACAGATCAGGCCCGACGTCACCACCCGATTTATCAATCTTGTGACATCGCCGACACGAGACATCCACACGTCCAAAGAAGATTTCGCGGCCACGTTCGGCATTGCCGCCGACCAGAGCTTCTCGATAGTCCTTCAGATGATCTTTGGCCGACCGGGTCTTGTTGAACGCCTTGATTCTCTCGAGCAATTTGGGCGTGCCCCGCTGCGTAGCGGCATTAATGAGATCAAGATGCAGGACAGGCGGAAGGTTTCCCTTCAACAATTTGTCGAACCAACCGCCGAGCACGGCGTCCGCCTCGTCTCGCTTCATGGAAGCCAATGTCGAAATTGCAAACTGTTGTTCCGTAATTGAGTCACTCGTGATTGTTTCAGCCAACGATTTGACCCCTCGCGACGGATCGATTTTTGCCAGGATTTTTCGCGCCTCGCTGCGAACAGTGGGCTCAGGATCCTTCAGGGCAAAATCAATCGATTTCGCCAAGCCGGGGCTTTTCAAGGATTGAAGCCCTGTCAGCGCAATGACACGTAATGAAGGATCAGAGTTTTCGACATCTTTGAGAATTTCGGTCAGGTACGGCTGGGCCTCCGCAATGCCATGATTAGTGGCCAATTTCGCAGTAGCCGCCCGAATGACGGGCGCTGAAGCGAAAAGCGATTCAATCCAGGGACCGACCAAATTGGCGATATCGACCTGACGAGGTTCAAGTGGTCGATATTCACCTGTCACTCGATCTAACGGCCCAGGAGCATTCCATTGGTCCAATTGGGCGAGCGCCTCGACACGAAGACTGGTTTCGGCCAATGGATTTCCGGCAAACGAAACAACCGCTTCGGCGTTGTCTTTGGTTCCAATTCGATAATTGGCATTAATGGCCCGTCGCAACACAGGGTCTGCAAGACCCGAGTTTTCGATCAGTCTCGCAAGCCCGGGAAGTGCCTGGGGAACCGGCAAGTCGTGGATGGCGCGGGCTGCTTCGACAAGGACCAGTGGGTCGGAATCATTCAGGAAAACTTCCAGCCCGGGATGAGCCAGTCGACGAAGTGCGACGACAGCCCCAATACGGATCGCCGTATTTTGTGTTCGGACGGTTGCGATCAGTTCCTCAGGGAGTGCTGCTCCGACAAGCCCCATCGTCAGTCCATGACGCAGCGTCTGGTCGGCATCTGCATTTTCCGCAAGGGCTGCCAAGAGCGGTGGATATGCCGGTCGATACTTGAGCTTACCGACGGCAATCGCGGCTAAAGAACGGACTCGAAGATCTTGATCTTTCACGAGTTTCATCAGGCCCGGACCCGCTTCTTGAATCACTGCATCGCCGCAGACGCGAGCGATTTGAGCACGGACTTCAGGTTTTGGATCGTTCATCAGATCGAGTAAAGGCTTAAGCACGGCCGAGTCCTGTCGCCCCAATTGACCAAGTCCCCAGATTGCATGGAGACGGGCAAGAAGGTCCTCACCATTCGTAGCGACCTCGGTCAATTCTTTGAC
Source organism: uncultured Schlesneria sp. (assembly GCA_903904835.1). Lineage (GTDB taxonomy): Bacteria > Planctomycetota > Planctomycetia > Planctomycetales > Planctomycetaceae > Schlesneria. The sequence goes on along the minus strand of CAIVEI010000095.1, from coordinate 20,354 downwards.
GGCATTTTGCTTTGCCAAGCTGAGTTGTGCTCGCACTCGTACGCGGTAGTCCACATGCGCGAGAAGTTTGACGAGTTGGTCGATTGATCGATCATCAAAACCTTCTTTCAGAAGTGACTGAACTTCTTTGACAAGGATTGATTTGCCAAGCCGTTCGTCCTCAAAACGATAGATTCGACCTTTTCCGGTTCCATCCCATCCATCGACCCAGTCGGAAACATAGACAGATCCATCTGGACCAAAGTCAACATCCGTCGCCAGGATCGACCAGATGAATTCTTCGGCGTTGACGAGTTCAAACGAAGCCCCTTTGGGAATCAGGGAAAATGTGCGAATTCCGCTATTTGCTGCCTGTCCTCGAAAATCCGCCAGAAAAAAATGGCTGCGATATTTTTCATCCAGCCCCGTCCCAGGGTAATACGCGAGACCCGATGGTCCGTGGGCAAAATGAGCGATTGGCGGGACGATATAGGCAGCCTGACCCGCATGCGGCACGTGCCAGAGTTTCTCGCGATTCCAGGGGCCGCGATCCTCAAGGTACTGATAATACATTCGCCAGCCGGTGTCAGAACCTTCCATCAGATAGGTCCATCTCGCCTGATCGCCGCTGTCCGAATTGTTGTCACCTGTAAACAGGTTTCCAAATTCATCAAAAGCAAGTTCTTGAGGATTACGGAGTCCGCTGCAATAGACTTCCAGCTTGGAACCGTCTGGTTCACAGCGAAAGACAGCCCCTTGGTCAGCTTGAAAAATACGGGTCTTATCCTTCAGCTCGACATTGTAGCCGCGATCTCCAATACTGAAGTAAATGCGTCCGTCAGGGCCAAGCACCAGCCCGTGCAGATCATGCCCGCGAAAAGCAACGCGAACTCCGAATCCGTCGTAAAGCGCTGTGCGTTCGTCCGCAACACCATCTCCATCAGCATCCTTCAGATACCATAATTTCGGGATGCACGTGTAGAAAACCCCACCATTGATTGCGAGCAGACCCGCACCCGTCCCGTCCTCAATCGCATGAAATCCATCTGCAAATACTGTTGATTCGTCAGCATGGCCGTCTCCATCGACATCGACAAGTTGCCGAATTCGGTCATGTTCGATCGAATATTGTTGTACTTCATTCTTGAGATACTTTTTGAACATCGCCACTCGATCGGCCACAGTTCTCGCGGCGAGATCGTCAAGCAACCAATTCATATGGCTTCGATTATCTTCGACCCCTTTTGACTGGCGAAATGTCTCTGCCACGTACATTCGTCCCTGGTCGTCAAAACAAAACGCAACCGGATTGGCGACCATCGGCTCTGCGGCAAACAATTGCGCTTTCATTCCACCGGGTAGCTGAAATCGATGAATCGCCATTTCGGCTTCTTCCGACTTCTCTGCAACCATTGGGACATACGGGTCCGCAGCATTTGTCGCAACAATAGAGAAAGCAAACAGAATGAGTGCAATAGATAGAATGCGTTGAGTTTTCATTAGATAGAGTATTCTTTCAGGATTGCTCGTAACATTTACCGGACGTATGGCATCAATTATTACGTGACGGTGAATGGTGCACCAGCAAAAGTTTTTCATTCAGACCGTCGCACGTACTATATTGCGCGACATCAATTGGACAGATGGGTGAACTTCAAACGATGTCCAATTGGGCATTTTTTGAAAAACAGTGAAAATTCACAGCATTTCATTAAGATTTTCTCAAGAAATTGCGTACTAAATCTGAAAATTCCCGGAAAAGGGCGAACCCGGTGCAATAATTGCAATGTCAGTTGACTGCTGAGAAGGAAAATCAGGGTTTAAATCAAGGAAGAAATCATGTTAGTTTTGACTCGCGGGGTAAAACAGAAGATTGAAATTGGCGAACGATCCGTGACTGTCACGGTTCTTGAGGTCAAAGGAGGGCGAGTTCGCCTGGGCATTGAAGCTCCCGACGACGTCTCGGTACGTCGGCAAGAGTTGGTTATCAATGCCCCTGCTCAGGTCGCAAACTCCGCTGTCAATTGATCTGCGAAGCCCTTTTGTCTTTTACATGAATGCAGAGCATCGTTGCGGGCGATATTCAATCGTAACAGTCCGCATCTGTAATCAATGGTAAAAAATTTGCCAGCCGGGCGTATCAGGAGTCGCCGACTGGCAAAATTCGTTTCGCTTTTCACCTGGCCGAACGCTATTCGACGGTGACGCTCTTGGCAAGATTTCTGGGTCGGTCAACATTGCAACCGCGTAGAATCGCAATCTGGTATGCCAGCAGTTGTAGCGGAATTGAAGTGACGAGCGGTTGCAGGTGCTCATCGACATCGGGGACGAAGATGACGTCATCTGCGAGATGAGCAATCTTGTCATCACCGTCACAGGCAATCGCGATTACGGGGCCTTTTCGCGCCTTAACTTCCTCGAGGTTGCTCATCACTTTCGGGTAGATTTCGCAGCGCGGAGCAACAAAGACGCTCGGCGTGTTCTCGTCGACGAGAGCGATTGGTCCATGTTTCATTTCGGCGGCAGGATATCCTTCGGCGTGGATATAGCTGATTTCCTTGAGTTTTAACGCACCTTCCAGCGCCACGGGGAAGTTATACAACCGCCCCAGGTAAAGGAAGTTTTCCGCCGTGTAATATTTGCGGGCGACTTCTTTCACCTTGTCAAAACACTTCAGCGTCTGGCGAATTTTATCCGGCATAGCACGCAACTGACTGATGATTCGCTTCCCTTCAGGGTGGGAAAGATGTCGCATACGGCCCAGAAGCAAAGCCAACAGGGTCAATACCGTCACTTGTGAAGTGAAAGCTTTCGTCGACGCTACGCCAATTTCGGGGCCGGCATGCAGGTAAATCCCGCCGTCAGCTTCGCGCGCGATCGTTGATCCGACGGTATTACAGATTGCGAGCGTCGGGTGACCTTTTCTCTTACATTCCCGCATCGCAGCCAGCGTGTCGGCTGTTTCACCGCTTTGCGTGATCGCAAAGATCATCGTTCGATCAGACATCGGTGGATTGCGATAGCGAAGTTCGCTGGCATATTCGACTTCGACCGGTATCCGCGCAAATTCTTCGATCAGATATTCGCCCACAAGTCCCGCATGCCAACTCGTTCCACAGGCAGTCAGAACGATTCGGTCGATGCGTCGTAATGTCTGGGGGTCCATGTTCAACCCACCGAATTTGGCAGTTGCCTCATCATCATCCATCCGACCTCGCAACGCATTTTCAATCGTTTGAGGCTGCTCGAAGATCTCCTTGAGCATGTAATGCTCGTACTCACCTAAATCCGTATCTTGAGTCGTTTGCTCAAGTGCCCGAATCGACATGGCCGGTTCGGTTCCATCCTGGCGTCTGAGCACAAACGAATTAGAGGTAATCACGGCCGTTTCGTGGTCATTGAGGTAAACGATCTCTTCCGTATTTCCGACCAGCGGACTGGCATCACTGGCGAGAAAGTATTCTCCTCGGCCGATGCCAACGACCAGCGGGCTTCCCAATCGGGTTGCCACTAGCAATCCAGGGACATCGCGAAAGAGGACCGCCAGCCCGTAAGTCCCTTTAATTTGGTTAGTCGCCGATTCGATCGCGCGCACATACGTTTGTTGATCACCGGGATCGGCACCCAGGTTGATAGCTTCTTTGAGTTGGTGAGCAACAAGATGTGCAGCGACCTCTGTGTCCGTGGCCGTGTGAAACACATAGCCGAGTTCTCGCAGCCTGTCCCGCAAAATGGCGTAGTTCTCGATCACCCCGTTATGAACCAGAACCACCTCGCCATTCCCGCCTGTATGAGGATGGGAATTGACATCGCTCGGCTCTCCATGCGTCGCCCATCGCGTGTGACCAATCCCCGTCGAACCGTTGATCGGATCGTGTTTGCACATTTCGGCCAACTGAGACACCCGGCCCGTTTTTTTGCGAATTCCAATTTGGTTGCCACTTTGAAGGGCGATCCCGGCGCTATCGTAACCGCGATATTCCAAGCGGAATAATCCCTCGATAAGGTAACCATACGCTTGCTTCGGGCCAACGTATCCAACAATGCCGCACATCGGAAACTGCTCCAATCAAGTTGTTCGCGAAAAATGGCAAGTTTCCCCATACCAGCCAGCCGAATTGCCTCGTCGGCCCTTATTTGAATGCGAAGACTCGAAGAATCTGATCGCATTTGATTTTCTGGTAAAGAAAATGAATTCGGTGAATTCGTCATTCCATGCCGTACAGAAGTTGTAGCAGAACTTGCTGAGTCTGTTGAGATCTGGTCGTCGACATCGTCACAGATAAGTCAGCAATGATCTGACATCGATGTTAAGACCGTTTAACATTTGTTATCAAGACTTGTCAAAAGGGCGCAAAGAAAACAGAACGTTTTGCGACCAAACTTCCGAAACGGCCTGGACCATTGCGAGTAATCTCACAAAAAATTCCAATTCCCGTGGGATTGAGCGATCGAAACCGTTAGGACGATTATTCAAATCGGGCAGACGCATGAAGACTCGACATGACGTGTGCTTGCCATAAGTTTCCTGTTGATTTAGTGTGTCGATTCAAGGCAACACCATCAAAAAAGCCTGACACAATTCCATTGACGGTCGGGAGAACTGGCGGCAATTCGCTTCTGGTACATCGATTGCCAACCAAATCTGGTCGCCACTTGGTTCCAATAACATTTGCAACGCAACGACGGAGTTCCGCCGCATGGCTTCCCCACTCAACTGGATGTCAGATCTCGTCGATCACGTTTCCGCCAGTATTCAACCACATGATGTTCTTGCTCCATTAGGCTGCCACTTTCAGCAGTTTAATGGGGTCTGGGAAATCACATTGTTTGCATCACGGACGGAATTGATCGGTGGCCCACAAGATGGGAAGCTGAAAAGTTCTCATTTCAATGTCGACATTAAACATTTAATGGATGCGTTTTCGACCATTGAATCGATTGCCTGGCAGGCTCATCGAATGGAACAGAACGACGAACTTGGACCGCATTTGGCGATCGAAGGGACCATTGATGACGAGCCCGTTTGGCTGAGAATTACATCAACAGCCCCCAGACAATTCGGACCAGGTCGGTATTATTTCGTCAACACCCAATCCATGAAAGACATCTGGTGACGACTAATCGCCGCTCAATCTATTAATCTGCTGGCTATCGGCGATTCAGCGCAAATCACACATGGGATGGTACTTGTGGCACAAGAAAGTGCCGCAAAGCCGGTTCCAGACTCGGGAAAAGAAACTGATAGCCTGATTCACTTAACCGATTTGGCATGACCTTGGCGCTTGCCAGTAAAAGGTCATTCGCCATTTCACCCAAGACGATCCGTGCGGCAAATCCGGGCATCGGAAAGATCGTCGGTCGGCCGATCACAGCACCCAGCGTCTTCGTAAAGTCGTAATTTGTAACGGGACAAGGCGCGGTCGCGTTGACCGGACCCGATATCTTGTTGTGCGTAATGCAATGATTGATCGCACCGACGACGTCATCGATCGCGATCCAGCTCCAGTACTGATTTCCACTCCCTACAACCCCGCCGACCCCCATTTTGAAAGGAGGCAGCATCTTCGCGAGGGCTCCTCCTTTTTGGCTGAGAACGACACCAGTTCGCAAATTGACAACGCGAATCCCTTTCGCTCGCGCCGGTTCGCACGCTGCTTCCCATTCCCGACAGACATCTGCCAGAAAACCGGTTCCCCCAGCCGACGTTTCGTTCAGCAATTCACTACCGCGATCACCGTAAAACCCAATCGCTGAAGCACAGATCAAAGTTTTAGGCGGGGTCTCCAGTTGCGTGATCGTTTCACACAAGAGCCTTGTTCCTTCGACGCGACTGCGCCGGAGTTCGTTCTTGACGGCTTGATTCCAGCGTTTCCCGGCGATGTTTTCGCCTGCCAGATGAACGACAACTTCCGTCCCTTCGATACGTCCTTTTGGCAGCAGGTTGCGAGCCGGGTCCCAGACGATGTCATGCGCCTCGTGAGCCTTCCCTCGCGTCAATCGATAAACATCGTGTCCCTGTTTCGTCAGGAAAGGGACCAATTCTGAACCGACCAGCCCTGTGGCTCCCGTTACCAATACCTTCATGGCCCAAAGTCCTCAATAGGATCAGTCTCTCGACTGACGCTTTGTGTCTTGTCATCGTCAATGGAATGGAATCGTCGTTTGAAACGATACCAGATTCTAGGCACGACGGCGTAGCGAGCAAACCCAGTGCAGCCAAACCGCCGGAGTTATTGATTTTTTGATATCGACGGCGGAAAAGAAATAGCCACTTTCAATCATCAATTTGTTTGTTAATTGCTTCAATCGCTCGGTTTCTTTCGTGTTTTGAGGTACTCTTTGACACGAGAATGGCTTTTTCGATAGCGTGAACGGTGAAAATGTCGGAACAAGAAATTTTTGAGGATGTTGCCTGCACCGTCTGCGCTTGTGTCTGTGACGATTTGCGTGTCACGGTTCGCGACGGGCGAATTTCCGATTACCAGCCGTTTTGTTCCCGGATCGGGAACTGGTTCGAGCAACAAAATTCCCAAACTTCAGTTCCAGCGACGCGATCTGGCATCGAAATCTCGTTGGACACCGCCATCAACGAGGCGGCAAGCATCTTGCGTCAGGCCAAGTCACCACTTTTTTATGGACTGTCGCAAAGCAGCACTGAAGGTCAGCGAGCCGCTGTTGCACTGGCCGATCGCCTGGGTGCGACGATCGATACGACCGCGTCTGAAGGGCACGCACCATCGATTATCGCACTGCAACAGATCGGCGAATCAACCTGTTCGCTCGGCGAAATTCGAAACCGAGCTGATCTTGTCATCTATTGGGGTTCAGACCCGATCCAGTGGCAACCACGCCATCTGGATCGCTATTCCATGAAGGCAGGAAGTCTGACGCCGCGTGGTCGTGCTGACCGAACCCTGATCGTCGTCGATACCAAACGGACGGAAACGTCGAAACTGGCAGATATTGTTTTGGATATCGAACCGCACCAGGACTACGAGGCCCTCTGGACTCTCCGTGGCTTGTTACAAGGAATTGAACCGACGGAAGGTGCCCGCACTGGATTGCCGCTTGATCAACTGAAAGATCTCGCCAGTCGAATGCGCAATTGTCGCTGCGGTATCATTTTCTTCGGGTATGGGTTAGTGCTGCAGCCGATGGGCAATCACAACGTCGAAGCGTTGCTTCAACTTGTGACAGACCTCAATCAACAGACTCGATTTTATGCTCGCCGTATGCGCGTCGGAGGCGACGTGTCGGGGGCCGACAGCGTGCTTTGTTGGCAAACCGGGTATCCCTTCAGTGTCAATTTTGCGCGAGGTTATCCGAGATACAATCCGAACGAGTTTTCCGCTGCGGACATGCTTGAACGGGGCGAACCGGACGCTGTCGTCCTCATCGGATCGACACGATTAGATCGTTTTCCATCTGCGGCCCTCAAACACCTCGAACGAATCCCGACAATTCTGATTGAGCATCCGTACGGTGTCGTCCCGTTCCAACCGAAACTCCGAATTACGACGGCTGTCTACGGCATTCATCGGCACGGAACGGCGTATCGCATGGATGAAGTCCCCATCCCGCTTCGCCCGCTTCTCGGGTCGACTGACCCGAGCGACGGTGAAGTTCTCAGCCGAATCCACTCTGTATTATGATTTCGGATTCGATCGTCTCACGCAGCTTGAATCGAAGCAGTCGCTAAACTCATTTCACCAACAACTACGTAGTTTTCACAACCTTTGAGCCCCAGCCTTCGTATTCTCCGTCATGCTGTCGGGCGAGTTCAAAAAGCTCAAACGTGATGCGATCTATCGTTTCTGCGTCAACGGAATCAACTCGAATCAGCCCAACAGCAAACGGAAATTCGGTCTCTTCATCGGTCCGTTCGGGTCGACTGGCTGCTTCGTACCCAAGTTCTGAAGCCGCCGTGATAAATGATTCTCGATCCGCTTCGGTTGCAAAATTGGCGAAATGATCTACCGGTCGAGGTTCCGTCAGCGAGTCACCGGCATCGTACAAACGGGAAATCACGTGCTGATTGTGAATCTGCTGAAAATCTTCCGCCGATGGATACAGAACGTCCAGATAATGCTGCCAATCCGCGTCGTCTGCTTCATCAATCTCGAATTCATATTCCGGCGCAGAATGCATCGCCGCCGCCGCCGCCTCGCGAAATTGCGCGGCATCGTTCGTATAAAAGTAGAATTCACGCCGACCATCCGATGTAATCCGTCCAACATATTCCGAGTCACCCAGTTCGAGCGAATCGGTCAATACATCTTCGATCTCATTCAGCTTCATATCCTCTTCTTCAGTCGGGAAACCTTCTTCGTCCGGAGCCTTAACATGCACCCAGAGCCAGGCCAACGTTGGTTTGTCTTCCATTGGTGCCACCTGGGCGATTCCAATATCCACCAGAATCACGGCTGGATTGTCGTCAACATAAGTGACGTAGATTTCCCAATGGTCTTCGGGAGAAGACGAATTCGACTCGATTTCGTTGGACATGGGGTAACCTTTGTACCTCGCGACGGGTGGAACTGAGTTTCCCTGATTGTAACGGAATTTTCTGACCAACCCCATGCTTGCCCGTCGGTTTTATGTAGATTCTTGCTCAACAAAGTAATTGGCCGAAGACAAAGTCAAACAATTGTGACCCAGGTGCCCCAAAACATACCGGTTCCATTTTCAGCGACCGCACAACTGACACCATTTTTCATATGAGAATTGGTTGTGACTCGATGCTTAAAAAATAGAGTTACTCCAGATCACAACGAGGTCTTTATCAGCCAGTTACTCGTTCCCGATTTCTTTTTTCGGATCAAACAGGAACTTGCGGACGATTTCGAGCTTGTACCCGCGCAGTGTCGGGTGTGGAATCGTCCGGTCATCAAGAACCACGTTCCCTTGAGGATCGATTAACACATAGCTCGGATAACCGTTTGCGATGCCGTGCTTCTGGTAAATGGAAATTGTCCGTCCATCAGGCTGATCAACGACGATAGGAAATGGCAGTCCAATTTCCTTAACATGTTTTCGAACCGCATCCAGGTCACTCGAGTTGTTATGAATTCCGATCACCACCAACCCTTTGTCTTTGTAGAGTTCGTGGGCCATCGTCATCGATGGAAAATCTGCATGACAAGGACCGCATCCAATGAACCAGAAGTCGAGCAATACATACTTGCCTTTAAGATCGGCTAAGTTCAATTTCTCACTGTTAATCCATCCAATACCATCCAGTTCCAAAGCCGGTCGACCTTTCAGCGTGATTTCGTCATTCTTTCGGGCGACTTCTGGAAGAGCATTTCCACGTTGCCAATCAGAGAATTCCACGTCGAACTCGGTGAGCGGCCAGCCGAACGGATGCGGTTCCAGTTTCAAAACAACGGGCTCTGAAGTATCAATGCGAATTTCGGTCTTCGCTGCCAGAGGACGATAAGGATCGAACGCCGCAATGTATTGCTCGAACGATCGCTTCCTGGAAACAGGATCAACCGGGACGAAATTTGCCGTCAATTCAAATCGCCCCTGGTCATCGGCCAATACCGGATTCGCCATATGCAGTCCGTATTGAGTCTTTCCACGAAAGCGTACGACCGCTTTCGAAACAGGTCGACCATCAGGATCAACAACTGACCCGCGAATCACTGGCAGCGAACGGACTCGAACTTCGGGGATTTCAGTTGTCCCGTCATCACTTGCGACAAAATCAACGTGTTCCAGATCGGTAATCAGTTTCTCGCCGTGAAATGTCACCCGAGCGTTGCCCGCCGCAATCGGTAACGAGTATTCGCCATTTTCGTCAGTCTCGCCCCAGCCCGTGAAACTCCATTTCGAGTCTGGTGTGACGACGTCCGATCGCGTACCCAGAATCTCTCCTAACAATGATTCTCCTTTTACAGGCAATCCCGTATCCGAATTAATGACGCGACCTCGCGCTATCACCTTACGACGAACTTCAAAGGTGAACTCGACACCCTTTCCGGGCTCGATTTTAAGTCGCTCACTCTTTGCCGTCTCTTCGCTGATGCTGGGAGTCAAGTAGAAATCTTCATGTTCGAGTCTCAGAAAGTCATAGTCGCCGGGCTCAACCGTAACCTGACTTGTGCCATTCTGATCAAATTGAATTTCATAAAGTCTGATGGACGAAGGCCTTTGGAATTCTGTGTGACGAAAATCGATGACAGCACTGGAGATCTGTTCTGCGGGGTTTTTCGTTGGCGCGCGTCGCAGCCTGATAACAACACCCGGCTTCATCACGGCCTTCGTCGATTCGCCTTTGGCAATCTTCAAATCATCTATTCTGACAGGTGCCAGATTCTGATGATCGATCGTCACCTTAAGAATGTCGCCCACGGGAAATGGCGGAAGCGTCAGCCGTCCTTGATTATCGCTCGTACCGATCTCGATGCCCAAATCACGAAGCCACATCTGCGTCAGGTAATTCTCTCCGTTAGCGCCCCGTTGACGGATCTCTCGAACCCGTGCACCCACCACGGGCTTCCCTGTTTCGTCGGTCAGTTCAATTGTCACTTCAGCCGAGGGTTTCAGCAAAATATCCGTTCGGGAATTCGCATGCCCATCGTCGATCGTTCGATTGCAAAGCGTTGTCGCAAATTCCGTTTTCTTAATTTCAACGAAGTAATATCCGTTTTCCAGATTTTCAAATCGAAACCCGCCATCAACATCGGTGATCGTCGGCGTCTGCTGCGGAACCATGTGCCCGAATCGTTGACTCGGGTTTCTGTACTTGTAGAGCACGATCTTCGCTCGCGAGACCGGTGTTTCTGATCGATCGACCACTCGACCGGAAATGACTCCCGAAAATTTTTGATTTTCAATTGCATCCGTTTTCGTTGCCGTCGGCGGCGCGGCATTTCCCGATCCGAAACCAAATACCAGGAAAATGCCTACCAATTGCACACTGGCCGTACGAAACATTTTCGTTGCCCCTGACTGTGGAAATTCGTTAACCCCCGAATGAATCTGGAAGTCGCCGGCAGCCTGGATTGCCGTGACAATCCGATCAAAACGCGAGGCGAGTTGCTTTCGTATTATTTGATCAGGACCAATTCCTGAGGCGTGAGTCGATTTTCCAATATCCTACGGTTCGCGGAGTTGGAAAATCAAGACATTTTGACTATCTCCCGCCTGAGTGAACACGGCAACACGGTCACACCAGATTGTAACCTGTTGGAATTGAATCTCTTAACATTCGACCAATTTGGCAAAGCAATGCGAACGAAATGATATGCGAGAAAAAGCCTTTACGGATTGAAGACGCTCAACTTCCTCGCCGTAACCCTTGAAAATCAGCTTGCGCATCGGTCTTTCCGTAAATTGGCATTCCCGGATAGAATCCGTTCGAGAATTTCGTGGCCATTCATCGGGTGACCGTTGAAGGGCTGTGAATTTCCCCCATCGGTTCAAGGATTGATCAGCATGCCGCGCCTGCGGAGTCGGGCGGAAGGGGACCAATGACGCACTTCTTTGAAAAACGTGATTTCTGGGGACATCGGCAAAGCCTTTGGCTTGTTGTCCTCATGGCATTTGTGACCCCCATCTGTTGCTGGTCCGTCGGACAGCTTCGGCTCGAAAATGATGTTCAGAAATGGCTTCCCGACAATGACCCGGAATTGCGGGCGCTCCATTGGGCTCATGAACAGTTTCCCGTCGAAGAACGAATTCTGCTGACCTGGGACGGAAGCTCGATCAACGATCCTCGCATCGACAAGCTGGTCGAACAACTGATTGGCAAGACCGACACCCACGGTATCAAACGCGGTGGGCTTCCACACGTTTCTTCCGTCATCGAACCACACCAGTCATTGCGCGTCATGCAGGAAAATGGCATCGAACCACAGGAAGCCGCTCGCCGACTTGAGGGAACAATCCTTGGAGCGGGACCGCTTCGCTTGCGATTAACCGAGGCAGGTCGGTCGGCACTCAAGAAAACAAAACGCGAACTTCAAATCGCCATGCGAACCAGGTTCGAAACGGAACTGGTGATTCAGGACCCCGCTCCCGATTTGTCACCATTGATTTCCATTCCAGTACCTGTGGAGGAAGGAGCGACCCCGGGCGATCCAAGCCCCCCCGCTCTTGTCTCTGTCGATGGCAAACTGCTCGACAGTACGAACGTGGAACACGATCTGCAAGTTTCCTGGAAAGGAATGCGCGTCGGCAGTGGGCATACTGCGGGCATTGTCAACTGGCTGAAGGAATACATCCCCCAACGGGGCGAAGGGAAGCCTCTTGTGGAAGAAGCATTCTTCGCAATTGGTTCTCCTGTCGCTCTGGCCATCGGGGTCTCCGAATCAGGATTGGCGGACAAGGCCGAAACAATCGCCGCCATTCGGGCCAGTTGCAAACTTGCCGGGATTGCTCCCGAAGCATTGCATATGTCGGGTAGTGTCGTCTCGGCCAACGAGCTGAATGCCGAAATTGTGAAGGCTGCCTGGGACACTTCCGTCCCAATGCTTCAGATTCACCGTCGATCGGTCATCCTGACGTCAGCCCTGGTAAGCGCCCTCGTCGCATTCATTCTCGTTCGCAATATTCGACTGGCAACGTTAGTGCTGATCATCTCACTGTTCACGACATTCTGCTCGATGGCTGTCGTTCCGGCGACAGGCGGTTCGATGAACATGGTGCTGATCATCATGCCGACGTTGCTCGTCTTGTTGACCATGTCCGGTGCGATACATGTCTCGAATTATTGGAAGCATGCCGCCTGCAAGGATGAAACCGGAGCCATCCTTGAAACCGTTCGCCAGGCGTGGATGCCCTGCTTTCTCGCCAGTCTGACCACTTCAATTGGTTTGATTTCCTTGTGCTCCAGCCGTCTGGAACCAGTCCGTGAATTTGGGATCTACGCGGCCTGTGCCACAATGTTTTCGTTTGTCATGGTCGTTTATGGATTTCCCGCGTTAATGCAGCTCTGGCCAGGTCGACCGCCTGGCGAGCCGGAACTCGATCACCCCGGCTGGCGGGCATTAGGCCGAATGCTGACAGTTCATCCCGGCTGGCAGGCGCTTGGTTTTATCGGTGTTTGCGTTGGACTCAGTTTTGGCTTAACGCGGTTTCGAACCGAAACCAAAGTGATTCGCTACTTTCCAGATCACGCTCGTATCGCCAAGGATTATTGGGCGATTGAAACCAACCTTTCAGGAGTTATGCCGGTCGAAACGATCATTCGATTCGATGAACAATCTCAGAAAGACACAAGCTTTCTCGATCGAATGGAACTGATCCGGGGAATTCAGGAACGCATGTGGGCGCACCCCGAAATCAGCGGTTCCGTTTCGCTCGCCGATTTTCAACCGATCAGTGAATCACTGCCGGAAGACGCCGGATTCCTGCTTAAGTCCAAATATCATAAGCGAGCAACGCAGGTTCAGCAGCGAATCCGCGATGGTGAAATCCCCGGAGCAAGGTCGTTCTACACCGTTTCAGAACAGGGACGAGATCTTGATCACTCAGGCGACGGTTTGCTGAATCAATCTGGCGACGAGCTCTGGCGAATTACAGCCCAGGTCAACGTGATGACCGATAACGATTTTGCCAGTGTCCTGTCGGACCTGCATGTCATTGCACAGGATGTCCTTAAGCTTTATCCCGGATCACAGCATTTCATCACGGGAAATGTGCCCCTATTCGTACGGACACAGCAGGCCGTTCTTCAGAGCCTGCTCAGCAGCTTTGGGCTGGCCTTTGCGTTAATTCTTGTCGTATTCATCGTGAAATTGCGCAATTTCGGTGCAGCGGTCGTCGCGATGATTCCCAATATTGTGCCAATTACTGTCGTGTTCGGAGCGATTTCTTGGGTCCAGCAACGGATCGATATCGGCTCGATGATCACCGCTTCAATCGCGTTAGGGATCGCCGTTGATGGAACGTTGCACTACCTGACCTGGATGCAACTTGCCATGAAAAAAGGCCGCTCACGTAAAGAGGCAGTCGTCGACGCACTCGTCCAGTGCGGCCCGGCAATGTGGCAGACAAGTATTGCGGTCGCGATTGGTTTGTTGATGCTCGTCCCCGCAGAATTGCGATTAATCAGTCGATTCGGATCGCTCATGGCGTCCATGATTGCCGTCGCGTTGCTCGGCGACATCATCCTGTTGCCGCAATTACTGGCCGGACCACTCGGTTGGCTGTTTGAGCCTAAACAATCTGCCATTCAAGTTAATCCGGTGCTGCCTGACAAGCAAATACTCAACGTCGAACCGCAGCAAAGCGCGGAAGTTGCACCTGCCATTTCGCATGGAACGAACCCACCGAAGCCACATATCAAACCCGTTGATCCGAACCGAAAAAAGGGACGTCCGACAGCATGACGGAAATCGCCCCATAGCTGCGGCTTCCAGCCGCAGCAGTTCGTCTCGCATTTGTTTGTCGGGCAAGATCTCGACGTGCCACGGCTTCGGGGTCTTCGGAGAAGATGTAGCTTCCTTATCATCAAAGTTCATCTCTCACCTCGGCACTGCTTGACTGACGACAGTCAAACAGTGGCATAGGATTTTAGCCACGCCTTTGTTTTTTCAGCAAAAACTCGTTGCGGCCGTGCTTAACAGGTTGCCGCATGAACGATTCGCATTGCGTTGAATCGCCTGTCGCAACTATAAGACGCGCCGTGTTTTGACTTGATTGGTCTACTTTAAGACTGCGCGATTTCCATGGATGTTTTACCGCGCATAACTCGGCAACTTTTCGATCGGTTTCGCGAAATGCCGCCCGTTCAACGAGCAGCATCCATCGCGTTACTTTTCTTTGTTTGCGCCGGATTCGGCTGGCTTGTCATTTTTAATCACCGAACCCAGTTCCAACCCGTTTCGTTCGGAAAATCATTCGATAACGAAGAACTTGCGTCAGCCGAACGGGCTCTCGCCGCCGCAGGATTGACGAGTTTTCGTCGGGATGGACAGCGATTACTGGCCCCCGCCAGGGATATTCCCCGCTACAACGCGGCCCTCTTAGAGTTCGATGCGCTCCCCGCCGATCTGGGGACGCAAATGATCAAACACTACGAAACGCTGGGACCGTTCAGCACCGATCGACAACGCCAGCAGATGAAAGAGGCGCTGTTACTTCAAGAGTTGCGTCGGATGATCAAAGCGGTTCCCGACATCGAAGACGCTCGGGTGGTGATCGCATCCCCCGAACGCCGATCCGGCTGGAATCAGAAGACTCGCGCGACCGCCAATGTGTCCGTGAAACCGCGTGCCGGTCGAGAAGTTTCTGTCACTTTGGCCAATTCTTTGAGGCATGTGGTCGCGAGCGTTGTACCCGACTTACTCCCCGCCGACGTCACAATTTTTGACCTCACGCGAGGGCAAGCCTATACCGGCGAACCAACAGATACCTCGCTTGAAACCAGCCAGCGTCAGCAAACGCATGAAATGAGTCGCCAATATGAGCAGCGCCTTCAAAAGGCACTATCGCATATTCCCAATGTCAGTGTCGTTGTCCAGATTGATCTCCAACGAAGAAAACCATCGTTCGTACAACGTACTGCCCTTCAAACTCGTAACGATCATGCTCGGGTGGTCAATCGACCTGTCTCTCTCGTTGACGCGGACGAACACTTGACCGGGTTCCGCGGGACCGGCGACAACGAGTCCGATTTTTCAACCACCGATCTCAATTCAAAGACTGCTCACGTTGCCGATCTGCCGCAAAACATTCGAGTCAGCGTCTCGATCCCTCGCGACTACCTTCGTGATGTCGCTCGCCGCATGCAAAACAGGTTTCCATCAACTGACCAGTTGGACGTGGAAGCGATCGAACAAGACGTTTCCGCCAAAGTGGAACGAATCGTCGCCGGACTGATTCCGTCCGAAGCGGCCCGCCAATCCGTCTCGGTCACTTGTGTTGATCGGCTGACTCCAGAATCACCGGATGAATCCGTTCGGCCTGCATCTGTGCAACTGACCTCATTCATTCAGAAATGGTGTGGCACACTCACGATTGCCGGACTGACAATGTTAACTGGTGTTTGGATTTTGAAGCGTCAAACCAGATCAGCGTCCCGATTGCATCAATTACCAAACCTCGACGAACACGAACCGATTTCGGTTGCTGCACCACCGCTGCTGGCAACGACCGCAGCGATAACAGCCTCGAAAGTCGATCACTTCGTGATGCTGCGTGACGAAATCCGATCTCTCGTAGAAAGCGATCCTGCGGCATCCGCTACGCTGCTTGGCACCTGGTTATCCGAGGCAAATGAATGAAAGCGGATCTCATGGACGGGACTCGAAAGACTGCGATTTTGTTGCTGAGTCTTGACCAGTCACTGGCATCCGAGGTCATGGGAAAACTGCCTCGCGAAAAAATGGAGCAAGTGGCGCTTGCCATTGCTAACACCGATCACGTCACGCGAGAAGAACAGGAAATGGCTCTGAATGAATTCAAAGCCGCGTTTGGTTCCCGACCACTCATCCAGCCTGCAGGACCAGATACCGCGAGAGAACTGCTCGAGCGAACAATCGACCAGGCGAGCGTCGAACCGTCTGAGAATCGGTTGGATGAACAGATCGAAGCAGGTCCGTTCGCCTTTCTGCACAGTCGGCATTCGGATGACGTGCGACGAATCATCGAGCACGAACATCCACAGACGATCGCCGTCGTCGCCGCAAGATTACCGCCAGGCATGGCATCGCAAGTCCTGGCTGGCTTCAGTCCGTCACAACAGGCCGAAATTGTCGGCAGGCTCGCCAGGCTTGGCCCCACAGATGCCGATGTTTTGACCGAGATCGCGACACTTTTGCAGATGCGTACCGGGCAAAAGCCCGTTCGTACTCGGGGCGTCGATCATGCAGCGGACGTGTTGCACGAAACAGAGCGAACGAGGTCTCATGCCATTTTACATTCCCTTGATCAAAAAGACCCCGGCGTCGCGAAAACCATCCGGGAATCCCTGTTTTCATTCCAGGATCTCGCCAGCCTAAGTGACGAAACACTTGAGACCATCCTGCAGGAGACAACCGAATGCCCCTGGGCGGTCGCGCTCAAAGGGTGCTCGGAATCGCTTCGACAGCGACTTATCAAACGTCTTCCAGAAAAAATGGGTGACGCTTTGAAAACCGATATGAAGTCGGTGGGACCGCTTCGATTGAGCGAAATCACAGCCGGACAAGAGCAAGTCGCACGCGCGATTCTGGTACTTGAAGCCAACGGCCAGATCGAGTTACCAGCACCAAAAGTCAATCGACACAAAACCAATGATCGAATTGCAAAAGCAGGATGAACTCTCACGATCATGAATGCTCGAATCATCAAAGCCCACTCCACCCACGCCTTATCAACAGTTGAAGTCTTCAATTTCGTTGATCTCCAAGAGCAGGGAAACCAGATCGTTGCCGAGGCCCGTCGCGACGCCGAACAAATCCTGAACGCGGCACGAAATGACGCCGTGCAGATTTGTGAACAAGCCCTGGCTGCCGCCAGAGACGAGGGTCGGTCACTTGGCCTGCGTGATTCCCGGGAAATTATCGCCAAAATGGCCGCTGAGATCGCTGATCAGCAGGTGACTGCTCAATTGGCAACCGCCCTCCCGGCACTACAAGCCGCTGCCGAATCACTTCAGGCCGAACGTGATCGATGGCTCGTCAGATGGGAACAAATTGCCGTCCGACTCGGTGTTGCCATTGCCGAAAAACTTCTCCATCGCCAGTTGGCCGCACGGCCCGAGTTTGCCACTGAGATGATTTCAGATGCCCTGCGACTTGCCGCAGGACAACCACAACTCACAGTCTACCTGCATCCCGATGACCTGTCCGCCTGGGGGGATCGAGCACCACAAATTGTGCAATCTCTGACTGCCTGTGCCGACACGACTCTGGTTCCCGATCCTCATTCAATGAGAGGGGGTTGCCGAATCGAGACGCGCCACGGAGAAATCGACGCCAGGGTCGAAACCATGCTGCACCGTATCGCCGAAGAACTGGTCGACGACTAACTCACGTGACATTGAGGAATTGATATGCTCACTCTCGATGAACACGTTCGCTTCATCCTGCCAGTCGGACTGACCGGTCGCGTCACCCGCATCGTGGGACTGACTGTCTCTGTTTCCGGCTTTCCAGCTCCACTCGGTGCCATTGCGAAATTGGAATCCGAACAAGGGACAGTCCTGGAAGCGGAAGTCATCGGATTTTCGGGGGAAGAGACCTTACTGTTGCCCTACGGTGATCTGAGTGGCGTCCGACGCGGTACGCGAGCGATCCTTGGTCATTCCGTTCAAGGAGCACGAGTGGGCGATGCAATGCTCGGACGAATCATTAACGGGCGAGGCCGTTTCATTGATGGACTGCCTCCCGCCATACTTCCCCGACACGTCAATCTCCACTCAATACCCGTGCCGCCGATGCAAAGGCCAAGAATTAACGAGCCTCTGGCAACTGGCGTACGAGCCATTGATGGAATGCTGACGTGCGCAAAAGGACAAAGATTAGGGATCTTCGCTGGAAGCGGTGTGGGCAAAAGCACCCTGCTCGGCCAGATTGCAAGATCCACCGAGGCGGACATCAATGTCGTGGTCCTGATCGGCGAACGAGGACGCGAAGTTCGCGAGTTCATCGAGCGAGACCTCGGTCCAGACGGGCTCGCTAGGAGCGTCGTCGTCGTTGCGACGGGGGACGATCCCGCAGTTCTTCGATTGCGTGCCGCCTATCTCGGAACGGCGATCGCCGAATACTTCCGCGAGACCGGTCGCGATGTCTTGTTGGTCATGGACAGCATCACGCGATTCGCACTGGCCCAGCGAGAAATCGGCCTTGCCGCAGGCGAGCCGCCGGCAACGCGAGGTTATCCGCCGAGTGTTTTCTCGTTGCTCCCGAAGTTACTTGAAAGAACCGGAAGGACAAATTCCGGTAGTATCACCGGTTTCTACACCGTTCTGGTGGAAGGAGATGACACGAATGAACCCGTCTCGGACGCCGTTCGAGGCATTCTGGATGGTCATATCATGCTGTCAAGAAAACTCGCGCAACAAGGGCACTTCCCTGCGATTGATATCCTGACCAGCATCTCGCGCTTGATGCCCGAGATCACCAGTGACGAGCATCGAAAATCCGCGACATCATTGCGACAGATTCTCTCGGCATACCAGCAAGCAGAAGACTTGATCTCAATTGGCGCCTACCAAAGTGGTTCAAACACGGCAGTCGACGCGGCAATCAGAACAAAGGAACAGATCCAATCGTTCCTGCGGCAATCCCCGACAGAAACGGAATTGCTGACAAATTCTGTCGTTCGACTTCAACAGCTAATCCCGATTATTCCATAGCCCGACGCGCAAGCGAGGGATCTTATTCCCGCCTAAACCAAAACGAGATCCCTCGCTTGCGCGTCGGGCTGACGTTTCACCGCGTTTTTGTTATCACGGTTTAAACCTGATCGTAAAAGATCTTGTGTCGCATCGCAGATGCATGCATCATCCGAGCCAAGTCGAATGCGAGATTTCAGCAGGTTTTAAACGGCGATCATCGTGGGGCGCGGATGTCAAATTTTCGTAGACAACTGACACATGCAAAACCAGCACACGTAATTTTCAGGCTGAAGGGCTGGCAGAAATCAGCCCGGGGCAAGCTCGGCTTCGAGCGCCGCCCCGGGTATGAACGTTCATAATATCGGATTGCCCTGAAAGGGCCGGTAACGACCCAATTTCGCGACAACCGATTTCACTCTTCAGCAACGTACGGCAGCAAGCCGACGTATCGAGCACGAAGAATCGCTTCCCGCACAGCCCGTTGGAACTTTGCACAATTGCCCGTCTTCCGACGCGCAAGCATGTTCCCTTCACGGTCGATCATCGTACGAAGCGTCTTCAAGTCTTTGTAGTCAACAAAGATCGGACGCGGTGACTTGTCACAGCCGTTGGGACAAAACCGGCAACGCAGTTTCTTCTTCAGGCGTTGACGCTTCTTACGAAGCTTCTTGATTTCAGTCTTGGTATACGCATTCATCGTCATGTACCTCAGGTTGGCGATCCCGGAACTTCCGGAACCCGTTTCATCAAGAAACGCGGGAGGAACTTGCCCGCCGTCACAAGACACGCATCCTGCCAGCGAAACAATATCAACCGTTCAGCACGCTCGGCTGAAGGGGGTCGGACAGTATCGTGACCCTGACAATAGATTGCAAGCCTCGTTGGGATTCAAAGGAGAGTCTTTCTTCCAAACTCAATTACCACAGCTTGACGTTACCAGTCCGGAATACTCACGCATTCTCTGCGATTCGACACAAGATATTTATCGATAGAGAGTTAAGGCATCGCCACGAAAAACAACTCAAAACGCTAGCCCGACGCGCCAGCGAGGGATCTTATTCCCATGCAAACGAAGAGAAGATCCCTCGCTTGCGCGTCG
>CAIVEI010000094.1 GCA_903904835.1 uncultured Schlesneria sp. | reverse complement strand
GCCCAAGACAGGAATCGAACCTGCACGGTATTGCTACCACTAGGCCCTCAACCTAGCGCGTCTGCCAGTTCCGCCACTTGGGCTGGGTGCCTCGGTTTGAATGAGGCGCGGGGGGACAGTATAGCGACCATCCGTTTCGTCGCAAGGTTCGCGTCGTTTCGTTATTTCGGGCGATTTCATAGAAATCGGGGCTCTTCGAAAATTTCGGCATCTTCAAATCAGTCCGATATGACGGGAATAGGGCCGTGGCGAGGTTTTCGGGAACGGATCGGGCTTTCCTGATGCTGATGGCTGCACGGGCTTAAGCCCGTGCGAAGAATGCTAAGACTTTGCGAGTTTTTTGGGAAATGGTTGGGGATTCTGGTTGTCTAGGGCTGCACGGGCTGAAGCCCATGTTACGAAATGCTACGAATACCACGAATGCTGCGGCTTGCGAGCTTTTCCGACGGGGTTCGGGATTTCCTTTGGTCGCATCGGCTGTACAGCTTGTTACAATCGGGCCGCTAGCGCCCGGCCGGATCGAACGAACTTTTGCAAAGGATCAGTCGACGATGGATTTCTGGCAACAAAAGTATGCGGAAGGACCGCTCGTTAAGACAAAGATTGTCGCGACCGTGGGGCCTGCTTCGGCTTCGCATGAGAAACTGACGGAACTTGTTCTCGCAGGTGTCGATGTTTTTCGCTTGAACTTCGCTCATGGAAAATACGAGTGGTTCAAACAAGTTGTCGGCTGGATTCGTCAGGTTTCCAGCGATCTCAAAAAGCCGATCGCCATCCTCGCCGACCTCGCCGGGCCGAAGATTCGGCTGGGTGAACTTCCGCCCGAAGGACTTCGATGTCGGCACGGTGCTCGACTGGAATTTGTCCGCGTGGTCGAAGAGGGTCGAACGGACCAATTGACATGCACTTATGAACAACTGATCGACGATTTGCGACCTGACGACCGGGTTCTCTTGGCTGACGGATCGGTATCTCTCCGCGTCATTGAACAAAATGCGAAATCGGGGAAAGTCATTTGCGAGGTGGTTCAACCGGGACTCGTCCGTAGTCGCCAGGGAGTCAATCTTCCCGGTGCGACCCTCAGTACCCCCAGCGTGACGGAAAAGGACAGGGCTGATCTTCAATGGGTGCTGGACAATGGTCTCGACTATGTCGGCCTCAGTTTTGTGAGGAATTCTGAGGATATTCGGCTGCTCAAGCGTTTGATTGCGGCTCATGGAACGAAGACTCCCCCCTGGATTGTCGCGAAGATTGAAAAACCAGAGGCGATCGCCGATCTTGAACAGATCGTGATCGAGACCGATGCGGTGATGGTGGCGCGGGGTGACCTTGGGGTCGAAGCTGATGTCTTTCGTGTGCCGGCACTTCAGAAGCAGATTATTCGGATGTGCAACGAGCACCGGACACCGGTCATTACGGCAACTCAGATGCTGGATTCAATGCAGAAAAGCGAGTTGCCAACTCGCGCCGAGGCGAGCGATGTTTTCAATGCCGTCCTGGACGGAACAGATGCCGTGATGCTTTCGGGAGAAACTGCTGCCGGGGACTACCCTGTCGAAGCGGTTGCCATGATGAGTCGGATTGCACGCGAAGCGGAACAGATGCTGGAGACACGACTTGGGAAAAGCGACTCTCGCAGTACGGACCGAACTCGTGCGACAGCAATTACAGAAGCGGTGACGCATGGTGCTGTCACGGCGGCGTCGCATCTCAATGCGGATCTGATTGTTGCGGCGACGCGCGGTGGCAAGACGGCGATGGCAATTTCCAAGCAGCGTCCCCATGTGCCGATCCTTGGCCTGACCGATCGCCCAGAGGTTGCTCGTCGGATGTGCCTGTTCTGGGGCGTCAGCCCGATGGAGACGTCTGCGGTGTCGCTGTCTCCTCGGGATCTGCTTGCGTTTGTCGAAAATGAAGGGCGATCTCGAAAATTGCTCGATTCGGGAAGCAAACTGGTCTTGATCGGTAGCTCGGATTGGAAACTGGAATGGCATGACATGATGCTGGTTCATGTCGTTTCGTGATAAAAGAAACAGCGCAGTCGCTTTACATTCAGCCGAATCGTCATTAAACAGGGTCGGATATTCCCGGTTTTTGATGATATCTCGTGGAACGCCGTGATATATGTCCGGAAGGAAGAGGAGACACTGCGTCTTCGAAGACTCAGATGCAGTGGCACGGAATCCTGATTGAGAATTTTGACAAAGCACCAGTGGAACGCTGGTTGCTGCTATTGGTAACACGTATTTTCGTCTGCCGAAATGGCGGCGATTTGAATGTCACCACACTTTGAGTGAGATGTGACTGCATGAGTAAATCGGATGGCGCGATGATTGAGGCGATCGGCCTCAGCAAATTTTACGGACCGTTTGCGGCGACACAGGACGTCACTTTTTCGGTTCCGAAGGGACAGGTTGCGGCGTTTCTCGGCCCTAACGGTGCCGGGAAGTCGACGACGATGAAGTTGCTAACTGGTTTTCTGGCTCCCACTTCTGGAACAGCCAAGATTGGTGGGCTCGATATGTCGACCGACCGACTGAAGGCTGCAGAAATCCTGGGTTACCTTCCCGAAAACGGCCCCCTTTACCTCGAGATGACACCTTCGTCGATTCTCAAATTCCTGGGTGAAGCCCGTGGAATGAGCGGTACTCGACTGCGTGATCGACTGGAGTTCGTCGCTCAAAAGTGTTCTCTCAAAGGGGTTTGGGGGAAACCGATTGGAAAGTTGTCAAAGGGTTTTCGGCAGCGAGTCGGGATGGCTCAGGCCCTGCTTCACGATCCCGAGATTTTGATTCTGGACGAACCAACAAGTGGTCTCGATCCGAATCAGACGCACGATGTGCGGGAACTGATTCTGAGCCTGGCGAAAACGAAAACGATCCTGCTATCGACCCATATTTTGACGGAAGTCAAAGCGGTTTGTAATCGGGTGATTCTGATCAATGATGGCCGGATCGTACTTGACGGTTCGGTCGCTGATCTGGAACACGGGGGCGAGGGAATGGACAGGCGATTCCGTGAATTGACCGGTTCGGCCCGTTGAAAACCCGGCTGATTCTTGTTCCTCGATGATGCGTAAGTGAGGAACCGGTCGCTGGAAATACTGGTATTTTGGTGATGGGGCTGATGCCCCTGGTAAAATTTTGAGTCGTGCCGAGGTGCGTTGCCTCGGTATCGTGGTGGACCAGGTCACAAAGTCCACCCTGAATTGACCTGCAACTGTTTCTCAATTCGACAGGGATCGCCCACAGATGCGTTCGCATGTTGTCCTCGCGGTCTTCAAACGCAACTTCTGGAGCTACTTCTCCGGAGTCATTGGTTATCTTTTTATCGTGGTGTTCGTCTTCCTGGGCGCTTTTGCCGCTTTTCAGGAGAAGTTCTTTGCGAACAACGTTGCCAGCCTCGATCAATTGAACGAGTGGTTTCCACAACTGCTGCTGTTCATCATTCCCGCGATTACGATGGGGATCTGGTCGGAAGAACGTAAGCTGGGAACGGAAGAGCTGCTGTTCACGCTTCCGGTGTCTGACTTGGAAGTGCTGATTGGTAAATACCTTGCGGTGGTCGCTGTGTACACAGTGGCTCTTGCCTTTTCATTAACCAATGTCTTGATCCTGAAATTCATCGGTTCGCCTGATCCGGGGCTGATTTTTACTACGTATCTTGGATACTGGCTGGCGGGCTGTGCTTTGCTGGCTGCGGGGATGGTTGCATCGCAACTGACGAGTAATGCAACGGTGGCTTTCGTGCTCGGCTCTGCGATTTGTGCGATCCCGGTTTTTGCGGGTCGGCTTTCGTTTCTGCTCAAGTCATTCGTCCCCGAGGGGGTTGC
>CAIVEI010000093.1 GCA_903904835.1 uncultured Schlesneria sp. | reverse complement strand
TGCGAAGCTCGACGGGATAACGGTCAACTCCACTGACGGAACAGTCCGGCTGGAAGCGACGGCAGGTAATATCACTCAGACTCAGTCGATTCAAGGTAATGCTCTGGGTGTGATCGCCTCTGCGGGGACTGTAGACCTGTCGCTGGCGACGAACGTAGTCAACACGTTCGCAGCCCAGGCAACGGCTGCCGGTCAGTCTGTAAACTTCGAAGATACAAAGAGCGTTGTGGTGGGTGAGGTGACGTCGGGGGGGCCGTTCGCTGCCAAGCTCGACGGGATTACGGCCGGAAACAATGTGATCTTGACATCGGGGGCCATGATCATTGCGAACACGGCAATTTCGGCTGGTGATCAGGTGCTGCTCACCTCCACGGGAAAGACGACGCTGAGCACGGCGGCGATGATTCAGGCGGGCTCCGGTGGCGTGACGATAAGTGCCAGTGAACTGGACATTGCAGCTAACATCACGGCAACGAATGGCTCGGTGACCATCAAGGCACCTGTGCTACTGACACACGATGTGAGCGTGGTGAGTACGGGTGTCGGAAATGTGCTGTTCGGCTCAACATTGGACGGGAATTATGGTCTAACTGTGAATACCGGGAAGATGGGGGGTACGACGTTTGACGGGGCTGTCGGTAGTACGACGGCGATGGGTTCGGTGTCGGTGACTTCGGGAACGATTACTCAGCAGTCGACGGTGAATTTGGTGGGTGACTTGAGTTACACAGGGGTCACATATCTGAATGGGAACGTCACCACCACGGGGGCCCAGACCTACGATGGAGCGGTTCATCTGACGAACAGTGACACGCTGACAAGTACGAACAACGGGAACTTGACGTTCGATTCGACGGTTGACGGGACGACCATGTGCCAACAAAGCCTTACTCTCAACACGGGTACGGGTCGCACGACGTTCGGAGGTGCCGTAGGAGGTTTTGTCAGCCTGGAGTCGTTAACAGTCAACGGTCCCTCGACGCTGGACGGAAACGTCACGACGTGCGGGACGCAGACCTATTTGGGGGCGGTGACTCTGGCAGCCAATGACATTCTGACGACGATGAACAGTAACGTCACGTTCGATTCGACGGTCGATGGTCCGTATGCTCTGACGGTTGCCGCTGGTGCCGGAACGGTGACCTACAAAGGAGCCGTCGGAAGCGGCAAAGACCAGGCGTTGACCTCGCTGTCGGACACGGGGACTGGCACGACGGAGCTGAACGCAAATGTGACGACCGAATTGGGTCAATCCTACGGAGGCCCCGTACTATTGACCAATTTCGAAAACATTGCAAATAAGGAAATCGTCCTTACAAGCTTGAACGACGCCAGTATCGAATTCTTCGGAACGGTCGATGGTAACGATATCTTATTCCTTAACACGAATGGTCCCGTCATCTTCCACGGCGAGTCACATGTAAAGGTCCCAGGTGCATCGCACACGATTGTGTTCGACGTGACGCCGCCGGTGAAAATCCTTCATTTTCCGGAAGCGCAAGTCGTCAATGACGCGTTTCACGATACGATTACGGCACTTGCTCTCTTAATCAATACAGATCGAGATATACAAGTTACGGAGAACGTCGTTTCCTCGGAGCGGCTCGTCTTTTTCAAAGTGACTGCTCCCAATAACATTAGCTCAATAATTGAGCTCAAAGAATTGGATCTTGATGATTTGCTCGGAGCAATTCGAAAGAACAAAGCGTCGGATCAATCGACGTTACCCGATGGAAAATATGAAATCCTTGTTCTAGAACCCGGTGAAACAAGTCCACGAACGGTTTTAGAATTCGAAATCGTTAATGGTTCAGTTAATGACGGCGATGAATCGACTCGCGATCAGTTGCCTATGTCGAATGAGTCGCGGCAATCGGACCCGGATCTCGAAACCTTAGATGGCAATTCCGCGCCCCCAAAGACCTCTGTTCCGGAAAATACCGACAAATTAAATGGGGAACACGATGGAGCATCGATTGATTCGACGGTCAAGTCTCAGATACAGGAGATAGCCTCTCTCAAGTTATCACCAGAGTTTGATGAATCACGTGCGGCCAAATCATTACTTGAACGAGTCCCTCGTTTTGGTTTGAAGAGCGGGCGAATCGAGTGGAATCATGATACAGACGCGACCCTCGAAACGTATATTGGTTTCGCAACAGATCAGGAGCGTGGAGTGAGCGGAACAAACGATTCGATGGACGACAACCCTGTCAATGTGGATGGAGTGACGAATCAGGCGGCGGGGGCCATCATATTTTGCAGTGCCGTTTCGTTGACAATGAGTGGGATCGGCACCTTGAAAAACAAATCTGCTGCCGAAAAGGATCAGGTCGCTTCACCTCGGTTGGATCGCGCAGCGCGGCTACTACGGAAGAGCGTTACATTTCGTGGAGTCTCCCAATGATCAAGTGCCCTAATTGCGGTAAACAAGTGCAAGGGAAGGACCTGATCAGTGGGGTCTGTACTAATTGCAATCAACGTCTGACGGCAGACGACAAATCTTCAAACTTCGGTGATTCAAAACCGATTTTTATCAAGCAACTTCGTGCTCCATCAAGCCCAGGTGCTTCTGATCCGGGATCCGTTGACCCCGAGAAATCCATTGCGGATTCAGACGACGGGTCTAGGGGATCTGATGTCGGAAGTGATTCGAATTCTGCGACGTTCCTCTCTGATGATTTTCCAGATCAAACAATCGAATCCGATTTAGTTTCAGCCATTTCGGAATCGGATGCCCCAAGCGTTGCTGATCACGATTCGATTTCTGAAAACGACGTCACGATTGCGGAACTCGTAATTCGGCCCGATGCCCAACGCCCTGATACGCATTTGGAGAGTGATGCCGACAATGAATCTGGCGACATCGGCGCGACATATATCTCAGCCGAAGCGCCTGAAGAGATTTTTGACACGGATGACGGTTCTGAAAGGGAAAAAGAAGACGATGAAATCCAAAAAACCATCTTCATGGAAGACTCGCCAGGTTCTCTGCCAAAGCAGGATCCGCTTGAAGACCACATGAAGACGTTTGTTGTCGAAACGAACCAATTCTCTAACGGTGACGCAGACCCGGACAAAACTTTTGTTTCGGACGACGTTCCCGAGGCCATGTTGAAGACTGTCGCGTCACTCTGGGGATCACTTGAAGAGGCTGAGTCGAGCCAACCTCATTCCCGAACCCAGGCAAGTCCCACAATTCCAACGGAAATGAAGAGTGGACTTCAGAAAAAGGGGCCACCCAGCAAGCAACAACAGACTCTCATAATCAAAACCAAGTCGTTCTCAGATACCATCCCAGGTGATAGTGGCGCGCCACGGATCAGGGAAGAGGACCCCGAGTATGAGTTACTGAAAGTCCTCGGCGAAGGGGGGATGGGTGTTGTCTATGATGCTCGCCAGACATCAATCGACCGAAACGTCGCCGTCAAGATGCTCAAAGCGAAGTCGGCAGATAACCAGAAACAGCGAGCGAAATTTCTCGCCGAAGCAGTCGTCACCGGGGAACTCGATCACCCCAATATTGTGCCGATTTATGATGTCGGTTCAAATTCTGAAGGTGCTCTTTTCTATTCGATGAAGAAAGTGCAGGGGACCCCCTGGCTGAAGATTATCAAGCAGAAGTCGATTCCTGAAAATCTCGAAATTCTGATGAAGATCGCCGATGCTGTTGGTTTTGCACATGCTCGCGGAGTCGTCCATCGCGATTTGAAACCTGAAAACGTCATGCTTGGTGAATTCGGCGAAGTTCTTGTGATGGACTGGGGTTTGGCCCAGCCGTCAAAAGCGTTTCGCAAGTCGCGCAGCATCGTCGAAACCAATACGATGGGTGGAACGCCAGCGTATATGGCACCCGAGATGACGACAGGACCCATCGAACGAATCGGTCCAGCAAGTGATGTCTACCTGTTAGGAGCCATGCTCTATGAAATCCTGACCGGTGGTCCGCCGCACGTGGCAAAAAACGCCATGAAGTGTCTGATGGCCGCCGCGCGAAATGAGATCACGCCAACTGACAAAAAGGGAGAACTTGTCGATATCGCGCTGCACGCGATGCAAACCAACCCCGAAGATCGATATCAAGACGTCAAGTCTTTTCAGGCAGCAATTCGTGAATATCAGTCGCATTCCGAAAGCGTACTGCTTTCTACTCACGCCAGCGATGATCTGAAGAAGGCGGGTGAAATACAAGATTATGAGAGCTTTTCGCGAGCTGTTTTTGGATTCCAGCAGGCGATTGAACTCTGGGATGGAAACAAAGGAGCGATCACGGGTCTCGCGGATGCAAAATTGTCTTATGCGCAATCTGCATTTCGAAAGGGAGATCTCGATCTCAGCCTTTCGCTGGTCGACAAGAACAATCCCGATCACGCGAGCCTGCATGCGGAATTGCTTGCTGCCCAAAAAGAACGGGAAGCGAAACATCGGCGACTTGTCTTGCTCAGAAGGGTTGCTAGCGGACTCGCTGCTGCAGTCTTCCTAATCGTCGTCGGGGCTACGATTTGGATTCGTAGTGAACAGATGAAAGCGCTGGCAGAAAAGGACAAAGCAATATTTCAAGAGAACCTCGCGAAGGAGGAACGCGGCAAAGCCGTCATTGCTAGAGACGAGGCCCTAGATGCTAAGAAAGAAGCGGAGGAGGCAAAAGTCAAGGAAGAATCAGCCAAAGTAGCTGCAATAAAGAACGAGCAATTAGCAAAGACCAATGAAAAATTGGCAATCGAGCAAAAAAGAAATGCAGAGTACAAAGCCTACATTTCAAAGATTGGACTGGCCGCATCACAAATTGACAAGAATGCTTTTGGTGCTGCCAGGGATGTACTTCAGAGTTGTCAACCGGAATTGCGAAACTGGGAGTGGGGGCGGCTGAGCTACCTCTGCAGTCAGAACACCCAAGAGTTTGACGCAATTGACCCGGTCGATGCACTCGATATCACGAGTCGCCGTAACCTGTTTGCAACGGGCGGATGGAATGGAACCGCGCGGATCTGGGATTTGACGACCAAAAAAGAAAAGGTCCCGCCACTTAAGCACGACAGTGGTTACGTTTACGCTGTCGCATTCTCACCCGATGGTAAGTTTCTCGCAACTGGAAGCGATGAGATCGGCAAGTACGCTCAATTGTGGGACTGTGAAACAGGTAAGCGAATCGGAGTTTTTGAGGGACACACGAAAGCAGTCCGCAGCGTGGCGTTTTCAAAAGATGGAAAGCGGCTGCTGACTGGCTCGTTGGACAAAACAGCGGCACTATGGGACGTAGAAACGCGAAAGCTGCTGATCGAATTCAAAGGACACTCGTTGTGGGTCTATTCTGCAGCGTTCTCCCCGGACGAAACTCGAGTCGTCACGACCGGGCAGGATGGAACTGCCGTTGTCTATCAAATTGATATTCTTACAAAGACGATTGCAAACACTTTTCCACCGTTTGCAGGCCACAAAGGGCCAGTCTATTCCGCAACGTTTTCTCAAGACGGCAAGTCCGTTGTTTCGGCAGGTTACGATGGCAAGATCCTGATCTGGAAGCCGGAATTGATCGAGCGTTATGACTTTAAACAACTTAACAAACTGTCTTCGACTAATAAGTCTGCATCGCAGTTGGAAACTCCGCCCGAGATAATCCCGCTTGCAAAGTTTCGTTCACTGGAAGGGCATACGGGTGCTGTCCGTTCAGTGAAGTTTTCCGCTGATGGAAAATTGCTGGTTAGCTGTGGACTGGATGCGACGGTTCGTGTCTGGGATTTCGCCACGGGCATGCCGTTGACAAGTTTCCGAAATGAAGAGGGGAAGATTCGTGGTCACGGCGAAGAAGTCACTGCCGCATTATTTTTGCCTGACGGTAAAAGACTCCTTTCTGCCAGTCACGACAAATCTGTTCGAGAATGGAATATCGATGATTACCAGGAGCTTCGAACACTTCGAGGACTTGTGCTCGATGGGCATGCTGATGCCGTCCTTGAAGCATCATACTCACCTGACCGAAATCATATTGTGACAGCAAGCCGAGATCGATCCGCACGAACCTGGAACGTGAGCAGTGGAGAGGTCGAAAAGGAATTTACAGAAGGTCACTCTTACCTTGCATCGTCTGCCCTCTTTTTTCCTGATGGTCATCGATTGATTACTTCCGCCGTTGATAACACGACCCGATTGTGGGACGTCAATACTGGCGGACAAGTTGCTCGTTTCGAACAAACAGGCCGCTCCGCAGCAATAGCCCTTTCAAAAAATCAACAATGGATTGCGACCGGTGGTCAACAACGGATTGCGACGGGTGGTTACGACAATCTGGTTCGATTATGGGATGTACGAGAGTCATGGGAATCAAAAAAAGGGAAAGAATTGAAACCATTTCTCGGTCATACTGCTGAAGTGACTGCGATCGCTTTCTCACCAGATGATTTGTTGTTGGCAACAGGTGATCTCAAAGGCAACGTCTTGTTGTGGAATATCGAGACTCGAGAAATCATTCGGAAACTCAAAGGCCATACACGAAAAATCACGGCAATCAATTTTCTTAAAGATGGAGCTCGACTTGTGACAGCCAGTATCGACAATTCCGTCGGTCAGTGGGACGTCTCGTCGGGTAAAGAAATTGAACAATTAGTTCTGAAACATCCGGACTCCGTCATTGCCATGCAGGTCGTTCCTGAATTAGGTCAAATCGTCACCAGTTGCACAGACAAGTACATCAGAATTTGGGACGCAGATAAAGCAGAGGTAATCCAAACCTTCAGCACGCTTGAGGGTGGTGTGCATTCTCTTTCGATTTCGGCAGATGGTCGTCGGCTAATCGCCGCCGACTCGAAGAATCGAACTGTCCGTTTCTGGGACGTGGTCGCAAATCGAGAAGTGCAGAAGCCTCAGTCCAATGGACAACTTGGCTCGATTATCGATTTGAAAAAACGTGGTGGACTGCTCTGGTCGGTCGCATTTCAACCAGGGAGTGACGATATCCTTACTGTCGGAGGGGGTGAAGCACGTTTATGGGAGGCGTCCACCGGAAATGAGCGGATGAGTTTCTCTCAGCATGGTACCGTTGCCTCAGCTTGTTATTCGCCTGATGGGAAACGTATTGCCACGGGAAGTTGGGACAATTCTGCTAAGGTTTGGGACGTCGCCACCAGACAAGTTGTCCGCAAATTCGAGGGTATCCACACGGGCAACGTAAACTCTGTCGCCTTTTCGAAAGACGGTAGCAGGCTTTTGACTGCAAGTGACGACAAAACGGCAATTCTTTGGGACATCGAAACTGGAGCCGTCGCCCAAAAGCTAATTGGCCACAAAGATCGAGTCTGGTCCGCGACGTTTTCGCCTGATGGAAAGCTGATCGTCACCGCGTCAAACGATAAAACTGCACGAATCTGGCGAGCGGACGACGGTAAGTTCGTCAGAGAGTTTTCCGGTCATAAGTACGGTGTCACCTGCGCAACGTTTATACCGGACGGAAAAGCCTTGATTACGGGAAGCGAAGACACTACCGCCGGACTGTGGGACGTATCGACTGGCGACAGGTTGATCGAATTCAGCGGACACACAGCGAGGATTACGTCGGTTGCCGCGTCGCCTGACGGTACGCGAATCCTGACGGGGAGTGGAGATCAGTCGGCAAAACTATGGGACGCCGATCCTGCAAAATCAGTGGCAGCGGACGGTAAAGGGAAAGAAATACTTAGTCTGAATCGTCATACAGAAGAAGTCACATCGGTCGCGTTTTCGTCGGACGACGACGGCCGACAGATCCTTACCGGAAGCCGTGATGGGACAGCCATCATCTGGTTGTCTTCAGGATGGAAGAAACTGCTGACTGCTTCTGAATAGTTGCGACGAAACGACTTCGATCAAGGATCTCTGGCCCGGTGCAAACTTGTGTGGGCTGTTCTTGGGTTCCCATACGCACTGAACGGATTGAAAACGGGCCTCGGAAGAAGATTCTCATCACGCTAACTGAAGGTTGTTAAGGCGATGCCGCAGAACGCCTTCGAGCAGACTGCTCATCTACTCGAAGGCGACGGGACTGCGACTGGTTACGCCGCCTACTTAAGCTTCCTGACATATGTCATCGAGGCGGTAAGTTAACGCCTCAACGAAACAATAGAAGGCAGCCAAAATAGCCAGCCAGATCCGATACTTCGTCTTTATGTTGACGAAATTAGTAACCTGAGTCAGCGATAGAAAATGGTCGCATAGTAACCGTTGGCGCCTCGAGCAACACCGATTTCGATCGGCGTTCGCTGGCCCCAAAAGCATGAATTACGGATGGCCTGATCAGCAGTGGCTCCAAATCCGTTACCTTCAAAACTGCCGCCACCGAATCCACCACCGAGGTGTTGAACACTTCCAATTCGGGCACTTTGTTCGGCCTTCCACTGGGCACTCCCAGGAGCGGCAGATGCTTGTGACACTGGCTGGCTGATAACAGGCGCACCTTGAGTAACGACAGGCTGCGTTGTCACTACAGAATTCGCCTGTACGACGGCACTTCCAGACGTCTCCACGGCACTCGCCTGAACGATGCTGTTTGACGGTTGCGTATAAACAGCATTTGATGGCGGAGCGTAATTGGTTGTCTGAGTAACGACATTTGTTGGAGCCGCAACTGTCATTGTCGGCGCGGCAGGCGTGTAGTACTGGGTGTAAGCTTGCTGCCGTGCCATCCGATGTCCACGGGCTTCTGCGACTGTTGAGCACAATGACAGTGCCAACACCAGAATTGCTAACTGCACTTTAACCATAATCCATTCTCCTTCAGAGCACTTAAAATGGACCTTGCGTCCATTACTATCACTACAATAGCGATAGTGTTTACTTCGTCGATAAATGATTACAAATGTCGTAATCATAATATCAGCCTGCAGGTGATCAATTCTGCAGGTTAAACTTGATCCTGTTCGCCGATGGCAACTGCCATTAAGGATCATATGATCAAGACAACATCCCTGTTCGGTGTTGGTCTTAAATCTCCTTTTCAAACCGCGTAGACGAACTTGCCGTCCCCTGGCTGAGGGACCACATTGAACTACGCAACGTCAAATCAACGGCTTACACCCTGATGCGACGCATCATTCGCCGCATCCCGAAAAACGATCAGCGAGCGTTCAGGAAGCTTTCGCATCTTCCAGAGATACCCGCTTTTTCGTCTTCGCAACAAAGAACCTGTTGGCCACGGAGTGTTACGAACGACCCATGACCGATTCCGTTGGCCTCCACGTAAATTGAACGTGGACCTGAGAACATTTTGACAAAATCTACACCGAATAAACCATGATGTCGGCGGAGTCTCGTTTCGGTTGCAGACGGCAGCGTTCGTGCCACTTTAACAACCCTGTGCCCGTTTCCATTAGGCTCAACTGACTCCATCCGGTATTACCAATTTGGCGTGCATTAAACTCACCCCAAAGTCCGCGTTCAACGGACGACTCATTCTTAACGGCGGGTTGAGTGAAGTTCAACCCATAAATGAAAAATCAACACCAAAAAATATCGCAGAAACGCCGTAATCGTTTGTGGCGAAATGAGTTGCGAGATCCTGAATTCAGGTGGGAAATCAGAAAAAATGGTGGTTTCAGACGCTCGATTACCAGAGGGTGATCCGTGGAACGATTGTCACGTTCTGCTATTCCAGTGCGAACGTGTTCTTCTCAATCGTTCCCGTGAACGCGAACTCGCCTTTGTCTTTATATGTCGGGTCGACCTACGCAATAGAGTCCCGGCCCACTTCGAATGGCTCAAGACAATGACGGAATAGAGACCTCTTAAGTACCCCTTCGCCGACAATCTGACCATTAACAGAAAGCTTGAGCGTTCCGCGACCTTCCCTGGATCGCTCCGGAATAAACTCGGTGCTGATCGTCACATTTCTTTCCGGGATTTGGTCGGCACCTGCGATCGTTATGTCTGCGATTTCGAAACAGGTATAGCGAAATATGGGTTTGCCGTTTTTGACGTAAAGCGACCAACCAGCGGAAAACGCTCCACAGCAGGTAATCACCCCTTCCGCACCTCCGTTAGGGACGATTACGTTGGCACTGATCTGATGCCTGCGAGGGAACAATAGCGGTCCAATTGGTTCCATTCCGCAAAGATTCCATCTCCAAAAGTCTTACGTGATTGCTCGCTTGACGATTTCCACGGCCCCCCATCCCGACAGCATTCCAAGCAGGTAAGTTCCCATAATCAGAAACACTTTCCGAATTTGCATGGACCATGTCAGCAGCCTGACGTCGACGATTTCCAGGTTCTGGATGGAAAAGATCAGAATCGTGATAAACAACAATACGGCCAGTGTCCCAGTGACGTACTTCATGATGAACTCCAATGATGTTTAGTTTTCAATCTTTACTTCGGCACCTTTTGTGACGCCACCCTTCGTCCAATCGCAACTCCAGCCAGGAAACACCGATTGAGGATACGGGTCCGGTGCAATGCTATCCGCTGACTGATAGACAATCTCGAATTGCCGATTTTTGTTGACTCGGCCCAGGCGAAATCGTTTGTAGGCATGCAGCGTTTTCGGATCAATCCTCAGTTCACCACCAGGACCATCGACTTTGATATCACTGCAAAGAGCCTCTCGAACTTTATCCACATCGAAGCTACCCGCTTTTTCCACGGCAGCCTTCCACAGGTAAACCGAAGAATAAGCGGCCTCGATGGATTCGTCGGTGATGCGGTCATAGCCATGTTCTTGCTGAAACCGATCGATGAATTTTTTGTTTGCATCGGTTTTCAAGATTTGAAAATAACTCCGGGCCGAAAAATGCCCATTCACTTTATTTGATCGCATTCTGCGCAGTTCGTCTTCTCCCACGTTTGTTGAGACAACGGGAACCTGTTCTGCCGTGACGTCTGCGGCCGCCCACTCGTTATAAAAGCTGAGGTTGCTATCACCGGTAAGTGTGCTAAGAATCGCGTCGGGTGTTGTCTTTCTGATCGCTTCGGCAATTCTCGTGTCTTTCTCACCCGGCGGGATGTACGTCTCGCCCACGACCACAACAGATTTGTCCTGAAGATATTTCTTGACGATCAGATTCTCTGTTCGTTTGTGCACGTCGTCTGAGCCAACCAGAAGAATTCGTTTCCGAGATCCTCCTGCTTCACTCAACAGCCAGTCGATCGCCGGAAGAATCTGTTGGTTAGGAGTCGAACCGGTATAGATAACATTACGAGACGATTCGTTACCTTCATAGGAGGCCGGGTAAAATAATAGCCCGTTCGACTCTTCGAACACCGGCAGTACTGATTTGCGACTGGCGGATGTCAGGCAACCGAAGACGACGGCAACTTTGCTTTCGCTCAAAAGTTTTTTCGCTCGTTTAGGAAACACGGTTGTTGCACGTGACCCTCCATCTTCGACCACCGACTCAATTTGCGCACCAAGAACTCCCCCGGCGGCATTGATATCTTCGATGGCCATCAATTCGATGTCGCGCAACGGTATTTCGCTCATTGAAGTCGGGCCGGTTTGCGAATGCAGAATGCCGACCTTTACCGTCTTTGCGGCAGATCTTGGTATCAACTCGCTGCAACCTGCGAACACAAACGGAGCAAGGGCACGCAATGAAGCCAGAGCGAATGCACTGCTTCCTTGCTTCAAGCAGTCGCGACGCGTCAATCCGCTCGTGATATCGATTTTGTTTTTCTTCATGAGTGGAATTCTCGCAGTCCTAAAACGTCGCCTGAGAAGGGTAGTCCGATCCACCATGTTTCTGCGTCATCATCCAATAACGCCAGTAGGGAGCGGGGTTGAGTAGTACTTTTCCAGGCCCTTCGAACACTCGAACGAAACTCTCACCAGACGTGAATCGCCCAAAGTAATTTTTTGTCGGTCGTTTAATCTTGAACTTCACGTCGGGAGTTCGGGCGATGACATACATCCCCTCGGCGACAAGTCTTTGTCCTCGTTCCAAGACGTGTTCTTCGATCGGACCGCGCGTTGTCACAACGACTTTTCCATAACCCGCAACTTTGGTTTGGAGGTAGACCAGGCCTTCACCGGCCCAGATTGATGTCATCAGATTTTCACGATGAAAACTAAGATTGACTCGGCCTTCCGAAGCCCAGTAAGCACCCCGCTCCAGAATCCAGCTTTCACCTTTGAGTTCAATCACGTGAAACCCGCCGAGCGAGGATTCCAAGGTGATGATGCCCGTTCCTGTATAGGTCGGGCGATAGATCGATTCGTCAGCAAGAAGCGACGTAATCAGGCCTTTTATCGAAGGAATCAATTCGGAATGGACTGTTATGTCACCTTTCAGGTAGCTGAGTGCGCCCGCTTCGACGCGTACTGTTTCGTTGTTCATATGAACATCGACGTACTGCATCCCTTCCATATACTCGACTTTAAATTCCGCCATGTTGCCTTTCCCTCGGTTAGTCTTCTAACTCCAAGTTCGATTCTTCCATCATATTTTTGTACACGAGTTCAAAGGCTTCTGACGAAACACTCACTTCACCACGGAGAGGATTGTCCATGGCGGCAATCAAAAAAATCATGGCACCGAGGAAAAACACGAGCATTCCACCCAGCAGCAAATGGGTGAGGAATCGCATGTCAAACATCCACACGATCGAGATATTGATTAAGGCTCCGATCAGCACGACATACCACATGACGGCTGGGATGCCCGTTGTCACGGAATGTAAACGCATTCGTCGCGCTTCAAAAAAAATGTTGAATTGGCGAAGTGTTTCGGCGTGAAGAATCTCCTGGCCTTTCGTTTCAGGTTCGAATGCCAATAACCTTTCGTGAAACGCCGTGACTCGAACCCGTCCACCATCCGGGATAATCCCTTTCTTTTGTAGTGGCCAGGCGTACTTGATCACGTAAAGCGTATAATCGCGAAGTAACCAACAGAGGTCTTGATCAACCGGATGGGGGTAGCCACTGACATCCTGATAAAGTGCTCGTAAAGCGACGGCCTCTTTCGAAACGTTTTTGTCAACTTCCCCAAAGTTCTGGTACGCGGCCACCGCGATCAAGCCCAGTAGCAACCCGTAAAACACGCAAAAGCATGACAGAACATAGCCTACGAGGTCATTGGTGCCGGAACGACTTCGGACGAACAGACGCAAGAATGGGCGGATAAAAAGGCACCCGACCCAATAGAAAAGCACGAATCCACCTGAAATCGCCAGGGCGAGTTTCCAACTCGGGATATCGTAAATCCGGTAGATTTGATTGAAATCGAACACGTCGCACTCCTCGATGAAACCCTGTCTGTTATTCTGCGCGATGCAACTTCAACGTTCAGCAGTTCATCGACTTGCTTTCACGGATTTTGAACAACGGACGCAAATGTGATGTACGGAATGCCTGTGCTCAACGATCTTTTTATTTGTGTCAAACACGTCCAGCCCTGCACGATGAAGCGCCAATCCGACACCTGCGAACGTGGCTAAAGCGAGAATCAATGCGATCCAGAAGTGCGTGTAAAACAGGGCGACAATAAACAGAATCACGGAACACGTCGCCAGTGAGGGCCACCAACCGCCAACGCGATCAAAATAGATAGTTGGTTCTTCTTCTTTCAGTGATTCCTTGTCACATGTGCTGCACACGAGTTTGCCGTGGTAGTCACATTCCTGATTCACACACTGGAATTGCGGGTCGGTTGGCAAGACTCGCGCACGACAGCGGTAACAGAAATAATTGCGACATCGCGGGCAGTGATAGGCTCCGGGGTCGACTTCAGACCCGCATGCGGGACATTTTTTTGTATCACCCAGCCGTTGAACTTCGTTCAACATAACCGGTTTCTCTTCGGGGGATGTTTCTGCGGTTGTCATCTTCAGCTCGTCATTACGAATTCTACTTTTCGTGCGAGCCGCATCTTCACGGAACTCGCCATGGGGCGCTAAAAGTAAAAATACGCTAACAAGCCGCTCTTGCCGTCTCCAGCGTTCAGGGGAATTTTCTCCAATTCTTATTATCGAAACCGGCGAAAAGGTTGAGTCATGTCACGTAAACAGGTTATTTTACCGGATAATAAATTTTTGTCGTGCCGATGGTGCCGTTAAACTTGAACGGGGCCTGATCGAAGTAGTCCAAAGAGACCGGCGACCCCAGATCGCTTCCAAGATCGAGACAGTCATTTGTCGCGAAATGAGTTGCTGCCGTGACGGGGACTTGACCTTCCGCCACGATTTTTCCATTCACCTTCATTTTGACTTCCATCGGCCCACCCATTTTCGCCGTCAACTTCGAAATCACTTCCAGTTGCACTTTGCCCACCGGAAGTTTTTCCTTCGCACGGATCTTGATCCGGTCGATTTCGAAAATATTGTATTCGTAGCAAAGAAAGCCGTCTTTCACGTAACACGTCAGTCCCCCTCCGAAGCCGGCAAGGGCATAAAGCACGCCGTTAGCGTCCGCCGGGACATCCAGTTCCATGCTGACTGTGCTGTCATACTTGCCCAGCTTGGGTGCAGCGGCTTCAGACATCCGCGTCATCGGCCCGGTGAATGTCCATTCCCGATAAGGTGTCGACGGGGCATCTTCGGGGTGATAGAGAGCCGTTGACCACAATCCGCCACCGATCGGTAGATTCTTGTTTTTTGTCGATTCCAGCAGGAACAGGTCCTTCATCTGAGCCAGTTTTTCTGGCATTTTCTCGGCCAGATCCTCGGCCTGCGACCAGTCTTCTTCCAGATGATAAAGTTCCCATTTGTCTTTTTCGGGCGACCATTCGCGGATCCCCTTTGGCACGCCGGCAAGCCAGGGTTCACGCGGCCCGAAGGCACAGGCATACCAGCCTTCGTGATAGATGCCTCGACTGGCCATGATGTCAAAGAACTGAGTCGTCCGCCGACCTTTGGCATTGGAATCTGCAAACGTATAGACCATGCTCTGGCCGTCAATCGAATCCTGTGGGAAGCCGTTGACCACGCGCGGTGCAGTGATCCCAGTGATTTCGTAAATCGTCGGCACGACGTCAATCACATGATGAAACTGCGGCCGAGGTCTGGCATCCGCTTTGATCCTTTTCGGCCATGCCACTGCCAGCGGTTGTCGCGTGCCGCCGAAATGTGCCCCCACAAGTTTCATCGACCGGTAAGGAGTACTTCCCGCCCACGCCCAACCGGCGTGATACATATTGTCGGTCTTCGGCGATCCAAGAGCATTAAGGCCGCCCAGTTCATTTAACGCCTTAATGTGCTGCGAAATCGTGGTCGGAATTCCATTCTGCGCCAGTTGTTCGCTGATCGTGCCGTTCTGTCCTTCGGCTGACGAACCGTTATCGCCCCAGATATAGAAAATCAGCGTGTTGTCGAGTTTCCCCTGACGCTCGATTTCCTCGATCACGCGGCCTGCGTTGTGGTCTGCGTGCTCGGCGAACCCCGCGAAGACTTCCATCAACCGACGTTGGAAGGGTTTTTCGTCGTCGGGGATGGATTCCCACGATGCCATCGACGCGGGACGTGGCGTTAACTTCGCGTTCTGGGGAATCCAGCCGAGTTCCTTCTGGCGGGCAAAAGTTCGTTCACGGTATTTGTCCCAGCCATCATCAAACTTCCCTTTGTATTTGTCAGCCCATTCTTTCATGATCTGGTGTGGACCGTGTGCCGCGCCTGGTGCCCAATACATCATGAAGGGCTTATCGGGAGCATAAGCTTGCTGTTCGCGAAGCCACTTGATGGCATCCTCAGCAATATCCTCCGTCAGGTGATAACCTTTGCGTTCGATCTCGTGCGGATTCACCA
This sequence comes from uncultured Schlesneria sp., assembly GCA_903904835.1. GTDB lineage: Bacteria > Planctomycetota > Planctomycetia > Planctomycetales > Planctomycetaceae > Schlesneria. Next base: position 15,715 of record CAIVEI010000093.1, on the reverse strand, counting down.
GCGTCGTATTGCGGAACATGGCTGGTTCGTACTGCGAGGCTTCACCCGCCAGGAAGCCGTAGAAGTATTCAAATCCATAGCCCGTTGGCCAATAGTCAAAGGGGCCTTTCGAGGTAATATGTTCTTCGGGCGTATTGTGCCACTTCCCCCAGGCACCCGTGTTATAGCCATAGTCCTTCAGCACTTCGGCAACCGTCGCCGACGACTTGGGGATGGTTCCGCTGAATCCGTCGAAATCATTCGCCAGAGCGGTAATCTGTCCGTTGCCGACGCGTGTGTGATTTCGACCCGTCAGAAGAGCGGCCCGTGTGGGTGAACACATTGCGGTCGAATGGAATCGATTGAAGGAAACCCCTGTTTTGGCAACACGCGACAGTGTCGGAGTGTTAATCTCACCTCCATATGTCGACGGTGTTCCCGGCCCAAGATCGTCCATGAGGATGATGAGAATATTCGGTGCGTCATCACCCAGCCGCTTTGGTTCGACTCGCTTTTTGTAGATCGAATCTTTGATTGTCAGCCCGGCAACGGAACCCGATGCCGCCGGAGGAAATGGCAAAACCGAGCCGTCAACGTGCACAACCGTGGTTTCGGTCTGCTTCTTTTCCTCGGCAACTGTTTCGGAATGATTGCCTGACGCAGCCAACCACCCGAAAAAGGCTCCCAACGCTAACGTGACGATCAATACAGGGTTCGTACGTTTCATTTTGAAGGCTCCTGAGTTTCCTGCCGACGACACTGGTCGTGCTTTGAAAGTTACTGTAATTCGACAAGGACTTTTTGAATCTTTCCGTCGAACTTAAATGGCGCGCGATCGAAATAGTCCAAAGAGACGGGCGAACCAAGGTCGACTCCGACATCAAGCGTCTCGCTGGCTGTGAATGCCGCTGGCACCGTCCGCTTGACGGTCGTTCGAGCGACTTCCTTGTCATCCAGTTTCAATACGACTTCGGCCGGGGCGCCCGGTTTGGCGATGGTTGTTCCGACCTCGATCTGGTGCTTGCCAGCTCCAATCGTTCCTTCCGTTTTCACAACGGTTCGTTCGATGATCAGCATGTTGTATTCATAAACAAGATGTCCCTTGTCCATGTAGAGCGTCAGTCCGCCACTCGCTCCGCCAAGAGCGTACAGCACACCAGAGGCCTCATCTTTCAAGTCAACATCGACCGTGACTCGGTTACTTCGTTTTCCGAGTCCCGGAGCGGTAAATTCTGGCATCCGTGTTGTTGTCGCATCGAACCGCCATGACTTGTATGGGCTGGAAATCGCGTCCTCAGGATGGAACCGTGTCCACAGTCCGCCCCCAATGGGAAGGACCTTATTGTCTTTCGCCTCGGCCATGAACAATTCCTTCATCCTGGCCAGGCGTTCGGGCTCCTTCTTCGCCAGATCGTTCGCCTGAGTGAAATCGGTTCTCAGGTCGTACAACTCCCAGACGTCGTTATTCCCATCCCAATCCTTCAATCGAGCCATAGACGCGGGCGTATCCCAGGGGAGGAATGGGCCGAATGTGCAGGCAAACCAGCCGTCGTGATAAACGCCGCGACTGGCGTTGTTCTCGAAGTACTGCGTCTTTTTTCGGCCCGCCGCTTGAGGATTCGCAAAGGTGTAAGCCATGCTGATGCCATCAATCGGATCTTGCTTGAATCCGTTCACTTCGCTTGGTTGTTCAATCCCAATCACTTCATACAACGTGGGGACAATATCATTGACGTGATGGAACTGGGATCGAGGCGTTTTGTCCGGTTTGATCCCCTTCGGCCACGAAACAACCAGTGGATTGCGAGTTCCTCCAAAATGTGCGGCGACGAGTTTCGTGGACCGAAATGGCGTACTACCAGCCCAGGCCCAACCGGCATGGTACATGTTGTCAACCTTAGGGCCGCCCAGTTCCGACAATCCGCCAATTTTGTCGAGAGCGCCGGTCTGCTGCTCGATCGTGTTGGGAATATTGTTCTGAGCCAGCAGCTCGCTGATACTCCCTTTTTGTCCTTCCGCGCTCGAACCATTGTCCCCCCAGATGTAGAGGATGATTGTATTGTCGCGTAATCCAAGTTTCTCCAGGCCCTGTTCTAACTTTCCGACTTGCGCATCCGTATGCTCGACGAATCCCGCATAGACTTCCATCAGTCGGCGTTGAAACGGTTTTTCCGCATCAGGAATGCTATCCCACGCTGCCATCGTCGCATCGCGAGCGGTCAACATTGCGTCGGCTGGAATCCAGCCACGCTCTTTCTGTCGGGCAAAAACTCGTTCACGATACTTATCCCAGCCGTCGTCAAACTTTCCTTTGTATTTGTCGGCCCATTCCGGAAAGATGTGATGCGGGCCATGCACTGCGCCGGGTGCCCAGTACATGAAAAAAGGTTTGTCGGGTGAAAATGCCTGATGGCGATTTAACCAGGCCAATGCCTGATCAGTCATGTCTTCCGTCAGGTGATAACGCTCATCATGTGGCGGCTCAATTGCAGTCTGGTTTTCATAGAGACGCGGTTCCCACTGCGAGGTTTCTCCGGCCAGAAACCCGTAGAAGTAATCAAAACCATGTCCAGTCGGCCAGCGGTCGAAAGGTCCCATTGCCGTTGTCTGATTGGCCGGAGTGTTGTGCCACTTTCCGAACGCGGCGGACTTGTAACCGTAATGGTGCAGAGTCTCTGCAATTGTCGCCGACGTCTTCGGAATGATCCCTGTATAGCCATCAAAGTCGGATGCTCGTTCAGCGATCGTACCGTTACCAACTCGATGGTGATTGCGACCCGTTAACAAGGATGCTCGGGTTGGCGAACAGATTGACGTCGTGTGAAATGCGTTGTAGCAAATGCCCGAATCGCGAATCTTCGTCAATGTCGGCGTATGAACATCACCACCAAATGTGTCCGGAATTCCAAAACCAACATCGTCAATGAGTACGATCAAGACGTTTGGAGCACCCGGCTTCAACCGCTCAGGTTCCTTCCGCCAGGTCATTTTTGATTCGCGCACTGTAGGCCCAGCAACGCTGGCCGACGGAGTCCGCAGAAAAGGCAACACGGAGTCGCCTGACTTGGGTTTCGCCGAATTTTCCTGTGCCAGGACGGCGACTCCTGAATTTCCACAAGCGGCGAGCCAGCCAAAAAAGCCCCCTCCGGCGACGACCAGGGTCGCCATGATCGATTGGAACTTCATTTTTTTGCCTCTCTGAATAAAAACTTCGAAATGTCCGTTTTTGATAACAACCAGAACAAGACCCGCCGCCTGGTTCATACGATGCCAAATTGGCCACATCGCGGATTTCAAAATCGCGGGAAAAACAGTCGTTCGTTTGACGAACCGACTACGGAAGTATTCGGCTTCGTATCTTCCGGCCCAAGGGGCCAGCAGTTCAAATAGCCAGGGCCATCAGCCCTGGTTATTCAACAACGATACGGTCAGAGGCCTCTAGGGCCGTCCGTTCTCGAAACGTTTATCAATTGCTGTCGTGCAACGAACTGTCGGCCTTTCAGGCCTGAAAATGTCTTATGCAAACTGAACCAGGGCCGTTGGCCCTGGCTATTTGAACGGATGGCCCCTTAGGCCGGAAGAAGGTCAAAACCCCTTCATCACAACCGATCAGCTCTTGAAATCCAGGCCTGGATCGTCATCCGGCGCACCAAACAGCGTGAAGTTGAACCCGGTGTCCTGCATCGTGATCAAGCCCGGCATGGTCGATTTATCGCTTCGTTCAAGTACCAGAACGGCTCCGTCAACGGAATAGGTTCCGCTGAATTCTTCTCGCTTACCCGCCCGGTCGAAGCCCCAGGTAAATTTGTTATCTGCGGTCAATTCGAGGGAAAACGTGGTTCCATCGGGGCGCTTTGCCGTTCGTTTCCCAACGATCTTTGCAGGATCAATATCTGCTGGAGCAGGTTTTTCGGTGCCAGCGACTTGTGGAGGATCAATCGTCGGGTTTGGAACTGTTCCACCAGCGGCGGGTACGGTTCCACCCATTCCCCTGATCAACTGAGCCGAAAGCTGATCGCCAGGCAACAACTTGACCACTTCTTGAAGTTGCTTGATCGCGGCGTCTTTGTGTGTCCCCGTGATGTAGTGATAGGCGAGCACGAATCGAGCATCAGCCGCGTCGGGTTTCTCTTTCGTGTATTGTTCGAGTGCCCGAAGCTGAACGGTGTAAGCATCGACGTTTGGATAGAGACTGGCCATCGTCGTCCAATCCCAACCTGGTCCTGCGGAGAGAACGGCATAGAGCGTTCCTGCGGCCTTCGAGTAATCGCCCGCCGCGAAATAAACGAGCCCACGGAATTCGTGCAGCGCGGCATCGCTGGGCAATTCTTTAATCGCCAGATCGATCTCGCTCCCTGCTTTCGCATAGTCACCCGCCAGGAACGCGCTTCGTGCTGATTCGGTATGAAGACTACTCGCCGCAGGTGCTTGTTGTGGTGATTGCGGCGATTGCGTGACGGGGGCTGTTGGAGCTGCGGATTGGGCACCTTCCTGAATCACAACAACCTGAGCGGGTTGGGAAACAATCTGAATCGGCTGAGCGTAGTTGTAATAGCCAGGACTGCTCGCATAGTACGGGTTGCTGTAGCTTGCATAACCCGAACTGTAAGCGATGGAGCCGAGTGCCCAGGCGCTGAGTCCGAATGCGGCAGCTCCTGTGTACCAGGGGCGATTGTAATAGTTGTTCCAGGTTGCGTTGTGATAGCCAGCGTTATACCCGGCACCATAACCCAGACCCCAGGCTGGGGCACCACCTCCCCAACCCGATCCCGCACCCCAATATCCGTGGTGCCAGGAATTGTTCCAGTTATTGTTTCCAGCAACGGCAAAATTATTGCGGTTACTGTTGATGTTAATGTTGTTGACCGTATTCGAGTTGCCAATATTGGTTCGATTAAAGTTGTTTCCACCATTCCCGACATTGATGTTGTTGTTGCCAACATTGCCAATGTTCACGTTCCGGTTTCCGGTGTTTCCGACGTTGACGTTGGTGTTCCCAATATTTCCGACGTTCAGATTCTTGTTTCCGACATTTCCGATGTTGGCGGTATTGTTTCCGACGTTTCCAACATTCAGATTTTTATTTCCAATGTTCCCGACATTGGCCGTGTTGTTGCCAATGTTACCGATGTTCGTATTGGTGTTGCCGATGTTCCCAACGTTTGGATTTCGGTTACCGATATTGCCGACGTTGGTATTGGTGTTGCCAATGTTACCAACGTTGGCATTATTGTTTCCAATGTTGCCGACGTTCGGGTTTCGATTTCCAATATTGCCCACATTGGCATTGTTGTTTCCAATGTTTCCAACATTGCCTGTGTTGTTTCCAATGTTGCCGACGTTCGGGTTTCGATTTCCAATATTCCCGACATTGGCATTGTTGTTACCAATGTTTCCAACGTTGCCTGCGTTGTTTCCAATGTTGCCGACGTTCGGATTCCGATTCCCGATATTGCCAGCGTTAGCGTTACCTGAACCGAGACCTGGTCGTTCGGCACCTTGTCCGAAGCCGCTTGCCCCGGGAAAACCACCCGCTCCACCGGAACCGATGTTCGGCCTGTTGGCTGCCCCGAGATTTGCACCTCCGGCCCCACCACTCGCTCCCGCTCCACCAAAGTTAGGACGAGTGGCACCACCACCGCCAACTTGTCCGCCACCGCCAGGAAAGCCACCCCCGGCGCCTCCCGCTGGTCGATTAACGGCTCCGCCACCGGCATTTGCACCGCCAAAGTTGCCTCCACCGAAATTACCACCACCGCCCCCACCCCCGGCAGGTCGGCTCATTTGTGGAGCGCCGCCGCCACCACCGCCACCCATCGGGCGACTCATTCCACCGCCTCCTCCAGGAGCACCACCTCCGCCACCAGCAGGGCGGGCCATGCCGCCACCGCCGCCTCTTGCGAAGACCGGTTCATGCATGTTCAAAATCATCGAGGAGAGCATCAGAGCGATCAGAGACTTTTTTAACACGGGACAACTCCCAGAAAATGGTTTTGTTTGATCAATTTGGAATGAATACGTGGTTTCGTTTTTGGACGACTAGAATCCTGGGGTCGGCGCGTGTCGCTTGATCACGAATTCGGGCACGTCACCTTTGGGGACTCCACCTACGACCCGGTCGTACGATCGCCAGGTCATCGTGTCTCCGTCGAGTACTCGGTACACACTGGTTGCCGACGTCGCTTCCCCCTTGGCATTCGCCCCGTGTGACTTCACTGTCCAGGAATCGCCGTCGCGGGTCCAGTATCCTTCCGAGTGACCGCCGTCAGCATTGAACGTCCATGATTTGAGATGACTTCTTAGTGCATCCCAGCCGATTCGTGTTGAGCCGCTCGCATTCGCGGCACCGGCGACATGCAGTACAAAGTCTTGAACGAGATAGTTTCCTGTTTCATCCCAACGGACTGAAGACTTCACCGCCGAATCAGGACTTTCTTCAATCCAGTCTCCGACCATCCAGGCCAGTTCCTGAAGATGGTCATGTGCCGTCATTTCCACAGGGGTCGCGTAATCGCTAACCGACGCCAGTACCCAGCGACCTTCCACTTTGACATGAACAGCAACGTAAGCGCTGACTGATTCGCCTTCTCCGGGGATCGGTTGACCACGAACGATTCCTTCTTCGACGGCGATGTTTGGGGTCAGGATTCGAATCGAGCCGATCTCAAGTTGGATTTTGGTCTCGGGAAATTTTTCAAATGTTTGAGCGAAGTCTTTTTCAATCGCTTCACGCCCTTTGATGACATTCCCGTTTTCATCGGTCAACTCGGCCTTGAGTGCGAAAAGTTCAGAAATCGTCTTTGCCTGATGAGCGTTATACGCGGTGGTAAACGCATCCGCTGATTGCCGAATCGCCGTCTCATCAGCCGATGCAACCTCTTCAACGGCAGCCGGTTTTTTAGGATCATTTCCTTTGGCGGGAACTGCTACGTTACCAACGTTTCCAATCAACGGTTTATTAGGGCCACCATTTGCAGGAACTGCTGCGGGGAGGCTGCCGTCAAAAGCCTTCTTTGCGGGATCAACTGCGGGCTTCACAATTTCACCGGTGTTTTTTACCGCTGGGACCGACTTCGCTTTCGGCGGGTCCTGAACCTGGGCAAAGCAGACCCAGCTTGTGCAAAGGATGCACATGATGACAAGTGGCCTGATCGTTTTCATGGAGTCGTACATCGCATTCCTTACATGAATATGGCAGAGACAGCGCGCCGCAGGTGCGCGGAAATAGATTTTCAATTTACCGAAGAGTCTGTCGGAGTAGCGTCAACATTGCAACATCTCGGAAAGCGCTTTCAAAGTCGTTCGCAACAATTCCCCGATCGATCACTTGATTTGCTTTTGGCGAGCGTGATTGAAGCATCGCGATCACGTCTTCAAATGTCGAGCAGATTTCGGTCACCATAGAAATCCAGGTCAGCGGGACGTCGAATCTGCCGAACTCAGCGTCGCGGGACGGTACGGCAATTTTCTGCAAAGATACATATTACATTTGGGATTTCTGTAACTGATCGAAACAAATTGCATCAAAGTTGTGTCGCTGCCGTGAGTTGGACAAATTCGCCCGACCGAGTGTTGACGTCGGAATCGCTGAATCGAAGTCGAAGAATTCACGGACCCCGCTTACTTTCTGCAAGGAGATTGTATCTATTATGAAGAGCTTCAAAGTTGCCGCTGTTGTGACCAGTATCCTGTTTGGTGTTTGTATATTCGTCAGCGGTTGTGGCGCAACCTCGGCGGATAAACCGAAAATGGAAATGTCCAGCGGGATGATGTCTTCCGATTCAAAAATGTCCGGAGACAAAATGTCAGGCGGCATGGCGCCGACAATGGACAAAATGTCCACCACCGACAAGATGTCCACAACGGACAAAATGAGCAGTCCCAAAATGAACGGGATGGCTGAAGAGAAAATGGAAAAGAGCGACGCGACAGACAAATAGCCCCCTGGCTGGTCTGTTATGCGCCGAAGATCTCTCAATGCACGCCCTCGATGAGAGTTGCCATTCCACTGTTGGGCGTGGATTACGCAGACCACTCTCGCGCTCGTGTGGTCTTCCGTTTTCAGTTCCCTTGTTTGCGAGGATGGATGACTGACGTCGAAACCAAATCTCCGATCGATCGGACTTATGATTGATGTTCTTCTCATCCGTCAAAGTGAACACGATTCGACCAGGGCATGCGTTAACGGGTTAAAAGTTTCCGAAGGATATTGAAATGAGATCACTCCGTTCCAGGACGTTCATTGCTGGATATCTGACACTTTTTTGTTTCAGCGGTTCGGTCTGGCTGGCACACTTACGACAACCAACAGCGAATGCTGAAGGGCTGAAAAGTGCGAAGGCAGACGTCAAGCGAAACGAAGGCGGGCCATTTGCCGTCGTTGAACTCTTCACGTCAGAAGGATGCAGCAGTTGTCCTCCGGCCGATGCCAACCTGCAACGAATAGAGACTGCTGCAGCCAAGCTGGATCAGAAAGTTTTCCCTCTCTCGTTTCACGTCGATTACTGGAACCGACTTGGTTGGAAAGATCCGTTCAGCCAGGCCGCGTTTTCTGAGCGACAGCGTGAGTATTCAGAAATTCTCAATAGCGATACGTACACACCTCAAATGATCGTGAACGGAATTTCAGAATTTGTCGGCTCCGATCGCCGACTTTCCGATCAAGCCATCCGCAAAGCTCTTGAGACTCCCCCGAAACACACAATCGTGCTCTCGGCTTCGGAAACTGATGATCTGCGGCGACTGTCGTTTCGATACCAAGTCACCGGTTCGCTTTCGAAGGCCCAAGAGTTGCCAGACAACGTGCTGAATATTGCCGTGGCGACGGACTTGGAGACAGTCTCAGTCGGTCGGGGCGAAAACGGTGGTCGAAAGCTCTCCCATGTCTGGGTGGTCAAAAGTTTTCAAGTCATCCCGCTGGGTTCCCGCGACGGGACATTTGAAGTTGATCAGGCATTTGTGAAACAGAAGCATTCACGAGTTGTCGCGTATGTCCAGTCTCGTTCGACGGGAGTGATCTCCGGTGCGTTCGCACTCGGTTTATGACGCGCATTGTCGGAAACGTATTATCAGACGAGAATGATGAACGGCGACGGCAAGGCAATGATATTGTACAAATCTCACAGTCGATTGCTGGAAGTTGAGTGACACAGTAAGAGGACGATCGAAGTGAATAATATTTCAAAAGTTTCGGCAGACGAAATCACTCCGCCGGACATGTACTTCAATCGCCGTAATTTTCTGAGAGCGGGAGTGGCTGCGGGGAGTGCGGTCGCCACTGCTTCGGTCTATCGCTGGTTCAATCCAGCGAAAATGATCGACGTCGCCTCAACTCAGTCTGTAGCATTCGAGGCAACGACTGAAACTGAACAAGAGCTGATCGCTCGTGGGTGGCGCGTGAACGAGCCCGCGACTCCAGAACTCAGTATCCTCAATTACAACAACTTTTATGAGTTCACGACTCAGAAAGAAGCGGTCGCACGGGCTGCAAAAGATTTTAAAACTGACGGTTGGCAACTGGTCGTCGACGGAATGGTCAACAAGCCCCGAAGTTTCACGATCGATGAACTGCATGCGATCAGTCCTCCGCAGGAACGAGTTTATCGAATGCGCTGTGTCGAAGCCTGGTCAATGGTCGTTCCCTGGGTTGGGGTGCCACTTGCACATCTGCTGGAGGCTGTCGAGCCGACGGCGAATGCGAAGTACGTCGCGTTTGAGACTTTGTTTGACCCTGTTCGGATGCCGGGTCAAAAAACGGCCGCTCTGGAATGGCCGTACATTGAAGGCCTGCGCCTCGACGAAGCCATGCATCCCTTGACGCTGCTCGCAACAGGTCTTTATGGGAAAATGTTGCCACCACAAGATGGCGCCCCGGTTCGATTGGTTGTTCCGTGGAAGTATGGTTTCAAAGGAATCAAATCGATTGTCCGGCTGACTCTGCTCGCCGATCAGCCGAAAACCAGTTGGAGTCGATATGCCCCCCGCGAATACGGCTTTTATGCGAATGTCAATCCAAATGTTGATCACCCGCGCTGGAGCCAGGCAACTGAACAGCGGATCGGAGAATCAGGCCGACGACAGACATTGATGTTCAATGGCTATGAAGAGCAAGTCGCCGACCTCTATGCAGATCTGGACTTATCAAAGCACTATTAGTCATTGAACTTGATGTTTTGAACAGAATTCACCGTCGCTTTCATAGTAAATAAGATGAATCAACTTCAGTTCTTTCGATTGCTGGTTATTCTCAATGGCGCAGTTCCGTTGCTGATGCTGGCATGGGATGCGTACCGTGGCCAACTCGGTGTGAATTCTGTCAATTACGCGTTGCACGTGACAGGCATACTTTCACTGGTGTTCCTGTTTCTGTCACTGCTCATCACCCCGATGCGATGGGTGACAGGGTGGGGCGGCTGGGTCGCATTTCGACGTGCACTGGGGCTTTACGGTTTTTTCTATTCGATTCTGCACGTGGTCATCTACGTCGGTTTTGATCGAGCTCTGAATCTGACAAGTACACTCCATGAAATCCTGATGCGGCGATTTCTTCAGATTGGAACTGCTGCCGTTTTTCTGATGATCCCGCTCGCTGTCACCTCCACGAACTCGATGATTCGAAACTTGGGGACCGCACGATGGAAAAGCCTTCATCGTCTGGCATATGTCGTGGCCATTCTAGGAGTGGTTCACTATTACATGCTGGTCAAGTCCGATGTTCGGCAACCGCTGGCATTTGCTGGTGTGCTTTCGATTTTGCTTTTCGGTCGTTTGGGTCGTCACTACTTTGAACTTCGTCGAGCTGCCAGGGGGCAATCGAAAATACCGCAAGGTAACACTGCAATGAATCTCGCGCTCTCCAGCGCACAAGCGGGTGCCGTCGAGTCCAAAAAGTCTCGTCAGCAGTGGAAAGGTGAACTGAAAGTTGCGGCAATCTTTCAGGAAACTCACGATGTCAAAACTTTTCGTCTGACTCCCCTCGGCGAAGGTTCATTTCCTTTTTCCTGCATGCCTGGTCAGTTCCTTAATGTCCAGTTGACGATCGATGGCAAACGGGTCAATCGTTCGTACACGATTGCGTCTTCCCCAACGCGTGCTGACGCATGTGAACTTACGATCAAACGCGAACCGATGGGAATTGCTTCGCGTTTCCTGCACGATCAAATCCAGGTTGGTGACGTTCTCAAGATTTCAGGTCCTTCGGGCAAATTTGTGTTTACAGGCAAAGAAGCACCCGGAGTCTTATTGATTGCAGGGGGAGTCGGAATCACGCCGGTGATGTCCATCCTTCGCTATTTAACCGATCGGGCGTGGAACGGTGAGATCTACTTTTTAATCGTCACCAAAACAGAGCAGGACCTGATTTTTCATCAAGAGATTGAATGGTTGAAAAGCCGGTTTCCTCGCTTGAAGGTGTGCGTCACCCTGACACGCTGTGCACCCGACAGTATGTGGAGGGGTGAACGAGGTCGAGCCACAGAGGCTTTATTGAGAGATTTCGTTCCCGATCTCATGCGACTTCCGGTCTATCTCTGCGGCCCTGATGAGATGATGGATGCGACGAAGGATCTGCTTTTGAGCATGGGGCTTCCGGAAGATCAGATCAAAACAGAAGCGTTTGGATCGAATAAAGCCAAACAGTCATCGATCGAAGCGGTCGAACAGTCGAACGGGTCCCTCAAGCCGGAAGTCTCGAATGACGCACCGAGCTCATTTCCTATGGAGAGCACGAATCAGACGACCATGGTTTCGTTTGCCCGTTCGAACGTCCGTGCCGACGTGACAAGTGATACCACTGTCCTGGAGGCTGCAGAAGAATCCTCGATCGAACTCCCGTATGAATGCCGCTCCGGCATTTGCGGCCAATGTAAAACGCGATTGATCGATGGGACCGTCGTCATGGAATGCGAGGACGCCCTGAGTACTGCCGAGAAGGCAAACGGGTGGATTCTTGCGTGCCAGGCTCGGCCACAGTCAAATCTGGTTGTGGATGCTTAGGGAGGCCCACGGAGTTAAAGCAACTTCAGTCATGTATTTGTGAACCCGACAGTCTTCCCATGGCAGTCAAAGTCGAAATGTCGCCAATGACCATGCCTGATCTTGATGGACGCAATAACGTCGCCATCGCGAGTTATTTCAATCGCTGGACTTGATGACCCGTATCTGCTGGTAGATTGGGATCTGGCGGAAGTCGGCTCCTGGCTGTCGAGTGTCTACAAGGGGTGGTGCAATTACCACGCAGTCCCATTGAACTCGACGCGCTTGAACCAGTTTCGGGCAGCGATCCAGAAACTGGTTGAAAATTCTGCGACGCAGGTCGCAGAGAGCACACCGGATGACCTAGGTCAAGTTTGGAAAGCTCTGCCGTAGATGGCTTGCCAACGCGAAGATTATCCATCCTTATCCCGAAGAGCGGTTCGCTCGTTACTATCCAAGGTAAGAGCCGTATGCGGTAATTCTGCACGTACGGATCTGTGCGGGGGGCGGCCAGTAATGGCCGTTCCTACCGCGATTCGCCAGAGTTCCCCAGAGTCGGACGGGGTTTACTAAACTTTTACTCTTCGACAGGAGTTCCTTGTGGAACCAGATTTGAATGAACATTCGGGAGCTTGAGCACTCTGAGTAAATCATCACATTCTTGGCGAGCGCTCATGTAGTCCTGGCTCTTCTTTGGACATTCTTTGCCATCTGGACCGAGTGAACCGAATGTCATTTCCAAGTCGACTCCGCTCCGCCTGTCTAAAGTTTCCATGCGCCCGACTTCGACAACGCGGAAAATCCATGGGTTTCCCCACGGATCGTTTGGCTGAATGAGGAACGGAAACATCTGGATAAGGCTACCACTCATGTGGGAGCCACTATAATCCATCGAATTAATGATTAATTGCCGCCATGTCAGCGGCACAGACCCGGACGGACTGGCTAAATTCGCCGAAAAAGGAAGCGAATCACAGGAACGTCTTGCCGCGTATCTCAAATGAAACATCGCCTGATTCGTTTGTTCCTCCCGAACGGTTCTGAGATATTTCTCAGCTCCTGCCAATCTTGCCCAAACGCAGCCTGCTTGCATCAATGGATGAAGCGACTCTGTCAAATAATAACCACACATCCACAAACCGATCACGACAATCCACCATCGTCGCGCCACGATGGCGAAAACAGGCTTGTTCATTTCAGGAAAATAACGACGTTCCGCACACACAACAACACCTTTTCAAAAGTGAAGTTCGACTTGGGGGACACTAATTTTTCGCAAAAATCAGTGTCCCCCGAGATAGCAGTTTTTATCGCATTCCGCGCCAATGAACGCAAGAATACTGGAAAAGGCGGTGTCCCCGCTGTGATGGATTGGCCGTGTTGGTTTCACCGGTCGAACTGTCGATTTCGGTCGAAGTTTCTATGGTTAATACGTTGTTAGAGCTGGTCGAGAGAACGCTTCCTCCAGGAACAGGTTTGGTGGAGTTCAACGAAAGATTAGCAGTTTGGGTACTGTCCTAGACCTGTGTTGGTCCGGGCTTCGGCGTCCGACCTCGGGGACAGTGCCCTTGTAAAGAACGGGGCAAAGGATTCGGGCCGAGATTTTGCGGAAGAATTTCCGTAACCACAAAATGAGAAAGTGGTTGTACGCCTGGCTACGTCAGCGTTTCGTCAGTGCGAGGGAAACTCAATGAGTCCCTTGCCACGATGATACTCGTGGTGAACCCACGAAAAGGCTGTGCCCTTGGTGAGCGTCGGGGACTGTGACCGTATCGTCAGGGCGTCGCGTCGCGTTGCGATGATAGGCGCTGCCTGTCTTAAACAATCCGATAATTGTCCTCGTGGTTGATCGCATTCGTTGGTAGAATTTTACTCGCGCGATTTGAAGGAGAATTGTATGACTGAGGGGTGACGTTACGGGAATGAAACCTCGCGAATTTGTGCAGTTGGATCCTGCCTTGCTTCACTTACCAGGGGCGCGACGTGACGGCGCTGACCCTGAGAAGTTGCTCCGTCAATTAAATCGCTACGGAACTCATATCGACGGAATGCCCCCGCTTGAAGTGAAACGAGGACTTGATGGCGAGCTGGTCATTTTTGATGGTGTAACACGTGCGACTCGCGTTGCGAAATATTGTCCTGGTGCTTTGATCACAGTCGAAGTCACCGGTGATTTGAACGGAATGGTCGGAGACTTGCCCACAGTAGGAGAACGATTATGAGAACCAGTGATGAAATCCGCGCTGACTTGCTCACTGCATTGGCTCAATTGAGTCATTTGTATCCAGAATGGCGGCTGGGTCAGATGATGGCGAATGTCGCCATGACCGCCGGCAAATTGGAAGCGAGCGGAGTCTGGGATCTTGAGGACGAAGAAGCGTTAGCTGCCGCCAATTTGCTCATCAAACAGCACTCTGAAGTCGAAGCTGCCGTCGCGTGAAGCTTCCACGACTGACGGATTGCCCGCAAATTCATAGTTGGGCACAACCTCAATCACGATCACGGGGACACAGTGCGCCAGCACAAGCCGGAGGATTGTAGCGAATGCAAGTTTCGTACAATGTAAGATCTAGCCAATCGCCTTGGCCTCGAGTGATGCGTTGTGTGGGGCAACCCACTCATCGAAGCGTTCACAGGGGAACGACCAGGCTGTGTATTGCGCTCCGAAATCAAGGCTTTGAGATGGCCGACCTTGTTGTGTCAAGGGGAAGGCAACAGTGATGTCGAACGTAAAAGGCGAGTCCGACGTCACCTCCACGGAGTCCGGGACCACAGGCATGGTTGGAAACAATCCTCGCGGAAGCTGCGAGATCCCAGAAACATCCCTCACATTGGAGTTGGATCGGCCTACTGGGTACTGGGGGACACCGCTTTTTGATTGAATAGGGAAGTGTCTCCGAGCACTGCACGACTTGTTATAATCAGCATTGCTACAATCGGCAGTGCTCGGCGAACATGAATGAGGAACCGCTATGACAAAGACCATCCACGGAATTGTACGCGGCAGGATCATCGAACTCGATCGGGATCTCGGCGTTGCCGAAGGGCAGGAGGTCGAGATCCAAGTGAAAATTGTCCCCGCCTCAACAACATGGGGCGATGGTTTGAAGCGCTGTGCCGGCGGATTGGCCAACGAATGGACCGACAAAGATGACCAGATCTTAACCTCGATTTATGAGGACCGGAAACGGGACGACCGAAAGGAATTCCCCGAATGAGTTTTCTGCTTGATACCGACACCTGCTCGGCGCATTTGAAGCGTCCATCAGGGTTGATGCACCGCTTTATGCAGCATTCGGGAGGACTCTACATTCCAACCGTTGTTCTGGCAGAACTTTACACGTGGGCCTATCACCGCCAGAACCCCAACTCAATCATTCTGCAAATTGAGAATGATCTTTTGTCCGACGTGGGTGTTCTGGACTTCGATTCTGATTGCGCAAAAGAATTTGGAAGGATTCGCGGGTTGTTGCTGCAACAAGGGGTTTCGGTCAGCCGAATGGATCTCTTAATCGCTTCAGTTGCTTTGGTCCACAATCTGACCATGGTAACGCATAACACGAAAGACTAACAAAACATCCCCGGGCTTCGTCTGGATGACTGGCTTTAAATCAATGGGGCGACAGCACGTTCGATGCTGCGAGCGTTTCCGCTTGGGACAATTTTGTACGTTTACTCGCTGCTGTTGGGGCAGTTACGGCAAAAGGTTGTCCGAGAGGCACCAGTTCGCCGTCGCAATCGAATTCAGCAAAATCATAGACAT
>CAIVEI010000092.1 GCA_903904835.1 uncultured Schlesneria sp. | reverse complement strand
CGACGCGCAAGCGAGGGTCTTGCGTTGTTGTCCCTCGCTTGCGCGTCGGGCTAACGTCTCACGGTGTTTTTTGTGACAATGGTTTGACTCTTGATCGATAATTACCTTGTTTCGAATCACAGCGATTGCGTGAATAACCGGGCCAGCGCGTGGTCAATCTTCTGATATAGGGTGCCACTGCATGACCGTCTTCGGTCACGCAGTGCTCTTTCATCGGCAGTGAGAGAAGACACTGCGTCGGAGAAGACTCCGATGCAGTGGCACAAAATCTGAACTTTGAGCTTTGACGAAGGATTAGCCACGGCCGAGGTACGCCTGATCGCGAGGAAGCACAATCGCTTCGAGAAAGTTCACGTCGGCTGGTAGCGTCACCATCGCAAGAGCGGCACGAGCGATCGATTCGGGCTGCATCATCGGTTCGTCGTCGGAACTTTTGCCCGAGTCGATGCGACGTTCGACCAGAACATTACCGGGGTGCAGGCATGAACAGGTGATGCCATGTGGTCGACCATCAAGCGCGATTGCCTGGGTCAGTCCCCAGACACCAAACTTCGCGGCTGAATACGGCGCACTTCCTTCACGAGGCCGCTGGGCACTGATCGAGCCGATATTCAGAATCCGGCCCGAACCTTGTGGCTTCATCATTCGAAATGCGGCGCGACTGCACAAGAATGTTCCCGTCAGGCATGATCCAACCACGTTGTTCCACGCTTCGAGTGAAAGTTCATCGAGAGGCCCTCCATCAAACGCACCGGCGTTGTTAACGAGAATGTCGACACGCCCAAATTGGTCGCGAACGGCGCTGAAAAATCGTTCGACATCCGCTTCCACCGAGACATCACATGTCTGTGCCAGAACATTAACCCCTCGCGCCCGCAATTCATCGGCGACATGTGTCAACGACTCACCGTTACGAGCACATAACGCGAGCGAAGCCCCTTCTTCAGCGAAGGTCAGGGCAATGGCTTTACCAATCCCTCGATTGGCACCGGTGACGACAACAACCTGGTGAGCGAGCTGATTCATTCTCGTGAAATCCATGACGCTGATTTGGTTTCGCCAAAACAGCGCGTGTGTTACTGTGAGTCGGCATCCTGATCCTCTCCCAGAGGTCTCTGCCGTTATTCGAATTCACATTCTGAGGAGCCACCATGACTGAGTCAAACTCGATCCCTGATTCTATCGAATCGTCAGCCGGACTTGCCCGACGCTCGTTTCTTGCAGCGACGGTCGGTGCCGTCGGACTTGCCGCATCAAAAGCCTTGGCCCGAGACGCAAAAGACCCGGTGCGAGAATACGGTCCCAATGCGCAACCGGTTCGTTACCCTGATCCCGACATTGTGACTCTCGACCCTCGATTCAAGAAATACGCTCTGGGAAATACTCCCATTCAACGGATCTACCACAGCCCGGAAATGCTATGGGCCGAAGGTCCGGCCTGGAACGGTGTCGGAAAATATCTACTGTGGAGCGATATCCCCAATAACGTTCAGATGCGGTGGCTGGAAGAAGATGGCCATGTCAGTACGTTGCGCAATCCGGCCGGTAACAGTAATGGAAATACGTTCGATCACCACGGACGACAGATCTCGTTTGAGCACGGAAACCGACGGGTTGTCCGCTACGAGTATGACGGCACGATCACAGTCCTGGCGGACAAGTTCGATGGCAAGCCGCTCAACGCTCCCAATGACGGCGCCGTCCATCCGAACGGCGACATCTGGTTCACTGATCCCGGATATGGCAGCCTGATGAACTACGAAGGCGAAAAAGCTCCGAACGAGTCGAAGCAGCCGTACCAGAAGGAAGCCGTTTATCGTATCGACGGCAAGACCCTGAAGATTGAAAAGGTGACCGACGAAATCTTCAAACCAAACGGACTTTGTTTCTCGCCCGACTACAAGAAACTGTATGTTGCCGACACCGGCTCGTCGCATTACGACGAGGCTCCGAAGAACATCAAGGTCTGGGATATTGTCGACGAGAAGAAGCTGGCAAAAGGGAGAGAGTTCGCTTCGATGAAACTGTCAATAAAAGGGGTCGAAAAAGCAGGCATGGCAGACGGTATCCGTTGTGACATCGACGGCAACATCTGGGCAAGTGCTGGCTGGGTCGGAGAGGGCTACGACGGTGTCCACGTCTTTGAACCGAAAGAAGGTGTTCGTATCGGTCAGATTCACCTGCCGGAAATCTGCAGTAATGTCTGCTTCGGTGGAACAAAGCGAAACCGATTGTTCATGACTGCCAGTACGTCGGTGTATGCGGTCTACGTCGAAACGAAGGGTGCTCACATTTCGTGAGAAAGCCTTCGTATTCACGTTTGGTTTGTGATGGGTTGCGAAGAGGATGCACCGGAAGGACGATGCTATCGCAATCAAACGACCTAACGGTGGTTTGCCTGAGTGGCTCGGGACGATGTGCATTGAGAACGGAAAGCTGCGAAAATCGGTGCCACTGGCGATTGAAGACACACGCTAGTGGGAACTATTAAAGGGATCACCGAAACACGGGGTGCCACGGTTTTGGAGTCTTCGGGCCTGAAACTTGACTCATTGAGTCAAGTTTCAGGATTTCTTCCAAAGTAGCCATCATCGCTCCGCGTGATGAGCACGCGTCGAAAACGATTCAAGCGTTGCCTCAGCATCGGGGCAGATATTCCGTTTGAATTTCTGATTTGAGACCATGCGTATGGGAATTTGGTAGGTTCTCGAACAATGCTCATCACGCGGAGCGATGATGGCTACTTTGGTCT
>CAIVEI010000091.1 GCA_903904835.1 uncultured Schlesneria sp. | reverse complement strand
TCCAAAGAAGCAAACGGCCCCACATGTCGCGGACGAAAACCGTGGCAAAACGTGGGACGATGCCTATGATCGCTTTCGTCAGCATCGTGCAAGCCGCCTTCGAAAGGCATCACTCACGCACGCATTGTCACGTTTGCAACTTGCGGAAAGGATTTTCGCTGACTACTTCCGGGAGCAAGGATGCGACGGAGGGATATTTGTTCGTGAGTGCTGCAACCTGGAGATGCTGGAGTATCTTCAAGAGCGGTTGCTCGCTGGGGACGAATGTCGATATGACACGCGTTCACCAAACACGGTCAACAGTATGCTGGGGGCTGTGATGGCGTTCGTACGATACTGTCATGCTCACGATTGGATCGACCGCGTTCCGCAACTTCAGAAGCTGGACGTAGACGACGTCATGAAGGGGCGTCCGATCACTGTGGAAGAATTTGAACGGATGCTCGCAGCGACTCCGCAAGTGGTGGGTGCAGGCAGCGCTCAATCATGGCAGTTCACTCTCCGCGTTCTGTGGGGGAGTGGCTTCCGTATTGGGGACGTGATGGATTTCTGTTGGGACGATGACCGACATATCTATCCAGTCTGGCCGGAACGACAGGGGCAACATCCAACTCTTGTTGTTCCGTCCACGCAGAAGAATGGCGTGCATCAGGAAATTCCTATGCTGCCGGATCTGCGAACGCTGCTGGAGACCGTTCCCGAAGGTGAACGAACGGGCTGGGTCGTGAATCCGCGACCGGTGGAATACGAACTGCGGATGCCGGGCAACTGGCGTTCCCCAGGTATCGTCTGCCGGTCGGTCGAACGACTGACGAAAGAACATGTCAGTCGAGTGATTGCAAAGATTGGCAAGGAAGCCAAAGTTGTCGTACGACAGGCGGACGAACGGAAAAAAAGCCGGGTGAAATATGCGAGTGCCCACGATTTGCGTCGGGGCTGTGCCCTGAGGCTAATTAACGCGGGCGTTTCAGCGGAAACGCTGATGGTGGTGATGCGGCACGCAGACTTTGCGACCACGCAGAAGTTTTATGGTGCCATGCGCTCTGCACAATCTGCGGCGGCAGAGGTGCGGCAGAAACTTTCCGCCGGAGACAAACCCCCATTAGTGGGGGGATTTGTGGGGGGAACGGAACCAATCTCCCACTTGTCCGAAATTGAAGTCCAGAAGATTAACTCTTTGCTGGCTTCACTTTAAGAAATGCACCCGTGAGGACTCGAACCTCAAACCCTCGGTTCCCAAGATTTGCGAATCGCTGCAATCTGTGTTTCGCATTCGGCAAAATTGGTTTCGCGCAATCGATGTGACTTCGACAAAGTGCCGGGATTGAAAGTTGATTATTGGGGATAAAAAACGAGTCGATTCCAAACTCGCATGTCTATTCGTTCAACGAGTCCGGTTTCAGTTGGTAGGGCAAAGGCCCGTTAACCACCCCCGTAGAGGGGGTGGGGTTTCGTTGGAATTGTTGGTTTCCCAAGCTTGATTAAAATTTCGGGCGCCTGATCATGGATCTGCGTATTCACGTTTGACTCATTTCCAGGAGAGACATAGTGGCTCGATCATGGCATGAAAATGGAGTGACATTGTTATGGTTGACCGTCATTTCGATCTGCGGGATTGGATTGATTGATGTTCTTTCAGCAAATCAACCGTCGGACAAGTTCGCTTCGGAAGCTGGTGATGTAAAAACCGTTGATAAGCGCGAGGAACTACCTTCCAAGGAACAGCCGGAGGCAACGGCGACGCGTCGGTTACTCGACAAGTTAAAAGAGCAGAATGCTGGCAAAGAACGTTACAGTGAAGCTTGGTGCCGGACGCTGAAAGACATCGCCGATTTGGGATCGGACCCCGTTCCGGAATTGATTCAAGAGCTGGATTCCACCGACGATGACATGATGCTGGGATGCCTAGGCTTTGTTCTCAGAGCCATCGGTGACAAACGAGCGATCCCGTCCCTGATTCGTGCGATTCCTAAGACTTTGCTTCCACCCGGTTCTGACATGGGGCTAAGAGCAGACGATCCAGAACTTTTGAAATTCGCACAAGAAAACGATATTCGTCCAACGAATCACGCGAATGAATACGGATTTGGGCGACCGGTGCGAGAAATCTGCGGTGCACTCCACAAACTGACGGGAAAAGAATTCGAAGAAAAAGAGCTGTTTGTTGTTTTTTTCGTCGGTTCTGCGTCGCAACAGCAACGAAAGCGTGTCTGTTTTCAACGACTTGCTGAAACGTGGGCAGAGTGGTGGGAACAGAAATGGATGGATTACTTACAGGATCAAGAGTATTCGAAAGTCCATCTTCCGCAACGAGAAGACGAAGGACCAATCCTTCCACCTTCAGCCGATAGCCACTTTAAGACGGGCAACGGCCGTAGCAGCAACTGGATTCTCGAATCGTACCAGAATCCGAGCGCGAAGCTTGTTTTCTACGATTTTGATGTCGGGCGTGCGGCAGCGCTACCAGAAAAATGGCGAAACGCCATCGACATTGAATCCCATCTCGATGAAATTGTGTTTTGGGCCACGCGAGAAGGTTTTGATTTAATGGGTACGGAATTCGAGACCGCCGACGGGCGGAAGATCTTTGCGCTGCGGTCCATTGGTCTTCGCGCATGGGAACTTGGAAAAGAACGATGGAAGAGCAATTTCGCTGATGTCACTCTGAAAGACTTACAAGCCGAAGGGCGTCTCACGGAAACTTTGTTACTTCATTATGACAAAGCTGCGCAATCCGTCGCGCCATTGGAAACGGCCACGTTCCTCTTTATCACTCGACATGGAACACCCGGATTGCTTTACGTCGGTATCGAGGTCCAGGACGACAGCTTGAAGCCCGGCGGAAAAGCGATGGGTGATAGTGAATTGAAACCCGTTGCGTTCTACAAGGGACGTCGGTTTGGTTTCACATTCCTGGAAGAAATCACGCCGTGAACAAAGAATAAAATCATCATGAAATTTCATTTCTCAATACTTGTAATGGCAGCGCTGGTCTCGATCGCAGTATCTCGCGATGTCGAAGGTCAAATCCTCAACAAACAGAAGTTGCTCAGCGAGCAAACCTTCTGGGATAACCGTGACTGGAACTGGTACGCCGAACATATTCCATTCTTTGAATGCCCTGATCCTGAGATCACGACGACCTATTACTATCGCTGGGAATTGCTGACCAAGCATCTGACCTACGGCTCGCCGAACAGCGGTTATTCATTTACCGAGTTTATTGATCGACCATTCTGGTCGGGGGCTTATGGAGCGATCAGTTGTCCCGCCGGACATCAGCTTTATGAGGCTCGCTGGTTGAGGAAGCCGCAGATCGGGCGGGACTACGCTCGTTACTGGTTTCGTACGCCGGGTGCTCAGCCTCGGAACTACAGTACCTGGCTGGCTGATGCCATCATGGCTTTTGGTACGGTGCATCAGGACGACAAGTTTTTGATCGACCTGTTGCCGGATCTGATCAAGAACTACGAAGGCTGGGAAGAACGTCATTACGTGAAAGAGGTTGGCCTGTACTGGCAAACAGGGCACGACGACGGGATGGAATTCAACATCAACAGCCGACAGACACAGGACATCTTGCGAGGGGCACCGAGTTATCGTCCCTCGTTTAATGCCTACATGTGGGCTGATGCGGTCGCTATCGCGCAGATTGCACGACTCGCCGGTCAAGGTGACGTGCATCTGCAGTTTGAGCAGAAAGCGGCGAAGCTCAAAAGCAATATGGAAAAACTGCTCTGGGACGATCGGCGGAAGTTCTTTTCCCGGTTTTCAAGAACGACGAAGAACGAGATGGCCACAAGATCAAGGCACTCTCCAAGACGTACGAGACTGGCCAGTTCGCCGGCGATGTGCATGGTCGTGAGTTGATTGGATATGTCCCCTGGCAATTCAACATGCTGGATGCCAACAAAGGCTACGAAGCGGCCTGGAAACCGCTGATGGACCGTGACGGCTTCTATGCCGACTTCGGGCCAACGACGGTGGAACGGCATGACCCGATGTTTTTGCTGCAAAAATCGTGTTGCTGGTGGAGCGGTCAGTCGTGGCCGTATGCCACGTCTCAGACTCTGAAGGCGATGGCGAACGTCTTGCAGAGCGGTCGGCAGTCGGATCTCTCGCGACTGGACTACGTGAAACTCCTGCAGATTTATGCCCGTTCACATCGCAAGAATGGAAAGCCGTATCTGGCGGAAGCCTTGCATCCTGATACGGGATCGTTCGAAGGTCACGATGGTTACAACCACAGCGAACACTATTTTCATTCGGGATTCTGCGACCTTGTCATCACCGGATTGGTAGGTCTGAAGCCTGTTACCCCTTCAAATGACTTCAACCCTGCCGAGGCCCCGAGCTTCGAGTTAACACCACTGGTGCCGTCATCATGGGACTGGTTCGCGCTGGATGACGTGGTCTATCACGGTCGTCGAATCAGCATCGTGTGGGATCGGCTGGGGACTCGCTATCGACGTGGGCAGGGGTTAACGATTTTTGTTGACGGAGAAAAACTGGCATCGTCGACGAACCTTGAACGGCTCACGATCAAGTTGCCGCCGTTGTCACGACCGACGCCGACGCCACGTGCAGAAACGACTGTCAACTTTGCCGTAAACAATGATGGGACTTACTATCCGCGACTCGTCGCATCGTATTCGTCGCCGAATACATCCATTAGTAAATTAAATGACGGAAATTTCTGGTACATGCCGCATCCGCCGAATCGGTGGACGTGTGAAGGATCTCCCAACGGAAAAGATTCCGTCGTCATCGACTTTGGTACGAAACGGCCGATTCACACGATTAAACTTTATCCACTAGATGATGGCGGCGAGAACGACTCGAAAGTGCGAACGCCGCAAAAGATCGACTTGGAAGCGTGGGTTGGCAATACGTGGCAATCGATCGTGTCAAAGACCGATGTGTATGGTAAGCCGCAAAGTCATCGCGCCAACGTCGTTGAGTTCGACACGATCGAAGCAACAAAAGTTCGAGCCACGTTGCATCATCCCGATAATGGAAAGTCGGGATTGTCAGAAATCGAAGTCTGGGGAGACGTGATCCTTCCGCTTGTCCCCCAGGCGCCACCTGCGGGCAACCTGGCATATAACCCGGGACCGAAGAACAACGGTGGTGAATTTCCCAAGGTGAGTGCTTCACACACGTCTCGCTTTGACCGAATCGAAACCGCGAATGATGGCATTACGAATTTTCTACCGAATCCCCCCAATCGCTGGACCAGTTATGAATCGAAATCAGCAACCGATTGGCTGGAAATTGACTTCGGTAAAGAAACGGAATTTCGGCGCGTTGAACTGGCGATCTATGACGACCGAGGTGGCGTGCAGGCACCGACATCTTACATCGTTCAGTATTGGACGGGAACCGAATGGATTGAAGTCGTGAACAGCAAAAGAACTCCTGAACTTCCTATCGGTGGTCAATGGAATGAAATCCGATTTGATGCCGTCAGGTCATCCAAAGTTCGAATTGTCTTCACGCACCGTGGCCAGTCTCGAAGTGGTGTTTCCGAAGTTCTGGTTTGGAATGATTGAAGTGGTTTGTTGAAAAGTCCCAAAGGGACGGCGATATGTCAGCCCAGGCCACCGGCCTGGGAAAGTTGGCCCAAAAATGAAATGTAGTCCCAACGGGACGGTCCTAATGCAAGCACCACAAATCCCGCAAGTACCAGGAGTCCACGAACAAGGGACCCAAGCCGGACTCGCGATGTGTAAATGGATCCGCCTAGATCGAACAATCCCGCTTCACAAAGTCCAGTTGGTCGCATCGGATTAGAAGAACCCATGAAATCGACGCAGACCGATTCCATTAGTTAGGCCCACCCCTTTGGGGTTCTGTGTCATGGGGTGGCAAAAACCCAGGCCGCTGGCCTGGGCTGACATAGGACTGTCGCGTTGCGACGGAAGAGAGTCGATTACGAAAACGGAGCGTGCTCTACATTGATGGAGTCTTGAACGTTTAAGTGTATGTGATCAATAAATACGGGAAAAGGCACGGGCTGAAGCCCATGCTACGCTACGCCTGAGGACGCGCTGAAACAACCGCTTCGCGCATCGCTTCAAGTGCCTTGTTGACGGCAGTCGCAAAAGGGGCTTGAAGGGTGGCTCCGGCAGCGAGTCGATGTCCACCACCGGCAAACTTTTCGGCGACGGCCGCGACGTTCAATGTATCCAGACGACTCCGGAAGCTGACTTTGACCTGATGATTCTGTTGTTCAATGGCGATGAACGCCGCTTTCGTTCCCAGGACCTTCAGGCA
Organism: uncultured Schlesneria sp.; assembly: GCA_903904835.1. GTDB lineage: Bacteria > Planctomycetota > Planctomycetia > Planctomycetales > Planctomycetaceae > Schlesneria. Next base: position 8,647 of record CAIVEI010000091.1, on the reverse strand, counting down.
TTCATTGACCAGATCCTCGGTATCTGCCGGGACTGCTCCAAGCTCGACGAATTCTTTCCATTCGATCGTCGTATAGGCCAGTTCGCCCTCGCAATCGAGCTTCATTCGACCGAGTGCCCGGCCGACGAGATGCATTTTGGCCAGCGTCCCCTGTTCGTAAAGTTCGCGATAGATCGACGGAGGTGACGCTCCGCATTCCACTAAACGTCCTGCAATTCGAAAGGTCTCAGCGGAAACAGCGGCAAAACGAAACCAACCGGTGTCTGTCGCAATCGCTGCGAATAACGCGGTTGCGGCATGGGGTGTTAAGGCAACCCCCAACGCCTCCGAAAGCTTGAAGATCAGCGACCCGGTTGCTTCGCTGGTGGTATCTTTGAACTCAATCGCACCGAGGTCGTCGGAACTGACGTGATGGTCGATGACGACGCGTTTGGCCGACGAATCTCGCATCAACTTGCCGACGTCGGATAACTGATTCCATGAACTGGTATCGACAACGATATGGACTTCGGCCTTTGACACGTCTTCCGGCTTGGCGACGGCTCCGAGTTGCTGTGCTTGACGAGTGGGATCGAGAAAATAGAGGTTTGCAGGTGTCGCCGAAGTATTGACGATCTGCACGGTTTTCCCGAGTGACTGAAGAATATGGGCAAGTCCAATTTCTGAACCGATGGCGTCGGCATCAGGCCTGACGTGGCTGGAAATGACAAACCGCTGGTGTGTTTGAATGATTTGACGCAGTGGTTCCCAGTTGATGTCCATCCCTATATCGTAAGTTTTCAGAAGTCAGCTTGGCAAGCGGACAGAGGACTTCTCACAATTCCAGTGTGGCAATTTGTCACCTCTGTTTCGTATGATCTTGAACACGATCAACTCATTTCCATGATGGTCGCTGGTCGGAAAAAACTTTTCAGGACTGTCCTTCGATCAACGTCATTACTCGTGTTGGAGCCTGTTTCTACACATGATCTGCATTTCTGTGACTCCGGAATCGCGTCAACTTGCGAAGGTTGACATCTATAACGCCGCCAATCAATGCGATCTGGTAGAAGTTTGTCTCGACCGACTTCACAAGGAACCTGACGTCAAAGATATGATCTCGGGTTCCAAGAAACCGATTTTGATTTCATGTCGACCTCCGCATGAAGGAGGCAACTTCGACGGGACTGAGGATGAACGCATTGCCTTGTTGCGGCAGGCAATCATCGCAGGGCCGGATTATGTCGAGCTGGACCCCGCCACAGCCATGAAGATCCCACGCTTCGGAAAGACGCAACGAGTCATCAGCTTCGCCAGTATGACCCGTCCGCTCCAGGACGTGGAAGAAGCATTTGAAGAAGCAACCCGGTGCAAGGCCGATGTCGTCAAGTTCACCTGGCCCACCGAAACCCTGGAAACGGCGTGGCCGTTATTAGCCGTTGTCAGCCAGAAACGGATGCTGCCGGTCGTAGGACTTGGACTTGGCCGCAGCGGGCTGACGTTCTCGTTGCTCGGTCGCAAGTACGGTTCGCCGTGGATTTATGCGGCGCTCGAAAAGGGGATGGAAGCGTTTCCCGGTCAGCCGACTGTTGGTGAGTTGGACGATGTCTATCGCTGGCGGCAGGTCGATTCCAAGACACGTTTCATCGGCGTTGTTGGAGAGGGTGTTGTCGAACAGGCGGTCTCGAAGATTCTCAACGCTGCGTTTGATATCAAGGGGATGAATACGCGCTGTCTGCCGCTCGACTTCAAGTCGCTCGATCAACTTCCCAAAATGCTCGACATCTTGAAAGTCCCCGCCATCATTGCGACGTCGGACGCTGGACATCGAGTGATGGGTCTTGCATCGACCGGTGATGACATTGCCAAAGCGTCTCAATACACAGATGTCGTCATCAAGACGCCAGAAGGCTGGCAGGCCCATAACCTTGTCTGGAAGTCTGCACTTCGATCGCTCGAAGAAAAGCTTGGGAAGCAATCAAGCGAAGATCGCCCGCTTGATAAGCGCAACACCATGATTATCGGATCGAATGGTCTGGCGATTTCGGTGGCACACGGCGTCAAACGACGCAACGGACTGGTCAGCATCTGCTCGGGCAATGAGGTGGAAGCTCAAAAAATCGCGGCGGCGTGCGATTTGAGGTACGTTCCAGTCGCCAAATTGTATGACACGCTTGTTGATGTGGTCGTACTGACAACGAACACGTTGGATTACGGTTCGAAAAAGACGACACTAAATCCTTCGTTGCTTCGACAAGGGATGACGTTCATGGACCTCAGCGAACTTCCAGGAGAATCGTTTTTTACTCAGCAGGCTCGCGAACGGGGTTGCAAGGTCGTGGAACCGGCCGAGGTCTTTGTCGGCTACATCAGCGCCCTGTTCAAGTCGCTGACCGGCCACGATCTGCCACCCGATGCGATCGCGCAAGGTTTGCTGGAATAAAAGGCCGGACGCCAACTGGCTATTTCGCGGTCACTTGAAGTTTCACCAACCTGGCTTTCGCTCCGTCTTTCAAAAGGACGGGAATTTTCCAGTGGCTTGTGGCAACTTTACAAACCCCGCCGTTTCCATCGCGGCAGTATCCATAGGTGACGGAAAGCAGCAATGTCACTTCCCCGGTTTTCTTTGCCGTGGAAATCGACAGTTTGGTCGTTGTCCCTTCTGAGGATGATTCTTGCTTGACGTCAAGCTGATCCGCCGGGATCAGCGTCTGGTTTCCGTCGGCTTTCAGCGTATACGTGACGGGCAACAGTGGATTTAACTTGAAGCCCTGTGGAAGCGAGAAATCAACTTGAACATCGATCGCCGATGCCGATGCCAATTCTTGCAGATTGACATCAATTGCTTTCACAGTTGAAACCGAAGGGACAACCGGGGGAGCATCGGCGGGACGGGGCGATGACAGTCCGGCGATGATAAGTTCATTCGCCTTCTTCGTTGCCAGATCGATGACTACAATGCGACTGTTGTTGGTATCCGCGACATACATCTTGCCACCAGCGATCGCCAGACCTGCAGGCTCGGCAAGCTGCAGTGGTTCAAGTTCGGTTCCCGCTTTTCCTGTCCCTATCCAAGTGGTGGCAGCGCGAGTCTTGACGTCGACTTGTTTGATTTTGTGATTGTAGCTGTCGGCGATGAAAAGAGTACCGTTTTGAATGGCCAGACCGAGCGGATGCTGGAACCGGGCATCGTCACCAGAATCATCGACATCACCAAACTCAAACAGGCTGCGGCCTCGCGGAAGATCGTGAGTTCCAGCGATCGTCGTCACGTCACCTTCGGGCTTAAGCAGATCATTCTTGGGGTCAGTCGAAATCTTACGAATCGCAGAGCCTTCGCTGTCGACGACGTACAGGGATTGGCCATCGTTGACCAGACCTGATGGCTGGGCGAGCGCCGCCTTATCAAGCGATCCGTTCGTGATGTCTTCACGGCCTGAACCGGCGTATTGCATGATTGAATTTGATCCGAGCTTGTGAGCCCAGATCTGATGGGGTCCTGCCATCGCAACATAGAGCACACCATCGACGACCGTCAGATCCCACGGACTGTTTAATGCGGTTTCCAGCAATGGGCCACCAGGAATTCGTGTGCGGTTCTGTTCTCCGATCCCGGCGAGCGTCGATACGGTTTTCTTTTCGAGGTCGACCGTGCGGAGCAGATGATTTTCAGTGTCTGCGACATAAAGCGTCTGACCGACAAGTGTCATTCCCTGAGGATGATCGAACTGCGCTTCGGCGTAACCACCGTCGCCTCGGCCAATCGCTCCCGTACCGACGACATCGATCAGCTTGCCGTCGAGAGTGCAGATCACCAGACGGTTGTGATTACTGTCCGAAATAAACAACCGGCCACTACCTTCATCGACCAGGATCTTTCCAGGAAACTTGAGTGGAGTGTCCTTGGCCTTGTTCCGTTCAAGATCGAATCGGACCGGCGTTTCATCCAGCGTTCCCTTTGACTTGTGATAAGCGATCAACCGGTCAATGACTTTTTCCAGCAGTTCGCGGTTCCCTTCTCCCGAGACGTATCCGCAATACTGACCTTCAGGGTCGAGCACGACCAGCGACGGCCATGAATTCACGCCGAACTTGCGCCAGATAATCATGTCCGCATCATTCACGACGGGATGCTCAATCTCATATCGCAGTATCGCCTTGCGAATGTTTCCGGTTGCTTTTTCATTGTCGAACTTGGCCGAGTGGACTCCGATGACGACCAGTTCCTTGGGGTATTTCTTTTCAAGGTAGTCCAGGTCTGGCAGGACATGCATGCAGTTGATGCAGCAGAAAGTCCAGAAGTCGATCAACACGATTTTGCCACGCAGATCTTTGACCGAAATCGGACCCGCCGCATTCAGCCATTCGACACCCCCTTCCAATTCCGGAGCAGGATGCCGGTTGGGAAACGGATTTTCGATTTCTTCCGCCTTCGGCGCTTCAGTCTTTTTTTCCACTTTTGCATCCTGTCCCCAAAGAGATGCCGGTGCCATGGAAATTGTCGCTACCAAAAGCGAAACCGATATCAGAAAAGCATTCAATCGTGACGGGGTCAGGCTCAACGGGACGAAGTTCATCCGAAGCATCTCCACTCGTGGGCTTACTCGAATCCAGGCGGCAAGAAGAAGTCGTGCCGATGATGGAACGGTGTCATCGTACCAGCCGGTTCGGCGACTCGCCAATCGGATGCTGTCGTCACCGGGAGGGCGAGGCTCCCGGCGAGCCGCTGAGTCGATGCGTGCACCTACTTCGCGGCTCGGCAGGAGCCTCGCACTCCCGACAAACGAAACGTTTTCTATATGGCAACTAACAGATCAGCATCTGTTCAAATGGAGGCCAATCTGGTCCGAGTGCCTCACGCTGAAGTCGAGTCAACTGTTCGATCCCGACCGCTGCCAAGTCGAGTTGTTTATTCAGCAGTTCTCGGGAAAACGGTTTCCCTTCGGCAGTCCCCTGAACCTCAATGAATTGACCCGTTCCGCTCATGACTACATTCAGGTCAACTTCTGCAGTACTGTCTTCTTGATAATCAAGATCCAGAACGGGAGTTCCATCGACGATGCCGACGCTGATCGCAGCGATACTTTTGGTAAGAACACAGCGGTCAGCAGGAAGTTCATGTCGAATCGAAGCAATCGCATCGCACAACGCGATAAAGCCACCGGTGATACTGAGGGTTCGCGTACCACCGTCAGCCTCGAGTACGTCACAGTCGATCGCAATCGATCGAGCTCCCAGTGCCTGGAAATCGACTGCCGCTCGCAGGCTGCGGCCGATCAATCGTTGAATCTCAGTCGATCGGCCATCCATTTTGTCTCGTTCCCGACGCTTTCGTGGCGAAGTACTGCCAGGCAACATCGAATATTCAGCACTCAACCAGCCAGTCGCCTTGGCCGGATCAGCGGCCACTTTCCAGGGGGGGAGAGTGCTATCGATACTTGCCGTACAGAGAACGGTCGTCCGTCCAGCCTGGATCAACACGCTACCTGGAGCGGCACCAACGAAGTGTCGTTGAACTCGGATCGGTCTCAAATCGTGCGGTTGTCGCTGATCGTGGCGCATTGGTCTCTCGCAGTGCAGGTAAATCCAGGGATGATCGTTTTGGAGATTGAATTGCTATTCGCCACCTAATGTAGTTGAGACTGCAAAGAGATGTCGATGAACTGCAGATTGAATCGTGCAATCAATCCCATTAGAACACCAGTGAGGAGTTGAGAACTTCCGCACGCATCTCATAAAACTATAGCAATTGGGGTTAACTACATGTGCGCGATCGTCTCGGTTGTTTTTTTGCTGACTGCTTCTCTTGCAGGACAGACACGCGAGGCTGATTACCCGTATGTCACCGCCGAGCCGCAGAAGACCGGGTGGCCGCTGACGAGCGAAGAGCTAACCTACGTCCTGAAGCCAGAGTATGAGCGTCGACCTGGTTCCGAAGCGATGAAACATCTCCCAGCAATGTGGCCCGTCGTCCCCTCGGCAGGACACTGGACAGGGACCGCATGGCTCGATACTCATGCAAAGTTGGTTGAGCACGTTGCGGGCTGCAAGGGTCCCATCGATGTCCTTCTGGTCGGCGACAGCATCACGCAACAATGGGGTAGCCCGCTGGATGGCAAGCCGCTTAACGAAGCCTGGAAAAAGCACCTGGGACGGTACAGCGCCGTCAATATCGGTATCGGTGGGGATAAGACACAGAATGTGCTGTGGCGGTTGGATCATGGTGGGGTGGACGGGCTGGAGCCGAAGTGCATCGTGCTGATGATTGGCAACAACAATATGTTCTTCACCCCGGAGACGGGGATTGAGCCGGCGGCCAGTGGGGTGAAGGCGTGTGTTGATAATCTCCGGAGGAAGTTTCCGATGGTCCCGATCGTCGTTGTCAAGATCTTGCCGGCGCACGAGCCCGGCAATGCGTTCTACGAAGACATCAAGAAGACGAACGCCGCACTCGATCAACTAAAGCTCGGCGGTCAGCCGGGGATCACGATGCTGGACCTCACCTCGGACTTCACAATCGAAGAGGGAAGGCTGAACAAGGAATTGTTCACGCCCGACAACGTCCATCTCTCGGCTGCTGGGTATGAGATTTACGCACGGCGGCTCAGTCCCTTGATATCCAAGCTGCCGACACTGAACCGATGAGCCTATGCATTCTGTTGGTATTTAGTAACTCGATGAGATTGACGACGGTTTAAAAGGTGGACCGAGTTCCCCCTCGCGTGACATCGACTGTTCGCTTCAATTTTTGATTCAGGACCGTTCGTCTTCGCATTTGAAGCGACTAAAACATGCAGTAACGTAGAATGTCGACTTTTGTTTCTTTGGGCCAACAAGCCGATATCGGCCGCTCTTCATCATGAGTGTGTCGTAATTGGAGAATCACGAGTTCGGGGAATTGGAGTCGCGATTCCATGAGTTATATTGACACTTTTGATAATGAATTCATTGGCTATTTTGGCGGAATTCCAGTCTATCATCCGCTGGAAGTCGTCCCGCCTTCGGCTGACCCCAGGGACTTCGCGTGTGGACCGGAAAACCTTGTGATCGGCGGAGGGGATGGTGACTACCCCGGTCTGGTGGTCAAGAATGTTGGAGAAACGGTCAATTGTTTCGTCCGCGACTGGCTGGAACGGCAAAAAGGGCTCTACCGCGACCCCGACGAAGACAAGGCCCTTTTGTCGCTTATTGATAACTGGCCCGGTGCATCCCTTCGGAAGAACCCATTCTGGTATCAGGGCTACTGGGAGTCTGTGTTCGAGTTCGCAGGATGGCATCTGGCGGAGTATGTCGAATTCTCCACCCGATGCACTTCGCCGGCGTTTCCTCGACCGTTCGTTCCAGTCGAGCACGTCAAAAACGCTTTGGAAAATTGGCTGGCGGCGTCGGTCGGCGAGTTCTGTCTGCTCGCAATGCCAGAATTGGCCGAGAATGCTATTCAGCAGCTCGGCGACTTGCGGCGTCACGTCGACGAGGTCTATAGAAACATTCTTCTCTTACCGCCCGGGTATCGAGGAGACGGTCGGCGAGAGGTGAATAATCAAGTGATTTGGGGGACTTCAGCATGGCGGATCGAACGAGAGCAGAACCCTCTCACCATCCGTCGCTGACGGGTGGCCCATACCGTTGGTTTGGGAGGAACACAAACGGGTGAGAACTCGGCATTAATCAGTCCTGACCTCGAACAATTCACAATTTCAGCGGAGAACCTGAATGAAGAATTGTTCACGTCCGACAACGTCCATCTCTCGGCTGCTGGGTATGAGATTTACGCTCAGCGGCTCAGTCCGTTGATATCCAAGCTGCTGACGTTGAACCGATGAGCCAACGCAATCTGCTGGTATTATCGAGCGCGATGCGATCGGCGATGGTTTGCATGGAGGACTGAGATCCCCTTCTTGCAACGTCATCGCACACTTCACGCCCTCGCTCAGAACCATTCGTCTTCACAGTTACAGCGATCAGAACACGCAGTGAAGTAAAATGTTGCTTAGTTTTCTATAGAGATGTTGATGAACTGCAGATTTCGACGTGCAGTCATGGTTGCCAGGAAACGTTGTCGGGGTGATGCCAGCAATGTATGCTCGATGTGACCTTATTGGATAATCGCGAGCTAGACGCAAGGGGCTACTACGCTGATGGCCGAAACTTCAGACTGGCGAAGGATACTAGCCACAGCATGGCGTGCGATGCCGTCTGGACCATTTTTTGAGCTGGCCGAGCCAGCTGACAGTTTCCTCCAAAGCCTGCCCGAAGAGTACTTGACGGGGGTTGAAGAGTTCGGTGGTCGAGAAGGGTTCCTCGGCGAAACGTACGTTCGTCTTTATCGGCTCCAAGAGTTGGTTACTCTTAACTTCGCTTACGAAGTGCCGACGTTTCTGCCCGAAGTGATCGTCTTTGGCTCCAATGGTGGCGGTGAGGCGTTTGCGTTTCGCCGCAGAGATTCGGCGGTGGTTCAGGTTCCATTTCTCCCCATGAATGGGGAATATGTCGAATTCAAGGAAATCAATTTCGTCGAGTTCATCCGGTCGTTGGCAGCATCAGGGGATTCGTCAGAATGTAATCCCGAAGCGGTTGGGATGGAGGTCCACGAAAAGCAGCCCATTTGCTTTGGAGGAAGCCCAACCGATCCTGCAAACAAGGTGCTTGTTCCCGCAGTAAAGCACGC
>CAIVEI010000090.1 GCA_903904835.1 uncultured Schlesneria sp. | reverse complement strand
GGTTCGTCCACACGTGCTCGGCGTGCCTGATTTTAAGACGAGATTGGCAAACAATATGGCAAGCACACTACAAGCAACACCTGCAATTCGACGAACGGAGTCCTCAACCGTGGGAAATGTTGCCCCTGCATCAGATGAAATGACCGACGTTACCGTACCAGCCATCGATCCACAGGAGATGGATGAATGGCTGGAGTCGGTTGACGACCTGCTCAATCGCTATGGACCGGACGCCCTCAGCCAGTTGCTGACTCGGCTTTATTCCCGGGCTCAGGCTCAGTCGGTCCCTGTTGTCCCAGCGATGACAACACCTTACGTCAATACAATCCCTGTGGAAGCCCAGGTGCCGTTTCCAGGTGATCGTGCTCTTGAACGACGGTTGCGAAGCATTATTCGCTGGAACGCCATGGCGATGGTGGTTCGCGGCGCTCAGACAACGAACGTTGGCGGACACATTTCCACGTTCGCTTCGTCAGCAGTGCTTGTCGAAATTGGTTTTAATCACTTCTTCCACGCTCGAACCGCAGATCACACCGGTGACATGGTCTATTTCCAGGGGCACTCGTCGCCAGGGATGTATTCCCGCGCGTTCGTCGAAGGCCGGTTAACCGAAGAGAATCTGGTCCGATTCCGACGCGAGCTTCCACGAGGGCAGGGGCTTTCATCCTATCCGCACCCCTGGTTGATGCCCGACTTCTGGCAGTTCCCTACAGTTTCAATGGGTCTCGGCCCGATCTGCTCGCTGTATCAGGCTCGATTCCTGCGATATGTCCATCACCGAAACCTGATGGATACATCCAAATCACGCATCTGGTCGTTCATTGGTGACGGTGAAGTCGACGAACCAGAAACGCTTGGCGCCATCTCGATGGCGGCCCGCGAGAAGCTGGACAATGTCACCTGGGTTGTGAACTGTAACCTGCAACGACTGGACGGTCCCGTTCGCAGCAACGGCAAGATCATTCAGGAACTGGAAGGTCTTTTCCGAGGAGCCGGCTGGAACGTCATTAAAGTCGTCTGGGGGACCGAATGGGACGCCCTTTTCGAAGCAGACGAATCGGGTTTGCTGGAAAAGACGCTGGCAGAAGTCGTCGACGGTCAGTTCCAGAAGTACAGTGTCGAAACCGGCGAATATATCCGCAAGGATTTCTTCGGTCGTCATCCTCAACTGTTGAAGCTGGTTGAACATCTCAGCGACGATCAGATTCGCAACCTCAGGCGCGGTGGCCACGACGCGATGAAGGTTTACAACGCCCTGAAGGCGGCGACCGAATTCAAGGGTGCACCGACTGTCGTTTTGGCTCACACCGTCAAAGGCTTCGGCCTCGGGACGGAAGCTGAAGGTCGAAACACGGCTCACAACACGAAAAAGCTGGAAGAATCGTCACTGATCGCCATGCGTGATCGGTTTGACCTGCCGCTCACCGACGAGCAAGCCCGATCTGCCAGCTTCTATCGGCCACCCGCCGACAGCCCGGAAATGAAGTACCTGCACGATCACCGCAAGGCTTTGGGGGGCTATCTGCCCGCTCGCAATCCGACCACGGAACGGCTGACGATCCCCGATGTGGCAACGTTTGTCGAAACGATGAGTGACGCAGGGAAAGATCGTTCCACCACCGGTGTGCTGGGAACCATTCTCCGAGTGCTGATGCGAGACAAAAACATCGGCAAACGAGTTGTTCCGATCATCCCTGATGAAGCTCGGACGTTTGGTATGGAAGGCTTGTTCCAGACTTACGGGATCTACAACAGCAAAGGCCAGCTTTACACGCCGGTCGATGCAGGGTCGGCGATGTCTTACAAAGAATCGACGACGGGTCAGGTTCTGATGGAAGGGATCGACGAAGCCGGGGCGATGGCCTCGTTCGTGGCAGCCGGTACCGCTCACGCGAATATCGGGTTGAACATGATCCCGTTCTACACCTATTACTCGATGTTCGGCTTCCAGCGAGTCGGCGATTTGATCTGGCTGGCGGGTGATTCCCGTTGCAAAGGCTTTTTGTGTGGTGGAACTTCAGGCCGCACGACACTTAACGGCGAAGGCTTGCAGCACGAAGATGGTCATAGCCAATTGATGGCGGGAACCGTTCCCAACCTGCTCGCTTACGATCCTGCCTACGGCTACGAACTGGCTGTGATCGTGCAGGATGGCCTCAGGCGCATGTATGCAGAAGGTGAAGACATCTTCTATTACCTGTCGGTTTACAACGAATCATTTGTGATGCCCGCCGCCATGCCGAAGGGTGTCGAAACCGGAATCGTCAAGGGCCTTTATCCGCTCGATCCCGCTGTCCCGGCCAAGAAGCGAGCGACACGGCCTCAGCTTCTCGGTAGCGGACCGATCCTGAACGACGTGATTCGTGCCCAGAAGATTCTCTCGGAAAAATATGGGGTTGAATCGGATGTGTGGAGTGTTACCAGCTACAACGAACTGAAGCGAGAAGCCCAGTCGGTCGCACGCTGGAACCGGTTGCATCCTGATCAGAAGCCGAAAGTCAGCTATCTCGAACAGACGTTGAGTGGCCTCAAGGGTCCGTTCATCTCGTCCAGCGACAACGTACAACTGGTTGCCGAGCAGATTCGCCCGTACATGCCAGGCCAATATGTCGTCTGTGGTACCGACGGATTCGGGCGGAGCGAAACACGTGAAGCACTCAGACGGCATTTCGAAATCGATGCCGAATGTGTCGCCTACACCACGCTGGTGGCTCTCAGCAAAGAAGGCCAGTTCGACGCGAAGAAGCTGCCGCAGGCTTTGAAGGATCTGGGAATCGACCCGAACAAGGTCGACCCGGCAACGGCCTGACGGTAGCGTCGGCTTCCAGCCGACGAGGGCTTTTGACAGCGTCAGTTGTCAAAAGCATAAAAATGCAGGGATTCAACGGACCAATTTCAAGCAAAGTGTCATCCGTCAATCCTCTGAATAAAACGAAATAACGAGCCATGAAGGCTCAAGCAAAAATACCTGGGTCAAGCCCAATCAACGAGATCACCGAGACGTAAGAGACTTCCGATGACAATCGAATTCAAAGTTGAACAACAGCTTCTGGGCGATGGAATCAAGAGTGCCGACGTGGCCGCCATCCACGTTGCCGTGGGGGATACGATCACTGTCGGTCAGATCGTCCTGGAGCTTGAAACCGACAAAGCGGTCATGGAACTACAGTCACCCTATGCGGGGACCGTAGTCAAAGTTCTGGTCAAGAAAGGGGAAACCATCACCCCCGGCCAGGCGGTCCTGTCACTCGAATCGAGTGCCGCACCTGCAGCCGGTTCGGCAGCCGCCAAGCCGGCTGCTAAAGAAGCGGCTCCCGTCGCGGCCGCTTCACCCGCCAGCCGCAACGGTGGCGACAAAGCCTCCATCGCCAAGGCTGTCCCTGCTGCTGCGATAGCGATGCCGACGGGACGCGAGATGCCGTTGCCAGCCGGTCCGGCAACCCGACGCCTTGCTCGTGAACTGGGTCTCAATCTGGCCAATATCCCGGGGACCGGTTCTGGTGGTCGAATCACGCTCGAAGACGTCGCTCGCGCTGTCTCCGCAGGAGGATCGGGAGGAGGTCGAGGCCTTGTCGAACCGCCACTGCCCGACTTCGCTCCATTCGGACCAACGGATCGCCAGGCTTATTCCAAGCTGCAAAAAACTGTTGCCAACAATCTCAGTCTTGCCTGGCAGATCATCCCGCACGTCACGCAGCATGATCTGGCTGACATCACCGAAACCGAAGCCGCCCGCAAGCACTTTGTCGAGACCGCTCCCAAGGGTATCGCCAAGGTGACAATGACGGCTCTTGCCCTGAAAGCGGTCGTCGCCTGCCTGAAAGAATTCCCTCATTTCAATTCCAGCTATGACACGGCCAAGGCCGAACTGGTCCTGAAACGCTATTATCACATTGGTATCGCGGTCGACACGCCAACCGGGCTGGTCGTCCCTGTCATCCGCAACGTCGATCAGAAGTCTGTTCTACAACTCGCCGCAGAAATGACAGAACTCGCTGCAAAGGCCCGCGATCGCAAACTGCAGGTGAGCGAGATGCAGGGTGGAACGTTCACAATTACGAACCTGGGTGGCATTGGCGGAACATCGTTCACACCCATCGTGAACTATCCCGAAGTCGCGATCCTGGGGATGTCCCGCAGCCAGAAGCAGCTTCAGATCCGAGACGGCGAAGTGGTCGAGCGCCTGATGCTTCCGCTGTCATTGTCCTACGACCACCGGGTCATCAACGGAGCCGACGCCGCCCGCTTCGTGGTCAAACTGGTCACGCTGCTCAGCGACGCATTTCGATTGGTGATTGAAGCCTGATCGACGTTGGTTCGGGAATTGAATCACAAGAACGGAAGAACGCGAAATCGTCAAAGATTCGCGTTCTTTCGTTTTTAATATTGGAAGCGTTGCTGTTTAATCTGTGGTTCAACCTCTCGATAACCTCATCAAGGATTTACCCGATGGCTCGTAATGAGAATGACATTGCGGTTCCGACGCTGGCACAATCAAAAGTCAATCGACGGCAATTTCTCAAGACTTCGACGGGGATCGTGGCGAGTTCGTTTGCGGCGCCTGCGATCCTGCGGGCTCGTGGGGTCAGCGAAAAGTTGAATATCGCGGTGATCGGTTCGGGAGGTCGCGGCGGAGCGAATCTGGATGCGGTTGCCGGGACCGAAAACATTGTCTCGTTGTGCGATGTCAATCAGAACAATCTTGGTCGCGCATCGGCAGCTCATCCAAAAGCCCGGACCGTTGTCGACTTTCGCAAGGTGTTTGATCATGGGAATGAATTTGACGCCGTGATTGTCAGCACCTGCGAGCATACTCATGCTTTCGCGACTCTCGCTGCTTTGCAGCTTGGCAAGCATGTCTACTGCGAAAAGCCGCTGACACATAGTGTCTGGGAAGCTCGCGTCATTCGGGAAGCAACAGCCAAGGTTAAGGTGGCGACCCAGATGGGAATCCAGATCCATTCGGGAAGCAACTATCGGCGAGTTGTGGAGTTGATTCAGACAGGTGCCATTGGTCCCGTGCGTGAAGCCCACGTCTGGACTTCGCGGGCGTGGGGTCTTCAGTCGGCTGACGATGCCAAAAAGTTTGGCGACATTGTCGCTGTCCAGGAACGCCCAAAAACGGCCGATCCGATTCCAGAAGGTCTCGACTGGGACCTCTGGCTCGGCCCTGCCCCCGAACGAGCATTCAACAATGTCTATTTTCCCGGTCCGAAATGGTATCGGTGGTGGGAATGGGGCAGCGGTACCATGTCAGACCTCGGCAGTCACTTTAATGATTTGCCGTTCTGGGCTTTGAAGCTTCAATCACCGCTGACAATCGAAGCGAGCGGGCCACCGCCTCACCCTGATCTGGCACCTGCGTCGATGCAGGCCACCTATCAATATGGACCACGAGAAGGCATGCCTCCGGTAACACTGACGTGGTACCAGGGTATTAACAAGCCGAAGATCTGGACCGACAAGGGGATACCTCAATGGGACAACGGACATCTGTTTATTGGTGATAAAGGGATGCTGCTTTCGGATTATAGTCAGCATCTCTTGCTGCCCGAGGTCAATTTCAAAGACTTTAAACGGCCCGAGCCATTTATCCCGGAATCGCCAGGACAACAGGCGGAATGGATTCGTGCGTGTAAGTCTGACCTGAAGACGACCTGCAACTTCAAGTATTCCGGTTGGCTTACGGAAGCCAATCATCTTGGGAATGTGGCTTATCGTGTCGGAAAGAAAATCGAATGGGACGCTGAGAAGCTGCGATGCCCCAACGCGCCAGAAGCCGAAACGTTCATTCGACGCGAATATCGAAAAGGCTGGAAACTGGCATAGAATGAGACTTCGGAAAGGCCACTTCGCACGCTGAACTTGAATTTGGTACGTTATTCGGCATGAGGACTTATTTGCAATTAATGACAGACTCAGACGATTCGGCGCGAGGCGCGACATTGGAACGATTGGTCACTGTCGGGTTCAGAGATGCCGAAGGTGCATTGGCTCGCTTGAAATCGTTGTCCGGAACGGCCAATTCGGCGGAATGCCTTTCGCGATTCCTTCGTGCCGTGACCGACATGGCCGAGGCGGACGAGTTGCTCGTCGATTTCGAACGGTACGTGCTGCGATCGGGTGATCGAGAGGTCCTGTATCAGTTTCTGATTGACAATCCACGCGGGCTGGAAATGCTTGTCAAATTGTTTGCCGGCAGCCGCTATCTGACCGAGACACTGTTACGCGATCCGATGGCGCTTCGACGACTGATTCAGCACCGACTGCTTGCGGACCTGAAATCTCGCGAAGATTTTATTGATGCGGCGATGGCTGCAGCTCAGAAGGAAGCCTCCTTTAGCGATAAAATGGATGCACTTCGGCGGTTTCAGCGATCTGAACTTTTACGTATCGGTACGTGCGACGCCTTCGGCCTGATGGACTTTCGGGCCGCAACAGTCCAGCTCAGCCTGCTGGCGGACGGCCTGATTGAGGCATGTCTGCAACTGGTCGCAGCCGATCTTCAAGTTGATACAACCGGGTTTGCAGTTCTCGCTTTGGGTAAGCTGGGCGGCGAGGAGTTGAATTACAGTTCGGACATCGACCTGATTTTTCTCATGCAGAACAGTGATCATGCTCCGCCAGCGAAAGTTCGATCGAATGGTTCGAAAGGGTCGACCTCAAAGGGGGACGTCACGACGACCGTGACTCAAGCCAATCATACGGTTGTGACGGTGGCACAGCGGCTGATCAAAGCAATGCAGGACGCGACTGGCGAAGGCTTTCTGTATCGTGTTGACATGCGATTAAGACCCTGGGGGCGTGCCGGAGAGCTCGTTGTACAGGTCTCTTCTTACCTCGACTATCTTCGAACTCAGGCCGAATTGTGGGAAAAACAGGCGTTGCTCAAAGGCCGCGTCGTCGCGGGGGACTTTTCGGTAGGGAAGCAACTGCTTCGCGAAGCGGCACCCCTCATTTTCGGGCACCTTGCTGATGAGGTGAGGACCAGTGTTCGATCGGCAAAAAGTCAGATCGAAGCACAACTTGAACGACGGGGACGCGCGTTTGGGGAGGTAAAGTCAGGAAGTGGCTCGATTCGCGACATCGAATTCATCGTGCAGTCACTGCAATTGATCCACGGTCAAAGAACCCCTCAGATTCGTACTGCGAACACTTTGGATGCGCTGGTCAGGCTGGCCGATTTCGACCTGATTCATGCAGATGAATATCGATGTCTGACAGACGGCTACGTCTTTCTTCGGACAATCGAGCACTCGCTACAGCTATTGCACAATCGCCAGGAGCATTCGCTGCCGACTGATGCTCTTGAGATGACGGCGCTGGCTCGTCGGCTCGACTTCCGCGATGGCGAACACCTGCTAGGTCACTATCGGCAGCACTGTCAGGCGATCCGTGCCGTTTTCGAAAAGTACGTGACGGCACCGGTTGAGACGAGCGTCCCTGAGAAGGCCGGCAGGAAGACAGAAATCGAATCCGGCAATGATCAGGTCGACCCATCTGTACCGCCAGCCTTGCCGAAAGCCGGGATCGATTTCGATTATGAGTCGGCCTTCACGTTTAACGAACGTCGGGAGCATTTGCAGTTACTCAAGACGCTTAGTGCGGATCGACCCGTAATTGTCCGTGCCCAAGCGGACGGAACGGGTGAATGGCGGGTTCGCGTGCTCGGACTTGATCAGCCGGGTGCACTTTCGTTGATCTGTGGCCTATTATTTGTTTACGGCTTTGACATTATCAAAGGTTTCGTTTCCACAGGCGAGCATGCTTCGCCGACTGAACGTTCGAAAGAGAAGGCCCGGGAGTTTATCGATGTCTTCACAGTACGCTCGTCGGTGGAAGCGGTCATGTCGGAAGTCTGGCACTGCTACGAGGCGGATCTGACTGAACTCGTCCAGTTGGCGCAGTCAGGCCGCAGCCACGAAGCACAGGGGAAACTGGCTTCTCGTGTAGCCGATGCACTGGAGGATTCTCCCGATCTCGCATCAAAGCCGACACCTCTGGAGGTCAGTTTTGACAATCTGTCGCATGAGCTCTTTACCGTTTTAAACATTCGGGGCGAGGACACGATCGGTTTCCTGTACGAATTGACGAATGCATTGGCTCTTAGTGGAATTGCGATCGAACGAGTCGTGATCTGTTCCGACGGAAACGTCGCAGCCGACATGTTGTACGTCACCGACGCTCAGCGACAGGGAAAGATCCTCGATGATCGCAAGCTGCACGAACTGCAAGCGGCGATCGTTTTGATTAAGCACTTCACCCACCTGTTACCCGGGTCACCAAATGCCGAAGCCGCACTTTTGCATTTTCGAATGTTCCTCAGCGAATTGTTCCAGCAACCGGACTGGACCGAACAACTCTCGTCTCTGGAACGGCCTGAAGTGCTGGCGGCACTCGCCAAAGTCCTCGGCGTCAGCGATTTCCTCTGGGAAGACTTTCTGCGAATCCAGTATGCCAACTTATTCCCTGTTCTCAGTGACATCTCAGGAATCGAGCAGGCCAAATCAAAGACACTCTTGTGGCGTGATCTGGCGGTCGAACTGTCGGCGACGGATGACCCCGTAGAGCGCCGCCAACGGCTGAATTCCTTTAAGGATCGCGAGATGTTTCGCATCGACTTAAGGCATATCCTGGGCCGATGCGGTGACTTTGACCGGTTTGCGGAAGAATTGACGGACGTGGCGGAAGTTGTTGTTTCGACGAGCCTGCAACTCAGCGAACGGGAGCTTCACGATCGATTCGGTGTCCCCAAGCGACCGGACGGCGAACGAGCGTCGCTGGTGGTTTGTGCTCTTGGCAAATGTGGTGGCCGCGAATTGGGTTTCGCTTCTGATATCGAACTGATGTTTGTGTACGACGAAGAAGGAATGACAGACGGCCGGAAACCGATCGCGAATGCCACGTTTTATCAGCGACTTGTCGAGTCATGCGTTCAATCGATTCGAGCTCGCGAAGAAGGGATCTTTCGGATTGATTTGCGTCTGCGACCTTATGGTCGGTCAGGTCCCCTGGCGGTGTCGTTTGACGCATTCCGCCGGTACTTTGACCCCAACGGCGCAGCGTGGCCCTATGAACGCCAGTCGCTGATCAAGCTGAGGCCCATCACCGGCGACCCCGCCCTGGGTGAGAAGTTGATCTCCCTGCGAGACCGCTTCTTATATGAAGGGCCTCCATTCGACTTCGCTTCGATGCGAGCCATGCGTGAACGGCAGGTTAGACAACTGGTTGCCGCAGGCGAATTCAACGCCAAACTCAGCCCCGGAGGACTGGTGGACATTGAGTATTTCGTGCAGGCGATGCAAATCACTCATGGTTCGCGGCACGTCAGCTTGAGGGTGACCAATACGCGAGAAGCCATACGCGAGATGCGACGGGTCGGTGTTCTGACGGAATCCGACTACAGTGCCCTTCGGGACGCATACGGTTTTTTCCGACGTCTGATTGACGGGCTGCGAATGGTTCGAGGCGACGCCCGCGATTTGACGGTATCTTCCGCATCGGGCCAGGATTTTATGTTTCTCGCTCGCCGACTTGGTTATGGTCCGACACCACAGCGGCTTCAACGGGACCTGGCCCAACATATTGACGCTGTTAACGATCTGGTCAGACGTCAGGCCGAGGTTGTTTGACAGGAAACCGGATGTTGTTATTCCGTTTCTATTCGACATCGCATATGACGATTCATAGGGGCGGTGACGATTTCTGGTGATCGCCAATCTTTCACCGTAACATGTCCTGCGGTGACAAGCAGGCTGAAGGCCGAAACGTAAAGAGGTTTCCATGAATCGACTTTCATTACGGACCATGCAACCGCAACTGTGGTTGGCATTCGGGTTATTCGTGTCGTTTGTGTCGTTTTCTACCGGATCAGTCCACGCGGCGGATTTATCGGAGCTTGATGTCAAACAGGCGATTGAGCGGGCCAAGAAATTCCTCATTAAAGAACAGGCTCAAGATGGCTCATGGGTTGCCGAGGCGGATGTTCGAACGGGGATCACGAGCTTGTGCGTGCTGTCGCTGCTCAATTCAGGGATGTCGCCTCAAGACGGGCCGGTTCGTCGCGGACTTCAGTACTTGAGATCGCGGTCTGTTGATGACTTTGGCGGCAAATATGAAACGTATCAAGTATCACTACTGATCATGGCGCTGTCGGCGGCGAAAGAAAAAGCGGACGGGGTGAAGATTGCGGAACTTGCACAACGGCTCGAAGAGGGCCAGATCACCGCTGAGAACTCGGGTGCGTGGTCGTACTCGCTGCGTAACGGCCGCCAGATGGGCGGAGATCAAAGTAACACGCAATTCGCGATTCTGGGATTACGCGAGGCCGTTGAAGCAGGGGCCAGCGTTAATCGGCAGACTTGGGAGCGAGCTCGCGATTACTGGGAGCGAAACCAGAATAACGACGGGGGCTGGGGTTATATCGTTGGCGGTGCCGGTGACCTTGCAAATCGCCCTCCCAGCCGTGGAAGCATGACGGTTGCCGGCGTCGCGTCGCTGTCCATTACTCAGCAAATGTTGAAATCGGATGCGGGGGTCGCTGCGGACGGGACGCCCCCTTGCTGCGATGACGCGGTTCCTGATCTTGCCATTCAGAATGGGATCAATTGGTTGTCTCGAAGTTTTTCGGTTCATCAGAACCCGGGAGCCGGAGGGCACCAATGGCTCTTGTATTACATCTACGGAATTGAGCGTGCTGGGCGTCTGACCGGCCAGCGTTTCTTCGGCGAACATGACTGGTATCGCGAGGGTACGTCTATGTTGATGGCGATTCAAAATCAGGTGGATGGTCACATTCCTGGTTCCGGCTCGCACGAATCACAGCCGGTTTGTGGGACCAGCCTGGGACTGTTGTTTCTGTCCAAAGGTCTGGCACCGGTCGTCATTAATAAACTCAAGTACGGAACACGGCATCCGAATAACCCGAATCTACTGCTCGACAACAATTGGAATCGCCATCCCCGAGATGTCCGAAATCTGACGGAACTGATCAGCAGCATGCCGAAATGGCCGAAACTGTTGACCACACAGGATCTCGATCTGACTCGTGCGGTAAAAACCGGCGGGGTCAATTCACTTCTTCAGGCACCGGTCCTGTTCATTACGGGGCCAGCACGATTGTCGTTCAGTCCGGCCGAAATCAAATTGCTCAAGGAATATCTGGAAGAAGGAGGATTCATTTTTGCGTGTCCCACCTGTCAGGGTGGTGACTTCGAAGCCAGCTTCCGCGAACTGGTGACTCAGTTGATGCCGCCGGGTGAAGGAGAATTGAAACCTCTGACTCCGGACCATCCGGTCTATCGGATTGAGCACCCGCTTGAGCCTACGGGAGTCAAATTATACGGCGTGGATTTCGGTTGCCGGACGTCGATCATGTATTCGCCGGAAGACCTGGCCTGTTTGTGGGACTATTGGGCGAAAGTTGATCCACCCAAACGAAACGTCCAATTAAAAGCGAAAATCGTACGCGCAACGCAAATCGGTGTGAACGTGATTGCCTACGCTACCGGGCGCGAACCGCCTGATAAGACTCAGGTTCGCCAGGTGACAGTCAACGATAGCGAGCTCGACAAGATTGAACGAGGATTGTTGCAGATCGCGCAGATCAAACATGACGGGGCCTGGAATGCCGCTCCGCGTGCGCTGAGAAACCTTTTGATATCGCTCAACGAAACTGTCGGCATGTCGGCCTCGACGAAGATACGAGATTTGACTCTCTCCGATAAAAATATTTTCCGCTATCCCGTTTTATATATGCACGGACGAAACAAATTTTCGATCCCGGCGGAGGAGCGGCAACAATTGAAAGTGTATCTCGACCGTGGCGGCGTTCTTGTCGCCGATTCATGCTGTGGTGCAAAGCCATTCGATAAGGCGTTTCGTGAGTGGATGACGCAGCTTTATCCTGATAAGAAGTTCGAGCGGATACCGGCGTCTCACGAAATCTTCTCCGACAAGATCGGTCAGGATATCAAGCTGCTGAAACGGCGAACGGCAGAAGGGGGCGAAAACAGCTCTGGCGGAAACTTCACGATTCGCACTGCAGAACCGATCCTGGAAGGGATTGAACTCGACGGACGCTATGCCGTGATTTACAGCCGCTACGACATCAGTTGTGCATTGGAACGCCAGAATTCCGGCAATTGCGAGGGCTATCTTCCCGAAGATGCAGTGAAACTCGGAAGAAACATTATCCTTTATACAATGCTTCAAAATCAGCGTTTGAAAACAACGGATGCAGGACCCGCGAAGTAGTGACGCCGATTCGTTTTTCATCCTCACACAGGGGCAGCGTTCGATGCGGATTGTTTCGTTACTACCCAGTGCGACCGAAATTGTTTGCGAGATTGGGTTGGGCGAACAACTGGTCGGTGTCACTCATGAATGCGATTATCCACCTTTCGTACGGGACCTGCCAAAGGTCACAAAGACGTTGATTCCTGTGGATGCCTCCAGCCATGAGATCGACGTGTTAGTTCGAGAGCGATTGAAGTCACCGCGGGCACTGTATTCGCTGGACCTGAATGTCCTCGAAAAACTGCAACCGGACTTGATCGTCACTCAGGCATTATGCGACGTCTGTGCCGTCGCTGAATCCGAAGTGAATGCCGCTGCCTGCCGCTTACCTGGCCGCCCAAAGGTCATCAATCTGGAGCCGCATACTCTAGGCGAAGTCTTTGCCTGCATGATGCTCGTTGGTGATGCTGCACACGCTTTGGGCCAGGCGGATGCCGCCGTTGCCAGACTGCAACAACGCGTCAATATGGTAAAAGATCGAACTCGCAGCATCACAAATCCGCCTCATGTTGTGGTCATGGAATGGATCGATCCGCCGTTTTCCTCAGGCCATTGGACCCCGGAACTTGTTCGGTTTGCCGGGGGCATCGAAGTTATCGGGCAAGAATCAAAACCATCTCGGACGATTTATTGGGACGAGATCGTTTCCGCTGACCCCGAAGTGTTCGTCATCGCCTGTTGTGGCTTTGATGTCGCCAGGACACTTAAAGACGTGCCGATTCTGGCTGCTTACCCTGGATTTAAGAATCTGAGGTGTGTTCGTTCTGATCGAGTCTTTTTGATGGATGGAAACTCTTACTTCAGCAGGCCCGGGCCGCGCCTTGTCGACAGTCTGGAAATCCTGGCTCATGCCCTTCATCCTGAGGTTCACCCGCTCCCTTTCGGCCAGGTACCCGCGATCAAAGTCGATCTTGAACATGAGTGCGGGACTTACTCGTGCAAGTAACGATCGTCCGGCGCCGTTTTGTTACGGCCCACGAAGATGGCGGCAACTAACAGACTCTGCCCAACAGCCCTCAGGCAACTGGATACAAAAGTAAGAATTGCAATCATCTGAGCGTACGATGTGTCTTTGCGGTTAACGATTAAATACGCGTTTGCCGCCGATTGTCCAAAAAAAGTCACCAAGAGGATGATGACGCCAATGAGTGTCAGCAACGAAGGCAGTCTTGCTCGCTCCATGTACATGATCGCAAAGTAGCCTGCGACCAGATATACAAAGAGAACCGGGCCCGAAGAGCCGAGTTGTGACAAAAAGAACATCGGAAATCCCGCACCAGGCCCAGAATTCATTTCGCATTCTTCCTGTCAATCTAATTGTTTGTCTTCGGTGGAACGGTTTCAGCAGGCTTTACAATCTTGTTTCCATACACAAGGACATTGTCGAAGTTGCCCGTGTCGTCGAACGAGCCAATACCGATTTGCCCCCACTTGAAAGTTTGATCAACAGCCGTCATCACAGGCTCAGTCATGTTGTCAAAGTAGACTTCGATCTTGCCACTCTCGACATCACGTACGACACGAACATGGTGCCATTCGTTGTCCCATGGAGTTCCTTCCGTCGTTTTCGTCGAAATCTTCTTTCGCGGTTCGTTGTTCACAATAAAGATTTGATTGGCGTGGTCGTCGGTTTTCTGGCCCAGATGGACATAATACATGTGCGCAGGGTCTTGATATCCGAAGAAAAGACATAAAGAACGGTGAGGGTAATCACGCGCGGTCGACTGAAGCTGAACATCGAGAACGCAACTGCCGACAATCACATCCTTCGCGACAGACCGGTTGAACGGCGAGCGTACCGGCGTCTTGGTCTCGATGTGCTGAAATTGGCTCCAGACGTTTTTGCCATCAAGCTCGGTCAGTTTCCATGCCTTTGGTTCACTTGCTTCCCAACGATCGGCTGGATTGCCCGTTTCAAAGTTGTCCTGGAACACCAGCGGCAAGTTTAACAGTCGAGCGGGAGGCTCCTTTTCTTCCGCAGCGAGAGGCTTCACAGCCATGGAGAGAGCGCACAACAACAGGAAATGTGATCGTAAAGACCGGCACATGTTTGGCCCCAATTTGAGAAGTCGTAGAATAGACGGGAACGTCCAGAGAGTATTTCCTCACCGCAGGAATCGCAAATGATCAGGCCATTCCCCGTGATGAGCTATCGAAAATCACGCGAGGAATTGTGGAACTGTCCGAATATCTCCGTCATGTCCTCCATCTTGTCGACGACCAGGTGAGTCACTCCGTTCTCGCGTTGCAGGATGCCGTGTGCAATCAGGGCTGACGCACGACGTGCGATTGGTCGAAATCGTTCCCAGACATTCACGTGGACGACAAGATTGGTGGTTCCCGTTTCGTCTTCCAGTGTCATGAACGTGATCCCCTTGGCGGTGGATGGTCGTTGTCTGAGAAGGACCAGCCCTGCAACCAGATATTTACGGTCCGCCTCAAGAACCAGCAGGTCGATGGAGCGGACAATTCGACGTCGATCTAATTGGGGCCTGACGAAGCTGATGGGATGGGCACGTAGCGATAATCCGGATGTTTCATAATCCGCGACAACCTCTTGCACCGGTGTCATCGGCGGAAGAGTTGGATCAGGCTCGATGTCATTGACTCGTTCGAAAAGTGGTGCGTCTTCTCTCGCCGGCATCGCATCCCATACCGCAGTTCGACGCGAAGTTTCCAGAGAATTGAACGCATCCGCCTGGGCCAGCAGTGTGATTTCGTGATGGCTCAAATCCGTTCGCTTCACGAAGTCGGCCTGAGAAGTGAAAGGCTGAGATCCACGAGCAATCAAAATCGATTCGACCGACGCGCGTCGCAGGCCTCGAATCATGCGCATTCCCAGTCGGAGTGCCAGCAGTGTTTGATTCAGGTGGTCGGTAGCCTCATTGGAGTTTCGTACGGAATCAGCGGTCGTTTCAAGATTTATTCGTTCAAGCGTGCAGTCCCAGTCGCTGGCATTGATGTCGATCGGGCGGACGACGACCTGCTGACGCCTCGCTTCTGAGACAAGTTGAGCCGGCGCGTAAAAACCAAGAGGCTGGCTATTGAGTAATGCTGCGGTGAATTCCGCAGGGTAGTAATGTTTGAGCCAGGCAGAACAATAGACTAATAGAGCGAAGCTGGCTGCGTGAGATTCGGGAAAACCGTATTCTCCAAACCCCTGGATCTGCTCGTAAACCCGCTCAGCAAAATCCCGGTCGTAACCTCGCTCAGCCATTCCATCAAGTAACTTTTTTCGAAACGGTTCCATCACGCCACGGCGTCGCCAGGCTCCCATTGCACGACGAAGCTGATCTGCTTCGCCCGGGGTAAAACCGGCAGCGACGACGGCCAGCCGCATGGCCTGCTCTTGAAAGATGGGAACCCCCATCGTCTTCTCCAGCACTCCCCGAACCGCTTCGCTGGGAAACGAAATGGTTTCTTCGCCACTTCGACGCCTGAGGTACGGATGGACCATATTCCCCTGGATCGGTCCCGGACGGACGATGGCAACCTCGACAACAAGGTCATAAAAGGACCTTGGCAATAGCCTTGGCAGCATGCTCATTTGTGCCCGCGACTCGACTTGGAACACGCCGATTGATTCGGCACGACAGAGCATCTGGTAGACGGCCGGGTCTTCAGCAGGAACGGTCGCCAGCGACAAGTCTTTTCCCGTTTGTCGTTGAATCATCTCAAATGCTTTTCGAATCGCCGTCAGCATGCCCAATGCGAGACAATCCACCTTGAGGATTCCCAATGCATCCAGGTCGTTCTTATCCCATTCGATCACCGTCCGGTTGGCCATCGCCGCATTCTCGATCGGAACAAGTTCGCAAAGCGGTCCATTTGTAATGACCATGCCTCCAACGTGTTGCGAGAGGTGGCGTGGAAACCCTAGTAGCTGATCGACGAGATTCACGAACTGACGTCCCAGCGGTGAAGTCGTGTCGAAGCCGTTTTCTCGAAATCTTTCTGCTAATACTTCTTGTTTTTGCGGCGAATATTCGACCGACTTGGCCAGAGAATCAACACGATCAAGCGAAAGTCCCAACGCCTTTCCGACATCTCGAACTGCGGATCGAGGTCGGTAGGAAATCACTTCGGCCGTCATACCGGCTCGCTCACGTCCATATTTTTCATACAAATATTGCAGCACCTCTTCTCGTCGTTCGTGTTCGAAATCAACGTCGATATCGGGTGCCTCACCTCGTTCCTGAGAAATAAATCGCTCGAACAGGACGTCAATCCGATCAGGGTCAACGCTGGTCACACCAAGGCAATAACAAACCACCGAGTTCGCGGCCGAACCGCGTCCCTGACACAAGATCCCTCGGCTTCGAGCAAACCGAACCAGGTCCCATACCGTCAGAAAATAGGCTTCATAATGAAGCTGCTCGATCAACTGTAATTCGTGTTCAACAAGCAATCGAATCTTGTCAGGTAAACCATTTGGAAACCGTTGACGTGCCCCTGACCACGTCAACTGAGTCAACCAGGCCAGCGGAGTCTCACCCGATGGCGAAAGCTCTTCGGGATATTCGTATCGAAGTTCATCCAGCGAGAAATGACAGCGATCTGCGATTTCGACGGAACGCTCAACCGCAAAGGGACAGTTTCTGAACAGACTTCGTAGCTCATTACCCGATTTGAGATATTGCTGGCCGTTCCTGAGCCTTTCGGCGCCGAGATCGTCAACCGTGCAGCCTAACCGAATTGCCGTCAGCACATCATGCAGATAGCGTCGAGAGGCATCGTGATAAAGGACTCCATTGCTCGCAATTAGCGGCAGACGCACTTCTTTGCTGATTCGCTGATACCGATCAAGCAAAACGTCGTCATGCGGCCCGTGTTGCAGCGACGCAAGAACCGAACAACGGTCTCCAAACACTTCTCGCCAACGATGTAGTTTGTCTCGCTGATCTTCGGGCTGAGCTTCGTTCAGAATAACAGACGCAAGCAATCCTTCGGCGTGCTCGGTCACGTCGATAAAATTGAGCTGACATTCCCCCTTCGGTGCACGTCGTTTTCCGAGCGTCAGCAAACGAGCAAGTCGCCCATATCCCTTTCGATTCATCGCCAACAGAACCACACGAGAGGCATCGTCCAGGATCAGTTCCGTTCCGATGAGAAGCTTCAGTCCAAGTGGCTTGGCCGCCGCGTGCGCGCGAACAACACCAGCAAGGCTGTTGCGATCCGTAATTGCCAGTGCGTTGTATCGAAGCTCCGCCGCCCGTTGCACGAGTTCGTCCGGATGCGAAGCGGCCTGAAGGAAAGAGTAGTTCGTGAGACAATTCAGCTCGGCATATCCAGCAAGCTTCTTTTCGAGTGACACCCGTGTCGTTGATGGCTGCTGCTGATTTGATGCCCTCAATTTGGGATTGGGTATTTCAGGCATAATTCACCGAAGTCATCACGACATTCTCCAGGGCAAGCATTATCGCCATTCAACATCAGATCATATGCGATCGCGAGATACACATCATCATGGACGTTTGACCGTACCCCGTCTGGAGAAACTTGACGTTGGAAGTCGCATCAACGTTTCCGGGCGGCATGGGGCACAAAAGTAACACCACACACCGCCAAGCAAACAAAACAACGAGGGGGAATTAACTTTCAAACTTGTCATCTTTTCCGCACTAGACAAATTCATCTGGTCGAGCTTTAGGATTCAGGGTATAATCCAGCATCACCGAAAGGTCGACTCGTCATTTCGATGCTGCAATTCTTTTGCGGAAATCGAATCCGGCTCAAAGGATTGTTCGTGCCCGTAGGTGCGAAGTGAAAGTTTGGAGATCGCGTTTTACCGCTATCGATCAGGCCCGGGATGGCGGCAGTTATAGGCGAGGGCTCTAAGAGCTTAGTTGGGGAGGCAAGGAATGCCGTTCTTAACGAGAAATGCAGTCTGTTTTCTTTTTGTTGAGATGCTTGCTGTCAGTGGTGAGAGACTCTCGTTTGCCGAAGACGAGGTGATTACTCATCGAACATCGACGGCACCCAGGCAGATCGAACATTCTGACGACGAAGTTAGACCGGGTGATTCCATTCGGGTTCGTTCCGCAAATCTCTTGAAGTATGCGGTCAAACTTCGTGCGAAGAACACGCGATCAGCACTGGCATCGGGGGTGAATACTGCGGATGGGATCGTGACTTGCGCACATGTTGTTGATGGATTTTCGGAATTCACCGTCGATTGTGATGGCGAGTCAGCAACAGCAAAAGTCGTGAATGTTGATGAATCCCATGATCTGGCACTGCTGTCAGTCAAATGGATGAATCCCCATTCGGAAGCCATTCTGACGGACAGGCACCCCTTACCAGAAGACGAATTGACGAGTGTTGGTCGACAAAAGGATGGAACATTTTCCATTGAGCTTCATTCGCTGCATAAGATCGAAAATAGCGAATATCTTTATTCCAACCCCCCTCAAGAGGGCCGCAGTGGCTCGGGCGTCTTCACCGCAGATGGTAAGCTCGTGGGAATCGTCCTCGGAAAGATCGTCGATATTGAACCCTACATCGGTCGAGCTGCGACGGTGAAAGATGTGGCAAAACTGGTGAAGGTCGGTGGCTCAAGAACAGTTGTTGATTCTCATCGCGAGATGATCGTGGTTCCTTCGAATGGGCCTCAGAACGCGACCAACATATCGCCGTTGCCCAACCATTCTCACGTTCCTTCCAGAGCAAGCTCAATTGGGCTCACCCCGCCTCGATTTATTGGCCTGAACGGCCAAAAGGCAGAGCCTGCAAAGAGATAAGATTCGATGTCTGACGTAGGCGGACAAAGACGCTTGGCGGCAATGTCAAAGCGATACGCTGTAATATTCGATGACGCCCGACTTGCGTCATCGACCTCGTGCTTAGTCCGAACTCGAGTCCACAGCGCCTGTATCGTCCGACGCTAGCAGCGTCGGCCACGTGGCCGACG
>CAIVEI010000089.1 GCA_903904835.1 uncultured Schlesneria sp. | reverse complement strand
GCGACGCTGCCAGCGTCGGATTGAACGGCACTCGAATTCCCACCGGTTTGGGACCCGTTGCAATGTGATGAATCGAACCAATTTCAATTGGATAAACCATTCTCGGTCGCCCCGAATGGGGCTTTTCTGTTTCATTGTGGTTCGTTTCCAGGGGCGGAAACCGCCCCTGGCTTTATTCGGTCGCCACGATGTGGCTTAAGAATCGACTCACGTTTTTCATTCGGGCTAAAAAAAGCGATTTCCTGTGCACCTTCCAATCGTTAAGAAAAAGTCTCGTGTTGTCTATTGACTTACGTGAAAACATTATGTGATAATATGTCGTTGCGTCTCGTGACGTCGAGGAAGTCAGCAGTGCGAAGCGAGAGATGAGAAAGTAGAGATGAGAAAGTAGAAAGCCGCGACAAGCGGTTCGCCGCTCTCGCTCTTCATCAACTCTCTGTCGTTTGGGCTGCCTTTATTTCCGAAATCACAGCATGACGATTGATCTTTGACATTTTGGAATGAGTTTTAGTTCCGATCGCCCACGCCGAATCGGCGAGAAAGTCGTTTTCAGAAAGTAGACAGTAGAAAAAACGATAATTTGAATGCGTTTCCTGATCTGGTTTGCTTTTCACTTTCTGCCGAATCGGCTTGCTTGGGAGGCATCTCGAAATTCGAACTTGATCGAACTGCGTCGAACTCGAACGAACTCGAACACCCCCAAAAAACGGGGGAATGATCGCGAAAAGCCTATGAATTACGAGGAATGATCGAAGTCGATCGAACTTGATCGAACTTTTCGAACAAATGCTGTGGCAACTTGATTTCAATGAGATTTGGAAGGATTTGAACAGAAGGCAACGAAGTTAACGAGGAGAAGAAAATCAGAGGCGACTTCGGTCGGTCGTTTGTATCGGGTCGGGTGACCACTCGCACAACCGCAGAGATATGGTTCGAAGTCAGTCGAACTCAGGTGAAGTCTGGTGAAGTCGCGCGAACTTTTTAGTGACGACAAAGCAAAGAATGGTCGCCGAAAGCCCATGAATTGTAGGGTATGGTCGAACTCGTGCGAACTTTTCGAACAAATGACGTGGCAACTTGATTTCAATGAAATTTGGAAGGATTTGAACAGAAGGCAACGAAGTTAACGAGGAGAAGAAAATCAGAGGAGACTTCGGTCGGTCGTTTGTATCGGGTCGGGTGACCACTCGCACAACAGCCGCAATGGGGTTCGAAGTCGGTCGAACTCAGGTGAAGTCGCGCGAACTTTTTAGTGACAACAAAACGAAGGATGATCGCCAAAAGCCCATGAATTATAGGGTATGCTCGAAGTCGTGCGAACTTTTCGAACAAATACTTTCCACTTTCTACGGATCAACTTTCTAGCCGCTTCGGCTGTGGGGCGCCGAAGCGGCGAGAGAGTAGTTTTGAGAGAGTAGAAAGTAGAAAAGACAATGGACCGTTCTTTACTTGGTCTAGTCTACTTTCCACTTTCTACGGATCAACTTTCTAGCCGCTTCGGCTGTGGGCCTCGAAGACTTGACCCACCCTACGATGATAGACGATGGCTTGGCGGGAGCCTTGCCCATTCCAAGATGTGGCGTGAGCGGATGACGCGTGATGGATGAAGGATGAAAATACTTTTGGCCAAAGCGTTTTCTGATTAGCGAAGATGAGCGCAGATTAGTGTTCTCATCTCTTGTTTTTTCGACTTACTCATCCCTTGTTGCTTCGTCTTAATGGCCTTCCGGGGGAACGGTTACGGCCGGCTCTGGTGTCGGCGTCGGTTCAGGATGTTTTCGTCCGCCCAGTTGTTCGATGACGCTGTAAAACACGGGGGTCAGGAAAATCCCGAACAGGGTGACTCCCAGCATCCCGGAAAAGACCGCGATACCGAGTGTCTGCCTCATCTCAGCTCCTGCACCGTGCGAGATGACCAGCGGGGCGACACCCAGGATGAAGGCGAGCGACGTCATGACGATCGGTCGCAATCGTTCTTTTGCCGCTTCCAGTGCCGCTTCTTGGATCGATGCTCCGGCATGATGCCTTTCCCGTGCGGTTTCGACGATCAGGATCGCATTTTTTGCGGCCAGGCCGACCAGCACGATGAAACCGACTTGCACGAAGATGTTGATATCCAGATGAGTCATCCACAGTCCGATCACGGCACTCAGCAGGCACATGGGAACCACCAGCAGCACGGCCATCGGCATCGACCAGCTTTCGTACTGTGCGGCCAGGACCAGGAAGACGAGGATGATCGCTCCGATGAAGGCATACAATGCCGCACTTCCTTCCTGCAATTGCAGGAAGGTCAATTCGGTCCATTCGTGTTGCATCGTTCCGCTCAGTTCGGAACTTGTGGCCCGCTCGACAGCAGCGATCATATCGCCAGAACTGACCCCCGGGAGCGAACCTCCGTTGATGGGTGCGGCGGGATACATGTTGTAACGAGTGATCATGATCGGCCCGCCGATGTCTTCCACTGTGGCCAATGTTCCCAGGGGAACCATTTTCCCTTCGTTGTTCCGGACCTTCAGTGCCCGAATATCGTCAGCGTGCATGCGGAATTGCGCGTCTGCCTGAAGGTTCACCTGCCATGTCCGGCCAAACTGGTTAAAGTCGTTGACGTAGTAACCGCCCAGATATGTCTGCAATGTTTGAAAGGCGTCATTCAGTGGAACCCCGAGTGATTTACATTTGGTCCGATCGATATCAATGTAAAGCTGAGGCGTATCTGACCGGAAACTGTTGAACATTCCGACGATCCCCGGTTGGCGATTTCCCTGAAACGCCACCTGGTCGGCTCGGTCCTGCAATTCGAACAGACCCTGGTCGCCTCGATCCTGGATCATCAGTTTGAAGCCCCCGGCAGAACCGAGGCCATCGACGGGGGGAGCACCAAACACGGCGACCTGAGCATCAAGGATTTCATTGAACAATCGTTTTCTTAGCTGAGCGGCAATCGCGTTGGCACTCAATGTCGGGCTGCGCCTGTGATGGAATTCGTCGAGAATGACGAACATCGAACCGAAACTCGAACCGACCGCATTCAGGACAATCGACTGTCCGGCGATCCCGGTGGTGTGTTTGACGCCGTCAGTTTCCTGAGCAATCTTTTCCACTCGTTTCAGCACATCGATCGAGCGTTCGAGTGATGCAGAGTCAGGGAGTTGCATGTTGACCAGCAGGTATCCCTTGTCCTGCGACGGGATGAACCCGATGGGTGTTCGGGTGAGTCCCATGTAAGTCAGGGCCAGCAGCCCGCCATAGACCAGCATGACCAGTGTGCTGACACGAAGCATGCCCGTGACCACGCGACCATAAACACGCGTGACCCAGTCGAAGCCACGATTGAACAGTTTGAAACAACGGGAAAGGAAGCGGTTTGACCATTTTGCAATCAGCCAGCCGAAGATGGCACCCGGCAGGCAAAGCAGAATCCAGACACCCCAGCCGACAAGTTCTTCGTCGGGAAGATGCAGCATTGGCACGACGATCGGCTTTAACCATGAGGCACTGGCCCAACCCAACAGTCCCACGTAGCCCCACCACGGCAGGGCTTCGCGGTCGTCATGTCCGTGGTGCCGGTTCTTAAAGATCTGGACGGCACGAGACGGAGTCATCGTCAGAGCATTGATGGCCGAGATGATCATCGAGACCGAGATCGTGAGTGCGAACTGGCGATAGAACTGTCCGCTGATTCCTGGCAGCAAGGCACTGGGAAGAAATACGGAACTAAGCACCAGGGTGATGGCGATAATGGGTCCGGTCAGTTCGTTCATGGCATTGATCGTTGCGGTTTTCGCGTCATAGCCTTTTTCGAGCCAGCGTTCGATTCCTTCCAGCACAACGATTGCATCATCGACGACGATACCGATGGCTAGAACCAGGCCGAACAGAGTCAGGTTGTTCAGGGTGAATCCCATCAACCACATCACGGCCATCGTTCCGATCAAGGAAACGGGAACATCGATCATCGGAAGAGTCATGGACTTCCAGTCCTGCAGGAATAGCAGAACGACGATCGCCACCAGGATGACCGCATCGCGCAATGCTTTGAAAACTTCGTTGACTGATTCTTCGATGAAGGGAGTCGTGTCGTAGACGATGGCGGAGTGCATTCCGTCGAAGAAACGGGTTTCCAGTTCCGCGACCTTTTTCCTGATCCGCTTCGCGGTTTCCAGGGCGTTTGAGCCAGGCATCTGATAGATGGCCATACCGACCGAAGGTTTTCCGTCGAGCGTGCATAACGTATCTTCGTTCTTGGCACCCAGTTCCAGTCGGGCAATTTCACCGAGGCGTGTCGGCTGACCGGAGCTGCCTGTTTTGACGATGATCTGTCCGAATTCTGATGGTTCGGTCAGTCGCCCAAGTGTCGTCAGGGTATATTGAAAATCGATCCCTTTGGGGGCTGGTGGCTGGCCGACTCGACCTGCCGCCACCTGAATGTTCTGTTCTTTCAGGGCGTTGACCACGTCACCTGCCGTCAGATTTCGTGAGGCCATTTTTTCAGGGTCCAGCCAGGCTCGCATGCTGTAATCCTGTTGACCCAGATAAGTCACATCCCCCACTCCGTCGATACGCAGCAAATCGTCACGCATCTGAATCGTGGCGTAGTTACTGAGAAACAACTGGCTGTACTTTGGAAGTCCGGTAGATTCGTCAACGTCGGAATACAGGTTGACCACGAGCAGGATGCTGGGGGATTTCTTCTTCGTACTGACGCCAGTCGTTTTAACAACGTCGGGCAATTTCGGCAGAGCGAGAGCGACCCGGTTTTGTACGAGCACCTGGGCCATATCAAGATTGGTACCAAGTTTAAACGTGACGCTTAATTTGTAGCCGCCGTCATTGGTGCTTTGGGACGACATATACAGCATCTTCTCGACGCCGTTGACTTCCTGTTCGATGGGGGCGGCGATCGTTTCCTGCACGACTTTGGCACTGGCGCCTGGGTAGCTGCATGAGACTTCAACCGTCGGAGGGGTGATCTCGGGGTATTGGGCAATGGGAAGAGTGAAGTATGCCGTGATGCCGGCGAAGACGATGACCAGCGAAATGACAATCGCGAAGACTGGCCGGTCGATAAAAAAGCGGGCTAACATTCAAGAACCCCTGGCGGTGGATAAGCGGTTAAACGTTCGGTCGATACGCGATTTCGTTTCGTTGACGTAGCTGAAGCTTCCAGCCGCAGTCTTGCATTCTTCTTTCTGCAGCCGGTTCTCAGACTACCGGCATCAGATTGGATCGACACCAAAACCTAATGCGGCTTTTTTGCAGCCGGTTCCGATTGACCGACGGCTGTCTTTTCCGTTTCGATTCGTACTTCAATACCAGGCCGAACGCGTTGCTGGCCTTTGACCACGACGCTGTCACCTCGTTTAAGTCCGGTTTCGATGACTCGCATTGAGGCGTCAAGACGGCCAACGGTGACATTCCGTCGCTCAATCTTTTTTTCGGGAGTGACTACGTAGACGTAGCGTTGTCCCTGCTGCTGAGCCAGCGCCTGTTCTGGAACCAGCAATCGGGGACGTGCTGGTCCCATCTGAAACTGAATCCTTACGAAAAGTCCCGGGGTCAGCACGCGATCTGCGTTATCGAATCGTCCTCGAATCTGCATTGTTCCCGTACCGGAATCAATACGATTGTCAACCACGTCAATCGTGCCGACATGTGGAAACCCGGTTTCATTTGCGAGTGCGAGATAGATTGGAACGTTATCGCGATCACGAGCTGAATCCATCTTTTTTTCTCGGATTCGCTTCTGGATATCCAGCAGGGTCCGTTCGTCGACGTCAAAATACGCGTAGATTGGATCGATCGACACAATTGTTGTTAAGGTCGTGGTATCGGCGTTGACCAGATTTCCAATGGTGATCATTTCACGGCTCGTTCGTCCCGCGACGGGAGCCGATACGTGTGTAAAGTCTTGATTGAGCTTTGCCTGGGCGACGTTTGCTTTTGACGATTGAATGGAGGCTTCGGCATGTGCAAGATCGGCAACGGCTTTGTCATAATCCGACTGAGTGCTGATCTTCTTATCGTGCAGGTCTTGTGCGCGAGCCATATCCGCCTTGGCTTGTTTTAACGTCGCCTCGGACGTCGCCAGAATTCCCAGATTTTGATCCAGTACGGCGTCGTACGGCCGCGAATCGATCTCGAATAGCGGGGCACCGGCTTCGACTTCACTACCCGGTTTGTAAAGGATCTTGTTGAGATAACCACTGACTCGAGCTCGGATCTCGACGGATTCAACGGCGTCCGTTCGCCCGGTGAATTCAGCAAAGTCCGCCAATTCCTTTTCTACCGGTTCCGTCACGACGACAGCGACCGGCTCGGCTGCGACAGGTGCGGGCTTTTTCGGAGTGCCGCAGCCAGCAAGTGAAACAACGGAAAAGAAACAGAGAATCCACGAGGATCGAAATGAAAGCGAACGGATTAACATAATTCACCCGAAACGAGATTCTGGATTGATACTCAACAATCAAAATGAGAAACGGCCTACGTTCGGTCATCAGGATGGCCGACACAGACCCCAGCGATCACCGATCTTGACCGAAAGGTCATTCAAATTCTAGGAGAGTGATTTCGCTTTTCCCATCAATCAGACAGGATATTCACTCGCTTCCATCGTGGGATCTTTCTTGACGTCAATCAACCGCCAGCAATACCAGGATGCGATAGTCGAATAAGGCTTCCAATGAGCGGCAATTGCGTGGCTCTGTTGTTTGGTCGGCAAATCTTCAAGTCCGTAAAGTTCTTTGATCGAAGACCGGACAATCAAGTCATCATGAGGAAATACATCAAGACGGCCAAGCGAGAAGATCAGAAACATCTGTGCCGTCCAGCGACCGATCCCCTTCACCTGGACCAGATGTTCGATCACATCATCGTCCGCGAGACGTCCTATCCGATCCAACCGCAATCGTTCATCAAGGACCCGAGCGGAAAGGTCCTTCAAATAGGTCACTTTTTGACGCGATAATCCGACCGACCGTAGTTCGTCCTCGCTCCTCTTGTGAATCGCCTGGGCAGATATTGGGTGTGGCTTAAGCAACTGATCAAGCTTCAAGCGAATTGATCTTGCCGCCTTCGTCGAAATCTGTTGCGAGAGGATCGATCGGACCAGCATTCCAAACCGGTCCCGATCCAGCTTCAAAGTAAATGGCCCTGCTCGATCGATCAGGTTACCCATCACAGGATCTGCCTTCCTCAGGTGTTGAATGGCGGCTTTAATTTTTTCGGATGAAATGGACATCGGTTATACTTTGGGATAGTCCGCTACGATTCGGGGCTCAGCGTCTTGCAAACAGGTATTGTCAAACTGTAACAGAGAATTCACAAAAGTTGACCCTCCCTGCGCCTCGGAGATGTTTCGGAGGGTCTCTAACGCTCGCAAGTGGATCGACCATCGGCGACGCAGCAATTACGATGGTGAAATGACTCCAGTACCACCAAACTCGAATTCAACGCGATTGCTGGGAACCATAGCCCTCATCGCTGTTGGTGTCATTTTGGCATCGACCTGCTTTCAGACATGGTTGTCGTCCCGCCTTCTGGCTTCCAACTTCATCAGCCCTTCGAGTTGGTTTTCTTTGGCGGATTCGGTGCCTCGGTCGAAAATGATGAACGCCGACCCGGGTCTGATCGATCTTCCCGTATGGTTGACTTTCGTTCCTTGCGCCATTGTTGCCGCAGTCACGTGGCTCGCCGGAGCGATCTGGCTGGTTATAAGACGAAAAATGACGTGGAGTGATGCTCTTATCCAATGGGGATGGTACGGCTGGATCTGGTGGTGTCTGGTGGATTTGTGGGAGTGGCTTTGGATTGCCGCAGGAACTGTGGGGCTTTCAAGCGTGTCGGGACTATTGTCCGTGACACCGCAATTCTGGCTGGCAGGTTGCCTGGCAGGTTGGATGACGACCTGGCTGACACTTGATGCGAACGCTCGGTCAATTCAAGGAGTGTACCCCAAAGCCGACAATTCGCGCTGGCTCTGGCTGGCCTGCGGCTTGTACATCGTTGTTTTTACAACGATGAACTGGAGGTTGTACTTTAACCTACTGGTCCCTCATGGTGATTCGGTCATGTACGAAGAACACCTGTGGAATCTATGGCATGGAAAGGGGTTTAGAAGTTATCTCGACCGTGGGCTATTCCTCGGCGAGCACATTCAGTTCGTGCATCTCTTTTTACTGCCGCTTTATGTTTTGTGGCCATCACATTTGCTTCTCGAAGCGTCAAGTTCCACCGCTCTTGCTCTGGGAGCATTCCCAGTCTATTGGATGACTTTTCGGCATACGGGATCGGACCGAACTGCTTTGGCTGTAGCGATTGCTTATCTTCTGTATTTTCCGATGCAGTTTCTCGACATCGAAATTGATCTAAAGACGTTCCGACCCGAGTCATTCGGGATCCCGCTGCTATTGATGACGCTGGACCAACTCGATCGAAAGAATCTTTTTGGAACATTGATCGGGATCAGCCTCTGTTTGACCGTGAAAGAAGACTATACGCTGATCTTCGGGCCACTTGGAATTTGGATTGCACTCCGCCATTTAACGGAATCAGATCCGAAAATCTCGGCGCTGAATGGGGCCAACGCAAAACCAAATTCCCAATTGCTTGTCGGAATGTTGCTGAGTCTGTTCAGTATTGGCTACTTATGGCTTGCGACACGAGTCATGATGCCTTGGTTTCGATCCGGTGACGAAGTCCATTACGCGAGTTATTTTTCCAGGTTCGGGAAGACGCCAGAAGAGATCATTCATACCTGGCTGACCCGTCCGCTATCGGTGATTGAAGTGCTTGCGACGACCGAAACTGCTTTATACGCGATGGCACTTTTGGCTCCTCTGGCGTTCTTGCCCCTTTTCGCACCGACTCGACTTGCCGTTGGGTTACCGTTGTTTGCGATTCTGTGCATGAATGAGTTGGAGGGTTCACGTACTCCACAGCATCAGTTTCACGCGCCGCTTGTTGCGGTTGTTTTCTGGTCGTTGGCCGCTGCATTACCGCGAGCGTCTAGGGTCGGTCAGACCATCGCCCGGCATTTGGCGTGGAAGAAACCGAGCGGAAACGACAGCGGTTCGTCCATCTTGCGGCGGCTCGTCATAACAAGTGCATTCGCAACCGGCGTCTTTTTCAGCCTCGGTCCGATGGGAATGCCGTTTTGGGATCCGGGGTCGAGCTGGCATTGGCAACGTCTTTATGGACCGACTCACCGCTCAGAAATGTTTGCTCGAATTGCGAACCTGATTCCTAAAGCTGCCCGGGTCGCATCGACCGACTTCGTTCATCCGCGATACACTCACCACGAGCGATCCTATGATTACAGCGAATACTGGCGGAAAGTCGCCGGTGAAGGAAATCGGGTTCCAGACGATACGGAATATATCGTGATCGACACCGATCATAAGTACTCGAAAATCAAACAGCCGATGGAAGTTCCGGAATTGAGAGATCACGCTGGCCGCTGGGAATTATTGCCGGATCTGACGGAAGGCGTTTTCATCGTGATCAAGCGGAAGAAAAGGGATGCGGGATGACAGATGAATTGATGACAAAGCGGAAAAACGATCAGCCTGGATCCGCCGATTCAATGACGACGGGGTGCCGTCCAGCGGTATGCCCTGGGTTGCTCGTCAGCGTTCGGTCGCGAACCGAAGCGGAATGCGCAATCTCTGCCGGTGTCGACATTCTCGATGTGAAAGAGCCAGCACTTGGATCGCTTGGAATGGCCAACATTGATGACGTCAAAGCGATCGCCAGTGCTGCCGAATATGTCTCTGGCAAGATTCCGCTGAGTGTCGCTTTGGGAGAAACTTCAGACTGGTCCCAATCGTCAAGTTTTTTGGAATTGCCTCACGGCATCACGTACGTAAAACTGGGCCTTAGTGGATGTGCCGCTGATCCGAACTGGAGATCAGAATGGATGAGAGTACGTGTTGGTTTCCAGCGCCGATCGCTATCGCGACTACGATGGGTGGCCGTAGCCTACGCGGACGCAATCGAAGCCAAATCACCAAGTATTAGCGACGTTCTGGCGGCGGCAATTGAATCAGATTGTGCTGGATTACTGATCGACACGTTTACAAAAAATGATCGCAGGCTCAACGATGAAATCGATGAGCTTTCACTGATTGAACTTGCGGATACGTGCCACAACGCGGGTTTGTTTTTGGCTCTCGCAGGTCGTTTGAGTCGAGAATCACTTCCTTGGTTAGCCAACGTGGGTGCTGACGTCATTGGGATTCGATCTGCCGCATGTCAAGGCACTGATCGAACGGCGCAACTCGACCCGGCCAGAATCGCTGAATTCCAAAAAGAAATTCGGCGTTGTTTTGAGAACGACGGGTCGAAAACGAATTGACGGCAGATTGAGTTGCCGATTCTCATACGACGCTGGAACGCTTGGCCAACCCTGTCGACGCGAGTGACTCAAGAAATGGTCGATACGCCAGCATTTTGATGTTGCTAGGGCCTTTGACTTTGTAAGTGATCCCTCGCCAATTAACGAAACGGGCGCCGAGTGCGTACACCATCGACGATAAAAACATCGCCTCGGCACACACGTATCCTATGAAGTTGGGGACCGGGTTTGCCGTGATTTCCTGACCGTTGTTAACCACCATTTGGCGAACTGCCAGATCCAGTCGTTTGGCTTCATATTGGGTTACATAGAGATTGATCGGGCGGATCAAGAGCAATGCCAGGCAGCTTAGCCATTCACCATACATGAACGTTTTACAGATGTAGAAGTAATGGCAAGATCGCAACACAGCTGTAAACGTGATTAAAGCCACGGCAGACCACCATTGAGGATGATAGAGCCGGAAGATTAACATTTGACGATTGACGAATCGAACACATCCCATGACAGTAGTCGACTCGCGATTGACTACCGTCGCCTGTGGGACACAAACCAGTTTCAGGTTGCGGCGCTGCAAGTGGTTCAACGTGTGAACATCTTCGCAGAACATATGGGACCATTCCTCTGCTAAACCGGTGTCTAATAACTGGCGACGTACAACCATCGACCCACCCCAAGGGGTGCTCGAATAAAAGATTCCAGACGCTGCGATCAGGTTCCAGAAACATCTCAAACGAGTGGCAAAGGTGTTGTCCGGCGGCGCGAACCATCGAATTCCGGTTGTACAACCGATTTCAGGATCTGATAGCGGAGCGACGAGGCTCCGCAACCATGTCGAATGAGTTATCGCATCGGCATCGACAAACGCGACAACCTCGATCTCGTCAGGCAGGCCGCCAATGGCTTGAATAATGGAGCTGTTTTTTAAGCTGCAATCGGTACTTCGATGCTGAAGTGTTGTGACCCTGAGGCGAGTCGGTCCGCACTCGGCCTGAACGGCTCGAATCGCGGCCCAAGCCGGATCGGTGTCTGAGTCGATCACTATCTGGACAAAGAAGTTCGGATAGTCCTGCCGGATGAGATTTCGAAGACAAGACTCAAGGAAAGGGTCGTTTCCCCGCAGTGACAAGATGACCGCCGCTTTCGGCCAAGGTTTATCTGCGGGCCAAGAGGCGAGCGGGCGGGCATAGTGGTTACGAAGTTGACGAATCAACCAAGCTTGAGAAATCGTAAATCCGATAGTACCAATCAGGATCGCAGTAATGATATAGAACATAGATCGCTCACTGAATCAAAACAATCATTCCGTCGAAGTTCGACTCTGACGAATTGGTTCGGCTTCGGCGACGGTAAACTCAATAAATTCGCCTCATCTTCGGAAAAGCGATATGGAACGGAAAACTTCAATTTTGGAGCGGGTTTGGTTACTCAAACGAGATTGACGATTATGACGGTTAAATTGTCTTTGCTTCCTATGCCAAGGTAGTGAGATATAGAAGCCGAACTTCGTCGCAGAACCATTTTTCATCTGCATCAAAGATAACTATTACTCTGTCCAGGACGATTTCAGTTTATAAACTTGAAGTCGAATGTTTGGGGCGTCATCGCCGACTTGGGCGTTTGCTAGGACTGATTGGTCCTGTGGCTTAGAAATGAACGGCATCGGTACATAGGTGAGGCCGTCGCTCGCGAAGACTTCTAGCATCGTTCGATCAACAAAGACGACCAAGTTCTGTTTCCCATTGACCATGGGGGCAGGTGCACGATGACCGTTGACGAGGATCACTTGCTCCTTGAGGTCATATGAAATCTTCGCTCCACGCAGTATGAACTCGAACTTCCCTGCCTGACCGGGTTCGATTTCCGCTCGCATTTCGATAAGTTCTGACCGAAAGGTCGCGAGCGAATTTGCCTGGTTTGGACCGTCACGTAGAGCCTCCAGCTCTTTGACTGGTTCACGGTGAAGACGTACACCATCTGAGGTTGTTCGTAGGGTCAGCTCGCAGGGGAGTGTCTGCAGTTGATTGAACGACATTCCTGGTGAGGGTGCCTGGCTCCAGCCGATCTGGATTCGGCGATTATTCGGGATGTCGCTGAACGTTTGAGCGGCGTAGAAACCGACTCCGCGTACGTCCGCAAGCCTTGAATGTTCTGGAGTAAATGATGCTCCATCGAACGTCCCAATTGCATATTCGCTGTTCGCAGCCGTCAGTACCCATTTTTTCTTGGAAACATCACCATCAACAGCGAGTTCGAAAAAGTCGGGGCATTCAAACAGATATTTGTCACCGTCGATTCCTCCTTTGGTGATACTAGCCAATTTCCAGTCTCTCAGGTTTGGCGAATTGAAAAAGTGGATTGTGTGCTGTTTTCCTGGGGCTTCCACATAAAGTACCAGTACCCATTGTTTGGTGAGTTCGTGCCAGAAAACTTTCGGATCGCGGTTGCCACCCGAGATCTGTTTGATCACAGGATTTTGAGAATACTTCGTAAACGAGCGACCATCGTTGCTGTAAGCGATACTTTGAACGGTTGGATTGCCGGCGGCAGTATAGATAAGGACAAGCGGTGGCTTGCCATCTTTTCCAAATCCACTGGTATTATTCCAATCAACAACCGCGCTACCGCTGAACATCGGCCCCTGTTCATCGGGATAAAGTGCTTCGGAGTGTTCTTTCCAGTGAACCAGATCGTGACTGGTGGCATGGCCCCAGTGCATATTTCCCCAATTCCAGCCGTAGGGGTTGTGTTGAAAGAAAAGATGATATTCGCCGTTGTAAAACACCAGCCCGTTGGGGTCGTTCGTCCAACCACGCTTGGGGGAGAAATGAAGCTGCGAACGGAGCGGTTCCTGGTAGAGGTTTTCCGAGTCGATTAACGTGTCTGCCTGACGAAGCGTATCAAGCGCTTTGGAATTGACCGGCAGAACGTCCGCGATGACCGTCAACATTTTGCCCGTCCATTCGCTGACATCCATTGGTGCCCACCACTGGACATCCTCATCAGCCAGCTCGATATCAAACCGTCGAACCACTTTTCCGTCGACGCTGACGGTCACGACGCGGTGCTTTGATCCTGTTTTGACGGGGAAATGGAGTAGTTTCTTTTCGATCATCAGATTTCGTATCACATTCCTTGCAACGGGAACCGGCGGAACAACGATCGGAACCGATCCACGGTCATCCGTCATGACGATCTGGTCGACATTAATGTGGCCCCAACCACCTTGGCGTTGATCTATGATTACGAGCGTCGCCTTGCGACCTGCAAATTCACCGATGTCCCACGCAGCAGGTTCCAATCGCTCGCTGCCACCAGAGACTGTGTTCGGTCCCGCCGCCGTTCGGACAACCTTGCCGTCGACGACAAGATTCATGCAAGTTTCATCTGCCCAGCCGCCGCCACCGATCAGAAACGTGATGAATTTCCGTTCGATCTTGAATAGCGGAGAAGTCAGCGTGCCGGTCGCGTTATCACCTCCCATGAACGAATTTACCAGTCCTCGACCTTGATACCCTTCAACAGGCATTTGACCGTCAAGCTTTCCGTGAGCAGGACCGATTCCAAAAGCCGTTCCGGTCGATTTCCAGTTGCCGTAATCGGTTCCTTCAAAGTCAGAAATGAGGATCGGTTCGGCTGCATTGGCAAAAGTAACGACGGTTACAAATACCGTGAGTAAAAGTACGAATTTCACAGCAAGGCTCCTTCGTTTGCCAGTTTAGGAACGCATCTTCGGACGCCATTCATCCTGAGCCAGTTCGTTATTACGATAAAGTTCAATCAAGCGTTCAAGCATTTCAATATCACAACGAAACTGTTCGCCCCGTTCAGTGTCGGCCATTAATCGAGTGCGTCCCCATTCGCGGATCACCGAGACGCTGGGAACGATGTCGATCCCTTCTCGCACGGCTGATTGCACGGAATCGAAATGGTGATGTTTCGCCAGCAGCGTTTTGTCAGGCCCCATCACCAGAGTGTAACCGTGATCGCCATACGCTTCAGAAAAGGCACCGTCGATCGCGATTGCTTTGCCGCTTCGTTTCAAAGGCGATTCGGACGCGTCGATTTTGACGGGAACATGGCCATTCACAATCAGGCCGTGCTGGCAATCGACTCCAAACTCGGCCAGCACTTTTTCGCAAAACCAGGCTTCGTTCACGAGCGAGAAATACGGATCTTTCGTCTCGTGATGGGTCTTCTTGTCTGCGATAAAGTCACGTTCAAACGTTGCGATCCGATCCTTGCCAAACAGCGGTGATCGAGGCCCGCACCAAAGGTACCACAGTAAATCCAAATGTTGCTGCTGACGCTGCTCAAACGCCCAGGCAACCACTCGTTCAATTGCATCAAACATCGCTCGACCAGCCAGCCATTTTCCGTTGATTGGCATCGGCAGGAAAACGCCATCCGGATCGCATGGGACACAACCATGAAAGATCAGATGCTCGTCGCGTCGCAGATACATCGCACCATGACTGACCAAATAACGTAAATGCTCGCCCAGTTTCTGGCTGTTGAGAAACGAGTGCCGCAGCCGCGTCAGGCATGCATCTTCCTGAGGACTCAGTTCATAAGGTCGATCCGGGTCTAATGTCGGGAATAGGCCGTCTCTCAATGCATATTCGACACCATCTACCGTAATCATCCCTCGCTTTTGATCGATATGATGCAGCAGGCGGCGATGGTCAAGATCCCACTCGGGATTGCGAGCAATCATTTGACCTTCCAGTTTAAACTGCATGATCGCGGCCGCTTTCTGCATGCGCGCGATGATGAGGTCTGATCGCATACCGCTGGACTTGGGCATGAAGTGTGAGGCGGGGTCATCGGCATAGACGGTACGGGCTAGATGTTCAAGGGGCGTCAATGGAATGCTGTAGCCTTCATCGAGTTGCCCCAGCCGGCGATACCTCAGTGAAACTCGTAAAACGTGGCAGATCAGGGCTTCATTTCCCAATCCCGCGCCCAGCCACGCCACGTCATGGTTCCCCCAGATGAATGAAACATTGGGCTGATCCCGCAAATATTCAACGACCCGATCCCCTCGCGGTCCGCGATCCCAGCAATCACCACCGATAATCAGTTCATAAATCGCAAGATTTCGAATCAACCGTCCGGTAATATGGATCAGGTGCAAGGCGCGACCGCGAGGCACAAGTTCGTCCACAACCGCATCGGTGAACCCCCTGCCCCGTTCGTCCGAGCGTTCGTGCAGCATCTCTGTAAACAGATTCGCGTACTCGCGGGGAAAGACCTGTGTCGTTCTTTTCAGGCTGTAGTTTGATGCGAGGACTCGAACCAGTTCAAACTGATGCTTGAGAGTTCGTCGGGCAAACGTCCGTAGCTCTTCGACGTCCGTCAGCGTTTTCTCTAATCGATCAGTCACTTCGGCGGGATAGAAAACCAGCGTGAGGAATTCCGAGAATTCCTTCGGTTCCATCCGATCTTTAAAAAGTCGCTCGACCAATGGGCGAAGAGTCCCTGAGGCATTGTTAATAACGTGCCGCAGCTTTTTATCTTCCCCATGGATATCACTGATGACGTGAACCGTCCCTTTGGGAAGCGTCAACACGGCAGACAGTCGGGCGATTTCAGCCAGAGCAGAATCGATGTTGGGGAACTGAGTTGCGAGCGCTCGCAAAAGAGTCAGTTCATAACGACGGGGCTTTTCTTCGCGAACTCCACGTTCACCACTTTGCATTTCGTGAGGCGTCAATGTCATTGGTACCTGGCAACTTCCTTAAAAAACACCGTTACGATTGTTTTGTGGCGACACCATGACGCTGTCAGACCGTCTCGTTTTCTCAGTCGCGTCGAATTACCGTTTGCGCATCGAACACGACAATCTCAACTTGGATGCCTGTTGGTAAAAGGGATCGGATCATTCTCGAGAATTGCGTCGCTTCAGCGTATCGAACAGGACGGCCAACATCAAAACTGCACCCAGCACGATCTTCTGATTGAACGGGTCAACGTCCTTAAGGTTCATCCCATTCTTGATGACGGCAATAATGAAGGCTCCGATCAGAGTACCGAATATTTTTCCTCGGCCTCCCATCAGCGAAGTACCCCCGACAACGACGGCTGCAATTACTTCCAGCTCATACATCAGCCCGAATTTTGGATCGCCGGCTGAAAGTTGTGACGTCAGCACGACACCGCCAAGGCCAGCAAGAGCCCCGCAGATTGTATAGACCGACATCAGGATTCGTTTGACAGGTAATCCTGACAGCCGGGCCGCTTCCGCGTTCCCCCCGATGGCATAGACATAGCGACCAAACACCGTTCGAGACATGACGACATGAGCAATAATATACAGCAAAGTCATCAAAAGGATCGGATTGGCGATCCCTGCGGTTTCTCCTCGACCTAGCCAGAAGAACGACTCCGGCAGTTCCGGAATCGACCGACCTTTTGACAAACGATACGACAGCCCGCTTGCCATCATCATCATTGAAAGCGTGACGATAAAAGGGGGGATCTGAAACGTTGTGATCATGAATCCATTAAACGCGCCTGC
The DNA here is from genome assembly GCA_903904835.1 of uncultured Schlesneria sp. GTDB lineage: Bacteria > Planctomycetota > Planctomycetia > Planctomycetales > Planctomycetaceae > Schlesneria. The sequence continues at coordinate 15,937 of CAIVEI010000089.1, read as the reverse complement.
CAAAGTACAGATGCAAATCCCCGCAATCGCGGCACCAATGACTAGACCGAGCCCCGCCTGTACCCCGCCACCACAATCACGGATCATGATCGCCGTACCAACGGACGCCAGAGCGACCAGTGAGCCGACCGACAGATCAATACCTCCGGTGATGATCACCATCGTCATACCAATCGCAATCATCGCATAGATGGCTGTCTGATTCGCGACACCCAACAGGTTACTGACCTTCAGAAAATCGGGCCAGGTGTACGACGATGGGACAACGCATTTGCTTGAACCGACGTTGGGGTATCGATCATAGACTGGCCACTTCGCCGTCACGTCGTTGGCCGCGATCGCATCAATTTCGCCGCCGGACGCAAGGATCGAATCGATCGCCCTTTTCGCGTCAGATGCCACACCGTTGACGTTGTCAAGAACCGTCGCACCGGCGCTTTTCAGGCGGGTCATTGCACCGTTCGCAAATGCCAGGTCGTCACCTGTATTACGAGTAACGATCAACACACGAGCCTCACCGCCATTTCTCGAAATGATAAAATCAGCAACCTGCCGACCTGCCGCTTCGCCCGTTGGGTGTTGCTGTTTCAACGTCAACGCGCTGAACAGACCGGCCAGCACCAACAACACGAAAATCATGCCGTAGTCGCGCACAAACGCGTTGTTGATCAGTCGAGTAACAAGATTTGGGCTCATGACTGTTTGTCAATACGTATGTCGTTCAACTCTGGATCTTTGTCCGCATCAGATTTGTAATAAAGTTCGGACGGAATCAGGATTTCTTTGGGAACTTCGTCACCATTGAAGTGCTTGAGAATCTGTTCCACGGTCGATCTGCCGATCCGATCCGGAAATTGAATCGGGTCACAGACAATCTTGCCGTCGCGGATTGCTTGCTTACCAATCAACTGGCCATCAAAAGCAATGATTTTGACCTGATCCTGCTTCGCCACACTCTCAAGGGCCGATCGAGCACCCAATCCCGAAGGATCGTTAATGGCAAAGATCGCCGCCAGATCCGGGTTTGCTTCAATCGTATCTTTGGCTGCTTTGAAACCTTCGTCGCGAGCTCCGCCTCCATCCAGAGTGGCCACAATCTCGATTTTGTCCCCTTGAGATTTGGCATTGTGAGCATCCAAAATTTCCAGGAATCCTTTCACTCGTAGTTGACAGGATTCGGCTTGAGGGAAATGGATGATTGCGACCTTTCCTCCTGTGCCGCTCAGCAGTTTGACCATCGCTTCTCCAGCCAGCTTACCACCCTGGTAATTTTCGGTTGCGACGTGGCAGACGACCTCCCCTTCACTGCCGGCATACTTCAGGTCGTTCGTGAAAACTGGAATTCCAGCTTTATTAGCCTTCACGATCGCGGGGCCGATCGATTGCGAATCGCATGGATTCAACACGATCGCAGCGACCCCTTTTACAATGAATTCATTCACCTGATCGGCTTGTGTCTTGACGTCCCGTTCGGCTGAAACCACGATCAAATCATAGCCATGCCTCTCGGCTTCAACCTTCATGTTGTCGGCGATCACTTTGAAAAATGGATTGGTAAGTGTGAGGGCCGAGAACCCGATTGTCCCCTTGCGCTTTACTGCTTCTTTCGTCTTTTGAGCACCCTGGGGTGCGTTCTTAACGTTTGAATCTCCACAACCGGCGGCAGCGACACTGAGGGCTAAAAGAAAAATTGTGGAATACCGAATCATGATCTGTTTCTCGCGTGACTTGGCGGCATCAAAACGTTGTAACCTACGGCAAATGACCGAATCGGAGCACAAACGTATTTGCCTGATGACTGAGGATTTCCGACGAGAGTATTCGTAATGGAAAACGATTGCAAAGCTTGATGAAAACTCGTCTATTTAAACGGAGGATTCGGTTTCGCGATGAACGCGCAGTTGAACGCAAATTGCAGTACAGTATGCTGCCGATCGTCGCTACTGATTGAAATATCTTTGAGGAGTTCATTTCGATGACAGCCCCGTCTTCCTGGTCACGTTATTGCCAATACTTGGTCGCCGATCGTCAACTCGGCTTTTCGCTCGATATCAGTCGTGTCAGGTTTTCCGAGTCAGATCTTTCTTCGCTTGTTCCACGTGTGACATCGGCACTCGGCGCGATGGAGGAACTGGAGCGAGGTGCGATCGTCAATCTCGACGAAAACCGGATGGTCGGCCACTATTGGCTTCGCGCCCCGGAACTGGCACCGACACCGGAAATTGCCGCTGAAATTCGCGGGACTCAGGCCAGCATCGTTGAATTCGCTAAACAGATTCACGACGGAGTGATTCAGGGGGCCGACGGTCGATTCCAGTTTCTGCTCTTAATCGGCATCGGTGGATCGGCACTGGGACCACAGTTCGTAGCACAGGCACTTGGTTCGCCTCTCGACGAGATCCTTCCGTTCTTCGTTGATAATACCGACCCGGACGGTATCGACCAGATTCTGGGAGAACTCGACGGGCAACTCGGTAAAACGCTAGTGCTTGTCATCTCGAAATCCGGCGGAACTCCCGAGACCCGTAACGGAATGCTGGAAGTTGAAAAAGCCTATAAATCAGCAGAATTGAACTTCGCGGAACACGCGGTCGCCATCACACAGGTCGGCAGCAAACTGGATAAGACTGCCACGAAAGATGGCTGGCTGAAAACGTTTCCCATGTGGGACTGGGTCGGCGGTCGAACGTCTGTCCTCTCGGCAGTCGGGTTGCTTCCCGCCGCGCTACAGGGGATTTCCATTGACGATTTGCTGGCCGGCGCCGCTGCGATGGATCGACTGACAAGGACGACTGATCCGTGGAAGAACCCGGCCGCACTGCTCGCAATGATCTGGTATCAGATCGGCAACGGAAAAGGAGAAAAGGACATGGTCATCCTTCCCTACAAGGATCGACTCTGCCTTTTCAGTCGTTACTTGCAACAACTGGTCATGGAGTCACTCGGAAAAGAACTCGACCGACAAGGTAACGTCGTTCACCAGGGGATCGCAGTCTACGGCAATAAAGGCTCGACCGATCAGCACGCCTATGTTCAGCAATTACGAGACGGTATTGCCAACTTCTTCGCGACGTTCATCGAAGTGCTGAAAGATCGAAATGAGCCATCAATCGAAGTTGAACCAGGTGTTACATCGGGTGACTACCTGAATGGTCTATTTCTCGGGACACGAGAAGCTTTGGGCGAGAATCGGCGTGACACCATTACCATTACAATCGATACCGTCGACGGTCGCAGCGTCGGCGCGCTGATCGCCCTTTACGAACGAGCCGTCGGTCTTTATGCCGAACTCATCAACGTGAACGCCTATCACCAGCCCGGCGTTGAGGCGGGCAAAAAGGCGGCTGCTGCAGTTCTCGACCTTCAATCAAAAGTGATCGCACAACTGAAGGTCGCAACGGAACCGCAAACCGCAGAGCAACTCGCCGTTTCCCTTGGTCTCCCGGAAAAGGTGGAATGGGTCTACAAGATCCTGCAACATCTTAAGTCGAACGCAGAACGCGGAATCGTTCAAACGACAGGTGATTCACCTGCTCTGGCCAAGTTCCAAACCGTCGGTTAACTCTGGTTTCGATCAGTCACGGGCGAGCATGTTCGCTCGCCCGTGATGATTGAACTCCGCTTGAAACGAGTGACGACTATCCCTTCGGACGCTGTGCTGGAGTTGCCGAATACACAGGCCGACCATCGCGTGCGACTTTCGGATAATGCCTGGCGTATTCCGTCCCCATGTCTAACGCTCGTTGCCATTCGTCTTCGGCGATTTGTTTCTTGCGAGCCTCAACACGTTCGCCGTCATCGGTAAGGAAATCCGCAATCAAGGGATGAAACCCTGTCCAACGCTCGATCAGTTTCGGTCCGAGAATCAGATCGGGATCGTAATCGGGTAAGCTCCCATAACAGTTGACTGTCAGGAGTCGTGTCCCCGTTGACAAATGATATTGGTCGACGAATTCACGCGGAAAACGAAGCATCGCGATGCAATCCAGTTCATCGGTGTAAGCGGCGATCAGCAGCGGCGAGGTTGAGATCACCACTGCAGCGCGGCTATCGCCACATTCCAACTGTTCTTGGATGTAATTGCGTTGAGGCCAGCCAAGGCGAAAGTAAGCACGAACTGATTGCAAGAGGCCACTCAGTCCGTACAAGTCCGGGCGAAGCACTCGAAGCTTGGTGTGTGAAAGCCTGATCTGGCCTGGATCGGTCGCAAATGTCGAATCGTCGAGTGTTTTTGTGCGGTTTCCGGCGCTCATTGGAATTGTCTCAGTGATGAAACATCATGCGCAAGTTTATGCCTGGGAATGACTGTCGTGTTGATCGATCTGATGAACGTGTTATTGCTGTCTGGTTCTTCGGCCCCCCTAAGGAACCAGATTCGGCAATTTGGGTTTGGCGCTTTTTCCATGGTCTTGCAACGTCGCGTGAATGACGACTTTCACGGGGGGGCCACCGCCGAAATCAAGCGTCGTGTCCTGATGCAAACCGCCAATTCCAAACGGGATATCGGGATGCACGAACAATCGATGAGCCATCTTCATTGTCATCTGGCCGAAGCTTTTCTCGTTTTCACCAGAGATCACTCGACACTTCAATTCGCCCTGCTGCCAGACGATATTTTCCTGGACGGCTTCGAACTTCAGGTTCTTTTGAGGACCTTGAAAGAGTGTGAAAAAAATGGGGTCCTTAAGTTGAATCGATTCAACAACCTCTGGTTCCTGAGTGCCGTACTGCACCCACTTATGAGTTGCTTTGCTGAGTGGGTCTTTCCCTTCACCAAACGCCTCCTCTGGGGCAAGCAGCCTCCAGGTCAGGTTGCCGAGTTGAGGGATATTGATATCTGATGGAGTTCCAACTGTCTGCTCGTATTCAATAAAACGACCCTGCTTTCCGTCATGAAAGGCCTGTCCGACGGACCGCCCAGTGATGGTCATTAAAGACTCTTGTTCATTTACCTTGACGTTGACGCTGTATGTCACCCAGACGCCATCCGCAGGCAGTGTTTGCATCAGCGCACCTGACTTTGGCTCATCGGCAAAGTTGATCAATGGTGATATTGCGATGGCGCACCAGACAATTAACAAGGACCTGAGATGACGATTCATGAATTGAACTCTTTCCCAAACTCAGACGAAGGCGTGTATGACGTCATGTCATCGTATCATTTGTCGCCAATGTATAAAGGAGGTTTTTGCAAAGTTACCGATCGCTGTAAATACGTGCAGGTCGAATGCCGATACGACAAAAAATGATAGACTCTCCAGACATCTTGACACTGGCGACTCTTCAAGGGATGTTTCGGCTGTTTTAAGAATCAGGAAATTGAAAAAACTTCGATGGCAGTCACGTCCGCGTGACATGCTCCCGATCAGTGTTCGTCCTTGAGTGCTTGCAGAGACACTGCGGGACAAATGATCAGTCAAAACCAACATGAAAATAGGGCCGAAAACATGCACGACGGACTAACGTTTCTGATGAATACCGGAGCCGCTCTGGTGATGGGAGTTGCGATTGGATCGGAACGCCAGTTTCGCCAACACACGGCCGGCTTAAGAACCAACGCTTTAGTTTGTGTGGGTGCGGCCATGTTTGTGTCTCTGTCGCATATGGATCACGAAAGTGACTCGACCCGTATCGCAGCCCAGATTGTCAGCGGTATCGGGTTTCTTGGTGGAGGTGTGATTCTTCGCGAGGGCTTTAACGTTCGTGGCATGAATACGGCGGCGACCCTTTGGTGCAGTGCTGCCGTCGGGACGATGGCGGGCGCGGGATACGTCTTGCAAGCGGCACTGGGAACGGCAACCGTCCTCTTCGTGCATCTGGCTCTACGTCCACTCGTGCAATTGATTGACGCACAAGCACGAGCATCACAGGATGTCGATATGCTTTACCGAATTCGTGTCCTCTGCGACAAACAAAATGAAGGAGTGATCCGGCTGGTTCTGCTGCGACACGTAAATTCCGATCCAAATTCAGCAATTCAAGGGATCACCAAACAAGATGAAGATGCGCCCGACGAAACATCCGTCGTTGCCGAAGTGCACTGCACGACCAGAAATGACAAATTTCTTAACGATCTCGTTTCCCGCATCAGTATCGAACCCAGCGTCACCAGCGTCAGTTGGGAGCGGATCCAATAAGCCCCCGTTGCTCTTCGTCTTCCGACCCGGCACAGCCGGTTGATGCGCGTCGGATGACGGGTTCAAAATAGGGCAACCGTTCGCGCGTTGACCAGGTGAACTGAGCCATGACAATCCCCCGATTGTTCGTCTAATCGTCACACTTTAATCTCAAGAACTTGCGCAACTATGGAAAAAACAGTCGTTTTTCGACCTTTCAGGCGTTTAAAAGTTTGCGCAACGATGGTGCGCGACTATGAATGCGCCGTAGCGGCGACTTCCAGTCGCCGATCTCGTATGTCACCGCAGCTCGACGATGACAGGATTTGCGCAACTATGGGAGTTGTTTGCGCAACTATGGCGGAAAACAGTCGTTTTTCAACTTTTCAGGCGTCTGAAAGTTTGCGCAACTATGCAGTCTGATCGAATACCCAATGCAAAAGTAGGGCGAGGACAAGTCTTCGAAGTCCCACCGAAACATCGATAAAGTTGGCCAACTACGATCCACTTGATAGCCGCTGATTTCTTCACACCGTTACCTTGGTGTCCTTCTGTTCATAAGTCTTCCTCTGTATTTCACTGAAATCGAGCCGCCAAGAAATTTGATGTCAAAGTTCGATCGACTTCGACCATTACTCGTAATTCATAGGGTTTTGGTCATCTTTTTGTCGCCCCCGAGTTCGATCGAGTTTGACACAGTTCGATCGACTTCGATTAGGTTCCGTGTTTTGCAGCGGTTCCGCTGACCCTGTACCGGACCGACCGCACCCAAGGGACAAACAACGAACCGCCACGGATCGCCCTTCGCCTCCTATTGGACGGAACACAACTGGGACCGGCTCCGTGTTTAAGAGCCGCCTTTCCCGGTTGTTTGTCCCAACGGACGACGGGGTGAGCCGAATCGGCTAGAGAGTTGATCTGGAGAAAGTCGAAGAGTGGAATGTAGGTCAGATGAAAATAGAAATCATTGCCCTGACCCTTCTACTCGTTGCTCTCTCAAGGCCACGCCCTGGCCGCATCGACCCCTGGGATGCCGCCTATCTGTAGCCAATGAATGCGAAAAACAAAACTACGACAAAAAAATACAAATTGACAATTAGCCTGTCAATGGAAAAGGCTGAGTAGGTTCTTAACGTTTGGAAGGTGCTCATGAAAATCGTTTTTCCGATTGATGATCAGTTTTTGAGCCGCAGAGGCGGCGACCGAATAAAGCCTGGGGCGGTTTCGGCCCCAGGACAGGAGCGAGAAACAAGAGAAAAGCCCCAACCGGGGCGACCGAGCGCAATTGGATCAGCAACGCCAATGATGAACTCATCACAATTGGTCGCGAGCGAGATGGGAAAGTGGGGAACGACAGAATGGCCGGCCTTCCAACTTGCGCGAATGACAAGCACGATTGGAAGCTGGGCCACGATTGTACGAACTGCGCCGAACGCGATTGAGCGTGGTTCAATCGAAATCCACGGTTGACAAAGGCCATCGTGGGGTTATCGAGATGTCCACGATGACTTAAAAAAAATAACTCGCTATCGTGAATAGTCCTGATTTGTTGGCATAATCCGCGATCGATCGCGGATCATGATCAGCGATGCCTTAGAAAATGCGGAACCATTTCTGCTGCTTGTTCGTCTATCTCAAGAAGACATTCAATCTCGCGCATTTCGGAACAATCACGATGAAACGAGCAATCGCGATCTGTGCAGCAATCGGTCTCATTTCGGTGTATTCGCTGTTTGCGGATTACGGAGTCGTGAACAGAGGAACCTGGCCCGACGACTGGCCCAAGGAATTAGAGACGCTGCGCGAAAAATCGCGAACTCTCGAAGGACCGAGACAGCCATTTTTGAACTATGCTATTTCATTTAAAGCGAGGGACGAGTTTGAAGCCGCGTGGCCGCACCTACTTAAGGTCAAAACAAAAGGCGCTCCCATCGTACTGCGACGTGGTCCTAGCTTTTGGTTTGAAAATGAAACGAATGCCGGGGTTTATGTTCATACACCACCCAAAGGTCAAGTCCCGGTCGCCCACGGGAAGGATGCGAAAGGAAACTGGGAAACAACCAACTACATCGAGGTGATTGTGGATGGAGAGATCGTCGACCTGAACCGTATCTTGCTGCCACCGGATACTCCGATCATCGACGAGCGTTTCAAAGACGGCATAAGGAGGCGGTGAACTGACCCGCCATCGCTGGTGGTCCAGAGAGTTGATCTAATGATTGGATGCCCGTTGTTCATCGTGGGCAAGTTACCTTGACTTGATACGGCAACCCCAGACTGACGGTGTCGCACCGTGCAAACCACATCAAGATGTTGCTACTCATCGCATTGACCGTCGACTCCTCCAACAAACCCTAATTTTAAACCACAGCCATGACCGATCCAAACCTTGAACTGACTCCCGAAGAACAAGACGCGCTCGACCGCGACAACAAAATGATGGAAGTGCTACGGCAAACCAACCGAAATAGCGGTATGTCAATTCAAGAACTGTTTCCAAACGCAATCCCAATCAGCAAACTGCAGTATTGGGCACCCATCAACCGGCCAGACGCCCGAGCAAAACTGAAACAAGCAATTTCATCTGGCGCTGACGTCAACGAAAAAAGAGATGGCGATTACACACCATTACATGGCGCCGCTGAAAATGGCGTGCTCGAAAACGTAAAACTACTCGTTGCCAATGGCGCAAATCTCTCGGCACGAACCACTGCTGGCAAAACACCCCTTGATCTCGCAAAAGCACAGGGACATACTGCCGTTTTCACATTTCTTAAATTGCAGACTGCAAACCGAAAAAACTTATAACAAACGCATTGCGCCGGAGCTGTGGCCGAGGCGTTGGTTGTCAATGAAAAGTCGTTCGCCGCCGCCCGGTAAACGCTGACGTTCGTCGAAACCACGTTGCATCAATAAAAACGAATGGAATCTGTCATGAGCGAAACCATCACAGCGAAGCAGGTCGCCACGCATCCCTTTTGGGGGATGATATGCTTCTTGTCCGTGTGTGTAATTCTTCCGCGATATGGCGGCGGTATCGCGGTTATGAGCGCCAACGCCAGCATTTTGTCCGTTCTCGTCGCGGTATTGCCCGAGCAATTCCGCAGTCGGAGTGGTTCCATGATGATTTTGGTAATATGAAAATTGCTGAAGTCTAGTGGCTTGCGTGGCAGAAGAGAAAACGCGTAACAACACAATGCACCGTAGCGGTGGATTGGGCGTTTCCTGAAGTCCAAGTCATATTGCCGCCGTCAGTTAATTTTCAACGTTATTTGAAAGCAGAGAAAACTCATGACTCGACAAGGCACAATTCTACTAATCGTCGTGCTGTCCACCGCCCTTGAAGGCGGGAAGAATTTGGACTATCCGAATAGTGTCGGTCAGTCCGGGAACTTCTCAGTAAATGAAAACGTCATCGCTACATCGTACAGCAAGCAAACAACAGATTCATTCCGCGACGTGGTGTCATGGTATGCCGAACGCACGCACCTCCCAGCAGTGCTAAAATACATCGACGACTACCATGCACGTGACACTTCCAGTCCGGACTTCCGATCGGGTTCTCTCGACAGTACGTCGATTTCGCATGATGGCCACGATGTTTCAACTGCCGTTTACGCATTCACTCCGACACATATGCACTTAACGATCGTCGTGGTCGACGATGATGGTGATACGGTGTCTCTGTCCATTGCCGGCAGCGACAAATCAACGACCATCAATATTGTCCGGCGACTCGCAGGTCGAACCAACCAAATCACAAAATGATCCGCCCGTGTTGCCCATCCGGCCGTTTTCTACGTTTTACTTCGCTCGCGGCAACCAGGTGATCTAACACCGAGGGTTCACAAGAACCCACAGACTGGACCTCAGCCAGCCCGTTTCAGCGTCTGGGCTTGGAATAGTCTTTGATACTGTGGGCAGGCCTTCAAGACGGTTTCGTGATCACCGAACGAAAGGACCTGGCCCTGGTCCATGACCAGGACATGCGTGACAATGTTTAATAAACTGGGCGTCATTGCGTGCGTCACGATGAATGTCGTTCTGCCTCGCGTAAATTCAAGCAGCGTCTGATGGATCAACTGCTCGCTTTGTGTATCGATCGCAGATGTTGCTTCGTCGAGAATCAGAATTGCCGGGTCTCGCAAGATGGCTCTGGCCATGGCCACGCGCTGGCGTTGGCCGCCCGATAATCGGTGTCCCTTATCGCCGATTTGTGTCAGCATTCCGTCTGGCAATTGACTGATGAAATCGGTCACATGAGCTTTATCAGCGGCCGTCTGAATTTCGCCGTCCGTCGCGTCGGGTTTTCCGTAACGAATGTTCTCGGCAATCGACCAGTCAAACAGCAATGTCTCTTGCGTGACAACGCCGATTTGCGCTCGCAATTGTGACGGGTCGGCATCCTTCAGATCGACGTCGTCGATCCGGACATGTCCCGAATGAGGATCGAAGAACCGGGGCAACAGGTTGACCAGGGTCGACTTGCCGCAGCCATTGTCTCCCACCACAGCCACCGTCGCTCCAAACGGAATCCTGACCGAAACGTCGTCGAGCGCTTTTCGGCCAAGCGAATTGGGATCAAGCTGAGCGTAGTGGAACGTGACGCGATCAAATTCAATTGCCTGACTGTGGCGAGGTATCGGGGTGAACGGTCGAGTCGATTTGACGAGAGAATCGCGATCCATCCAGGCGAAAACTCTCGCACAGGCTGTAGCCGACTTCTTCAGTTTTGAGTAAACGCCCGACAGTTTACGCCCCGGATCGAGCACACCGGCCATACAGGTGTAAAGTAATGAAAGATCCGAAACCGTCATCGGTTCGGCGGCAAGTTGTATCCCCCAGATTGACGTCTTGTGTCGCAAAACCAGATATGTGCCAGGAAGCGATGCGATGAACACGGCGCACATTGCCAGAAATTCAACGCTCGGGCTGACGAGTGCATCGATTCGTAGAATTCGCATTGCCTTGTCGTAATAGGTTCGGTGTTCCTGAGCCAATCGGCGTCGGTGCAATCGTTCGTTTTGAAAACCCTGCACAACGCGAAACGACGTCAACGTCTCATCCAGCACGCGATACAGGCGAGACATGCTTTCCATCTGCCGTTGCGTCGCCTTCTTCAGCTTCTTTCCCAATCCGCCGAATAACCAGGCCATGATTGGAGCACAAATAAATGCCAGCAGCGTCAAACGCCAATTGGCAGCAAATGCGAATCCAATACAAAGAGCGGCTTTAATCGGTTCGACAACGATCTTTCCACCGAGCAACACCATTCCATGTGCGACCTGATTCAGATCGAAGGTAAACCTCGACATTAATTGCGGCGTTGTCTCAAGCGCCAGCGTCTGCTGGTCCAGCTTCAGCGTGTTGCGAAACAGTTGTTGTCTTAATGACTGCATCACCCGTTGGACAACGCTGCCGACGCACATTTCCTGAAAGTACGAACAGGTTTCTTTAAACAACGTGAACACCAGCAGTACCGCCAGCAGAAATGCGAGGAAGTTGAACGAGTCTGTCGGAAGAAATGGAAGCACATGGGCATCGATCCAGCTAAACCTGACGACGTCCCACTGTCCCTTGTTTAAATCTTCGCGAGTTTTACGTTGATCTCGCCGAAGTTCTGATTTCGCTTCATCGGAATTCGCCTTTTGCCATTCTGGATCTTGCAACGTCGATTCGATTTCGGCCAGTCGCTTCGACTCTTTCTCAACAGCGGCATTAGCCCGCTCAAGTTCTGTCCTGACGTGCTGATCGTAAGTTTTCCCCTCGAGCAGCAGCTTCATGGCCGGGTAGACCAGCGAGAGTTGAGCCACAGCGAACAGAGCAGCACCGACGGACAGCACAACAGACAGGATCAGCGTTCTACGCTGCCTGAGAACGAACGGAATTAATCGGGCAAGACTTTCCACGGCGACATCCCTGTCCAAATTCAGTCTGCGCTTTGCCGAATCGTCGTTGACTCGTTAACCCAATGGTACTGTCCGTACGGTTTCATGGGAATTCCAGCCACAAGTTGCTGGCGGATCGAATTTTACCATTATCCATCACCGAGACAAAATACGACGGGATTAGACACGGAAGTTGCCAAACGGTCCAGACCAGCGTCATACCATTTTGAAAATCATAAGACCTTGATCGCAACAGCGGTGATATCGTCGCGATTCGGTCGGTGGTCACGAAACGCTTCGCTGGCTGATTGTATAGCCGCCAGAATTTCGCAGGCTGGTTTCGATTGATGTTTTCGCAGTACCTCAATGATTCTGTCTTGCCCGAATAACTTTCGTTCCGGCGACATGGATTCGACCAGTCCGTCTGTGGCGATCAGCACCAGGTCGCCCGGCTGCAAATGAACGGTGGTTCCACTTTCGAAGATCGCGGTTGGATTCATGCCGAGGACTGTCCCGGTGCTTTTCAATCGCTGCAATTCGCCGCTGGCGTGCAGAATGACCGCTTCGTGCCCCGCAGCCGAATAACTGAAAGTTCGGTCATGAAAGTTGAGCGAGGCAAGAAACAATGTGACAAACATGTCATCGGGCAGATCTTCTTCAAGCACCCGATTAAGTCGAGTCAGGCATTGAGCGGGGCTTGATTCATTCAAGAGCATCGTTCGCAAAACCGCTCGCGTTTCCACCATTTCCAGCGCCGGTCCGAGTCCATGTCCACTGACGTCTCCGACGGCGATTCCCAATCGATTTTCACCCCAGGGGATAAAATCGAAATAATCGCCGCAGGCCTTGGAGCACGGAATACAGATCGCCGAAAATTCAAAGCCGGGAATCCTGGGCATTTGCTTCGGATAAAGCGAGGTTTGGATTCGCAGCGCTGTCTGAATCTCTTGTTCAATCTCGACCTGCTTCAGCCGCTCGGTGGAATCACGAAATGCGAGAACCGCCCCGACTGTTTCTCCGGTATTACAGATCGGAGCGACGGTATACTCGACGGGAAGCAATGTCCCATCACCCCGGCGAAATTTCGCGTCCTTCACCGTAATTGTGTCTTTTCCGTTTAATACGGCCTTCACGGGATGTGGTTCCGTATCAAAGAAATGTGACCCATTCGGCTTGCGTGGGGCGACGATCCTGGAATGACACATCCCTTTCAATTCGTCGGATGTCATTTCCAGCATCCGTTCCGCTGCCGAATTCAAAAAATCGATACAGCCGGAAGAATCAAGCCCGCAAATTCCATCGGCAACCGAATTCAGGATCAGATGATGACGGTATTGGAGAGATGCGATTTCACGTTCGACCCGAACTTTTTCCGTGATATCTGTCGAGATCCCCCCGATGGCGTAGATCGAGCCCAGGTGGTCGCGAAGCGGAAATTTCACAGAAAAGTATCGGTGCGGACCATCATCGTGCGGGGCGACCTCTTCACAATACAGGGGCTCGCCCGATTCCAGCACGACGCGATCGTTTTCGCGGAAGGCATCGGCCAACTCCGTCGCGAAGACGTCATAGTCAGTTTTTCCGAGCATGAGCGAACGAGACACATGAAATAACGTCTCGAACTGGCGATTGATCAGCAAATAGCGAAAGCTCAAATCTTTGGCATAGATGACCGTCGAAGTGTTGTCGAGAAGATCATGCGCGAGCAAACTGAACTCGTGATCGACTGAAAACTGCGCGTCAGTGCTCATGGAGTTGTCTCGGGATGATCGTGATATGAAACTCGCCCAGTGATGAGAAGAGTGATCGAGACGTCCATTCCTGCGAAATCATTCGTCCGCGAAAGTGTACAGAATTGAGACGACAATAGAAATGTATTTTTTGATGGATGTACTTCGGCCGTTTTTTTAATCGGCCATCAACGCGCGATCAGACTCGGGAGGATTGCTGACTTTGATTTTTCGTCCATCAGTTGTTTTCGCATCAACGGCGCGTTACGTCTTTCTCACTTGAACCGAAGGAAGGCTTCGGTTTCAAGCAATCACCCTTGAACAATTTGCGAGAGAGAAGGAGCCGACACAATGCGGATCGGGATCACATTACGAACCATGGCAAAGAGAAATGGATGGCTCGCTGTTGCCATAGCAGCGGTATTTATTGGCTCGTCAGCGCATGCCGATGTCAAACTGCCGAATGTCTTCGGGGATCACATGGTTCTTCAGCAGGGACAACGGAACAAGGTCTGGGGATTGGCAGAAGCGGGTGAAGCGGTCACCGTTTCGATCAACGGGCAAAGCCATGCGGCAACTGCGGCCGCAGACGGTACGTGGCATGTCTTCATCGATCCCGTTCCGGTCGGCGGTCCTTATGCGTTTACCGTAAAAGGGAAGAACGAGATCAAGTTTTCCGATGTGTTGGTTGGCGAAGTCTGGGTCTGTTCCGGTCAATCGAACATGCAATGGTCGGTCAATAATGCAAATGACCCCGATATCGAAAAACTGGCTGCAAAATATCCGAAGATTCGGATGATCAACTTTCCACAAGTCGGCACGCAAGACGTCAAGTGGAGTCATGACGATCGCAAGTGGATGGTCTGTACGCCCGAAACCGTCGGTGGTTTCTCCGCCGTCGGATATTTCTTCGCTCGGCAGCTCCACCAAACGCTGGGTGTTCCCGTGGGGATGATCAACAATGCCTGGGGTGGTTCTGCCTGTGAAGCCTGGATTCGTCGTGATGTTCTGAATGCCGATCCACTCTACAAGCCGCTGATGGACCGCTGGACTCAGATGGAATCCAAATATGCTGAGCTCGTCGCAAAAGGAACGGACCTCAACGACGAACAGAAGAAGCAGCTCCAGGGCTTGCAGAATCAAATGGGGGGCAACAGCCGTCCGGCGAACATTTATAACGGTGTGCTGAAGTCACACATTGGTTATGGGATCAAAGGGGCAATCTGGTATCAGGGAGAATCAAACGCTGGACGAGCCTACCAATACCGCGACCTGTTTCCGTTGATGATCAAGAACTGGCGTGATGACTGGGGTCAAGGGGACTTCTCGTTCTATTGGGCTCAACTGGCTGACTTCCAGAACGAACAACCCCAACCTGTTGAAAGCGCCTGGGCCGAATTACGTGAAGCCCAGACCATGACGATGTCGAAATTGCCGAAGACCGGCGAAGCAGTGATCATCGACATCGGCGAAGGGAAAGATATTCACCCGAAAAACAAAGTTGATGTTGGTCGACGTCTCGCTCGCTGGGCCCTGGCCAAGGATTACGGAGTGGCCGTTCCGTTCCATAGCCCGCAATACAAATCGATGGCTAAGGCCGATAACAAGATTGTGCTCACGTTCGATTATGTTGACGGTGGCTGGCGCCCGTTCGACGTTAAGGAACCACGCGGATTCGCCATCGCGGGTGAAGACAAGAAATTCGTCTGGGCAACCGCAAACGTGCTGAAAGATAACACGATTGAAGTATCGAGCGATCAAGTTGCCAACCCAGTCGCAGTCCGTTATGGATGGGCTGATAACCCTGTTGTGAACATGTTCGACGGAGCGGGACTGCCACTGACACCATTCCGTACCGACGATTGGCCTGGAACTACGATCAACAACAAGTGATCTGTTGATGGCAACACAATTTCTATTGAGACTATTTGTGTCGCCCTTAACGAGGCTAGAAATTGCAACGAACGCGGACCCAGGGCGGCGCTTCACGGCTGACGCCACTTCGCTCAGCCCTGGGCTGGTATGTATTGCCCATTCAGGGCAACGCCGTGAAGGATTTTTCGTCGGTCGACGAGGTGTTCACAAAATGCTTGTTTCTCCTTACGCCGGAGGCATTAAAGCGATTAGCCGGTGGCTGAGCGGAGCGACGCCACCGGAATTGATCGCGTCGACAATTTTCGAATCCCGAAGGGATTCCAGACTC
>CAIVEI010000088.1 GCA_903904835.1 uncultured Schlesneria sp. | reverse complement strand
CTGAGCGGAGCGACGCCACCGGAATTGATCGCGTCGACAATTTTCGAATCCCGAAGGGATTCCAGACTCATCCGTCGTTAAGGTGTCGCTTCAATAGTGTTGTTGACAGGCAGCGTGCGATCCCGCTGGGATCGATTGGATTCCAAAACTTTGATACCGGTGGCGTCGCTAACGCTCAGCCACCGGCTAATCGCTGATGTCCTTCCAGGACGGCAAACAAGACGCGGAACCCCTATTTTTCTCGCAAAAAAATCTTTCACTGAGTTGCCCTGTAAGGGCAACGGAATCGGCAACACACAATTTCCCCATAATTGTTTGAATCGAAGTGCGATTATTGCGTTCCCGTCCCCTTTCAGGGCACCCACTATTCCCTTAACTGAAACCCAGGGCGGCGCTCGAAGACTCGCTTGCCGCTGGGCTGGGATCCATATCCGCTTCGGGGAAAAGACGCTCGCCATTTCAACACGTAATGACCCATTAGACTGGCTGCTTGTTGCCCAAGCGCTGTCGGAGGACGATTCCCATCGTCACGCCGGATCCGCAGCTCGATGCTTATGCCGTCACCCGCCTCTGTCACCATGACGAAAATCATTTCAATTACCGCAATTCGCGGACACCCTGCTTTAGTTCGTAGAGCTGTTTCACTTCATTGTCTGTAAGTGCCCGGTCGAAAACGGCGAGATCGTCAAGATGGCCGACGTAGGCCGCACCAAGGACAAGCAGCACTCGCTGGGGATCCCAGCCGAACGTCAGATCCCAGTTCTCGATGGTCCCCTGCAATTTGCCGTTCAGATGCAGTCGGCCGATTGGTGGCTTCCGTTTGTTGTTGAGATTCTCGACAGAGAACACCGCGTGCGTCCAGGTCTCTCGCGAAAAGGGAGCTCGTTCCACCTGGACCATAGGCCGTTTGTTGAAAGGAATGTCGGCCCACTGGACATTATCCGGGTTCCAGATGTGAAACAGGGGACGGATCGCATACCGGAAAAATCGTGGCGTTTCGTCCTTTGACCATTCCAGGAAGATAAACCCCTTTTTGAGATCGTCGCCAACTATCTGGACGGGATCACAATAGCCAGGCTCAAGATCCTGATCGGGATTCAGACGTAACCAGACCGAGACCGACGTGTTCCAGTTCTGATCGTTGTAGCCCAGCGTTCCGGCATCGTTATAAACCGGACGAAAATTGTTCTTCTTCGTGAAATGCAGGCCACCACCAAAACGCCCCCCATCCGCAACGAGTTTGACCTCGTCCGTTGGGACAGCGGGTACGAGGTCCTTTCCCTGCTGGAGATAACAGGCTTTGTCACCGCGAGCAAAATCGGCATCGAGTCCGGTGTCGAACGAGGCATGCAGAGTCAGTGACCGGGCCAGCCGGCCCATTGTCTCGGCGTCCGCACCCTTAAGGATCTGTGTGGCTTCCTCGGGACCGATGTCGCGGACATAAATGTGACGCCAGCGAATCTCGCCGCCATGAGTCTGCAGGTGAATGGGGCCTTTTGCCGCCAGTGACTGGTTACGATCGTAGTAATTTTCCATGACCGCGTTGTCGACAACAAGCTGATCGTTCAGCCAGACCCAGGTTCGGTTCTGGACCTGACGAATCCGAAACTGGTTCCACTCGCCAAACGGACGATCGGCCAGGACAAGCGGGTCGCGTCCAGTGGTGCCCGGTGTGTTATTAAAGAGTCCGCCGGAACCGAGATGCGGCCTGCGAGTGGGGGCTTTCAAGTCATAAACCTGATTCCAGTCCCAGATCTGGACTTGTGGTGTGCCACGCAGATAGATGCCGCTATCGGCTTTCGGGACAGTCTTGTATTCGATCAGGAAATCGATATCACCGAAGTCGTTGTCTGTCGTGGCATACGGACCATGTCCGTCGTTGACGAGCTCCCCATTTTCAACGGTCCAGTTCTTGGAAAACTCGGCTCGCTGTTGTGCGAGGTTTGCTTCCTTCTGCTCGCCGGTTAATGCCCCGACGGTATGTGGGTTCAGACCGTGCCAGCCGGTCAGATCCCGGCCATTAAAAAGGGGGCGAAACCCGGCGGGCGGCTTCGGCTCGTCACCGAGACTGACTGTGGACAATCCAACAAAGGTCAGGATCAACAGGGTTCGAATGAATCCGTCGTGCATGAGATGGCTTTCGTGGTCGAGAACAGTGTCACGGATGTTTTGAGTTATCGAAAACATCACCGCATTCTACTTTAAGGTTGCAAGGGGTTCGCTGCTACCGACACCATGCCACGAGCATTGCGTGCGTCGCAGGAAGGATATGTTTAACATCTTATCCAATTGAGGGAATGGTCTCGATGACGCCGGTTTCCTGCCAGGTTTTTCCATACAGCCACTGCCGTTGCAGCGGCCGCGAATCCTGACCTGATAAACGAACCGCAATAACGTGAGGTGAGAATTGGCTGCAGTTTTTGATCGGTTGTGGTTGTTGGTACTCGTTGGATGTGCAGCGGTTTCCATCGCCAATGCCGATGACCGACCGAATTTGTTGTTCATTGTGGCCGATGATCAGGCCGAATGGGCGATGGGTTGTTCGGGAAATAAAGATGCCAAAACCCCCAATATGGACCGACTGGCCCGGGAGGGTGTTCGTCTGACGAATTGTTTTACTCCGACGCCGGTCTGCAGTCCGTCGCGAGTTGCCATTCTGACCAGTCGCTATGGTACGGAGGTCGGCATCTACGATTGGCTGAATCCCGACAAAGAGCCGCGGCATGGTCTGGACCCGACGACCGTTGCCTGGCCGAGAATCCTGTCTGCCGCCGATTATCAGACGGGTCTCATCGGCAAGTGGCACCTGGGATTACAGGAACAATTCCAGCCCGATAAGTTCGGTTATCAGTATTTCTTGGGTTTTCTGGCTGGCGGTACGACACCCTTAAATCCCGAGCTCACGGTTGCTGGTCAAAAGCAAACCGTGAAAGGCTTCATTGTCGACTTGATGGCCGACGACGCCCTGGAATTTGTGAGAAAGAACTCAGGCCGTCCGTTCGCACTGTCTGTGCATTTTCGCGAACCACATGCTCCTTATACGCCCCTTCCCGAAAGCGAAGCGAAGTGGTCCGCCAGCGCCGACCCCGCAGTCCCGAATCCCGATTTTCCCAAGTTGAATATTTCCAAAGTGAAACAACTGACCAAAGACTATCTGGGAAGCGTTGCGGCTATCGATCGCAACCTGGGACGGATCCTTGACGAACTGGATCGCTTGAAATTGAGCGACAATACGCTGGTGATCTACACGAGTGATCACGGGTACAACATCGGTCATCATGGCATTCTGCACAAAGGAAACGGGCACTGGATACTGACCGAGAATCCGCCGGCAACTGAGCACATTCCATCCGGTCTGCGGCCAAACATGTATGACACGTCGTTGCGTGTGCCTGCCTTGATCCGCTGGCCGAAGCGAATTCCAGCGGGAAAAACAATCGACCGAACGATCACGCATCTCGATTGGCTACCGACGATTTTATCTGCGACCGGGACGACTCTTCCTGCCAACACCAGGATTCACGGACAGACCATCCTGCCACTCATCACAGGGCAAGGTCCACTGAATCGTGCGGACGATCTTTATACGGAATTTAGTGTTCAGCATACGATGCGCGCCGATATGCGTTCGTATCGTACGACACAGTGGAAGTTGATGCAGGACTTTCTGAACCCTGGTCGTGACGAGCTCTATGATCTGCAAGCCGATCCAGGTGAAACAAACAACCTGGCCACTTCTGACCGGCAAGACGCTCAGATTGCCTACAAACATCTGGCTCAATTGATTCGAGCGAGGATGATCGAACTGCGCGATCCTATTTTGAAATGACAGCAGAAGATTTGGTCAAATCCATCAGGTTCCGTTTTCGATTTGAAATTAGTCCCAGAATGTCTTGTCGAATACTGGCATCCAAGGATTTCCATTTCGCAAAATAATCCGCGTGCCATTCGTCCCACCACAATTCCATGTGCAAATTGTATTTGCCTTTTTCAATGTCGTTGATGTCTAGTGAGCCCAACTCGTGCTGAAGCGTCTCACGAATGTTTCCTATCTTCTCTTGGCTTTCAGCGAGTTCGCGAGTGCTATCAAGATTTGCGAGTTCATCTAAAGTGTCACGAAGATTCTTAAACGCTGCCTGTCGCACTTTTGCAGCACGCTTCCTTTGATCTGATGCCTCCACAAATCGCCTGTTGGCGGCGTCGAGGTTGTCTTTGTTCACTAACTTGTTGGTAAGGGGAGCGCTTCCTCCAGCAATAATTAGACTTGCCGCAGACAGTGACTCAAAATCGAATTCTGGCGGCCCTTTAAAGATTGTGTCGATTTTATCGTTTGATTCCGATTTGGTAGTTTCAATTCTCCTTTCGATCTCTTCCAATTTCGCAATTTCATTTGCGTGTAATTTGTGATTATCGTTTAGCGACGGACGGTTCAACATCATCAAACCCCCGATCATCGCGAGCAAGCCGGCCAGGCAAGCAGCGATAATCATACGTCGCCCGATCCGTCGACCACGCAGCGCGGCAATCAGGTTCCTAGCATCTTTTTCAAACTCTGACCCTGATCGAAGCGGTAGTGATTGGAAGTTTGTAAGGCTCTTCAAGCTGTCGGGCATTTCGCTGGCTGTCGGAAGTTTCACATCACTGGCCAGAAGCGGAAATACGGGAACATCCCAATCTAGCGCCGTTTCGATCTCAAATCGAACCCAATCATCAGGTAAGTCGAGACGTCGCTTGCCTTCTTCATTCGCTGCCGTGAGCCAGGACTTGCCAATGATCACAAGCAACGCAGTGCAATCTCGCAAGCCCTTTTTGATTTCTTTTCTCCAGTCTGACCCACCTTGGATCGTCGTGACATCTCTAAACACATTTTGTTTACCAAATTCACTCGAAAGTCGGTCATAGAGGTGATCTGCCAAGTCCTGCGTATCGGCTCGGCGATAAGAGATAAACAACTTCATTTTACGGTGCCCGCTGTTCGGAGGAACAAATCTGTGCGCTCGCTGCCAGTCTCATCTGGAATTAGACTGGAATGATTCCCGATTTGTCCATCGTGAACGATGCTACTAGCGTCGGAAGCGATCAGAATTGGAGCGGGCAAAGCTTTTATGAAAGATGTGTCCCCTGAGATTCCTGAAATTCTTCCTTTGAATGCTGACTTTGTCGATTTCACGAAGTACGGGTTTTATCTTCGAGACGCGTTTGGACAAACTGCGGCGTCAGCAATCAATTTCCGTACTCGATTCATGGCACCGCTGTTTTTCTCAATTTAAACCAATGAACCACAGAGGAATGCGACAATGTTCGAGAAATGCACGAGTTGCGGCAGTCGCATTATCGCTGGGGGCGACTCTTTATACGGATTGCCATTCTGTAATGAAGGATGCGTTTCACGCTTCAGGATTAAAGTCGTCGAGGAATTAGTTCCCGCTGAGACAATCCAAACCGCGATCGAAAACACATTCAATTCCCCGTGCCCGGCGTGCCAACGTGATGGGCCGCTAGACCTCTATTCATGGACCAAAGTGACGGGGATGCTGCTTGCTTACCATTTAGAAAGCAATTCCGTCCTTTGTTGTGCGAGATGTGGCCGAAAAAACAGGCTCACTGCCGCTGCTCATTGCTTTTTTTTGGGATGGTGGAGTCCGCGCGCAATCTTCTTCAATATCTTCTGCTTACCTGTGAATTTGCTGGCGATTCTTTTTATCCGAACTCCAACTTCGCCCTCTCCGGCCCTCGCCGGAATCGTGATGGAACGGATGTCGTTCGACGTCTTGGAGGCGATCGAGAAATCAAAACAATTACAGCCTAACCCGATAAGTAATCAGGGCAACAGCATTTAATTGTCGGGCAGTATGGCAGCCTGTTGTCGGAATCAATGGTTGTTGACTGAATGCTTTCGTTGACCCATTCATGAAGAAACTGGGACAGGTCCAGATAAGAGATGGATCTGTCCCAGTTTCTTCGTCGAACAATCATGATTTTCTAACATTTTGCAAAGGCGTGATTGGTGATGATACGGAAGGTTCGGGGATGAATCTCGTTGTGGAATGCTTGAATTACCTGAAGTCTCGCCTGACGCGCAACACTTTGCAGGAACAGCAAGCGCGAGAACAGCACGAGCATGAACAAAAGGAGCGAAACCAAATTCAGTACAACCGCTTGCGTGAAGAGAAGATTTTGTCGCTCGATAAAGTGACGCAATTCCGTGGGCTGGTTCTTGAACTGATTTCGACTTCTGGGCCTTCCTCGCAGATTGGACAATTATACCAGCTGCCTGGTGGCCGGATGGTGATTGGCCGAAATCTGAACTGCGAAGTCTGGATAGACAGTCAGATGGTCAGACACCAACACGCCGCGATAACGGAACACGACGGCCAGTGTCAAATAATTGACTTGAGTTCTGCCAGTGGAACGTACGTGAACGGTGCTCCTATTACTGGTTCCGTCGAACTTAAAGATGGTGACGTCATTCGTGTAAGCTGCGTCGCAATGCGGTTTCATGCATCGTATGTGCCGAAGAATCCTCTTTGATCGAGAGATGAGGAGGAGGAGAAGACTTAACGTTGGAGCCTTGCGAATGATCAATGTGTCAATCAATACCGTATTCGGTGGCTGGCACGTTTGACTTCGCGGCAAATAAAACGAGTTCAGTCGCTTCGCTTTCATCACGGGTCGAACGGAAGTTGAATTCCCTGATCTGCGTAACGTTTCAGGATCTCCGTTGCTTCTGCTGTATTCCCTGCCATTTGGCTGGTCCAAGAGTCATTGAACGCTCTTGCTGCGTCTGCGGGTGACAGTTTCCTGGATATCAATGCATTCAACTGGCGAAATTCGTCGTTCAAGACGTGATCGCGGATTCTTGTCGCTTGAGCTTCATCAAAGGCTTGGACTACAGCCCAGTCCCAGGTTGAACCACGGTGGGGCATTTTGTTTTGTTCTTCGATGATCAGCATTGCAGCACGGCGGACATCCGAATTGTCGATCACAGCTTGGCGCAGGTCGCCGGACTGCGATAAAGCCACTGCAATCAAATTCGTAAGTTGAAGCGATCGACGTATTCTGGTCACCATTTGAGCATAAGCGGGTTGTGTCTGAGTCAGATCGTTGCTGGCACGATATAAAAGCGAGAAATACAAGTATTGCCTGGTCGACGCTGAGGGAGCGATTGTATGTGCCTCTTCAGCGACGCGAACGAGTTCATCGAAATCAATTTGGATCCCCATTTCGTAACGGGACATCTGATTTGCAAGCCAATGTCCAGTCGCCACGGCGAACGTTGTGGCCGGCGGACGATTCCGGGTCACCCTCATCAATTCCTCATAACGCTCGTTTGCGAACGCCAGATCCCCCAGGTACTTTTCATCGTATTTGCCGCTTACGAACTCCTCGGTCCGGCGTTTGGAGTCCGTAAAATCCAGTTCAACAGTCTCAAGACGTTGCTGAAGTTTTCGCAACGAACCTGAATCACGTCGATTCGACAGGATCGATCGAGTATTCTCGTAGATTCCCTGATTTTTTGGTGACACCATGACGGCACGGTCGAAATAGTCAATCGCCTTATTGACTTCTGAGTGGCGATTTAATAGGTCGACCGAGTGGTTCCAGCCGGCTTCATCGTCGTACAGGTAAGGCAGATGCATTAATTGGGGTTTCTCTTTCAAGGTCGCCAGGTCGATCCTGTCACCAATGATCTCCATGAGCGCACTTTCAACCGCTGCCTTTGCCGTATTTTCCAGCAAAATGCCACTTCGCGGGTTAAGTTTCACTCCACGATCCAGCATCTTAACGCCCTTGACGAAATCATCTCGGTTTCCCGTCAATGAGTAGAGCTTGAAAAATGTGTGTGCTCCGTTATTAAGCGACGAACTCGACTCAACTTGTCTATTACGTGCCTCGATCGATTGATGCAAATGCTTCACTGCATCTTCGTCTCGATGTTCAGCGATTGCTCGACGAGCCAGCAAGTCATTCAAAAGAGCCTGAATTTCGGGGTCTGATGGGTCGGCAAGGCGTAACCACGTCAATTGATCATCTTCGTCAACGGGCGCGACCGCGCGCAACGATGCGGCCACGTATTTCTTGGATTGGTCGCGTTCCTTTTTGTAGGCCTCTTCCGCGAGGGCTCTTGAATCCGAAAAGGCTCCAAGATTGAAGAGTGTCCGGCAGACGTTGATCAGCATTGGATAACTGCGCTGATGCGATTCCAGGAGCTCGTCAAACAGTTTTCGTCCGTCTGCGGGCCTCCCGAGCCAATAGTAGACTTGACCAAGATAAATACGGTATTCGTCGGTCTCGCCGGCCGCACCGCGAATTTCGAGAAAGGTTTTTTCTGCCTGTTCCAATTCCCGCCGCCGGACTTCCTGGTCCGACGTTGCCTGAGCGCGGTTTAAACGGACCATGCCGAGATTCAGCACGACCGGGACAACACTTGTTTCGACCATCAGCCGCTGCTGGCTCTTCCTGATGGCAACGTCCTCTTGCAACTGCGATTCGATGTATTCACGGATGATCGTATCTTGTTGGGCGACAGGTGCGCTTCGCGCTCGCTGGTAGACGTCCGCAGGTGCTTTGCCCTTTTTGAACAACTCAATGACCTTTTCTTGAGTCTTGAGAATCGAGCGGCGATAGGTCTTCTCTGCTTCATGCAGTCGTGGTAACCGTTCTGCGACATACGGGGATAATAAATCGACCGCCTGATCGTAATCACCTTGTCGCGCGGCGATTTGTCCGAGAATGCGTGCGCCAACTGTGTTGCCGAGCCGACTTCGATGGCGTTCCAAAAGATCTTTGCACTTTTCTAATTCGTTACGACTTTCATAAATCGCAGCCAGTTGCGACGCGCATACCAGACTGTCAGGCTCGCGATCCATTAAGATGCCTAACAACCGGAGGCGGATCGTATCCAGCAAATCTGGCTTCGACGCAAACGGGGCGATGGTGTCCAGTAGAGCTAATGCAGCGGTTGGATCCGATTCGCCGGATTTTTCCACGAGTTCCCGTCCACAATTCTCAATAGCCGCAGCGGTTAACGGTGACTTGGGTTTGAACTGAAAATCGAGCGCGATCCGTAAGACACGTTCGGCGTCTTTCAGCGTTGCTTGACGTATCGGTCCCTGGATAAGTCTCGTCATTGATTCCGCAGCACGATCAGCGTGGCTAGGATGGTCAATAAGAACGATTTGGTATTTCTCCGCAGCGCCAACCGGATCGCCCGTTGAGACCAGGCGATCTGCGTCCGCAAACGCCTTCTCGGCGAGGTATTCAGGACTGTTGGTGTACGGGATCCAGAATGAGAGAAAGGTCAAGATCGCGAGCATCCACGCAGAACCGAAATTCCAAGTCTTTTCGAAGAGAGATAAAGGCTCACGTCCAAGAAGTAAGATTCCTTGCTGCCAGTTTGCCATCCGGAATGCGCGTAGCGAGAAAAGTGGAATCCCCAATAAACAGAAACACTGCGTTTTGACGTAGCTTCCTGTTTCGGCATCCTCGTCGCGATAACCGCACATTTTAAGTCCGGTGCCAAACATCGTCCCGAGTGACGGCATCGTGGTTACGGGCTGCATGTCGGGGAATTTGGCTTGAGGATCGATCTCGGTCATAGGAGGTGCTCCACGGGCAGTCAGGTTGGAAGATCCTGCTTGATCACTTGTTCGGATGGAGCTGTATCAACTTTTGCATTCGCACGAGCGATCAGTAATGTCTGCACGACAAATTCTCGCCGCTGGTCTGATTCGGGGATTGCTTCCCTCAACCATTCTAAATACGCAATGCGCTCATTCGTGGGGCTGCTCTCGGTCAAATGAATCGTGCGAACTGCCTCGTCGATCTGCAACGATCGATGTGCGCACTTCGCATTGAGAAGAATTCTCAGGTTCATGCGAGCCTTGTCCTCCGAAATCCCGTAATCCTTAAGCGAGGCAATTGCGGAATCGAATCGCTCATCGTCGTAGTCGGTACTAAGGCACTCACGATCATTCGGCAGAACAGAATCTGCGGCCGCGAGGTATCTTGAATCTTTAACGACTTTTGCCAGTCTCTGCTCATCGCTCGGTGAAACAATTGGCTGCAGTACACCCATCGCGATAATCACGCACAAAATTATCAGTCCGAGCGGAAATCGATACGCGTACGGTTTACCGAATTTTTGCGAAGGTGACTCGCTAAGTAGCATGAGCCATTGGCCATCTTCCATTTTCCAGTAACGGTCGCCGTTGAAAAGCACGTGCTTGCCATCCCAGGTCCAGAAATCGAGGTGGTAAACGTGGGCATGACGGTACAGGAATCCGACGGAGACTTCCTGGCCCAGTTCGTTCCTTATCGACTCGCGAGCGCCATCCGGCAATTCCCCCATTTTTTCCACTTTTTCGCCGTGTCCGTAGATGATGGGAATCCCGGCGAAGGAGATCGGTTGTAGCGGGCCGGTCAGAAAAGCAATCGACATCAGGGGAAGTATGTATCGCTGCATGTTTGATCGCCTTAGGATTCGAAGGATTCGATCACCAATTTGCGGAAAATCAAAACAAATGCTTTGCGTTCGAGCCGGGATCTTTTGATGTTTCGCTGTCTGCGGTTGTGCCACTTCCGGACGAACGTTGTACTTCCAGAGATTGCAACTCGAACGTCAAAATACCAATGAGGTCGCGCAATTTCAAACGGTGTTCACGTCGCGACTCGGCGTTTCGTGCTAATAACGTTTGATTTCTTCGCACGCTGCGAAGAATTTGTAGAAGAAAAGAGTCCGGGGGCTTACGCACTCTGGGCCGGCACATCTGGTTGATGTGCGTCAGACAATGGGTTCAGAATTGGATCATCATTCGCGCATTGTTCAGGCGAGCCGGGGTGCGTCAGCGGACTCTTCGTCCGTGGCTTTGGACGACAGAATGAACCACGCAAACACGGGGTGGTTCATGTCAAACAACCGGCAGTCCGTATTCGCCGAATTAAGAGTCCGGGGGCTGACGCACGCTGACTCGCCTCGACTGTTGTTTTCGTCGTACTAACGTTTGATTTCTTTGAGTGGCGCGAAGAGTTTGCATCGGAAGGGCAAGGATGCTGAGATGAAATGAACTGAGGATGGATGTTTGCACTCGGCGGCGGAAATGCTTTTGGAACAAAAAGCCTCGATGATGGGTGCCACGGTTTTACCGTCTTCGGTAAGGCCGTGTTTGGTAAGGCCGTGTTCGGTAATGCCGTGTTCGGTAATGCCGTGTTCGGTAATGCCGTGTTTGGTAAGGCCGTGTTTGGTAAGGCCGTGTTCTTCGAACGCGTGATCGCACCATGAAGACACGGCCTTGTCGAAGACTCCAAAACCGTGGCACCCCGAGTCTCGACCGTAGTGGCATCCGTCAGTGACAACAATATTTCTCGAACCCAGCCTCGCCTCCTGATGGGTTGCGCGCGTCGCTTACGCTGTGCTCTTTTCAGTCAAGGGCGTTTGTTGAGATACCTTTTCAGTCGTTTTCCTGACACTTGCTGCCATGATGTATTCCGATCATCGCTTACTGAATCGCAGATGAATTGTATTTCGAAAGAGCTTGCTGCAACATTTACGTTG
The DNA here is from genome assembly GCA_903904835.1 of uncultured Schlesneria sp. Taxonomy (GTDB): domain Bacteria; phylum Planctomycetota; class Planctomycetia; order Planctomycetales; family Planctomycetaceae; genus Schlesneria. The sequence continues at coordinate 117,114 of CAIVEI010000088.1, read as the reverse complement.
TCGAATCCGATTGATCTTAGCCCAATTACCAGGAATGTATTTTTGCTTTGGCTGACGCTGCACCAACATGACGTTTAACGAGCGCCGGCAATTATTTGGAGATGTCAGTGGTTGCGGAGACAAAAACCAAGAAACCGACGTTTACATTTGCCGCCGCGGCATGTTTGATCCTTTTGCTTGTCGAAGCGGTGAAGTTGGCGGCCTTCTGTGCCGCGGCACCCGCTGTCCGGGCCTCGGATGCCGGAGGTTACTGGATGCTCGGCGATCAGGTGGCACAAGCCGATATCTGGATGGCCCGTAATCCGGTTGCGTATCGCACCCCTGGCTATCCGTGGATGATTGGTTTATTGAAGGTGTTATGTGGTCGCCATGGCTGGTTTGTTGTCGTGGCATTGCAATATTGTGCGGTGTGGCTGACGTCTGTTTTGACAGCCTGGTGGACAATGCGATTGACCGGTCGACCCTGGATGGCCGTTTTGTCGTTAGGAATTTGTGTGATCAGTGCCGCGCGCCCGAGTCATGCCAGCACGATTATGACAGAGACGTTTTTTACTTTGTTTTTCACGGCAACTCTTGTTTCAATGAGCTTGCTTGGCGAACAAATCTCGTTGCGACGCTCATTCTTGACAGGATTACTTTGGGGTTTTTCGTGGCTGCTTCGTCCCGTCGCCGCGACTCTCGCTCCAGCGTGGTTCGTCGCTTACTGGTTATTGCATCCAGCCAAGATCAATTCATCGTCGCGAGAGCGGTTCATCAGCGCATTCGTTACGGTCGGAGTCTTGTCGGTGATGCTGGGACCATGGATGATCCGCAACCAACTGCTGTTTCAGCGTCCCTCGCTGACGGTGTTTCTCGGACGTGAATTATGGCTGACGACATTCGGCCCAGGCCAACCAACCCCTCCATCGCTACCAGAAACAGAAGCGTCACGCCGGTTGCAAGAAATGGTTCTGAAGGGAGGGGGCGTCCCTGCCTGGAACAATCAATGGACCGTCACGAATCGGTTGACAGAAGCAGGATTATCCGATGTTGAAGCTGACGAGTTAATGAAATCGGTGTCGCAAGAAGCAATCTCACGCAATCTACTCAGGACGTTGGCTCGGTTCATCTGGCGATCAATCGACTTTTGGAGATCGGTCTACTCTTATTCCATGGCATTCTTCGAGGGGCTGCCTGAATTTGATCAATTGGCTGATAATGGTGATCTTTCATGGGGAAATCAGCGATGTCAAACGTTTCGCGATGCCTGGTTGAAAAACGCCTGGGAAGGTCGCCTGCTGGGAATCGAAATGATGAGCACCCTGGCACTGGTTGGTCTCGGTGGTTTGTGGCTGAGTCCCAGGACCTGGAAGCTTGCTGCGGTCCTCACGGCTGCGATTTTAGGAACGTCGTTTCTCACCGCGGTTGTTGAGTATCCCTCGTACCGCTACCGGATGATCCTTGAACCCCTGATGATCGTTTGCGTCGTCGCGGGTTGGGATGTGATCGTAGAGGTCATCCGTCGTGGACGACGTTCGCTGATTCAAGAGGTATCCAGCACGTAATCACCATGCAGATTGCCATCTCTGGTTGACCCACAGAATTGGTGCAACCTGTTTTCAAGCTACAGAGCGACATGTCCAATTGAATGTCGCGTCAAGCGGATTCGAAGGAATCGAATTAACAGCTTGGTCCGTTCGCATCCTTACAATGAGGCGAACTTTTGAGGTTACGGCTTCAGCAGACTCATTTCGTCTCAATTGCACGGCGTTACTTAACCGATTCCACAACCATCAACGGTTCGGTGTGATGAGTCGCCTGCACGTCTCATTCAACGATCAAGCTCCGAGGGCTTTGTGATGACTCAAGGACTTGTTGCCCCACGGTTTAAGTGCAACGCGACAAAATGTTGCATTTTCGGAAGACTTGTGTTACAAAGCCTCCGACGACTCCGTGTACAAGGAAATTTTAGTACACGTATTGGTTACACAGAAGTGCAGGCAAAGGATTTGCGATTTCTTGAGGGAAACGGCTAGCGAAACTGTTCTAGCTCGCCGAATTCTTCGTGAAGGACTCACACTGGAATATGGTTTCCAGGGCCGACTGTATGACTTTTGGGAGTTGATTTAATGCTTTCTTCAGTTTATCGATCATTGAACGTGCAGAAGACTTTAGACAATCCGGGAATGACTCGTTCCATGCTTATCGGATCTGTCTGCGGTGCTTTCCTGCTTCCAGCGCTTTTTCCGATTTGGGTAGCAGCCCACATTGATGACGATGTCGTGAAGTGCTGCGACGGTTTTGGTAGTCGAAAACAAGATATTGATCACGTTTTGGTCTTAATGCTGTTTGTGATCTGGACAGTTGCGGTGGCGATCGGGTTCGCATCCTGGCAAATTCCAGGTGCAATCGCTGCAAGCCTTTGCGTTGGGTCTTTAGCCGGTGCGTTCCTTGGCTTCTGGATCGACCAACAGAAGATTGCCTGATCATACGCGTTTCGATGCCGCTGGAGTCGAATTTACTGCTCGTTGGATCGCGTTTCGCGTCGGGTTTAAGGTAACTCTTGATGGCCGAACGCGTTCATGCTCTGAGCCCGGCTCAGAGCATGATGAGATCTGTCGTTTTGAAAGACAGATTTCAGCAGGCGGGAATTGATTGCGAAGAAACGCGCTATCCCCCGCCCGGTCGGGCAGTGCAGAATGTCGAGATCTTGTTTCGCCTGAAGTCTTTTCCAAGCGGATTAGGAGCCGGAGTTCACGGTAAACGTTGTTGCACGCCCGGCGATCGCCTCTTCGGAACTAGCTACTCAGTCGATTCAGGTGAGAAACCTTTGATTCGCTGAATGAGATCGATGACATGCATTTCCAGTTGTGGCAAGGCTTCTTCTGGCCCCTCAAAGTCGATATCGTGGATTTTCCAGTATTCGATTTTGTTCGACCACTCCGGAAACCGCCTCGATATTAAAGGGCGGTGTTCCGACTCTTTGACCGCCACGATGTGGTTGGAGCTTTCTAGATCGTTGAGTGCCAAATCCTTCGGATCACGCAGATATTGATCGAAGGGAACTTGCATTCGGTTCAATCGGTGAACGGTAAATTCCGACATATAGCCAAGATTTCGTGGATTAAGAGCCAGCCCCCTGGAATCGGCGCGCCACGGTAATTTCTGGTGAGTGGCATGCCAATTGAAAAGGATTTCGGCGAAACGGCTACGGTAATAATTGCCCGTACACAAGAATAACACAGTACCCATCTCGTTCTGGCCTTGTCCAAACGGCTGTTCCAGTGAATCAGGTCGGCTAGCTTTCTAATAGTCACTGAATCAAATTAGTCTTTCAATAGTCCCTTTGAACAGTCCAATGACCGAATCGCAGCACCTCCTTTTCGGTAGTTGGTATCATCATTCGATGACTGAGGGGCTTCGCAAAAGGGAACGCATCGGGATAAATTCGCACAACGCCGAGTTTTTTCTCTCATTGAGATTCAACAAGTTTCTTGTTCGCCCATTCGATGAAGTGTGGAAGATTCGGGCCACTGGTGTGACCGCCGTCGTGCTGTCTCCAGGCGAGTGCTCCATCGAGCATACTCACGTTAACTGCCGGCATTTTCTCATTGCGATAATCGTTTGAGACACCTAAGGTTGCGGCACTGAACAAACGATAGGCTGGTTGTGCGGCGACGGTTGCCATGTAACTTCCCTGTTGGTCGAGCCATTTGGCGTCCCCTTTTTCCGGGATACCGTAGCTGATGAAGACGGGTCGCGGGGCACACAGTGCGATCAACTGATGTGCATCAACCGGAATATCGCCTGCGTTCCTGCTTCCGAATTCTGCCTCGGCGGCACCGTATTTTAAGAAGTTACCGGCCATCCAGTGGTATTCGCCCGAACTGGTCAGATTCTCGACCGCTTCACCGAAGTTTCGACGATGGAGTTTGGCTCCGCCTTCCCCTGATGATGCCACTAATGCGGCGGCAAATCGCTGATCGAAAGCCATCGTGACGAGTGCTGCTTTTCCGTACCGCGAAACCCCTTCGATGCCGACTCGCTTCGAATCAAACGCCGGATTCGTTTCGAGGTAATCCAGGCTGCGTGATGCGGCCCAAGCCCAGGCTCGCAGCGCTCCCCAATCCTCGGGCTTTCGAGGCTGGCCGTGGTTGGTGAGGCCGATAATCCCACGTGTCAATCCTTCTCCGTTATCGGGTTGGACACTGTTTGGGATCAGAAATGCATAACCCCAACCTGCCTTGGCAAGAATTACTTGTGGCAACGGGCCGGGAAAGCGAAATGGTGGACGCGCAGGCGCAGGGGAACCGGGACGGGGCCATCCGAAAAGACTGAACATCATCAGAACCGGAACAGGCTTGTCAGCGGACTTCGGTCGTCCGACTGTGAATTGAATCTTGACATCAATCTCCGGACAGGCGGTATTATCGACAATTCCTTCGAGCGTGGTTTCGATCATCGGAGTTTCAGCGATCGTAATTTCTTTTTCCTCAATGACGTTCCACGTCACCTTGGGTGTCGTTGCTGGGATTTGTCCGATCACTTCCTTTTCGAAGAGATCCACAATTTCTGGACGTCGGCGTTCGATCCATTCTTCTTTCGTTTGGACAACGGTTCCGTCCTGACAAGCGAGTAGTTCGGGAAGATTGGGAAACGGGTTCGCGAGTGCCTCATCGTAATTTGCGTGGTTGGGAGCCGATTCATTTCCATTCGGCCCGGGACGCAGTTTGGTAATCCCAAGCTGCATCAGCATATTCTGATGATCTTCCTTCGTTGTGAATTTCACGATGCCGTTCGACGGGTTGTCTTGAGCCTCGATCGGCGCAAGCCAGATTTGATCCAGGCCGGATATGGTTAGCATGATCAATAGACACGTAAGACGATTCATGAATTTCCTTATTTCAAAGATTGCAGGTACGCAACCAGATCTGCCAATTGTTCGACCGTCAGATTCGCGACAAGACCTTCTGGCATCGCCGAGACTTTTTTGATCAGCCGTTCTTCGACGTCGGCCTTCTTGATCTCGCGTCCCGTGCCGTCCGATTCTTTGATGAATGTCGCGTCAGCCCGCTCGCTCACCACGAAGCCGTTGAAGACTCGTCCGTCAACCAGAACGAACTGATACGTTTCATAACCTTGAGCCAGTTTGGCACTCGGCTTTAACACGGATTCGACCAGTTCACCCGTTTTGTAGCGTTTGCCGATTTCAAACAGATGCGGACCCTTCGGCGTCTGTCCATCGGCCGTCGTATGGCATGCCACGCATGATTGGGTCTTGAATATCGCCTCACCTTTACCGGGGTCGCCGGTTGAAGTCAGTACTCGCTGGCTGGCGGCATCGATATTCATATTTCCAATCTGGTTTGGATTGGCCTGATCAGCCTTGGGGACCACGATTCTGATTTCGGGTTCTTTACCGGCCACATCCGTTTCGTTGGGAATCCCGCTTAGGGTAACACCGTGCCGCGAAAGTTCTTTCTTGTAGTAGGCGATGCTGTCGGGGTCGCTATCTCTGATGGCGGTCGTCAGGACTGTGCCAATACGTGGACTCATTTCCCATTGAACACGATCGAAGTAAGGCCCCGTGTTATCGGGTCGAATGCCCCACCACGAACCTTCATAGTCTGCCTCGCGGTTGTAAAGACGGATCAGGGTGACAAGGATCCCTTTACGCAATTCCGGTGTTCGAGCCGTACCCAATCGCTTGATCAAGCCTTCCACCGCCATCCGATCATGCACGTACCGCAGGGCCCAGAGTGCTCCATCTGCGTGCGGACCATCGAGGGCTTCAAGACAAGCGTCGATGGCCCGAAGAGAGACTAACGCGCGAATCGCCAGATGAGGGACAACTCGACCGGGGTCAGGCTGGTTCTGAAGCGGTCGCTGCGTCGGCATCACCGAGCCTGGCTCGCGTACGGTCAGAGGGAGAATTTCTCTGGCGACAGCGGGATTATTCAGCCTTCCAAGACTGATCAGCGATTGAGCTCGAACGCGAGGCGACGGATCGCTAAGTGCCGCGACAAACGGCTTTGGTTCAAGCCCTTTCAACTCGGTCGTGCGATCGGTTAACGCTCGCAATGCGAACTCGCGAACTGCGGAGTCATCCACCAACTTGATCAGAGCAGAGTGCGAATCTTGCCCATCCAGTTGCTTGAGAGTAAAGACCGCCGCAACGCGAGCTTCTAATAACGCGTTGGCATCCGTTGCGAGAGCCACGAGGCCTTTTGTCGCCTCAGGATTTTTACCCCGAGCCAGGATTTCTCCCTGCGTATGAAGTCGAGTCACGGACTGTGGTGCTGAAAGGAGTTGTATCAGTTTGCTGATCGGTGCCTGCTTCAGATCGGGAAACGAAGGTGACTCCAGTCCCCTGGGCGTGACGCGAGCCACAAAGCCGATGTTCGGACCGACGTAAACCGCCGCTTCTCCGCCTCGCCAGCTCGCGACATACAGTCGACCTCGTCCATCGATGTCCATTCCCGTTGCTCGCGGAATCTGAACGAAGACTTCTTGTTTTAAATCAAACGTTGGGCCGTTTGCTGTCAGGGCATGCCGGTAAACTTCGCTGCGCCCCCAGTCGCCAGTAAGCAGCGTATTTCTGAAAGGGGCAGGCCAACGAGGATCTTGAATAAACAGTCCGCCCGTTCCACCACTGTTACCGAATGTCCCCAAGGTGGGCATGATCTCGTCGGTGAAGTTCGCGAAAAGCTGAGTGTATCCGTAAAGAGCCGACTGTTTCAGCAGGCTGACACGAGTGTCCCAGCCAGCCCCGTCATTGGTGTTGTCTCGAGTGAAGATATTCAAGAACGGATCAATTGCCAGATCGAATGGGTTGCGAAGTCCCGTGCAGTAGATTTCCAGTTCAGTTCCGTCTGGACGTACTCGAACAATCCCGCCACCTCGCAGAACGAGTGTTCGTCCATCTTTTCCTCTGGCCTGTTTGATGCCATAGTCGCCGACACCAATATACAGCCAGCCATCGATCCCCATACGGACGCAATTGGTGGTGTGATCGCCTCCGCGGTCTGCGATCTGATTCGTTGTCAGTCCTGTCACGAGAACGTCCTGTGAATCGGACACGCCGTCGCCGTCTGTATCCTCGAAGACAGATAGATCCGGCGGATGCATGACCCAGACCTTTCCACTACGAAAAGTCACACCGCGTGGATGTTCGACCTTTGCGAAGACAGTCACGTCGTCGACTTTGCCATCGTCGTTGAGGTCAACGCAGCGAAGTATCCGTCCGCCGCCGGGCGTCCGCCCAAGCGATCCCTGCTCGTCCACGGCGACATAAACGGCTGTTGTCGGTTCGCAGGCAATCGCGACTGGATAACTGACTTTTGGGGGGGCGGCAAATAGTGTGGCTTCAAACTCCGAGGGAACCTTAACGCTGTCACGAAAGCCCGCTTCGTCAATTGGTTGAGTCGCCGCGTTGTTTCGTTGCGGCGGACCAAAGTTAAATGGTTGAGGAACGTATCCCTTACCTGTTCCGCTGAGTTGCGTCGCAATGGAGGCGAGCCGCTTCTCGGCAAATGTCTTGAAATCGGGTGGCTGTGGCCCGACTGGACCTGGGCCAAATCCGCCTGCAGCAGTGGGTCGTGTGGCAATCGTCTGTTGCTCCTTGTCACGAATCACTTTAGTTGCGTTATCGATCAACGTGGCGGTTTTGAGAAGTTTGTCCTTTGTAAACGCAGTTGAGGAAAGCATGCCGAGTAACTCACGATATCGGTCCGCATTGGCTTTCACTGACAGCAGTCGATCGGAAAGTTTGTTTTCTCCCGGATAGGGCTTCATCACGCTCAGATCCATCAATTGATCGGGCGACCCGAATAACATGAGATTCGCGAACGAGAATTCCAGGTCACCGGGGATGAAATGAAAATGTCTGGTCTTTGCGTCGAGGTAAAGCGTATAGTTGTGTCCGAGCGCCAGGAAGCTTTCCAGATTGGCTGTGAGTGCATTGGCGGCCAGGAACTTGAGAAACTCGTCGACATCAATAAATGACGTGATCTGTTTTTCAAACTCTTCATCTGAGGCGGTATTGACGAGTTTTGCGAACGAGATGACTCGTTTCTGTTCCTCGGGCGTGGCATCACGTTGAGGTCGATATTGTCCCTTGTAAGCCTCCCAGTTCCCACCAAGATCGTCGATCCCTCGCACACGAAACGGCTTCATGGCAAGTCCATCGCCAGAACCGAACTGATCGCCGAGGAATCTTGCGTCGACATCTTCTACGACCGTGTAAAGGCCGAGATATTCCTTGTCGTACTTCCCCGGAACGGTCAAGGTCACTTCGGCAAACGCAGTTCGCGGCGCCGGAACGCCCCAGGCACGGAAGAAGTAAAAAGCGAGTGCTTCACGCGCCTTGGACGGGTCAAGGGGCATGGCGTGCAGGTTTATTGCGGAAACGCCACCAAACTTCTGTTGTTCGAACTTATCGAACGCGATCTTCAGGGGACGCTTTACGTTCGCCGCTGAGACAAGATAGGTAATGTCCCCGGCATACCGGATACCGACGTTTTTCAACGTTTGATCACCCGCAGTGAAGTCTGTCTGAGCCCAGCGAAACTCCGTTCCGAATAAACTGAACTCGCTGGCTCGTTTTGCCTCCCCCTGTTTCTGTGCGGTCAGCGGAGCACCGAGTCCCGGCGGCGCTCCGCCAATCCCACCGGGCTGTGGCGGCTGCATCGCCTCAAACTCTTTAGCAGGGATTTCGAGGTGGATCGACCAGATCTTTGTTGGTCCGAACAAGTTCTTGTCGTCGTCAATCGACGACTGTTTTTCCTGTGCTGAAGCGATTGAGACGAAACTGGCGGCCAGCATCAGTGCAACTGAGAAACGAAGCACGCTCGCACGAGTCATCGAAGTCCCTCCTGAAGTGGGTATTCGCCTATTGCGCGGCCGTCAAATCTCTTTCGGAATCGAAGAAGTGAAAAACAACCGGCGTTGTGCGCGGGTCTCCTTACCCCGCACTGCTGCCGACCGAAGGTCTCCTCTTATTTTGATTCGATTTTCGGGTCTGGACACGCAAGTTGTCGCTCAGAAATTGAAATGTGTCCGTCGGACCAACTGTGTACTTAAAGACATTAACGACAAAGACGAAGTAGCGACGATCGGTCGAAGGCGTTGTGCAGGGCCACAGGTCCTTACACAACGCGAGAAAGACGAAGAGGAGACCTTCGGTCGACGTGCCGTGCGGGGGTCGGGAGACCCACGCACAACACGTCGACCTGCGCATAACAAGTAAAGTCACGAAGATTACGCCGGGTAATCAGCCACGTAAACGGCCTTGACTTGTGTGTAGTCCAGGAACGTTTCTTCACAGTTAACGCCGCCGCCAGGACCACCCGAAATTCCCTGGCCCCCGTATGGCAGGCCATAGGCGATCGAGTTGTGGCAGTTGACCTGGCAGGTTCCGTCCCGGAACTGCTTGGCGAGACTGACACCTCGCTTGATGTCTTTCGTCCAGATGCTGGCACCCAGGCCGTATGGTGAGGCGTTGGCCAGTTGCAGAGCTTCTTCTGCTGAAGAAACCGGGCAAATGGTCGCGTAGGTGTGGAAGACTTCAAGCGGATTGACGTTGAGGCCTGGTTCTGTGCGATACAAAGCTGGCTTCAGATAGAAGCCGTTCTTACCCGTAACCGTCGCTTCGCCACCAGCGAGAATCGGCTTTCCGCCACGTTCAACGGTTTCCTGCTGAGCCGCAAGAATCCGACGGCGCTGGGTTGGGTTGATCACGGCGCCAAGTTGAGTTCCTGCGTCAGCCTGATAACCAATCTTAAGCTCTTTGAAGAAAGCGCTTTGAGCATCCGTGAAGTCATCAGCGATCTTGCGATCGACGAAAATCCGGTGAATCGTGCAACAGGTTTGACCAAAGTGCTGATTCGTATATCGTCCAATCATTCGAGCCACCACAGCAGGATCGGCATCGGCCAGAACGATGGCAGCACCGTTGCCACCCATCTCGCGCTTCATGCGGGTCCCGTTTCGATCGCAAGTCCGCAGAATGGCTTGTCCGACACCTGGTGAACCAGTGAACGAGATGAACCGGACCCCAGGATGTTCAGCGATGCAGTGACCAGTGATCTCACCACGACCAGGCAGCACGTTGATCACGCCGGGCGGGAAGCCTGCTTCTTGAGCCAGCTTGCCGATGTAGAGTGCTGAAAGTGGAGTATCTTCAGCAGGCTTGATCAGAATCGTGTTACCCGACAGCAACGCGGGGAACATGAACCACGCGGTCAGTACGATTGGATAATTCCAGGGAATGATCCCCGCGACAACGCCCCAAGGTTCACGATACGTAAAGCCCTGCACGCCTGGCGCAACTTGCATTGAAGGTCCGTCGCCCATCGCGATCTTACGTGCCACACCGCAGAAGTATTCTGCACAGGCGCGGATCTGACCGAAGTCTCCTTCCGCCAGCTCTGACACTTTGCCGCCGTCCAGGATTTCGCAGGCCAGCAGCACGTTCTTGTCACGTTCACACAGTTCGACCAGTTTGGTGACCAGAGCAATCTTCTTTTCGATGTCGACGTTTCGCCATGCCTGAAAAGCGTGGGTCGCGGCGGAAACGGCGCGAGCGACTTCGGCCTCGCCCATTTCGCTGATCGTCGCGAGAACTTCCAGTGATCCGGGATCAATCGTTTGAAAGGTTGCGTTCATCGATCCTGGAGTCTCTTCGCCCCCAATCAGGCCGCCAAGTGGTTTTCCACCGTTACGGCAGAACTCCGTAAACTTCTCAGGAGTACGAAACGCTGAAGCGGTCAATGCGCGAATTTGGGATGTCGAGTTCGCCATGAAAATTACCTCAAAGTGTGCCAGAGAAAAGAAACCGTTCGAAGTTGCCAAACATTCGAGATGAGGTAGCGGAATGGAAATACGCCGCACCGTCATCAGAACAGACCAGCAGCATCGAAATCGAGAAGCGTGAAAAAACGTTATGAAAAAATTGTACGTCTTCTCAATCCGATTCACAACGTTCAGGATTTTCTACAACCGAGTCCCGGGTTGTCAGCTTTTGGTTTGCGTCGCGCTGGCGAATTCGCGATTTAACGAGCAACAAATACGCTAGGATCAACATCAGGGGTTTTCGATTGACCGACAAGTTTGACGATCATTGACTCTTCTTCAACGAGTCACTCGCACCCGCAGTTTCCTGCTTGGGCGCTGGCAACGGATCGACATAAGTGAAGAATCCGATCATCATCTCTTCCCATGTCTGGTCTCCCCAAGTGACCAATTTCGTGGGATCGGGGTTGCCTGGATTTTCGCGGGAATTGTCGAAGTGTGCGATGCAGTCGATCCAGGTTCCTGCTGGGAGTTTTTTCGGCTGCGCGAGCCGGTATCGATGCTGCCATTGGAAATCATAGTTTGGTACGTTGAGCAATATCTCGTTTTGACCATCGGGATAACGGGCGGTGAATTTGAAGTCACGTCCGCGGACGTGCATATGAGGCATCAGGCTGAGCAATTCGACGTCTTTGTGAATCATCGTTGACGACTGCACTTCATAACCGGGGTCGCCGGGAGGAATTCTGAAAAGGAGGTTGGCGGCCAGGCCGCTTTGAACCGCTCGTTCCGGTGGTTGTTTGCACAAAATGATTCCCATTTCGGAGCGGTCGGTCGTTTCCTTGCCATTGGGCGTGTAATGCACTTCAAAAATCAGTTCGTAACCCTTAGGGATTTTGATACCAGTCCCAACAGGCATGACGACGGGCTCTTCTCCGACCGCAAATCCTCCGATCGCGGGTAGCCCCTTTTTCTGCGTCGAACCGACCTTGCGCATGTAGACGATGATATGGTGTACCACTCGTCGACTACCTGGTCTCGGCTCGGCAGCCTGTACCCAAAGATCATGATCGACGTTTGTCGGAACGACGAAATACTGATATCGCACCGTCCCTGTCGCTGGAACGGTGAATTCCTCCTGCATCTGTAACACGAGATCGGGCTGACCGATCTGCCAACCCGCCGCGAATTGTGGAGGCTCGGGAATGACTTTCTCGTCTCCGAGTGGTACTCCTGCGTCGATCCAAGCGAGCAGCGTATCGATCTCGTTCTGCGACAGTCGCAAGTCGTTTTGGAATTTGCCGTGGCGAGCATCGGCATCCCAAGGAGGCATTCGTCGATCCGCAACGACTTCTCGGATCATATCGGCTCGTTCCTTGGCGTCGTTAAACGTCAGCAGTGAAAACGGCGCTGCGGTATCGGCGTGATGACATCCCGCGCACCGCTTGTAAAGAATCTCGGCCGCATCCTTCGCAAATGTCACCGAATGATCCTTCGGCAGTCGTGACTCACGAGTGATCTTGCATCCTTCGACTTTTGCTTGAGTGACTGAAACCTCTTTTCCTGCCAAAACTTCTTTAACCGCTTCTTCGACATCGGATCGGACGGCGGTTTCTCGCTGGAATCCAATACCAACCCGGTCGTCAAAGCGGCCGACGTAATGGATTTTGCCACGGCGATCAAGAACGTATGCTGTCGGTATTCGGACCACGCCGAACAGATCGGCCACGGTCTGCTGGCGATCAATCAGAACGGGAAAATCAATCTTGTATTCAGTAACATGTTTCTGAATCGATTCTGCGGTGTCTGAAAGCATGGCATTGATGCCGAGTACCTGGACCGACTGATCACGATACCGTTTTTGAAATTCGACGAGATCAGGAACATAGGCATTCCCGACGGGGCACTCGGTCCCCATGAAGACGACAATCCGGACTCGCGCATCGCGGAAGTCTGAAAACGCAACCTCATTTCCGGAGGTATCCGGAAGCACGAAATCCACGATTCGTCGCCCGATCATGCCATCAGCGGCTGCTGCAGTTCGTATCCCGCTCCAACAAGCCATTGCTCCGACGAATAACGATAAGGTCGTGATGCCGGACACAAAACTGATCCGCAAATAGTTCGACAGGCCGATCATGTTCAAACTTCCAACGAATTAATGCTTTTAAATTTATTGCGTCGCAGAACAACCGCGTGATCGCAGTGCGAGTTTTGATCTTGCTGGTTTATTTGATCCGGGTCAACGCCGCGACTGTATTTCAAGTATACGGGCCTTAAAAATGAATTTTTAGTCAATTTTAGAGATAGGCGGAGTAACTTCGATGCATTCATCTCGGGGCGATCACAAAATCTGAAGCCTGTTTTGCACAGATCCCCGTTGGTGTCATGCGTTTTCGTGAACGGCATGCTTTGTGCAAACGGACTTTCCGAAGGTCCCCGACTTGGATTCGCACTTCGACTCGCTTGCGACGATATATGCCCCTACAATCGGATTCAACCGGTATCGAGATTGATTGGATACTAAGGTGATGAACGGAAAAAAGAACTCTGGAATACACTTCGAGAATGATTGATCTTCATTGTCATATTCTGCCAGGCGTCGATGACGGCCCGACTTCGCTTTACGAAAGCCTGAAGCTCGCGAGATTTTGTGTCGCGGATGGCATTACCGTCGTGACAGCGACGCCGCATTGTCATAGTTTGATTCATTTGCTGCGGACTGACATTCTACCGCATGTCGCGGCGTACAATCGCGAGCTTGGAGCGGCAGGGATTCCCCTGACTGTATTGCCAGGTTCCGAAATACAAGTCTACGATTCCGCTGTTTATCGTCGTGAATTCGAAGAGGATGTCTTCTGCCATCTGGGAAATCGACGGACTCATACGCTGTTGGAATTCAGTTGGGACGTCGATAAGTTTCCTTCGGATTCTGCAGGGCTAATCGAATGGATTCGATCCCGAGACATGGTCCCGATTGTGGCTCATCCGGAACGCCATCACTTTTTTCGCGAACGGCCGATGTTATTGCAACGTCTGGTGGATGCAGGCGCGTGGATTCAAATCACCGTTGATTCGCTGATAGGCAATTTCGGTCCTGAAGCGAAAGCATTTGGCGAACAGTTTCTGAGAACCCACCACGAAGCGATCCTGGCCAGCGATGCTCACAACTCCAAGCGATGTTCGGGACTTTCGGCTGGTTATTCATGGGTGAGGGAACATCTTGGATCAGATCGTTCTCGTGATCTACTTGAACGAGCAGAGCGGGTACGAATGAGTTTGATGTCGGATCAGGTTTCGATGCCTTCACTCCAAGCCAAAGCCGGTTAGTTGACGACCTGATTGAGTTTTGTGGGGAATACCGCGCGCGTCAACACTTGTGCCACTTCTTGACCGTATTTGGTCAAGTAGTGCTCTTCCGTTGCGGATTTACGAAGGGATCGCTGTCGGAGAAAACATTGAGTTACAAGCACGTCAGATGGAAAGCGATTAAAAAATCCTTGGAGGAATTGTGTGAAGTCGATACCGCTGACGAAATACGATTGCAAAGCAGAAGCGTTGCCCTCCCGGAAATTGAGAGATCCACTCAACTTTCGGTGGATTGATTGCGGCGCCAACTCGCCGATGTTTGGTATGCGAAGCGGCGAACGCGGTTGATCCCACCGAGGGGCCGATGAGCGGTTAGCGCATGCCAGACATTGAACGCAAGGTTCTTGAATGAGTCCTCGTGACGTAGTGGTGCAATGTCTTGCTGCGGCAGGAACAGATGACCCACTGTTCGATAGGGAGATTCACTTTCTGGCCATGCGATCGTAGGGTCTTCGATCGGCATGGTCCTCTCTGACGTTCTGAGTTGCACTTGAAAATCGAATAGCAGTTGCTGATTCCACAATGTTTCTTCAAGAACCAGACGCATGGCATCAGTTTCTGTCGCGAGTTTTGTGATCAGGTCGAGATACGTTGTTTGAAGGTCGCCAATCGGTTTGATCCGACACTTCGCAACATAATTTCCAAATCGAATCGGCGACATGGTGAAATAGGTCTGACCGGCCGGGTGCGCCGGTAGTTTTCCCACGATGGCCGCAGCTGTCAGCATTTCATGCCAATGCCAGTAAAGGGGGTTCCAGTTTCCAGCCGTGATGGTTTGTTGTGCGGCTCCAAGGACATTCTCTTCCGATGTTGCGATGATCTTTTCTAATCGAAGATAATCCTTCACATTACGAGCAAAGAAAACCGGATGATTAATCATCACAAAATCCTGCGTCGGCCCCCGAGGCCCGTCAACCAGGATTGTCTCGCCCGTTACGTCATACACCTTAATTGCAATTCCCCGTCCGTCCGGAACGGCATCAGGTTGTATCTGGCTGGATGCGTTAGAAAACCTCACAACCGCCTGGTATGCCCCCTCGCGTTCAAATAGTCCTTGAGCCAATTCGCTGGGAAGGTTTGGCAAGACCTTCAATTCTGCAAATGCATATCCATGTGTTTTCACATGCACGTCCGCGCGAAACTCGTGAGTTTTCAAGTGTGTATGTTTGAGAATCTGGCTCAGGTAGCGAATCACAGTCTGGATGTCATCCGCTTCATCGTGAGGAATCGTTTCGACATCGTCCCGGTAAGCAAGCGGCGAGTGAAGATTGGTCATGAGATAAACCTTAAAGTTTGACAAGCGACTTCGGGGTGCAGCGTTTGGGCTTCTTCCGTGACCCAAAGTATTTGAACAGAATTCAACGAGGAACGCGAAGGGATGGTCGAAAACCGAGTTTAGTACCCCAGTAAAAAGGGGGGGGGGCAGGGATTCAAGAGGCTGCGTTCAGTTAATTCGAATGTTATCGTTACGGTTCCTCATTTGATCAGCAGATTAGGGTGTGAATCCATCCGGTCGATAAATTTCGAATATCATGCAATATCTACTACTACTGTGGAAAATGCCGTCTTGGGCGTTCATGTGGATGATTTCGTTCGGGATCTATGGATTGCTAAAGGTACTCGGTTGGTACTTCCGGGACACGTCCGCACCGATCTGGAAACACCTGGCGTATTTGCTTGCCTGGCCAGGAATGGATGTCGGTGCGTTTTTTTTCGAACAAAACGATACCTCGCCATTTCGAAGCGAGTGGCTGTTCGCTGGTATTAAGCTCATGCTCGGAGTCATTCTTGTCGGCGTCACGACACCGGCGCGTGACCGGTTTGGTGATGCGATCGCTGGTTGGATGGGAATGATTGGCATCGTCTTCATGCTGCACTTTGGACTGTTTCACTTGCTCTCGTGCCTTTGGTGTTCTGATGCTCGTCATTCCATGTTCTCTGATATTTCATGGTCTCTTCGTGACCTGAGTGATCCTTCCGTTTCTGGCATTCAGGGGATCTTAAATATGAAGATTGAACTTGCCACGGCGATCTTTGTTGCTGGGATCGGACAGTTTTGAGTTCTCGTTGCATCGGCGCTCGTACCTGTCCATTTGCGGTGGAAGACGCTGCTGGCGCCGTTGCCACCATTGGTTCGCCAATTGTTCTGGATTTATGGCGGATATATTGTATTGTCGATTATCAGCCTCGGAACGATCTGTGTCCTCAATTCGAATGAACTCGCCAGCGGAAGCATGCTCGCTCGTACTGTGGTTATGGAGCCGTCTTCTGGGGAGTCCGACCTTCGCTGCAACCCATCCTTTCTGCAAAAGAATTCCTGATAACGTGGTGGCTTCGTACCGGTTACCATTTGCTGACGGTATTGTTCACCAGCTTTACCTTAATCTTCGGATGGGGTGCGATTCATTGACGGAATGTTCAATCACACATTATCTCTCAAATTGCACCATGCTCACTCAACCAAAACTTTAGAGAGGAAATCCATTGAACTCCGAAATCTTCCAGGGCTGCGTTCCCGCCCTGATGACCCCATGCCTGGCTGATCGCACACCGAACTATCCGGCCCTTGTAAAAAAAGGGCAGGAGATGATGGCTGCCGGGATGAATGGCGTCGTCTACTGTGGTTCGATGGGGGACTGGCCGCTGCTGACAGATGGGCAAAGACAGGAGGGTGTACGAAGACTGACCGAAGCCGGCGTCCCCGTCATTGTCGGCACGGGGGCTCAGAATCCCGTTCGGGCAGCAGCTCACGCAGCTCATGCTCAGAGTGTCGGAGCCAAGGGCTTGATGGTCATTCCTCGGCTGATGTCACGCGGAACTTCACCAGCGGCTCAGCGTGCCCACTTCGCGGGAATTCTTGCAGCGGCACCGAAACTTCCCGCCGTGATTTACAACAGTCCCTATTACGGATTCGAAACCAAAGCAGACCTGTTTTTCGATCTCCGTCGAGAATTCCCAAACCTTGTCGGTTTCAAGGAATTCGGAGGAGCGAATTCGCTGAGCTATGCTGCAGAGCATATTACTCATGCGGACAAAAATGTTCTGTTGATGGTGGGGGTGGATACGCAAGTCTGCCACGGCTTCATCCGATGCGGTGCTGTCGGAGCAATCACCGGAATCGGAAACTGTCTCCCCCGAGAAGTTCTTCACCTTATAGAACTTTGTAAGCTGGCCGCCGTCGGCGACGTCGAAGCTAGACGCCTGGCGCTGGAGTTGGAAGATGGTCTGGCCGAGCTGTCCCGGTTCGACGAAGGTCCGGACCTGGTGCTGTACTACAAGTATCTTCTGGTGCTGCTGGGTGACGCTGACTATGAATTGAACTTCAACGAAACCGATCGGCTGTCTCCAAGTCAAAAACATTTTGCGGAATCGCAATTGAACCTCTTTAAACAATGGTGGAACAACTGGCCTGGAAAGGCTTACCACAAGTAATCGATCGCGACGAGTTAGATGTCTTAGAGCACTGGATGACAGGTGCGCATGACAGTGCCCTCTCAATCATCAATGAAGAAAACTCAATACGCCGTAATGCGGTGAGGATTCTATTTCCAATGACAGAAACGCGGATGAAGCAAGTCTCCACATTCCACGGAACGGGTACCGTTTTTTGGGGAGCAGTGGTTTACCTTTTACTTGCGAGTACAACAATTGCCGTCTCTGGCCACTCGGCCCTGCCCGGCAACCATCCTCTGACTCAGTCACAAGCGGGGGACCTGCTGGTACAGCAATTCCGATGCGCCGCGTGTCACAGTGGACTCAATCGTGACGTATTGAAGGAGAAAACGGCACCGGATTTGGCCCGGGCTGGTGCTCGAATATCACCGGTATACTTGAAACAGTTTATTGCCTCTCCGTTATCAGCCCATTTTGGAACAACGATGCCGGACGTGTTGGCATCGAAACCCGATGACGAAAGGCAAATGATCGCCGAAGCGCTAACTCACTTTCTCGTTGCCCAATCCAACGGCGAGTTTCGAGTGGAACCGCCGTCAGATGAAAGCATGCAACTCGGTAAGACTCTTTATCACACCGTTGGCTGTGTGGCGTGCCATGGTCCCAGGGAAGCGATCGGCGATACGGGACTCGAAAAAAGTTCAGACGCCGTTTTGGACGATGAAGACAAAAGGACGGACAACAAAAACGAGATCAAACCAATTGCAGTCAGTCTTGGGCACGTCGCTGCAAAGTACAGTGTAAAGTCGCTTGGAGAATTCCTGTTCCAGCCGTTACGAGTCAGACCGTCTGGCCGAATGCCTGATATGAAGCTGACTACGGCTGAGTCGTTGGCGGTGGCGAGCTACCTGATTGGTGCAGAGCCAAAACAGGTGACATCACTTCAATTACAAGAATCACTGGTGTCACTCGGAAGGAGATATTTTCAGGAAATGAATTGCGCAGCATGTCATTCGCTGAATAACATCCCGGGAGCGCCTCTGATTGGTTCATTAAGGAATGCTGAACTGTCGCGTGGATGTCTATCACAAACCGCTGGCAAAGGTCCAAAGTTCCAGCTCGATTCGGCTCAAGTTCAAGCGATCAAGACATCACTGACGGCAGAACCAAAGGTGGAGACCGAAGCAGTGGTCCTGGCGAAAACGCTAACTACTTTCAATTGTATTGCCTGCCACATTCGAGATGATTTCGGTGGCGTTTCTGAATCGTACAATTCCTACTTTACGACCGGCGAGCAAAAGCTCGGGGACGACGGTCGTATTCCTCCACCACTCACAATGGTTGGGGCCAAACTGCAATCTGCCTGGATGAAGAAGGTTCTTTTCGATGGCGAAAGTGTTCGCCATTACATGACGACGCGTATGCCTCAATTCGGCGCTGCCAATCTTTCGCATCTGCCTAAGGCGTTTGCACAACTCGATGTGTTGCCTTCTCCTGATTGGACGATTCCAAGTCCGGAAAGCGATTCTGAAAGTGTTCGGCAGCGAGAAAAGCTGCTTCGTCCTGCCGGGCGAGAATTGCTTGGTGACAAAGGCCTGAACTGTATCGCCTGTCACAACTTCAACGGAAAGCCTGCTCCAGTCAATAAAGGGATTGACTTGATGACGACCTTCCAGAGATTGCAACCGGGGTGGTTCAACAGTTTCGTACGAAACCCAGGTTCCTTCCGACCACGGATTGTTATGCCAACTGCCTGGCCGAATGGAGTCGCCGCACATAAGACAATTCTGGACGGAAATACCGATCTGCAGATTCAAGCCATCTGGTACTATTTATCCCTCGGCACATCTGCTGCAGATCCGTCTGGTATTCGAAATAATTCCACAACTCTGTCGGTAGGCAGTTCTGCCAGAACTTTTCGTGGCCGCAGTCGGGTAGCGGGATTTCGAGGAATCGCCGTCGGCCTGCCTGAGAAACTAAATTATGCGTTCAACGCAGAAACAGGAACGTTGTCCGCGATCTGGCAAGGTGACTTTATTTCCGTCAACTGGAATGGTCAGGGTTCCGGAGACTTCAATCCAGCAAGGGAGCCAATCACACTGCCTCAAGATGTCTCATTCACGAAGCTCGCGGATGAAGATTCTCCGTGGCCAATGATGCCTGTGATGACTAAAGACGCACGCGTCAACCCGAATCCCCTCTATCCGAAGAACCTTGGCTATCAATTCCGTGGTTATTTCCTTGGCGAATCGTCGATTCCGACATTCATGTACCAATACGGGGCAATTGAGATTGAGGATCGGTCGGTGGCGACCGTTACCAACGATCCTCGGGGACTGAGACGCGTCCTTCAATTTGATTCGCCGACCCCGATTGTGATTTGGTTTCGTGGCCTTGTTGGAGACATCAGAAATCCTTCCGAGCATGTTTTTCATACAGGAAATTTACGTCTGACGGTTCCCGGTGTGAAAACGAAACTAAGGCAGGTATCAGAAGAACCAAAGCGATCCGAATTGTTGTTGCGGTTGGAACTTCCTCAAGGCAAATCAAACCTGGAATTACTATATGAGCCGCTTCAGAAGTAGTCACATTCGACAACTCGTGCTTTTGATCCTGATTTCTACCGCCGGGCTGAACGCGGTGCGCGCTGAAGAAGTTGGTGATCGATGGGGAACTGAAGAGCGAGAACGCGACTATTATCCCATTATCAATATTCCACTTCCTCCTGACACGGTCATTGAAGCTGGGGCTTTTGCCGTCCTGCCGGACCGACGAATTGCTGTCGGTACACGGCACGGCGAGATCTATCTGATTGATGGTATCGACAGCGCAAAACCAACTCCGTCATTTCATTTATTCGCCACGGGTCTCGACGAGATATTCGGACTCACCTGGAAAGACAATGCGTTCCGAGTGACCCAAAGCTGCGAAGTGACACGGGTAACAGATACTGACAATGACGGAGTGGCCGATCGGTTTGAAACGATCTCGGATGCCTGGGGTTATGCCAATTACCACGAATATGCGTTCGGCTCGAAACTTGATGCCGATGGAAACCAGTACGTGGCGCTCGGGCTGTCGGAGTCTTACTATTCGCATGCGCTGAATCGGGGCTTCATTATGAAAATTGCGCCCGAGGGAAAGACGACCGCGTTTGCCAGCGGTCTGCGCAGCCCCGGTGGTATTGGCTTCGATGAACATGGGTCTCTGTTTTATGTCGAAAGTCAGGGGCCATGGAATTGTTCATGCAGTTTGAAAGCCGTATCACAGAATAGCTTTCACGGTCATCCTGCCAGTTTCGAATGGTACAAATACGCAGATGAACTCGGGCCGGTGCCGGAAACGCCAAAATCAGGAACTCGAATTGTCACTGAACGGAAACATATGAAGCAACTGGTCCCCTATGCGGTGATCTTCCCCTACATCCGCATGGGACGGTCGATTACAGCTTTCACCGTAGACAAGACACAAGGTAAGTTCGGCCCTTTTGAAAATCAGATGTTTCTCGGTGATTACACTCTTTCAATCCTGATGCGAGCGACGACGGAGCATGTCAACGGAGTCTGGCAGGGAGCCTGTTATCCATTTCGCGAAGGCCTTTCCACGGGAATTCTGAACGTCGAATTTACTCCGGAAGGGAAATTGCTTTGCGGTGGCACAAATCGTGGCTGGCCAGTTCGAGGGATCAAATCATTCGCGTTGGAGCGACTCGACTGGAGCGGCAAGATGCCGTTCGAGATTAACCGGATCACGATTCAACCGGACGGATTCAAGATCACATTTACTAAACCGGTCGATAAGGCTACCGGCAATTCTTTAGAGCCGTACGTGATTTCGGCGTTTACCCACCCATATCACGGCGGGTACGGCGGTCCGGAAGTCGACCGGTTCAAACCTGCCGTGACGAAGGTCTTGCTGGACCAAGACGGACTCTCGGCGAGCATCATGCTCGACAAACTCGCACAGGGTTTTGTTTACGAATTCGACTTGGGGCGTCTGCGTTCCCGAGACGGGGAAGAGTTGCTTCACCGCAATGCATACTACACAGTAAATGAAATACCTTCGCGCTGAAATTCATAACGTATCTGACGAGCGATACCCAATCTTGGTTCATCAGGAAATGGAATGTCCACAACGAAATCATTGTCCTGTCCGACGGTCCTCATCATTGCCGTGCTTGGCCATCTCATCGTGCATTCAGGAAATATTCACCGATTGCACGCGTCGGAACATCCCGTCCCCGAAAGTTCGCTCTGGCTGACGTATTCTGGTGAGCAGGGGCCGGGCAAGGGGAAGCACATCATTCTGATTGCTGCCGATCAGGAATACCGCAGCGAATACTCAATGCCCATGATGGCGAAGCTGCTTGCCAAGCATCACGGGTTTCACTGCACAGTCCTTTTCAGCTTGAATCAGGACAATGAGGTTGATCCGACTCAAAAGATCCGGTGGGAAGACAAGTCGGTGATGCACAACATTCCCGGTCTTGAGTATCTCGAAAAATGCGATTTGATGATCCTGTTCAGCCGACTGATCACTCTGCCGCCGGAACAACTTCAGCACATTTATCGTTACCTCGATTCAGGAAAACCGATCATCGGAATCCGTACGGCCAATCATGGCTTTATCGGTTTTGATTATCGTCAGGATGGCAAAAAAAAACGATTTCGGAGAAAGCGTGCTGGGTGGTTCATTCCGGAGCCATCACGGACGCTGGCAGCAGGATTCCACTCGTGGAATCATCGTCGAAAAGAACAAAAATCATCCGGTTCTTTCGGGAGTTGGCGACATCTGGGGGAAGTCGGATGTTTATCGCACGTTCAACGAAGGAGGCTATCTTCCCGAAGGCTGCACACCGTTAGTCGACGGACAACCTTTGACGGGACGCAATCATGATGACGACGTGAATGCTGCGCTTGTTCCGCTGCCGGTTGCGTGGGTCAAAACATGGACTGGTAACAAGGGGCTTACGTCGAGAGTGTTTCACGTCACGATGGGGAGCGCACAGGATTTTCAGAGTGAAGGACTTCGGCGTTTAACCGTGAATGCCATCTACTGGTGTCTGCAGACGGAGGCCGCGATCAATCCGAATTCCAACATGCAAATCGTTGGTGAATACAATCCGCCTGAAAGCGGCTTTGAATACAAGAAACTTAACATCGGGCCGCGAAAGGCCAGCTTCTTCCGATAAACACAATCATTAATGCAGCCACCGCCAGTACTGAGATACCTGTCAGGTCAATATCGAATCTCGATCGACCGTTCATGGTTTGCCAAAGTGCATGTGTTAAAAACAGAACTTGGGCTGCAACGGCCAACCGAAGTATAAGGGAGGCGTGCGAAAATCGAAATCTTTGGAGCAAAAGTGATAAGAGCGGTAAAGCCTGAATGGCATGCAGCGCGGCCCCGTGTGGAAATTTGAGGACACCCGCGTTGCCCCATGTCTCTGGTGGCAGGCCAGTTGCGAGATTGATTTGGCCTGCGACTGTTGCGAGAAACCCCAAGCCGCAGGAAAACAAAAGTAGCCACATGCCTGCCCGGATGGAAATTGCTCGCGACTCTGGCATCGGCAAAAGCCTGCGTGATCTCACACAGAGCAAGGAAATTCCTACGGTGACGAGCAGGATCAATACAAGCATGATCGTCTCGATTGCCGCGTCGAGAGGTGTCGTGCGATTGAAATGCGAGGGGACTCCACGCCATTGTTGGATGGTAATTAACCCCACCTCGAGCAACAGACCGAGGGACATCAGGGTCGCAAAACGCCGGTCGTTGCGACGAGGAACAATCTGCGTCAAAACCCAGGCGATCGACCAGACGGTCACTCCGGCAGAAACTCCGAAAAGCCCTGGCTTCCGAAGTGATACTGGTCCTGACCAATCTGCGCTTGTCATCCACAACAGCACAAGATGATAAAGACCACTTGCAAACAACGCCCCGCCAATCACAAGCGAAACGCGGAAGGTTCCGAGAAGTTTGATATTCAGAAATGGAACGACTGCGGAATGCGGAGCGGCCATTGCTTGCCTGGTGGAATTCGAAGAGCCGAGCGCGAGACATGAATCGGCATTCAGTCGGAACTGGTCGATCGGATTCATAAGGGACATTTCGTTTCTATGGTAAGACGTGCGCTAATCAGCAAACCTAAATTAACTTTGTGCTGGGTGGCGATCATAATCGTTGACGACCTCGACCCGACCGATTTTGTGTCCGATTAATCGAATCAAAACAAAGTTTTCAGTTCGTTTTAACGATGTGGATTCAAGTCCGAATGCAAGAAAAAAATCAACGCATGGAACAAATTTGTTCCATGCGTTGATTGAAGTTGGGAATCCGTCACGTGCATGTGTGAAGCACACACGCGTTGTTCTACCGACGATGAGCAGTTTGCATCTGGTAGGTGATAACACGACCGGTCTGTGGACAGACATAACTCGCGTACTGCGATGCAGGTTGAACGCTTACATACTGTGGAGCAGGATGCATCACCTGAGCCCCCTTTGCTGCGGCGGGTGGTGGTAACAGCACAGTGTCAATCACGTGTACTACACCGTTGGAAGCGTCGATGTCAGTCGCGACGAGACCGGCGCCATTGATCGTTGCGACTCCGTCTTTCACAGCAGCAGTCAATGTTCCGCCTTGAACTGTCTTCAAGCCCTTGTTCGCGAGAACGTCGTTGGAATAGACGCGTCCCGGAACGACGTGGAATTTCAAAATTGCCGCGAGTTTATCTTTGTTTTCTGGCTTCAAAAGAGTTTCGACCGTACCGGCGGGAAGCTTCGCAAACGCTGAATCAGTTGGTGCGAAGACGGTTAACGGCTGATCACCAGTCAATACAGGGGCAAGACCAGCAGCTTTCGCGGCAGCGATCAACGTTTTGAAAGTTCCCGCTTTGTCAGCCGTGGTCACGATGTCGTCTGACGATGGGAGAATGACTTGATCGATGACGTGAATCACGCCGTTGGAAGTCGCGATGTCAGTTGCGACCACATTTGCTTGATCAACCTTCACTTTGCCGCCGTCAACCTTAATATCGACGCGTTGCCCGTTCACTGTGGCAGCAGCATTCAGCTTAACGACATCGGCTGCGAGAACCTTTCCAGGGACGACATGATAGGTCAGGATCGAAATCAATTTCTGCTTATTTTCCGGCTTCAGCAACGTTTCAACTGTGCCAGCAGGTAACTTGGCGAACGCTTCATCAGTTGGAGCGAACACGGTAAACGGACCTTTACCTTGCAGGGTTTCCACTAATCCAGCCGCTTTCACTGCAGCAACCAATGTCTTAAACGATCCAGCCTCGACGGCAGTCGTTACAATGTCTTTTCCCGGTGTACCTTGAGCGAATGCACCAACCGAGGATGTCGCTACAAGGGCCGCAGCGACCATGCCACAAATCAATCGACGAATCATTACCATCTCCAAACTCTGAACGTCCAAGTTACAAGCGAATAACGAACGATCACCAAAACCGTTCAAGTCATTCCATATCGAATGGACCGCAACCTGGGGTGATGATTAACTCCGTTTTTCAAGAAAAATTAGAAATATCCAATTCAAGGTGAAGTCACGCGGTCCCGTCTTCATGAGTTCTTGACAAATGAGAATGTCTGTCGACCACTTGGCGGTGACGGGCAATTGGCGAATTTCAACGTTAAAGTATTCCATTTTTGTGATCCGCAAGGGAACGATCGACGTTGCCTGACTTACTAACAGGACAATGAACGGAGCGAACGACGATGAGCGACGACCATGAAAAGAATGCGTTCCAATTGGATAATCACGCAAGATCATTTCGAATGACGGGATTCCGTTGGCGAGATACTCCGGGCTTGCTGTTCGGTCTCGTCTTAACCATGGCTCTGCTGACGGGCGTGAACTTTGTCGCCGACCGGAGCCTTTCGTTTCTTGATCGAGATTCCAGGCTGCTCGTCTGTGGTACTCTTCTGGGATTCGGCGCAGGCGTTTGGGTCGGTAGATTTCTGACTTCAGTCCGATCGACGACAGATTCTACGAGTGGGTCATCGAAACTGACGCCGCAGTCCGAAGCCATCAAATGATCACGATAACTGCGTCACGAGGCAATGATGCGAAAATTCAATCACTCGTCGGCGGACATCAGCGAAAAAACTGCGGACTGCCACGGCGCCATATCCAGGTACAGCCCTCGACCAAAAAGTTCGTTTCCGTCGCGTAAATAACATGCCGGGCTCAGATGATCGCTGAGTCGCCATTTTGACACGTCCAGATCTTCAAACGGCAATCGAACATAGCATTGGCTTTGATGGGGTGAGTAGTTCACCGCAACCACGAGAGTTTCCTTGGTCTGACTGCGCCATGTCGAAACAAGGAAATCGTCGTTCGTTCCGTTCCCATCCCAAGCCGGTTGACATTCCAATAACTGCCACTCGCCATCGCGAACAGCGGGCTGATGCATCACGGTCAATAAACGATCGTAAAACCGTTTCAAGTCTGCATCGACTGGCTCCTTGGGGGCTCGAACAAGATGTGGTGAAATTCGTTTCTTTCGGCCTTCGAACTGCCCGTCATGAAAGAAGCGCAGGCCCGGTGAAAAATACGAGATGACCGCCGCAGCATGGTGAACTTCTGGTGAAAATGTCGCCGCCGCACGCGGCTCGTCATGGTTCTCCAAGAAGCGAGTCAGTTTGTTCTGGTAATCCGGTCCCGCATAGAGATGCTCGCGCACTGGCCGAGCATGACCATCTCTCAGTCGATCGTATAACCGTTTGTCGTAAGTGTAATCAAACCCCTGTTGCTGAAGCGTCCATTCCATGTCCCAGTAAACTTCGGCAAGGAAAAGAAACTTGGGAAAGCGTTCTCGGACGTGCTTTGTTGCCATCGGCCAGAACAAGGGAGCCCGCTTGCCCCATGTCTTTTCGAAGACTTCGGGAAGCACCAGCATCGCCATATCGCATCGCACACCGTCACATTGTCCTGCGATTCTCAACAGTTCGCCAATCATTGCCAACTGCAGCGCCGAATTCGCATAGTTAAGCTGCAGAGTGTCGACCCAACCCCCAAAATAGGGATCGCGACCATGAGCCAACAGCAAATCGCGTTGGCGACTCTGTACCCAGACAAAGTTATGAGGCGTCTGAGCCAAGTCGTTTCCTGTCCCTTGAATGAAATAATCAGGATGGCTGTCGACCCAGGGGTGATCAAGCCCCATGTGATTCGGGACAAAGTCGAGCATCAGTTTCAGGCCACGCTCGTGCAATCGTTCACGAAGTCGTGCCAATGCGGCATTGCCTCCTAGAATCTCATGAACCGTATATCCCGTGATCGCGAAACCCGAGCCTTGAATGTCGTCTTCCATTAGATCTGGCAGAGTCTCTTCAAAGTCGGCTCTCCATTCAGGATTCGTACGCGATACCTCACGCGATCGTAGACCGGTCTGCCAGACGCTAAGAAACCACAGCCATTCGAAGCCGAGGCTGGCCAGTCGGTCGAGGTCGCTGTCGGGGATATCATCCAGCGTCGCAGCTCGGCCCAGTTCTCCGGACAACTCCGTGAGCCACACGCGAGTGTTGATTTGATAAAGCATAGGAAAAAGTGATGGGCTCATAATAGTTATTCTTATGTCCTTGATTACCGTGTGGCAGGATACATTGTTTTCAGTACATCAATCATGGGCTGCTGGCTGACGCGCAGCAATCCTTCTTGCGGGCGATCCAAGTCGACGTTCAGAAACAGGACTCCCGCGAACGCCAGCACCAGGATCGGCATTTCCGGTGATCGTCTTGGCGAGTTCTGTCCCGCCTGATAGCCGACAGATGCCATCCCAAACAAAGTCAGGCTGAATAAAGCAATCCAGATGGTGACGGGAATTCGGCTTTGCAGCCCGATAAACACACGTTTGCTGTGCTGGTTGATCGTCTCGTTCAGTGATTGAAGAAACAGGTTTGTCATGATCGAACGAGGGTCCTGTTCAACCGCCGCCATGGCCTGTGACCAGAGTTGCTCGTGGAATACACCCGACTGAGTCAGCAGGTCGTCGACCTGTCTCTTCGCAACTTGCTGAATTCGACTTTCGGTGTACTGACGCAGTAGTTCGGAAATCTTCGAACGCTGTGGTTCCGGCAGAAGCCGCGCACGAAGATAGGTCGTCCCGATTGAGTTCGCTTCCTCGAACACCCCCTGGCGACGCGCGTCGTAACGACCTGCAGCCAGGCTGAACGTAAAGGCGAGCATGAATGCCAACAAGCCAAGGATCGAAGCAACCATCGCATCCAGCGACGCATCCTTTTCCACAGACTTCCCCTGAACTCTCCATTTCCCGAATCGATACCCACCCTCCATTGCGAGCAGGCCAATGACTGCAATCAATGGAAAAACGCACCAAAGCGGAATCAAGTCCATTGGCTCTGAATTCATTTGAGGTATCGTTCCTTAAGGGCAAAAGGATGTGTGCGGAGAAGAATCGGTGTCACGCGTGTTGGTCGCTCGTCGAAGGAGTGGCTGAATCACCAGTCATTTAACGTCCATGGAATCTCGTTCGGGGAGGCGAATTGCGAACCACACTGCACCACCTAAAGCTGCGATCACACAGGCGACCGTGATTGCACCGGGCCATCCCAGTTGTTTCGCCATCACAGGAGTCAGGACGGGCGAAATCAATCCGCCCACATTGCCACCCGTATTCATGAAGGCACCCGAAAAGCCGCGTGATTTGCCGCCGATGTCGGTGGCGCAGGTCCAAAAAACCCCTTCGCACATCCCCAGCGCCGCCATCGAGATCGCCAGACACATCGCGACATTGATCTGGCCTGTGACGTTCACACCCATAAGGCCAAATACAGCGCCAAATCCCATGCCAAAGATGACAATGGAACGGCGCCCCAGGGCGTTGCCGAGTCGCTGACAGACGAAATCGGTACTCATCCCACCCACGGCCATCCCCCCTCCCATGGCCAGCATGATCCAGAACGAAGCCCACCTCGCTTCAACATCGGGAACATGCAATACCGACTTGAAGTAGAAATCCATCCAATAAAAAAACAGGTACTGGAAATAGCCATAAGCCGCATAGCTAAGCGATAATAACCACAAATTGCGGTTCCATATGACGTCCCAGGGCGTCACCGTGTTCGCTTCAGCAATCGAGGACGTTTCAGAAACGATATTCCAGGCCGAGCCATGTGTGATTGGCAAAGTAATTCGACGCCATAAAAGGCTGTACCCGATTAACATGAATCCGCTGACGACGAATGCGAGGGGCCAGTTCATCCGATCGATCAACCACCCGAATGCAGGGTAGCTGCACGCAATGCCGATGACAGCTCCTGCGATCACCGTCCCATTGGCAGTCGCTCGGCTGCGAACTGGCACTAAGTCGGAAACGACATGTGCCGCAGCCGGATGCAGTGGCGCGTTACAAAGACCGGCACAACCTCGAATGACCAGCAGGCCGATCCACAGACTTTCAGAACGGCTTGTCAGCCAGCCAAGCACGCCGGTCAGTACAACGAATGCGCCCATCGACAGTCCGTAAATCGTCAATGACCGGGCCGATCCAATACGGTCAATCAGCCATCCACCAGGTAACATTCCCAATGTGTAGACAATCAGGAACGCCGTATAGACCCAGCCCATTCTGGTTTCACTCAGGCCTAACTTGGGGATGAACACTTCGCTCCCTGCAACAGAAATGCCGACGCGGTTAAAATGACCCAAAGCAGCAAAGCCCATCAATAACGCGACGATGCGCCAACGAATCGCTGGCAACGGGGGACTTTCGGCGACCGATATGCTCATGCAGTCCTCATTGGAAGTGAGTGCAATTGAAATCCATGCGCTTATTTCAAATTCGACGGCTCAGGTTGTGTGCCACTGCATCGGATTCTTCGGAGAAGCCGTGTCTTCTCTTTTGGCCGGTCAAAGAGCACTGCTTGACCGAGGAAGGTCAAGCAGTGGCACAAGATGTGTCCACAACGCCCTAATCCAATCGATACTTGTTAATTACGTCGTCAGGCAGATGATAACCAATCCCCGCAGCCTCAGGGAAAGCGATCTCGCCATTCATTGCGGGAAACCCAAGTTCCTGAAGTTCACGGCGTAGCGGGGAGTCAAAGACTTCGGCTGCGGCAAATTCGATGTACGGCGTGATGGGCGAATATGCCGCCAGGTGAACCGACGCCGCACCGAGAATCTGCGTCGACCAGTTGCCAGGGCAGACCAGCGCTCCCCTCGGGACGGCGAGATCAACGATCCTCTTGGCCTCCGTTAACCCGCCACAAGTGGTCATATACGGCTGCATCACCGAGACCCGGCCTTGATCCATCATCTCCAGAAACTCCCAGCGAGTCACACCGTGCTCACCCATGGCCAGCGGAATCGATGTCAACTCGGACAGTCGCGCATACGGGCCCGGCGTATCGACAGGGAAGGGGGTCTCGAAAAAGAAAATGTCGAGTTCTTCCAGTTCCCGACAGATGCGGGCGACTGTCGGCAGATCGTTAAACAGGTAACCAACGTCAACCATCAGCGTCGGCACCGGCCCAAGCAACTGACGCGTTCGTCGAGCCAATTCCACCACATCGCCCGGCGTCGACATCATCGGTTCGACTTTGAATGCTCGATAACCCCGCTCCAGCAATTGCTCAACGCGGCTGATTTGCTGGCTGAACATCGCGTCGCCACCCCAGGTATCGGAGACGATGGTGCAATACGGAACGACGGAATAAGTCCGCGATTCGCGATGAGTTTGAAACGGACCTCGCTGCACTCCCCCTAGAAGTTGCCAGACTGGTTGATTGAGCATTTGCCCGTAAATATCCCAGATCGCGACATCGAGGGCACCGAGAATAATGATTTCCCAGCCTCGGCGATTGGTGTGAATCAAAGAGTCCCAGACATGCTGCCACACCCGCTCCGGATGCGTGAGCTTTTGTCCGATCAGCAAATGACCGAAATGCGTGTTTCCGTCGCCAACGGTTGATTGCACCACCCCAGGTGGAACACGAAAGACTTCCGAAAGTCCCACGATGCCTTCATCGGTATGCACTCGCACGCAGGCGATCGGTTCGACGCCACCTTTGTCTGGATCGATCCCCGGACCGTCCCCAATCACAAAGGTTTCCAGCCGGGTAATTATGACCATGCTGTTGCTCCGACGGGAAGAATTCTTAGGTTGCGTGTGATCCGGCAAATGCTGAGAATCGGAAAAGGAAAAGCCTACAGTTATCGTTCATCGCCAAAGGCGCACAAGCAGTGAATCAAGACCAACCAACCCCACGACAGCCCACAGGATGGTGCCCGCTATGAGAATTGATTCCATCGACTTTGTCTATCTGGCGATGCCCGAGATTCTCGACATCGGTGATGGAAGCCAGGATGCCCTGCTGGTTCGAGTCACTGCTGGTGACCATGTCGGCTGGGGTGAGTGCGAGGCGGCGCCGCTGGTCTCCATTGCCAGCCTTGTCTGTCCGATGTCGCACAGTGCATGCAAACCGGTGCAGGCCTCGGTACTGGGGCAGACCATCGATAGCGTCGACGATATCCGGCGGATCGGAAATCTTGTCAGAGCTAACAGCCTCGATCTCCTGCAGGCGGATCATACTCTTTCGGGCATCGATATCGCCCTTTGGGACTTGCTGGGCCGCCGGTCGGGTGAACCCGTCTGGAAACTTCTGGGATATTCTCGCTCGTTTGCCAAGACGCCGTATGCGTCAGTGCTGTTCGGTGATACTCCCGAAGCCACCTTGCAAAAGGCAAAGGGGATTCAATCGAAAGGATTCCGCGCCGCGAAGTTTGGCTGGGGGCCGTTTGGGTTGGGAAGTGTCGCCACAGACGAAGCTCATCTTCACGCCGCCCGGGAAGGGCTGGGAAATGAGGGGATTCTGCTGATCGACGCTGGGACGGTGTGGAATACGGATGTCGCTGCCGCCCGCGCACGACTGCGGGCATTGAAGGAAGTCCGTGCAACATGGCTCGAAGAACCATTCGTGTCAGGAGCGCTCGACGAGTACCACTCGTTGTCGGCCGAGAGCGGACCGGTGGGTCTGGCGGGTGGCGAAGGGTGCCATAACTTCCACATGGCAAAACACATGATCGACCGCGCCGGGCTGAAGTATGTGCAGATCGACGCAGGTCGGATCGGAGGGATCACAATCGCCAAGGATGTCGCCGATTACGCCGCCGCAAAACATGTCACGTACGTCAACCATACCTTCACGTCGAATCTGGCTTTGTCAGCATCACTGCAACCGTTCGCCGGTTTGGAAGCAGATGTGATCTGTGAATTCCCGACCGAATTGAAATCCCTGGCCGTCGCCATGACGAAGAACCATATCGTCCCCGACGAAAATGGCCAGATTCTAGCACCAGATGCCCCAGGCCTGGGCATCGAACCGGACATCGCAGGAATTCAACCATATGTCGTCGACGCCGAAATCCGGGTCGGAAAAAGGACCCTGTATCGGACGCCGTCGTTATTGTGATGAATATTCCGGGTCAGCGATTGTTACCCCTGTCCGCTGATCGTGGTTGTTCAGAATCTTTAACTTGAGGTGTTAGTTTTTTGATTTGTAATCGGAAGCATAAGAATAGCAGAACACCGGTTGGCAATTGTTTGCCTTTGCAAGATGAGCGTCGACTAATCGGATGTTGTCAGGCAATGAACTTGTCATAGTCGGCATGAGAGCCGATCCAGATCCACTGTATCCCATCAGGCGCGTCAATTCCGATTGCCCGATAGTGGATTCCAACGCGTGCTGACCACAGTTCGTCAATGCGTTTCAACTGAAGCGACGGGTGACGGTGGTTTTCTTAGAGCAATTCGAAATTCTTATCCGCAAGCTCTCGAATGTCTGCAGGGAGTTCTCCGTAGAAACCCCAAAAGTCTGATGAAGTGTAGTGCTTCAAAGTTCGCGAGCCTTTCCGCGACTCAATTCGTCTCGCGCGTTCTCAATCAGTCGATTCAATTTACCTGCTTGAAAGTCCGATTTAATCTGAGCATCCCAAAGTTCGTCGTCCAGTTGCAGAAACCAATCTCGGAATCTGCTGAAATCCTCTTTGGGCAATTGACGAACGCGAGTTTCAAGCTCTTCAATTTCGCTCACTTCGATACCTCCATCAAACAAATCTCACGGTCGTCAGCACGTAGCAAATTGCCTGAACGCCAACAGCCAATTAAACCGGCTGCCCCAAAAGCATTCGCGATCAATTGGTTAAATCGTCTTATTCTCGTAAATATTCGAGCAACCTTCCTGATGGAGCAAACAACCTACGGGGGGATTTTATCGTACCCGTTCGACGTCGGATAGATCACGAACAATGTCGCCATCGTTTGTCAACGGAAAACTGGAGACTGATGACGCTTCTATCCAGTTCCGACGCCGATTAGGGATCTCGATTCCCAAACGTGATCTCATACGCCCAGTCCATCTTTTGTGGTTGCTCCTGACAGGCGTAGAGTCGATTGTATAAGGCACTGGATGATTTGTATGAAGCGATGCTTGACAATCGTTTTCCTTCATCCCCTTTTTCGCCAACTCTGAATTCGAGCCACGAAACCTCGTCGACATCGGCAGCAATCTGGATCTTCAGGTGGAACGGCGTCGATGCCTGGTCCGAAATGGTGATACTTATGCCAAATAATTCGGCTTCTCTTGGGCCGACCTTCCGGGCGAAAACTGGAAGAAAGCCATCGAAACTTTCTTTGCGCCATTCGGGATGAACTTCCGCAAGGACATCGGGAAGAAAGTATTCGAGGCAGGGAAACAAAGCCCTTGTCTGTTCCGGTTGAGGCCGTTCCAGGTCGTAGAGACTTGCCCCAACTGGAAGATCAGCGAGGAGTTTCCGAAGCGAGCGGCTGACACATTGTTCACAATCCAGCAAAACCATTGCCGCCTCTGCTTCTGGTGGTTGTCCTTCTTGAATCCTTCGTCGAATACGATGGTTGACGATCACCTCTATTCGGGTTCCGTTTCTTGAATTACCCACGGCACTTGAGCGGTGAATTCGAACTGAAGAATCGGCAATCCTTGAAATGAATCGGGCAAAAGGGTGGGCCTGTCGTGAAAGTAGAAAGTGAAAGGAGCAGCGTCGCCCGATACTTCCAAATCGAACCTCCCGAACTCGTCGCTGGCACCCTCGATCCAGCCAACGCAATGAAGCCACCCACCGTAGAGATGCATCCCAGGCTTTAGCTGAACCATGTGATAAACCTCTCGCTCTCGGCACGATTCGATTCCCAAGTCTTCAAAAAGAGATCGTACGTCAGACGGGTAGACATGGTCTCTGACCATTACGAAGTTTCGACAATGGGAACAGCCGCAGGCTTCGGGTTCATCGATCTCGATGGCTTTGTATGCTCGCTGAGTCGCTTCCCTGTCGCAATTCAACCTCCATCTTCCGACGTTCAACTGTGTCATATGATCCTCAGCCGTCATAGGGCATGGTGGACTTTGGACATTCACTGGAGGGGGGCGTTGAGTACCGAAATTTGGTGTTCCACAAAAAGCACATTCAATGTGAACTGTCGATATTCGTTGGTACGAGAGCATCGGCTGGCTGATCATTCATTTTTAACCGCAGATAATCGCTGATTATTTGGTTTGGCTCTCTACTGTACCAATGGGAAGTTGTTCCATCACGAAGCCAGATGACACGAAAGTCTAAGCCATCGGCGACGACCATTTTTAGTTCTCTCGTATCCACATTCCAATTGACGACGACTCGCTGGCACAATTCTTCGAATGACCAGGGTCTGCCGGAAGTTTTGATGCTGGTTTCATAATCATCTCGCAATTCATCCCATGAATTCGGCCATGATTCATCATTTGCTTCCAGGTGGAGCGTCACCATGTCGGCGACCCACCATTGGGCATACGCATTGCGAATGGTAGCATCCATCGAGCGATAAGCAAAAAATGCCCAAGCAACACAGGCAACAAAAGCTGCGAGCAGTGTCCGTTTGGCGAGTTTTGAAAACCGTTTTTCCATGTGACTCATTTTACTCTCAGTACGGTCAACTCGACACAATCATCTAACAACGATCGAGTCATGATTCTGGATCACCAAATGCCGAGCGAAAAAGAAAAGATGCTTGTTGGGGAACTTTACGATCCATTCGATCCAGAATTGATTCGGGCAAGGGAACGTGCCCGAGATCTGTTCCAGACGCTGAATTTGACTCGTGAAAGCGAACAAGAGGCTCGCCGCCGAATCTTGATTGAACTCTTCGGAAAAGGGGGTGAATCGGTCTGGATGCAGCCACCATTCTTTTGCGACTACGGGTCGAATATCCAATTGGGCGAACGAGTTTACTTTAACTTCAACTGCGTCGTTCTCGACGTCTGTCCGGTCACGATTGGGGACTATACGCTGTTCGGTCCGGCTGTCCAGATCTACACCGCGACGCATCCACTCAACGCCGAACTGCGTCAGAAACAGGAGTTTGGCAAGCCCATCGAAATCGGTTCCAATGTGTGGGTTGGGGGTGGCGCGATCATCTGCCCTGGAGTAAAGATCGGGTCGAAGACCGTCATCGGGGCTGGAAGTGTCGTCACCAGGGACATCCCGGACGGAGTCGTCGCTGCAGGAAATCCGTGCCGCGTCCTGCGAGAGATCGTGGAAACGGTTCCATGAACAAAGCCGACTCAGGCGATTTCAAGATCATATGTCATCAGCCTCTCACCGAACGGAAACCGCGAAAGCTTTCTTAATCATTTCCGACGCTGGCAGCGTCGGCTACGTGGCCGATGCTGCTAGCGTCGGAACCCAACAGGTCGAACCGCTCGTCAATCGCTCATGTCGACAAGAATCGATCCCTGACAAACATGCCTTTGAGGTTGATGTTTTTCGCGTGCTGCGCAAGATGATAGCGTCGTGCAAAATGATAATTTGTCGGGAATACGTCTATGAAAATCAGTCGCCGCACTTTGATGACAGGTGCGATTGCCCTCCCCACAACAGCCGCAGCAACCACGTGGCTACTGGCGGACTCCGGAAAGCATGGCTCATCAGAGATTGCCATCGCCTCAGACAATGGCAAGCGATTGATCACAGCCAATGGCCTGCCGGATCATGCGAGCGGCGATTTTCCTAACTGGCATGATCCCGTTCCTATGCGACCGCAAAAACACAAGTTAGAAATGCCGCTCAATCCTCTGGCTGCAGAGAAGCCGGTTCCACTCTTGATGTGGTTGTTCGGCGTCGCTGTGAATGGTGTTCCCTTTGATCCCTCCGGTCCCTTCTGGAATGCCGATGGTCATAGTGGCTGGCAATTCGAAGTACTGCATCCTGCAAACTCCGTCGCATTGGGCATCGATTGCAACCGAGCACACACTCAGGGGCGAGGAGCTTATCACTACCACGGATTGCCAACCGGGTTGCTCTGGAATCTGGCCGTCGTCACCCCAGATAGCCCAATGCATTTGTTGGGTTACGCCGCCGACGGCTTTCCAATCTATGGCCCCGAGTGCCCCGGTGACCCGACCGACGTGAAGAGTTCCACACGACGCCTGCGATCCAGTTACCGATTACGACAGGGACTACGGAAGGATGGACCGAAAGGTCGCTTCGATGGGATGTTCGTCGAAGACTTTGAATACGTTCCAGGACACGGCGACCTGGACGAATGCAACGGTCGAACCGGCCCAGCACCGGAATTCCCCGAGGGGACATATTACTACGTCCTGACCGATGAATTCCCATTCGTACCGCGCCTATTCCACGGCACACCGGACCCAAGCTTCCGGCATGGACCACCACCCGGCGTCTCACCACCACTTCCCTCGGAACTGAAAAGATACCAAGGCAAAGAGTGACCGAATGTCGTAGCATGGGCTTCAGCCCGTGCGCTGCAACATCTTGCGAGGGCTAAAGCCCTCGCTACAAAAAATAACAGCCTCTCCCTGTTGCATCCAATTTGTCACTGCTTTAGCCCAAGTAGCAACCGAGACGCCAGAAGCAGCCGTTCTGACGCTGACAAACTGATCCATTGATTTCGGACCGAGATCAGGATGTCGGGATCGTCTGTGATGATATTATCCACACCTCGCTTCATAAAACTGAGCATCTCGGCAGGATCATTGACGGTCCATACATGAACCTCTTTCTCGCGCCGGTGTGCTTGCCTGAGAACCTGATCCGAAAGCCAGTTTGCACGAACACTGAATAAATCGACATCGAGTCGACTGACATCTCCCAACGCATGCGCAATAATCAGCCCCGTTCGGAGTTTTGGGTTAAGTCGTTTCAACTCAAGTAATGAGTCGTAATCAAAGGTTGTCACGATACATTCCGACTCGAAGTTCAGCTCGCGGATGATCCGAGCCACTTCCGGGATCAATCGCGAGTCAGGTCCATAGACCTTCAGTTCGATATTAAGTTTGATTCGCCCCTTTGACTGGTTAATCACCTCGTCCAGCGTCGGAACGCGTTCACCGACGAAGTCGGGACCGAACCAACTTCCCACGTCCAGCTTTTTCACTTCATCGAATGAAATGTCACTGATTTTTCTCTCGTCACCCGCCACTCGCTTCAGGTCACTATCGTGAAGTAGCACAACCACTCCATCGGCTGTCATTAATACATCAACCTCAGCATAATCCGCTTTGCTTTCGATGGCGGCCCGGACAGCACTGATTGTATT
Source organism: uncultured Schlesneria sp. (assembly GCA_903904835.1). Classification (GTDB taxonomy): domain Bacteria; phylum Planctomycetota; class Planctomycetia; order Planctomycetales; family Planctomycetaceae; genus Schlesneria. The sequence goes on along the minus strand of CAIVEI010000088.1, from coordinate 79,964 downwards.
CTCCGGGGCGGCGCGGGAATGACCCCGGTGTGCCGTGACTTTGACAGGCGGGTGATCGGCCATGACTTGGCGAATGCGTGTCCAAAGAACAGCAGGGGTCATCAGCAACAGCGGTACGATGACAAGTGCCAGACTCCAGCCGAACGATTTCGATTTCCTCAGCCCAATGACTTTCTCGTGTTGAATGAGTCCCAACTCTTGATTGCGATACAGATATAGCCGTCGCGTGATCAAGCCACTGCCGGTCAACGTGACGAAGGACCAGATTGCCAATAGCCCCGCTTGAACTGTCAACAGAATCAGTATTTTGAAAACGGGGGAATCACCTGCGTATTCGAGGACGAAGCCTGCAAACAATCGGAAGCCCGCTTCCAGAACGAATCCCAACAAGGTCGTGCAGAATAGCCAGCCAAGCAGACTGATGCCGACTCGCCAGCTCGCACCTCGGATTCGTTCATTACTAATGCCAAGAGACGCGAACGAACTTCGATTTTCGAAAATCATGACGGGCAGTGCGAACGACCATCGGACAAGCATTATGATTTCAACAACAGACATCGCGAGAAGAATCGCAAGGCCGATGCTTGCAGCTAACCAAAATGCCGGGGGACGTTCGGTCACATAATAATTAATGTCGTGTTGAGACAGTAAACTTCGGTATGTCAACAGTGCCAACAGCACGAACGGGGTGGACGCGATCACGAGGGACACCAATATGACGGTTCCCAAAACAACAACTCGCCATGGCCTCGGAAATGCTGCTGACAAACAGGCACGCATGGAGGGCCGTTCGTCTGTCTCCGCCAAGCTTGCCAGCCCCATAATGCTGGCGAGTTCGAATAACAGCAGGACCACCGTGGCTGCACTGATGACTGCCGCGTAAAGAATTCCTATCGGGGAAAGCAGAAACGAGAATGCATCCCAATTGCTGACGGCAGAATGACCGGCCAGGGTCAATACCGCAGCCAGACCCAAGGCGATCATCGGAACAATCAGCCAGGCTTCAACGAATTTGTAGTAGAGATTGCAGAGAATCAGAATCCGCTGGGAAGAACGAAAGTCATTCCACACTGACAGCGCAAGGTCGACGAACTTGAACGTTTGATTCATTGATCTTCTGCCAGGAAAATCCGCGACACTCGACTATTTTTGTGTGAAGTGCCAAACCCCAGCTTCGTCTTCGTCGGCCGAACGAACCGAGGGCAAGCTGCGGAGGAACCGTTCTCTCTCAACAGCGCAATGGCGAATATGATCATCGTTGTGTGATGCCTTGGGGACTACAATGAATTCCTTTGTCCCGGGTGCCGCAGCAAAAAGTTCTTTCCCCAATGACAAAGGTATCAGACGATCCGCATCTCCGTGGCTTTGCAAAAGCGGTCCGGAGTAATTCTTGATCTTTTCGACGGAATTCAGCCGTTGCGTCATGTTCCATTCCGGCAAGAGCCAGGCTGCATGACTTTCTGCGACATCCGGCAGTGACGAAAATGTGCTTTCCAGAATTACTCCACGTGCTCCACCGTTCGATGCCAGATCAACAGCCACGGCACCACCCAGTGATCTGCCGATCAGGACCACATCACAGGGACGAATCCCGTTTTCTTTTGCCAGCCAGCAACGCGCCGCTTCGGCGTCTTGCAGGATACCGCTTTCACTGGCAATTCCGGAACTGCGGCCGTAGCCACGGTAATCAAAGACCAGAATTGAAAGCCGATGCATCTTCGAAAGGCGTTCGGCAAGGATCACCCACTTGTCGACAGTTCCCATATTACCGTGGCAATATAGTGCGACCGCCTGTGGTTTTGGATGAGCAATGTATCGTGCATCAAGATGCTGATGGCTTTCGGTCTCAATCCAGACCTGTTGCCCGATGTCGTGACCTCGATAAGCAAATGACGGCGCGACAGACTGTGGATACACAAGTACTTGTTCCACTGGTCGCAATGGGGAAAATGGCCCCAGGACCCGGCAGCCCGGCACCGCAAACATCAGTGCGGTCAACAATAGAAATGACGGCCAGCGCATATCGGCGTATCACACGTTCCAGGCTGTTGTGGGAGCTCAAACGGAGACAACGTAGCCGTCGGATTGGCTGATCTTTAGTTAGTTTCGGACATCACGACTGCGAAGATTTAACGATTTTGACGAAAAAAAGGGGCGCATGCCCTTCTTCGGCCCGCAGAAGCAATTTAATGGCAACAAGTGCAGAGAATCTGCAGCGACTCGGATGAAGTGACAGATTTCTCGAGTTTTGAAATCTGGCAAAGCTGTCAGAATCCCTTGGGAAGAACGTCTACTGAACATTTAACTCGCATCAGATGCCAAAAACCGTGGGAATTTCACTGGCCGAGTTCGGAATTGCGCCTAAAACCTCGTCACGATAATCGCAGTCATTTTTCTTCGTCAGGTAAATTTGGATTTTACGATGTTTCGAGTCACTTTTCTCCGTCGATTTTTGTTCGCGTTCGTGATCGCGGCGATCAACATTCCTTCGGCTCATGCAGGTTTGATCGGGTCATTCGGATTCGTTCCTAGCGGCAATACGAAACTCAATACTGGCACAGGGACTTCTTTACTCGGTGCCAGCACCGTGACTCTTCCGAAGTCGGAACTCATCAACATCATTCCGGATACCGTTACGATTAACGGCGTGACCAGCAACAACGATTTTTCGCCCGACACGGGATCAGGCGACTTTCCCGTCAACGGTTTCGACAAGGTGACGGTCATTCAATTGCTGAACCTTCCGAGTAAGACCTTACAAGACGGTGTACTTCGCGATCCGACTCAGGATCTTACGAACGTCCTTCAGTTCACGACCGACGGGCCGGTTGCACACACGTTTAATTTCTCGGCAAGTCAAATCTCGTTCAAGCAAAGTACCATCGGCAACTCCAGCTTCATCGATGTTCAAATGACTGGTATCTTGCACGACACCTCAGCAATCAATCCGGTTGCAGATCAGTTCGGAGCTGAATCGATCGCCTTGAACCAGACCGGAACCGGTGTTGTTAACGAATCATTTTCCTTCGTGACCTACTCACAACCAACCCAGGAGTTGCCACGAGTTCGATCCTCGCACCAGTCCCCGAGCCGTCGAGTCTGATCTCGTTAGCGATTGGCCTCAGTGTAATCACAATTCCAGCCCTCCGACGACGCTTCCGCAGAACACCAGTCACCGAGAATTGATCTCTTTCAGCCGGTCGGGGTGATCCACCGACCCAACGTTGTCCCGAATGATGACATTGTCACATCCCGGGCCTTGAGTGATCTCGCGAACGGGGCCACGAAAAATATTGTCCGTGACGACAATCGTATCACCCCCTGGTGCGAACTTGATCGCGTGTTCGGCGTTGGGGCCTGAGGTGAAAATGTTTCCTCGAATCGTCACGTCGCCGTATCGTCCGCCAGGCTCGTGCGTCGTAAAGTACACTTCGGCGTAATGTTCGTAGTCACCGTCGGCGAAATGGCGACGCCCGCGACGCGAGTCCCGTTCGCACTTCGTGGTGTTGTTCACAAAGACATTGTCGGCCAGAATGAAGTTGCGAGGCTGGTTGATCCACGAGCCTCGACCTCCATTGCGAAAGGTGTTGCCGGTGATGGTCACGTCCTCAGTCGATTTTTCGACGCTGACAATGCGTGAACCATTGGTTCCATCCACGACGTTGCCCGTAATCATTGCGTCCTTGCAGAACTCCGCCAGGAAAAATGCACCCATCCTCGAACCGGTGATGTGATTGTCGGCGAAGATCACACCTCGACTCTTTTGAATGTGCATTGTGTCACCAAGGGCACTTAAATGGCAGCCATGGACGACGACCTTCTCACAACCAACAAGGTCGAATGCCCCCTTTCCTGGGCCGCTGCCCGTCGGGGCATACAGACCATAAAACGCCTCGAACAAATTGCTGATCAGTCGCGTTTGAGGTCCGGCTGAACTGGCAAATCGGATCGCCTCACCACCTGGCGACTCGGCAATGCGCAGGAAATCCGGCTTGCTCTCGATGACGAAGTAGCGTTTTCCACGGACGATGTTAGACGGCAACGTATCTCCGTAGAAGCAGACCGCATCATTCCCTCGCTCGGCCTCAGACGCCTCTCGCTTTTGCGAAACCAGCAGTGGCGGATTGTTCTTGAACTGCACTCGATCATCGCCCGAATCCATCCGAACCGGTCCGCGTACAAGGTCGTTCCGAAAATATTTCGCCGCCATCGCTCGTTCTGCGTCGCTGTAGTCCTCGGGCCAGACAGTGATCTGCCACAGGTAACCGTAGTCCCACATGAACTTGCCACTTCGTTCAAGCGTGCAATTTTGGATGGTGACGTTACGCGCGTAGGTTTCAATTTCACGGTCGCTCCCCTTCTTTGCAGCGCCAGATACTGTGATGACAGCACCAGAAAGTCCGTCGGAAGTGACGTCGCGAAACGTCAGGTTTTCCGTTCGTCCGCCAGCCGTTGTCGAAATCAAGATACCTCGCGAATTGGAATTCGGTTCCCACGAATTATCCACCTTGGCCGGATCGAAGACGTGCCCTGAGAAGTGTCCGCCAAACCAGCGTAAGTCGCTGATGTTTTCCCCCGAGAACAGTACGACACGTGCCTTATCACCGAGTGTTTTCGGAAAATGAAACCGAGCACCATAGGCGTTGATGGTCAGATGTGACGTGATCGGCAGTGGCTTCTGACCATCCAGTTCGTAGTCGCCGGGCGGAATCGTGATGACTCCTCCATGTTGACGCGACTGCGCGAGAATTGCTTCCAGCCTGGCGAAATCATCGCCAAGAACGGGGAGAGCGAATGAAGCAACAATGAGAATCAGAAAAGTAAGTCTCATCGCGATTATTAACCTCTTGCGGAGAACATGAGATGAACCAGACGCGGAATTCGCCCGCAACCCAATGGCAATCGGAGCGGGAGGCTTCGGCAGAGCCGCATAGTCGATGCGTGTACTGATGTCGCGGCTCGGCTCCCGTGAAAAATCTTCGCGGCACGCGAAGAAATCAATCGATGTCACTACGAATAATCGACTCAAAAATACAGCGTTCATTTAGCAATGCTTTGGCGAAAACGAGGGAATACCGTCTTGAGACGACTTCGGGGCTGAAACTTGACTCATTGAGTCAAGTCCCAGGGTTTCTTTCAAAGTAGCCATCATCGCTCCGCGTGATGAGCATGCGTCGAAAACGATTCAAACGTTGCTGCAGCATCGCGACAGACATTCCGTTTGAATTCCTTTTTTAAGCACATGCAGTTTGGAATTTAGCAGGTTCTCGAACAATGCTCATCACGCGGAAAGGCTGTCAGTTTTTGTAGTGTGGGCTTTAGCCCGCACAAGATGTTGTGTCGCACGGGCTGAAGCCCATGCGACGGGGTGTGGCTCACCATTCTTAACTTACAAAAACTGACAGCCTCGGAGCGATGATGGCTACGTTGTCTGAGGTGAAACTTCACTGGGATATTAAATGTTCGTCGTTCCATCACAGACCTCCGACTGGACTGTCAGCCAATCCCGGAAAGAAATATGATTTCGGTTATCCGAAAGTGTAATGATCTTCCAAGTCAATCGAAACTGTGGTCTACTCGAATCATGAAAATTGCCGTCGCCAGCGAACACCGAGGCTTCAAGGCCAAAGATAAGATCCTTTCTCTCGTGCGTGAGCTTCATCATGAGGGATTGGATTTCGGTCCATCGACCGACGAAATGTGCGACTACCCTGACTATGCAGCGAAGGCAGCCCGAGCCGTCGCCAGCGGCGAGGTCGACCGAGCGATCCTTATCGGTGGTACCGGAATCGGGATGACGATCGTCGCCAACAAAATCCGAGGAATTCGCGCGGCCCTTTGTCATGACGTCCTTTCGGCACAAATCAGTCGTAGCCACAACAACGCGAATATTCTCTGTCTTTCTGTAGACCTGATCGCGACAGCCTCCATGCCCCGCATGATCCAAACCTGGATCGATACACCGTTCGAAGGAGGCCGGCACGAACGACGAGTCGATAAGATCTCACACTACGAGCGAGAATTTTTAGGTTAGTCCGGTTCAGGCGAATAAAACCGGGACTGGCTCCGAGTTTCGAGGTGGCTGTCCGGCTTTTGTTCGACGCCCCGAGTTGTGATTGAAAAGTTCACCCGAGTTCGCGCGACTTCGACCATTTCCCATAAATCATAGGCTTTTCGTTATCTTTCCGTCGCAACAAAGTTCACCTGAGTTCGCCTGACTTCGACTGACTTCGCCACTTTTCACCCTTCATTCGCTGGAATATCCGCCAAAAAATTCTTGTCTTGTCTACTCACTACTTTCACAAACTTACTTTCCACCGCTTCGGCAGCTACGCTCTCGCCGCTTCGGCGCCACCCGTTTCAAACAACAGCGAGTGCAGGCAAGCGGCCGTCCGAACCAAAGCGGACGGCCTCAAACCGATGCTTAAAACTGTGCTTCATGACGAACCCTGGCTGATCGCTCCGCCTTCGCCAATATAGCCGCGACATAAAAATACAAAAGTAAATAACGGCAGTCAATAGAAAAACAGAAATGCGTTCTTAACGTTTGGAAGGCGGATGAGAAGTTTCGGATCGAAGCCGAATCAGTTCTAAAAATCTCGATTCTCGGCTCCGATACCAATGCTCCGATGTATGCGAAATGGAAAAAGAGAGCCAGCCAAACCGGCTTTTCGGTTCATAGCGCATTTTCTTCGTTCGCTAGCCCGACGCGCAAGCGCGGGACGAACGTAGACCGATACGGATGACTGTCTGAACCATAGCAAAACCAGTGGCTCGATTGCCGAGTTGGGCGCCGTGGTGTTCCTCGGCGGCGATCCGTCCCTTGTGCATCGGGCTGACGTGGGGGGCGTTGTAAACCCGCCCTTTGAATTTGACTCACGACGTCTACAGAGATTCTTTGAACGCTGTCGAGTACCATTTAAACGGAAACCAAACCCCGATAGCTGCATTTTTTTGGGACGCAGGATAACCTCTAGAAATTGCCCGCCAGGCGATGATAGAGAGCAGACTTTAACGGATTTTTCGACGTGATGACGAAGAAGAACGAGCCAACCCTGTTTGATGACGACGAACATAGCACGCAAGAACTGCCAACCGAAGCTGCGGGAACAAGCGCGAGCGACGCTAAGAAAATCTCTAAAATCAGTCGGAATCTCTACGAGCTTTCCGTACCGGACACCATTTTCGCCATCAAGCAATCCGCCGCGTGCAACAGCCTGGCTGAGCTTCGCGACAGACTCTCGAAGGATCTGCCTCAAAATAGCGCCGAAACCCGAGTTCAGAGCGCCCGGTTTATCATCCGGCGTTTTTTTTCCGATGGGCTGAATGGAATAGCACGCAAGACTTGGGTTGCATACCAGGATGGTCGGATTACGCTGGATATTCTTCGATACCTGTACCTGTCAAACGAAACGATCGCAGGCGCTTGCGTTGCAGACTGTCTGTTCCCCATCGAAATTGGAATGCGAATTCCCATTAGCCTGTTCGATCGATTTCTTGCGAGTTGTTACGCGGAGACACCCCTGAAGAAGACCGGACAACGGCTTAAAGCAAATCTGGTCAAACTGGGTTTCCTGGAAGCTTCCGCTGAGCACGACCATTTCTTGATGCCGATTGCTGCGGAAAAAACTTCTTTGTTGATCCTGACACATCATTTGTTCGCCCCCAACGGGCCACGGACCATTGAATTGAAGCGGCTTTTCGCCAATCCTTTCTGGAAGTATCTTGGGTACAAATCCGAGGACGACGTGCGTACCGTGTTTCGCGAGGCCGACGCGGCCGGATTTTTGGGAAAATATGTCGTCGCCGATCAGTTGGAACAGATCACCACGCGCTGGGGTCTGGACGAATTTCTTTCCAACCAGCCGAGACTGTAACTCATGCCCGAAATCGATGAACTGACTCAACTGTTAAGCCAACGAGCGTGGGACAAGGAACTGAACCTTTGGATCGGTTCCGAGCCGACACTTCGCGCAAAGTTAAACGGCATCACCGCAACCACCATCGACCTACTGGACCTTCTGGATGGCGATGTCCCAAAGGACGATGACGACATTCGACTTTTGTTGCGGACTGCAATTCGTAAATACTTACAGAAACTGCCACGTGAACAAGGACGACGGACAATTCTGATCGTCTTGTCGGCGGCGCTTCTGGCTCGCTATGGGGTTGGAGTCCGCGAATTTTACGATTGGTTTTGTGACGATTTTTCGATGGCGTTTCTGGTCATCGAAGCGGTCTGCCCTGATTTTGCCTGGCCGGAAGACGTCGAATGTCATCCGAATCAACTTGTTGACTACTTCAGTGACAATTCTTCTTTGATCAAGCGACAGTTTGGTGCGTAAGGAATCCCGATGGCTTTGCGTGAGCTTTCCCGTCTGATTGATGTCAAACCCGAGCCGCAAACGACACCTTCCCTGTCGCAATCCATTTTGCGTGACAATGCGGAAGCGTGCGTCGCTCAGTATTACATGACCCCGGCCCTTCGCGATCACGTCAAACGCGTGTTCGAATGTGTCGTTCATCAGAAGGGACAGGGATTCTGGGTTCAAGCCGAATATGGCGCAGGCAAAACCCATTTTCTGGCGGTCTTGATCAATCTGCTGATGTGGCGAGAACAGGGGGTGTGGAAGAGTCTTGAAGATGCCGAACTCAAGATAGAATACGATGACCCGTTGGCGAAACGCCGAATGTTCCCCATCGCATTCTCATTGCGCGGTCTTGGCGATTCGGATGGCAACGACAGCTTGATGCGGATTTTTGAGGAACAAATTCGGATCAGTCTCGAAGAGCATGATCCCGGCCTATCAAAACAAATCAAGCTGACGTCGGCGGAACTCGCAGATGACTGGTATACCAACGACGTAGCTTCAGTACTTCGTCCCGCCGTGGCTGCATTCTTCGAGAAAGAACATCACTGTTCCCCGGAAGATTTTCGGGCCAAAAATAGTCCCAAGAAATTCGGTCAAGAACTGGTGAAGTCAGGAATCCTTGAAGGAAGCCGCCTCAAAGGAAAATTCAAAGAACGATTCAAGTTCATTTACGAACAGATCACGACGCTGGGCAAGTACGACGGCCTGATCTTCGTCATCGATGAATTCAAATCCTGGCAGGATCGCCATCTCGAAGGATCAACCGCTTATGCCGAGGACGAAGAGATCCTCGAAACACTGGCGTTCGTCCTCCCCACGAACCACCTCAATATCGTCACGATCATCGCCAGCCAGGGGGACATGCCACAGAAATTGTCGGGAGGTGGTCAGGGTGATCGCTTCATGCCGCTTTATCTGCTGGCGGACAAAAACAAGAGTGATTTCGGCGAGATCGTTGCTTTCCGTTGCCGAGACCTGAAGGCGGGTGCCAATACCGATATCAAGGACTATTACGACTATTGCCGTAAAGAATATCGCTTTATCAAGCAGGGCAATATCTCGATCGAATACTTCACGGCGATCTTCCCGTTTCAGCCGCGCACTTTTGAAGTCATGCGCCGTATTACGCAAAACTACGAAAAGCACAATCTTCCGACGGCCCGTTCAGCCATCCGCATCGGCTGGGAAACCCTCAAAAGTAAGGGGCGTCTGAAAGAAAAGCAGCTGATCACATTGTCCGATATCATCCGCACGACCGAACTCGTCAAGGGGATGAATCACGAAGTCTATCGGGAAGAATTTCAAGGACTGTTAACGTCGATCGAACAACTTAGAGATCTTGATGGTTCACCCGAAGAACTTGAGCAGGCACGCCGTGTACTGGAAACCTTGTTTCTCTGGGCCATGTGTCTGCCAGACAATCTGCGAGATGGCCTGATGGCGCAGGAGGTTGCCGAAGCCGCCTGGCTGATGGACGACGCCCTGGGCGCCAACGCGCAGGCCGAACACCTGTTGAACCGGCTTGTCCAGAATGGGTATCCCGTTCGAGTCAACAAGAAAGTGCGAGACGGAAAAGAAGTTGCCGTCTATTCCTACGAGACCAGCGTCGCCCAAGAGAATCCCGGCAAACTTTTCGCGCCACTCAAAAAGAAGGCCAAGGAAGACCTCGTCAAACAGAATGGAAAATGGATTGAGTCGCTATTCTGGCAACTGGGTGACATAAATAAAGAAGCTCAACAGGAACTTGGCGTCGACGGTGGAATCCTGTCCGACTTCGCGCCGGACGATCAGCGGACGACGCAGGACAAAACGCTGGGGAACCCCGCGCAGTATCAGTTCCCGAAAAAAACGGCCAGTTCTACTCGAAAAATCTACAGCACACAGTATGGCGGTGAAGTCCTGATCGCCGATCACTGGCGGTCAGAATTCGGTGAAATGATCAAGCATTCCGATCAACATTTCCGGCTCGTTTATCTGACCACAAAACCGGAAGTACCAGATACCGAAATCACATCGGCGCTGGCCGATGTCCGCGTCGCTGTCTGTCGTCCCGATTCTCTATCTGATGAGACGCGCGAAGCATTGGCCGAACTGATCGCTGCCGAAAACCTCAAACGAAGTTCCACAGGCCCGAATCAAACGGGGTTGCGGGAATACGCCGAAAACAAACGCCGGGAGGCGGTCAAAGCGATCCTGAAATGCCAACTGGACGAATTCCGACGGGGCAAAGTCCTGACTCAAAAGGGATATGGCATCCCCGCAAAAGAAATCTTCAAGGTCTCGCGCGAACGGGAAGCCGATCTCGCCGGGCGGTTGATCGAAAAAGCCTACGACGCGCCCCTCTTCAGCCCCAAGGATTTGAAAAAAGAATTCACTGAAAACGACGCGAAGAAGATGTTTGCGGGCCTGTTTCGCAAGGACGCGTCAAAGGCGGAAAAAGATGCCGTCATGAATTTCGGAGTCGGTCTGGAATTGACCGTCAAATCCCATCCGAACGACTTCAAACCCGATTCATCACAGGCATTGAAAAAACTGCGTGAACTGATCGGCCCACGCACGGATGTTCCGCTCGCCGAACTCAAAACAACCCTTTGCTCAGCCCCCTATGGACTGACCGAAGGGATGGTCGTCCTGTATGTCTGCTCGCTCGTCAAATGCGGTGGCTATGAATTGGCGTTGAATACGGCCAATCAGATCACGTTGCTCGACCAGATTGTGCTGTCGAAAAATCGATTGACCACCCATGCACTCGCGCAGTGTGAATGGAACGCCAAACTCGACAGAGCGTTGCTCGGCGCCCGGATCGTCGTGTCGATCCAGAAGGGGTGGAACGAAGTCGCACCGTTTACCCGAGTGCTTGATGACACGCTGAAGACCGCAGCGACGCCGGACGAAGAACCGGAGCGTAACACCGAATTTCTCGCCGTCCTGGGCAAACTGAATAGCGAACTTCCCAATGTGGAAAAGCATCTGGGGGCACTGAGCGCGAAACTCAACGGTTCGGTCCCGAAACCGTTGACCGAAACTATTCAACGATTGAAAGCCATTGCATCGACGGCGTCGTTTCAAGAATTCGATGCGGCTGTTCGCGAAAGTTATCCCACAACTGAGGAATTCAAAGCGGCGTACGATCAATTCAGCAAGGGACGGCAACTCAGTGACAAAGCGTTTGATCTGAGTAACGCACGTGATTACCTGGCCGATGCCTGCGACATCGATAAACCATTGGAATTCGATCGGAATGGACTGATTACGCTTCTGGCGTTCGATAATTTGCTCAAGAATCCCACGATCATCCAAGCACGCCTTGATGATTTTGAAAAGTGGAAGTCCAAGTATGTCCACGCATACAGGAAGGCCCATCGGGCCTATTACGAGCAACTGGAAAAGCTGGAATCGGAAGTCGACGAATTACGACCGCAGGTTAAAGCGTTACAGAGAATGAACTCGATTGAGGAACTCGGTCCGCCGCAAGCGGCAACGCTGTCCGTCGAATCGGATCTGGCAGCAATCGACAAACGACTGGATCTGTGTGCGGACGCGTTGGAGGCGGATGCGACCACGTCGGCAACCTGTAAGAAATGCGGCTGGACGCCAGAAATGCAGGTCCCGACAACCGAGGTTGGGAAACTCAAACAACTCGTGTCGACGGGTTTGGCCGATCGGTTTCAGCGATTCAAGGACGCAACGATTGGCGCGATTCTGAAAAAAGCGGCAGAAGAAAATGGCCGTGCCGATTTGAAATCGCTGATGGAAATTATCCAGTTATCGAAGCTGGAATCGCTGTCGACGGCCCTGACCGACGAACTGGTCGAATTCCTCAGAAAACTGTTATACGACGAAAATCTGGTGCAGGAAGAGGTCTCATTGATCCCGATCGTGCAGGAAGTGGGAGCGATTGAAGAAGACCACATCGACGAAGCCGTCGAGTTATTCGCTCGCTTGTTACGCAAGGCGGTGAAAGAAGCCAAAGCCCAGCACGGCAAAAGCAAAAAAGTAAGAATATTCCTGAGATGATCCCACGTTAGCCCAAACGTTAGCCCGACGCGCAAGCGAGGGACAAACCGGAACCGACATAATAAAACACGAAAACCCGCGACCACAAAAAGTGCCGAACCTCAGCCCGACGCGCAAGCGAGGGACGAACCGGTAACGACATAATAAACCAAAAAACGCCAGTACCAAAAAACCATCAATACGGGCATGAAAAAAACATCAAATCGAGCGTGTCTTAAAAAACATCAAAACAGAATACCGAATACAAAATACGAAAACCAAGATCCCTCGCTTGCGCGTCGGGAAATGCAAACACATAAAAACCAAGATCCCTCGCTTGCGCGTCGGGCTAACGAGAGAAATTATGTCCTCTGATCTGCAACCGTACCTTTCTCCCGAATACCAGGCTCGTGCCCTGGCCGAATTTCTGGCCCGACACGTGACCCCTTACGATCCGGTCACGGACGATTACGACCGTCCGCCGTTTGCCGAGGACATCAAAGAGGGAAAAAACGACCCGATTTATAACGCTCATTCGTATCACACCAAGGTCCCTCCTCGCAGCATCATTCCGTACATCCTGCATTACACGAAACCGGGTGATGTGGTGCTCGATCCCTTCTGTGGTTCGGGGATGACGGGGGTGGCGGCACAGATGTGCGCCAACCCGCCCGAGGACCTGCTGGCTCAGTTTCCCGACCTGAAAGACCGAGTCGGTCCCCGAGCCTGCATTCTGAACGACCTGTCTCCCGCCGCCTGTCATATCGCTTACAACTACAACACGCCGGTCGACGTTGAGGCATTGCGGAGCGAGTTCGAGCGGATCAAAGCAGCGGTGAAAGAGGAGTTCGACTGGCTGTACGGCACCGAACATTACGAGCCTGCCATCGGCCTGTACGCAGCGAAGAACCCGGACGTCACGGCCCGGCTCAAGAATCCGCCCTCGGACGCGGCGAAGACTCGGTTGCTCGACAGCATGGAACGAACGTGGGAATTACTGACGCGAGCGGAGGTCGAAACCCGCCTCGGCTATCCGGTGACGGAACTCCCGAGAGACAAGACCTGGGGCGAAGTCGACGTGAGCACGGTGGAGGAATGGATCTGTATCCCGGCGACGATTCAATACACGATTTGGTCCGATGTGTATCGTTGTCAGGGACTCGTCACACTCGAAGAACCAACCGGCAAGATCAGTACTCGTGGAAAGAATGCTGGTAAACCGATTGTTCAACGGAAGCGGGTACCTAGAGGGTGTGGGAAAGAAATCATTATTTGGCATGAGGCAGTTGATTCCGCCGGCGAGGTTTCAGAGTTATTTGCGTGCCCCAATTGCTCGGAGAAATGGAAAAAAATGCAACTCCCGCGACTCGGGAGCGTACCCGTGGTTGTGAATACTGTGGGAAATGGGATTCGCGCGATAAAGGGCGGAACTGAGCCGCGTCAATTACGAATCTCACGTGCAATCAGCGTTCGCGAACGAGGTCGTCTGAGGGAAATTGAGACTTCGAAGATTCCACATTGGGTTCCGGAAGTTGAGATGGACACAGACGGCCCTCAATATCGAAGAAATGCACTTCAGGTTCGTAATATCAAGTTGGTCACGGATTTCTGGACGCCCCGAAATCTGTGGGCATACGCAGCCTTATGGCAAAGGGCCGTTGCTGTTGCAGACTCCCGTTGTCGCGAGGTGCTTCACTTTGGACTTACTGGGATCATGTCTTACATAACGAAAAAGCAGGCATGGGGAAGCGGAGGTGGCGGATTAAGCGGTCAACTCTATATGTCTTCTTTCCCGTTGGAAAAAAACGTGTGGGATGTGTTCGAGCGAAAATTCGAACAATTACATCTTGGCTTTGGAACCGCCAGAGGGCTTGGCGCTGGAAACGTCGCTGTCTCGAACCGTTCTGCGTCCGCAGTCGAATTGCCCGACGAGAGCATTGACTATGTATTTACGGACCCACCATTCGGATCGAACATTTATTATTCTGAGCCCAATCGTTTGTGGGAGGCGTGGATCGGAAAATTAACTGACACTGACGAAGAAGCTGTCGTACATCGAAAAAACGACGGCGGAACGAAACGATTGCCAGACTACGCTCGCTTGATGCAACTCGCATTCGTCGAATTATTTCGCGTCCTTAAGCCAGGACGATGGGCAACTGTCGAGTTCAACAACTCTGACGGCGCCGTATTCGAAGCAATCAAAAACGCCATTCGTGCTGCCGGATTCGAAATCGTCAACATGTTGCTACTCGACAAAGAACAAAAAACATTCAAGCAAGTCAAAGGCGCCGAGGGCGTCGAGGACGTTGTCGACAAGGACGTCCTATTCAACCTCCACAAGCCAGCGGTGGTCAGCGCCAAATCAGATCAGTTTGACCACGACCTCGAACATCAATTAAGTGACGCCGTTCGCGAACATTTGTTGTCACTCCCCGCACGTATCCTCGCCGAACCCGACAAATACAGCGACGAACACCGTACGACCGCCACGATCAACAGCATGTTGATGAACTCGCTGATCCCACGTGGTGTGAGCGTTGAGCAACTCAATCTGCCGTTTATCGAACGTGTCTGTTCCCGCTATTTCCGCAAGATCGGCCAACGTTGGTATCTGCGAGGCGAAGCAGTCGGCGGCAATGGCAGCGGCGGGCTGTTCGAGGAAGAAGTCGCCATCAAAGACAATATCAGTGCCATCGACTGGCTGAGACAAAAAGTTCGCGTCCGACCGATGTTGATCGGGGAACTGAAACCGCTCTGGATGCGGGCGGTCGGATTGCTCTCGGCCGAGGTCTCGCAAAGCCTGAGTCTCGACGAACTGCTGACCGAGAATTTCTGGCGGGATGACGAGACCAACCGCTGGCGAGAACCGACCGACGCGGAACGGGAACGGATGAACGACGACCGCTCGATCCGAGTCCTGCACGACGCCGACCGTTACATCGCCGGAACGCTCCGTCGAGACACCACCGACACCGAACGCTGCGACTGGATCGACGTCCTGTTCAAAGCCTGCCGCCAGGTCGAAGAGGGAGACACGCAAGCGACACCAACCCTCCGCGATTTCGATCTCGGCGAGGGATATCGGTTGATCACAAGATTGTTCCAATCGGTCCTGCGAGACCACGTCCCGTCCAAGGTGTATGCCAAAGCCCAGAAACAAAACTCCGCCGCGTCGAACCAGATTTCCCAAGTCATCCGCCAGGAAGAAACCGAGAAAAAACGCGAAAAAAAGAGCCTGTTAGATTTTGAATAACCATTCCAACGTTAGCCCGACGCGCAAGCGAGGGATCTTCGCCCCGGTAAAATATGGCAATTGATCAATCAATGGATTTGGCCAATGAGACGAATGGTTTTAGGATCGATGTTTTTGTATTCGGCGGCGGCGAGTATTTATTCGTTGCAGGCGGTTGGGAAAACGAAAACAAAACAGAAATACCAAGATCCCTAGCTTGCGCGTCGGGCTGGGGTTTGATGGAGATGTTCCGTGTCGAAATTTGGGGATCGGAATTCGCGACCGTTTGAACCTCCCATGGCTGATCCCGTCGCGTTTATGCTTACTTGGACAACTTATGGAACGTGGTTACCTGGCGACGAGCGGGGCTGGTCCGATTATGGGATCGGATTTCAGTTCCCGGACCCGATCATTAAATTGGAGGCACAGGCTCGCATGACAGAAGACGCCTGCATTCTCGATGATGAACAACGCCGCCTGGTCGAAAAAACGATCGCCGATCATTGCAAGATTCGAAGATGGCAATTACACGCCGTCAACTGCCGCACTAACCACGTTCACGTGGTCGTCTCATCCGATCGAGACCCCAAAGAAGTGCGTGATCAATTCAAAGCATGGGGAACCAGAAAACTCAAAGAATTGGAACGAAAGAGAAGAGATGAAACGCTAGCCCGACGCGCAAGCGAGGGATCTTCGTCGTTATCTTCGTCTTCGAATGTTTCGTCGTCATCATCCCAACCACCTATCCGAGAAAACTGGTGGACCGAACGAGGAAGCCGACGTTGGCTCGACAACGAAACGGATCTGGCAGCGGCAATAGGGTATGTACGCGACGGTCAGTGATGTAATTGGAAAATGAAATCAAGGCAGCAAACACTAGCCCGACGCGCTAGCGAGGGATCGAACCACGAAACGACATGGATGGCACGATTGCATTTGAATTGATTCGGTTTTATGACGGTAATAGCGTCGTTGAGAAGAACGCCGAAAGGCGATTGTTTTTAAATGCAAATGCAGAAATACGACGATCCCTCGCTTGCGCGTCGGGAAATGCAAATACAGAAACGCGAAGATCCCTCGCTTGCGCGTCGGGCTAACGTTGGGACGGTTTTTTAGGAATAACATGACGCATCGTCCGGCCGATTTGTTCTTTGACTGGCTTACTGGGCGACCTGATGCTGTTCGGACCGCGATTGCCGTTGATGGCGATCGATTGCTGGCCGTGGGTGACATGCTGGAAAAGGATAAACTGGTTGACAAAGTCGGACGTGAATGGCGTTTAGTCACGTTTCGGGGTGACGATATTTCGTTTCGAAAAACTTATCGCGCGGCTTGGAAAGCAAAACAAAAAGTATTGATTGTCATTACTCGCGATTCCGATTCAGAGAAACGAATTGACGTCTCCACCATTTCGGATATTCTCGCGTCAAACGAAGCGGGCGCTCCTTTTGATATCTCGGTCCCCGCTGTACTGCGGCGGATTTGTCCTCAGATCAATTTTCCCGTCTTTGAATTGATGCGGTATAAAGACGTTTTGCTTGAACGGTTGGACGAGGTTCCTGCGGCGGCGAAGAAGATCATCGAAAAATGGGGACGACCTGATGACTGGGGTCGAGGACAGGTCGCAGCGTTCGCCTTGATGCTGCGGAATCCAGACTGGGTCCTGAGTAAAATCTGGCCAGATGATTTTGAACCCGGTCCGGCGATTGCCCACTCGCTACGAATCCTGTCGTCAATTCCTGCCGGGTCGCCTGACATTCCCATTATGAGGATGATGCTGGCTGAGGCGGTCCGTCCAGCGGTCAAACCTTATTTATTCTGGTTGGATCAACCGATCGATCAACTGTCGACATTTCTACTGATTCGCAAATTCGCGGCTGACACGAAACTCCAAAACCCGTTGGTACAGTTGCAGGGGACTCAGATCTTTCCGGTGGAATTTCCTCTTGAGACATTGGAAGCATTATCCGAGTCGGTCATTGCCAACTTGCATAGCGATCCAAAGGCATGGCGACAGGTTGAACATCGGGCTGAGGAATTCCTCACCACGTCACGGGCTTCCCGGCTGGCAAGCCTGGTTTCCGGTGACTTGAAGGGAACTGCGGTCAGCGCACTGTCGTCTGCTGCGTTGTTGCTTCCGTACGTGGAGAAACGCCTTCAGGAATCGCTATCGGAAAAGTCGGTGAAAAACCTCGACTGGATTTTAGACGTCGAATCCAGCGCGGCTGTCGCCTCGGACGAAATCCAAAAAACGGAAAGGCAAAAGCAGTGTTCTGCGCTGGTTCGATTGGCAACCCGCATTCGATCGATGGAACATCGCTTGGCCGCTTCAATACCGCGATTCCAGCATGTCGACTCACTGCTTGAGTGGTACGTCAATTCCGGACATTACTTGCTGGAACTCGACGCGGCACACGCGTCGCACGATCAGGAGGAGATTCAACACGAGAGTCTCTCACACATCGTTCTTAGTTATTTATCCGGTGGTGACGAAGATGCCGCAGCCGAAGGATCGTTGGCCCATCGCGTTGGGCAGCGTTTAGACGACTTGGATACAGTCCTGGCGAAATTGATCGTTGCCTCACCGGACGAGTATTTGAAAAGTCCTCGAAGTTTTGTGAATTTCATCAAGGACGAGTTAGGTGACGAAGTCCAGAAAATCCTCTCGGGTGAGTCCGAGAAACGTGTGTGGGTACTGATCTTCGACGGGATGCGATACGACACATGGGAATCGGTCGTGCAGCCGTTGCTCGGCGAACGCTTTATGATTTCCAGCGAGGCCCGGTTTTGCACATTGCCCAGCTATACGCTTTATGCGCGCCGTAGCGTTCTGGCAGGCCGGGCGCCGTCAGAATGGCTGACGGGAAAGCGTGCCGAATCCCATGCGGAAACAACCTTGTTTGCTGAGAACGTCGGCCTCTCGAAAGCTGATGCAAAAGAGAAAGTTCGATTGCTTACTGATGCCGATACGAACAAAGCCCGCGAAAAATCGAATTTCAAAGAGACGTCGCTCAAGCCGTTCAACGTTTTAATTTATCCCATTTCCGATGAATGTCATGAGTTTCGAGGCGATCTGGCGCAGTTCAACGATAAGATCCGCCGTGAGATTCTCGGGAATGAAGATTTGGGCGTGCGAGGAATTTTAGGTGACCTGCTGAAACGGGTGAAAACAGACGACATTATCCTTTCGACATCGGATCATGGTTTTATCGAGCTCTCGCCCAGTCAGGGTATCATTGTTCAAGAGAATGACGCGGCCAAGAATCATGTTGCTATCAATGACGCAGTGAAATACCGGTACTCAAAGGGATTCAAGCCTCTTTCGTTAACGACGTTTGTCGATGTTGAAGTCGGCAGCGAGCCGCATTGTTTGTGTGTTGGCAGGACATGGCTAAAGCGCGAAGGTGTTGGTCAGTCGACCCGATATTCGCACGGCGGCGTCTCGTTGGCGGAATTGGCCGTTCCGGTGGCTCGATTAATTCCGGCAACGGAGAAACGGATTTCTGTAAGATTTCAGGGTCTGCCCGATTCCATTTCGGTCGACGAGGATTCTGTGGTCGACACCACATTCCAGATCAAGAATGACGGTACTTCAGAAGCAAAATTCGAAGTGATTGCCCGGGATAATCTCGACCGTGAAATCCTGAGAAGCTCAGGGAAACTCTCGCCTGCCAAAGTCCAACCGATGACCCTTCGTATTTCGGGGGATTATCGCTCGCAGGCTGATGGGGGTGTCGATATCAAACGAACTGTGACGGCGGTTACGATTCGATTACGGTATGTCGATGAATCGGATTTGTGGCGTGATGCAGTCGATGGAATCAGTAACATTCAGATCAAAGTTCACCCGAAGAAAACGAAACTCGTGACGGATGCGCTGTCCGGATTCGATGAAGTCTAATGGAGTTCGGCATGACGACTAACACGACCGGCCAGGATTCGCTTGATCGATTGAATCTGAAGATTCAATCGATGCTCAGCGACCGCGTGATTCTCAAACCGTTAACGCGTTGGAACGAAGCTTACAAGGAGTTCCCTCGGTATGTGATGGAATACCTCGTCAGTCGCTACGTCGCCCCGGCGGACCCGGTTGCAGGACAAGAAAAAATCGACCGGATACTGACCGAACATTATGTCGAGAGCGCCAAAAAGGAACTGATCAAAAGCCGAATCAAAGAGAAAGGCCAATATACGCTGCTTGGTCAATTCAGCGCACGACTCGACCAGGGCCGCGATCATTATTGGGCCGATGTTCCGGCATTAGGTGACAACACAGTTCGGATCGCGCCGAAAGTCCTGGAAGAATACGGCGATATCCTGCTGACGAGTGGCGCGTGGGGGACGATGGAGATTGAGTATGACGGCACATACGAGATCAAAGGCAAGAAGTTTCCCTTCTATGTTCGAGCATTCACGCCGCTGCAATACACGCGTCTCGACGTCGATGACTATATTTCAAAGCGGCCCGAATTTACTGAGGACGAATGGATCGATCTTTTGATTCAGTCGGTTGGATTTAACCCGCTCAAACTTGATCGACGGGTCAAGCTGCTGATGTTGCTACGTCTCGTGCCGTTTGTCGAATCTAATTACAACCTGATCGAGCTTGGGCCACGTGAGACCGGAAAGACTTATACGTTCCGTAACACATCGAATCGGGGTTTTGTGATTTCCGGCGGCGGTGCCAACGCGACCCCTGCGAACCTGTTCTACAACCGGAACACACGGAAGTTGGGCGTCATTGGGCTGAAGCATCTCGTCTTTTTCGACGAGATTTCGCATATTCGTTTCGACGATGTCGAGGCGAGTCTCAACATGCTCAAGGACTACATGCAAACGGGCAAATTCAATCGCGGCGATCAGGAATTCTCGGCGCAATGTTCCATTGTACTGGGTGGAAACATCGATACGGATATGAATCTTCGCCAGCCGGATACCCGATATCGGCACCTGTTTGAACCGCTTCCTCCCGAACTTCAAGACGCCGCATTTCTTGACCGAATCCATGCGTACCTGCCAGGATGGGAAATCCCGAAGATTCGTCCCGATAACTACGCGACGGGTTATGGTTTTCTGACGGATTATCTGGCTGAGATATTTGCGGAACTCCGTCGGCGTAATTTCCAGACCCACGTCAACGCCTGGGTTGATATGGGTTCGATGACAGGACGTAATCAGGATGCGGTTAAGAAAACGGTCGCGGGCATGTTGAAACTGATCCATCCGCACCGAACGTCGGAGGAATTAACAGAAGTCGAGATTGCACCGTTGATGGAATTTGCGGTTGAGATGAGAAAACGGACGACAGATCAACTGGCAAAGCTGATGCCGTCCGAGTTTTCACACGTCGATTATCGTTACAGATTGGGCCGTCACGGTTGAGTATAGACACGGGAACCCAATCCCGACGTGCGAGCGAGGGACGAACGTTGCCTTCAAAAGATCCCTAGCTTGCGCGTCGGGCTAACGTTTATGTCGCTGAAGAGAAGTTCCCTTCGCTGGTACTCCTGCCGGTATACAGATTCAATTCCCGTTACCATCAGAAGCCGCGCATCATTCCAGTGATTCGATCTTTAAGAACGGAGAATCGTCAAACGGTGTTTCGATTTTCATTTGGGACAGCATTTGTGTCGCGACATCGTCGGGAAAATCCGTCGTGATCGAAAATCGGATTTGGCCTTCCTTTTCTTTGGCCGCGACCTTTGCTTTTAAGGCGGCGATTGCCTGGCTGATCATTGAAAAGACGACGAGAGTGTCTGTGAATGGCAGGTCGGTCAGGTCGTCTTTCACTCCGACGGAAAAGTACTGCAACCGTAATTCTGATAACGATAATCCATCAATCGGTTCTGTTGCTTTCACCGTGTATTCGAACACGGTCGTTCGCTGCCAGTTCTCCAGGATCGATTGCTGTATGCGAACACATCGATTCATTCTCGACTGATTGAATGATTCAGCCATCGTTCTCACTTTTTATTTATTGGAAATCGGTTGTCGATCGTCAGCCTCAGGTCATACAGAGACAACCTTTTTGACAAACGTCATCGAGATCGTCAATGAAAAGTCACAACACCACGGGCTTGGAATCGACGTTGATTTCTCTCGGAACACCTTTCGATTGAATCTCTTTCCTGCGTCGTTCGATTTCGTCCGCATCGTTGTTTCGGTTCAGTTGGCGAAGGACTGACTCGTAGTTATACAGAACAAACAGTAAATACGGATGGTCCATTCCGACTTGAAGTTCAGCCAATTTCAAAGATCGAGCCAGACATTTTTCGGCTTTTAATAATTCGCCACGATCGGAATAGATGAGTCCGAGATTGTTCAATGGCCCGGAAAGACTGGGATGATTTGGCCCATGGATCGCCTCAAAACGTGCTATGGCTTGTTCAAGAAGTGGTTCGGCTTCTGTTGTCCGTGCCCGTTCCAGCAAGATCGCTGCCAACGAATTTTGAACTTCAGCAATTTGCAGCTGATCTGAACCAGGGTTCTTTTCACCAATTTCCAATGCTCGACGAAGAGTTTCTTCGGCATCACGTAGTTTCCGCTGACCGTTCTGTGCCAGTGCCAGTCGGTGAAGCGATCTGACGAGGAATGGATTTGTCGTTCCCAGGATCTTTTCCAGGATCTCGTGAGACTGGCGAGCCAGACGTTCGGCAGAGACATAGTCGCCCTGATCGGAATACAACTTGCTGAAACCGCCCAGAGCCGTCGCAACGAGGTAGTGATCACTGCCGAGCACGTCTTCGCGAATTGTGATGACTTTCCGATAGAGTGGTTCGGCGTCCGCATATCGTCCTTGCGTGTGATAGAGTAGCGCGAGCCCGAAGAGACAGTCGGCGATTCGCTCACGTTGCTGGTCCCGTTCGGCCGATTTCTCAAACAGATCAATCGCGCGTTTCAGTTGCGATTCTGCTTCGGCGTATTGCCCGCGTATTGATGCAAGTATCCCCAGGTGACCCAGGCAATCGGCGACATCGACGTGTTCGAGTCCAAGTTCTTGCTCCCGGATTTCCAGAACCTGGCGAAAGAGCTGTTCAGATTCGTCATACCGAGCCTGTTTCTCCAGGACGTCTGCCAGCAACGAACTGAAACTCACTTTAAGAAGTTTGCTGGCCTTGTCTGAATCCTGCAGCAATTCAATTCCGCGGCGCAAGTGTTTTTCTGCGTTCACATTTTCGCCAACGACATTGCTAATCAGTCCCAGTCGCCACAGGCACATCCAATGATCATAGTCATTCTTTTGAGGTAGCTTCTCAATCATTTTTAGCGATTCGGTCAGCGTCTCTTTTGCTTCGGCAAGTTTCCCTGCCCTGCATTGCAGCCAGCCGAGTCGGCTCATGCACGATGCGACTTGTGCAGAACCAACTCCTGAGGTCTCCTCGGCAAGAGTGACCAGATGCTTCTGCAACACTTCGGCTGGTACGATTTTCTCTTGCGAAATCAATACGTTGATCAGCGACTCGAGCGTTCGATGATGGTCATCCCTGCGATCAACACCGAGCGTTTTGCGGATCGACAATGCACGTCGGTAAAATTCCTCGGCCTTCGACAGATTGCCGCGTAATACTTCCCAGTCACCAAGTCCGTCGAGCGCATATCCAACTTCATAGGAATTTGGCCCACATGCGACATTGCCAATTTCAACGGCGCGATTGAACCAGGTATCAACGTCGTCGGTGAACTGCTGAACTAATCGATAGTGGCCCACATTATTAAGGCTCCTGACCAGATCGGCTCGTAGAGGTTCATGTTTTTCCGATTCTTCCACTGCGGCACGATAATGGCGTTCGGTCTCTGCGTAATTCTGTGACTGAATCGCCAAATCTGCGGCGTTCAGATGCTTTCGCAACTCGCTCCGCGAGACGCCTGTCTTTGCAGTCAGGCGATGCATGATTTGACCGTTGCTCGCTTTTCGGAACAAGAACTGAACTGGTTTGCCATCGAACACATCGCCCGACAGTTCCGAGGCGTAGCCTTCATAGAATTTCAATAATTCCTGGTCATCCCAGACGCCGTGTTCATAAAAAACCGAGATTAAAAAGTCGGTGCCACTCTTTGCGAGAATGACACTTTGACTCGTATCTCCTTCAAACCATTTGTCATTCTTGAGGTGTTCCCCAAGTCTTTGGGCTTCATCCCTGGTCGCGCCATTCGCATAATAAATCTCGCCCTTCTGTCCGAATGCGATCCGGTTTTCCCGCGCGCTCCGGGGCAACGATTCGATTCCGACAACCCCCCCCAGTAGTCCAGCCGCCATCAGGCTTCCGAGAACTCCCAAACCGAAGGAACTGAGTCCTGACCCTAACTCTCCCCCTTCCGTTTTATGGTGACGTACGAGATGTCCCTGTAATAACCTGGCTACAGCACCCGTGACGACCGAGATGACAAGTGACCACGCTAACCAATAGTCGAGAAACCCGTCCGTAGCTTTCACAAAAAAAAGTAGTGCCATGGCACCAATCAACATCACAGATGTCGCTGCCACGCGGCGCCGAAGCACCCAGTAGTTGATTGCCAAGACCAGCGAAGCGCCGAGAATCCCTCCCCAGAATCCAGCCGAGGCGACACTCAATGCGGAATATAAACGGTAATTGGGACGAACCGCAGGCGTGAATTCAAACTTTGGCGGTAAAAAAACGTCAGTCGTCAATTCATGCATAGGAGAAGAGTCGTCGTTACTTTCGACAACTGCGTGCTCGGTACTTTCGACAATTGTGGCCGATGGCTCTTCGTTCAACCGTGCCTGATCGACGTCGTCCGAGTTTGGTTCTGGCAAAGATTCCGCCGACAGCATCGGCGCAATATGACGATGCTCGGAGTCATTTGTCGTATTGGTCGACTCGTTCGGAAGTTCCATGGGATCTTTTCCGCCAATCAAATTTCTGATGACTTAAAATCGGCGAACGCGATCACGAGGACAACCGTGTCACCGTTCACGGGCCATGCAGGGGGACAGACCCATTTTCATGGGCAAACGATGAATCGGGTGTCGTTTGCTCATCCGGCTCGCCGTTTTTTGCCATGAAAATGCGTCAGTCCCCGACCCGTGCGGTTATGGACACAGTACAGTTGAGCAAGTTCGCTTTCAACGTTTTTTCAACGATCCCGTTAAAAATCGATCGAATACGTTTTGAATTTGCTCATTCCGTTTGTGCATCGTCAGGATCGGAAAACACGCTTCTACGGACCAGTCACTTCAAACCTCTCCGCTCGCCAGCAGCAGACCAATTTGGCAACCTTGCAGAAAGTTCGGCACGTGCAGCCACTCTTTCACCGTATGGATGTCTCGCTGGCCGCATCCGAGCGTCACCGTTGGAAATCCATGAGCTGTCATCCAGTTCGCGTCGAGGCCTCCATTTCCAACACAAAGCTCAGGCGTCAACCCGACCTGTTCGATGGCCGACCTGGCAATCGAAACGACCGATTCTTTGGGATCGAGACGGAAAGACTCGTACTTGAGGTCTGCGTTGAAGGTGACTCGCCCGGATTTTCCGTCCGCGGACTTCAGTGATTTTGCAGCCTTCACGAAAGCCTTTCGATAAGCCTCCACGATCTTCTTGCGGAAGGCGGGATCGTGACTGCGAGCCTCGGCTTTTAACGAAAGTTTCGGTGTGACCACATTTGTTGCTTCGCCGGCATTCACTATGCCAACGTTGCTTGTTCCTCGGTGCTTCCCCTTTTCGATAAGGCCATGCCAACCGTTTTGTGTGAGGTCCGAAATGGCCAAAGAGGCGATGACGATCGCATTGATTCCTCGTTCGGGATGAACACCCGCGTGACTGGCAAGTCCCTCGATTTCAATTTCAATCGCGTAGTCACCTGTGGCACCGATGATCACATTCCCTGGGTCTCCACCGTCCCAATTGAAGCAGAGTTCGGGTGAGCGCAATTTGTTCGCCGTAACATACCTCGCACCGTAAAGGCCGATTTCTTCCTGTACGGGAAAAAAGAGCGTGATGGGTGGATGTGGTCTCTTCTGCCGAAGAAGTTCGAGCGCCGCAGTCAGAACCACCGCGACCCCCGCTCGATTGTCACCACCCAGTCCCGTTGATTGATCAGTAGATCGAATGACATCCCCATCGAGTTTCGGCTGGCATCCCACGCAGATCGGTACGGTATCGAGATGCGCCATCAGCAGTCGGCGCGGCCCCTTTTTTGTTCCCGGAAGATTGACGATCAGGTTTCCAACCTCGCCGCCGCCAGGAATCTCGTGAGTCGACTTGTCGATGGTGATGTTCGACGGCGCGACACCCGCCTCCAGAAGTTTCGTGCGAATCAATTCAACGACGCGGCCTTCCTGTTTGCTTCGCCCCGGAACCGCCATCAGCTCCAGAACAAGTTTCACAGCCGCCGCTTGGTCAAACTCTGTTTCAATCTTCATCGAGCCTTCCGACATCAACTAACCCTTGGTGAATGCTGCAAGGAATCGTTCGCCGATTTCGATCGGGGACTTACTTGTGTATTCGATTTGTACCTTAGATCATGCGTTTGGAAAACCCGCTTTAAGTGGTGATTGATAACGACACTTGAGGGTCTTCGATGTAATTGCAGATTTCATTCGATCGTTAGTTTTATCCCTCTGCTGGTTGGACGGGGCGACGTCATTATTGCGAATCCTCAATTCGGGCAAATTCCTCCCGTAACTTGTGAAGACCCCGTTTCAGCAGTCCGGCAACGGCGGCAGGTGTACGTTCCATCCTGTTTCCAATTTCTGCCAGCGACATGTTTTCCCAATTCTTGAGAATGATTGCCTCACGCTCGGCAGGCAGCAATCGGGATAGTGCGTCGGTTAACTGCAATGCTCGTTCGGCACGTTGAATCGCGTCGCTCGGCGACGAAACATCCGCAACCATTAAGTTTTCAAGCAATGCGGTTGACTGATCCAAAGCTTCAGCAAGAGATTGCTCGCGATACGCATCTTTCTTGCCTGCCGTCGCCTTGCGAATTTCGTCGATCAGATTACCTGCCAGGATCTTTCGTATTGCAGCCATAAGGGCCGCCGAATTCTCGAATCGCATTTCTGGCAAGGCTTGATGAGCCTCCAGTAACGTCTGCTGAACGACGCCTGATAAATCGATCTTGGCTTGCAATCGACGGTCGAGCTGCCGATGCGCCAGGAATAACAAGTACTCGCGGTATTTTTCGAACGAGCTGTACCCGTCGTTTTCGTGCATGGCTACCATAAGTTCTGGCTCCCTCAGGCACTTACTCAATCTACGGTTGTTTGAAGTCATGGCGGCGACGCAAACAAATTCACAATTCAGGTATTGCGAGATCTATATTAAACAATTCCACTGGCGAATTGTCTCTGTTCGCTTCCCTGATAGCACAATGGAGACGATCTCACTCGCCACGTGTTGCCTGAGGTTCCGTTTACATTGTCTCATTTTGACTCTCGTTCGCACGCTGGGCCTTGCGGAGCTCTTTCACGATATTTCCAAAAAACTCGGGAATCTCCTTTTTCATCCCGTTGGGAATATTGCCGATTTCCAGTGAATTAATATGGATTTTCCCGAGAGACTTGTGTTCGTCATAAACAATGGCCGTGTAGTCAAAGCCGTCTTTATCGACATCCCGAGCGACGATCTGAACGCTGCACATTAATTCGAGGGCGTAGGGGTTCTTCTTGGGGTCATCGGTAAAGTAGATCAGGACGACGACAAACGCCGTACTCTTCTTGACCTGGTATCGAGGGTCAACCTCAGTCCATCTTGCTTTTTTGATCAGGTTTTTTGAGATTTCTCGATCAACAAAACTGATGATTTTGCCCGTTGGATCGAAGGCGAACGGAAGGATCATAATCCCCGCTTCAGAGATTTTGCCAAGCAGCATGTCGCCACGCTGGGTCCTCGCGATATTCTCAGCCCTTAAGAACGGATTCTTTCGCGTAAACACCCGTTCGAGTGCCGCAGGTGACAGTGGTGTTAACGCCGTTTCTGGTTCCGCCAGCACGGCACGGATATCCGTGGCGGATGCGGCGAAGTTCAGATTCTCGCCATCGACCTTAAAGCTGTTGATTCCGATTACCTCGCCGCGCAAGTTGACCAGCGGTCCGCCACTGTTGCCCGGCGAGATCGGCGTCGTCGTCTGGAGATACGTTCCTTCCTTTCTCAGGTTGAACTCTGGCGATTGCCGAATTGCAGAAATGATCCCGTCTGATGCGGTAAAGGGCAGGCCTCGCGGAGCACCAAACGCAGCCACCTTTTCCCCTTTCTCGGGAAGTGCAGCCGCGACAGGCAATTGTTGAAGTCGTTTCGGATCTTGAGGGATCTTGATGATCGCCAGATCCCGGACCTTATCCACCTTCGTAAATCCAATGACATCCGCTTTTTCACCCGTGTCGAACTCAACCACTGCCGAAGAGGCTCCTTCAATCACGTGGTAATTGGTCATGATGCTGCCGTCCGAATCAATGACAAAGCCACTGCCGACGCTGGCACCTTGTAGGCTCCTGACGATGATGCGAGCAGTCGATTTTTCAACTTTTGCGATCAGATCCGGCATCGTCATGGCCGGGAGTAGTTCTGGTGCTAACGGGACTTTCGCTACCACGACGGGATCAGGAGCGGCAATCGGCGGAGGTACGGGCCCGCCGCCGAGGTTTTGACCGAACGATTGGCCCGCTTCTGCCGTTTTGAGTTGTGCATTGGGAATCGTTACGACCGGGTGAATTGGCGTTTGAACCGTACGTACCGGAGGCGCAGGCAGGCTGTACGTCCCCGTTCTGTTCATCATCAACAGCAACCCCAGCAGCGCGACGCCCCCCCCAGCGACCAGTCCGACCAATAGCGGCGATAAACCACCCGAATTGCCTGTTGAGCGTTTTGATTTCTTTTTGTTCCCGGAAGTACGCCGAGGCAATTCCGAGATAACATCCGCTGACTTTGGGACGCGAACGCCCTCATCACAAACAGGGCATTTAATCCGTCTGCCCGCGAAATTCTCGCTCACGGAAAACTCGTTCGAGCAGGAGTCACAACTGACAGGGATTCGCATGGCAACCTCACTATGAGATTTTTTCAATATGGCACTGAAATCAGATAACCGGCAGACGATTCGTCAAAATCATTGCAAACAGGGTTGAACGACGGACTTTGAATTAGCCGATTCCGATTCTTTGGCTTTTCGCCGCTCGAAATGGCTGGGATGACAAACTCCGTTACCTTGCGACTGGCGTCCATGCAGAACATCGCGACAGATTTCTCGCCCTTATGGAGTAAGCGAGGACTCATAAAGATCAGGGCGCGCAATTTCTTCGACATTTTTAATTTTCAGAAAAAACGTGATTTCGACGCGGCTTGTGATCGAACGTAGCAGACCACTAACCCGGATCATTCAACCGTCCGTCTCGCAAGCGAGGGTCTTGCTTTGTTCTCCCTCGCTTGCGCGTCGGGCGAACGTTTCACCGAGTCCGCTACAAAGGATCAACGTTGCTGATAAGCCCGAACTGAACGTCGCCGTCGGTACGTGCCGATGGCTAATACGATTCCACCGAGGCCCAACAGAGCAAAGGTAGAGGGTTCGGGGACGGGACTGGCCGTTCCAACCGTAAGAATGTCAGAGAATGCGTAAACCGCCCCTAATGTGGAATCGGAAATCGTTCCAGCAGAGTCCCATGCGTAGTTGCCGGATGTTGAACGCCCATATAAAGGCGTTGCGGTACCTAATGGGTTGCTAAGGATCGTTCCAAAATAGTTTTCAGAGTTCAGGCCGGTGTAGTACGTTCCGGTCCAGACGATTGGAGAAATCGAACCTGACACGACACCGCTCTCACTTTCGCTGATCGGACGCGTGTGCGGGTCATAGAGGGCGTCCCAAAAGTCAGTCGTTCCACTGGTCGGCGCCACCTGCAATCCGTTAATCATGTACA
This sequence comes from uncultured Schlesneria sp., assembly GCA_903904835.1. Lineage (GTDB taxonomy): Bacteria > Planctomycetota > Planctomycetia > Planctomycetales > Planctomycetaceae > Schlesneria. The sequence continues at coordinate 50,491 of CAIVEI010000088.1, read as the reverse complement.
AAGGTGCCGAATCGTTAAGACGGCTGATTGCACTCATCGACGCCGTCGACACGATTGCTTCCCATGTCAATGCCTGTCCCTGATAGCTGAATCCCCCGACCGAGTTCGCCGCCGTCATGACGAAGTTGTCATAGTATTGGATGTCGGTATGCGTCGCGTCTGTCAGCTGATCTGTAACAAACACGATCCGGAACTGTTCACCTGCTTGAAGACCGGTCGGAGTGGCGATGATCTGGCCGCCGTAAGCAACACCATTGTTACCAATCCAACCAGCGACGCCCAATGCCAACAGGAATTTCGACAAAGAGAAAGACATTTCAGATGCTCCATTTGGAAAGATGTTCGTAGCCCCAACGACTTAATCGCGAACTACAGGCCGTCTAGGCGCGCAAAATGAAAAAAATTAACCCGGCCAGCAAATCGCTAACCGGGTCGTTTTTTCAGGTGCTGGCAACGAGCATCTTCAGCGCGGCTTCGAACTGGCCGTCACGAAAATGTGAACGGGCTAGTACGTGATAAGATCACCAATCCTTGGGAGCCTTCTCGAAAGTCATTTCAGCCAGCCGAACCAGTGGTGCTGAGCCCGGGATTGAATTTGGACTGAGGATCAAGATCCTCCTTAAGATAAGAAAAACGTTTTGGACTTCTGAGTCGCCAAACCGAGCTAGCAGACGCTTATACCCCGTGCGATATGCGTGGATGTGCAACAAACGTGACTGTCGGAAGTTTTTGAATGTCGCCTTACTTCAATTCGGATGTGGTGCCTTGTTCCAATACCGTAACCAGGGATTCTGGTATCAGTGAAAATGGCAGCGTTAAGCACTACTGATCTATTCTTTGTTTGCTCTAAGCAGTGTCTCTGCCTCATGTAAAAACGCCCTGAATTCCGGTTTGTTGTCAACCGCAATGTCTTTCATTTGTATACGGAGGCGCGTTAGCGTATCTCGCGAAGCATCGGGATGATTGAGGTGGTGTTGCGTCATCGCCAAGAATGCCAAATCGACCGGATCTGGTTGCCCGTTTTTTTCCGCGTGGAGTTCGGCGGAATGTATCAGAGTGCCTTCCGCTTGCTCGAATTGCCCCAAGCGATACTGCGCGACGCCCAAAGTATTAAGCAGATCGCCATTCTCGGGCATCAGCCGACACGCTAACTCCGCGTGTTCGTGCGCTCGCTCAAGTTCGGCACGATCTTTGTTGGGCTGACGCACAACATTCCAACTCAATTCGTTAAGAAAAATGGACGAAGCGAGAAGTGGATTTTGGAGTTGTCGTTCAAGGTTTGTCTTCTGACTTCTAAGAAGGAAAATTTCATCATAGGTTTCGTTCTTACGTGCTGCTTGGTCCAATTCAGCATTGGAGGCAATTGTCAGACTGGTGCCAAACATCACGGCAACAATCAGCGCGAAAGCGACCAGCACAGAGAATGCCGCACTTTGGACTGCGTAATACCTGCCCGCCCGTTGCATCAGCTTCCGTTGAGGTATCGTCCAGTTTTCTCTTTTCGTCCACCAGCGAATCTGCATGTATTGATTGTACGAGGGGAGTTGGCGATTCTCAGGGCGTGAATTCCAACCTGCCGCATGATCTGCTAAGAGAAGTTCGGCTCGACCTCGGCGAGTTCCCTTCTGTTCGAGAGTCAACCATTCTCGTAGAGAGTGAACCAGATAGTCATGGGTCAGTTGGTAGTAACGGGTGGTGGGTGGTGCGTGATCGGTGGAGGGATCAAACGCTGATGAGTCGTTTTTCTCACGTTCTACACTCGACCCATCACTCTCTACACCTCCGGGGTCGGTTGGCGTGATGAGGCGGATTTCATTGCTGAGGATGCGCAGCAGGTCATCGAAATCCTTCGGGCGTTTTCCGTAGCCCGATGCTTCCAGCAATTCGGCATAAGACCGCATGTGTCCCTTGATATCGCTGCCCGTTTCCGGCAACAGGGCTTTCAGATCTGCTTTGGCCGCTTGCTGATGGTATCGGTATTCCGGGGGAGCCGTTGCCGAACTGAACGTCTCTTTCAGAAAGGTGACGCCAATCCCCTCGGTGCCACCGACCGCTTTCAGCGAGGCCGGCGTCCACTCCTTTCCCTTCATCATTTCGGCAAACAGTGCCAGGCGCACGCAGATCACCTTACCTTCTGTCGCAAGGCCGGACACGACTTTATTTAGAAATTCCTTCTGGTCTCTGGTGGTCTTACCGGGGTTCTCAGGAAGTTTGCCGAACGCTCGGCCAAAAGCGGCCAGGATCTTTCGTGCATGGTCCAGGTCGAAAAGATCGACCATCGCACTGTTCTGACCTTCCAGCAGTCGAATCTCCAGTTCCTGCAAGAACCGGCTGACCGCCAGCCAGAAATCGTCTCTGACCATGATGATGCACTGGACATGGCCACCGTCACATTGCCGCAGCGCTTGCACCAGTTCTGTGTTTTGTTCATCTTTCTTGGCGTGCAGCCATTGTTCGAACTGGTCGAGCACGATCAACACTTTTTTGCCCGCTGGGATTCCCTGGCCACGCCGCAATGCCGCAATTTTGTCTTTGAGAGTCAAATTCGAGGACAAAGCAGGAATGCGCCTAGTAAGACCGTTCAACAGTCGAGTTTCTGTTTCGCTGGCGGTCGCTTCGACGTAAACGACGATGACGTCGTCGGAAAGCCGAGGCAACAACCCAGCCTTGACCAGCGACGTTTTGCCGCAGCCTGATGGTCCATAGATCAGACCCACCATAAAAGCGTCATCCGCATCCGTCGCTTCAATGCGGGTTTTCCAGAACCGAATACTTTCGGGCAACCCGTTTCTGTCACGAGGGCCTGGCAGAAGTTCGAGAAAGAAGTCTGAGTCATGGGCATCGAATGACCGCAATCCCTTCGGAACAATCCTGATTGGCTGACTGCCTGACGACGGTATGAGTGGTGTGTCGGATTGACCGGAACCTCCCGCTGTCGAAGGAGGTTGAACGGCAGATCCGGTCAGTGGAGTATCGGTGCCAGCAATAACGGGCAGACGCTGTTGAGCAAGGAAATGTTGCAAATCTTCGGCGAAATCGCTCGCCGTCAAATATCGTTCAGAAGCTCGTTTTGAAAGCGCTTTCAAGCAGATCCGTTCCAGTTCTTTGGGGATGGAGTCATCGACTTGCCGGAGCGGACGGGCTTCAACATTGATGATCATCTCCAGTAACCGAGCTTGAGAATCGGCTTTGAAGGGTCTACGGCCCGTCAAAAGTTCGTATAAGACAACACCGAGGCTGAAGATATCGCTTCGTCCATCGACCCGGTGCCCCTCGCCGCGCGCTTGCTCGGGACTCATGTAAGCAGGAGTCCCGGCAAACCGTGGTCCTTTTCCGAGATCCTGCTCACGCAACGCCAACCCGAAATCCACTACAAATACTTTTCCGCTTGTATCGAGCAGAATGTTTCCCGGCTTGATATCCCGATGGACCAGACCTTGCGTGTGAGCGTAGTGCAAGGCGTCTGCAACGTTCGCCACCAATTCCACGGATTCCGAGAGTGAAAGTCGTGACTGCCTGAGTCTTGTTGCCAGATCGCATCCTTCGACATATTTCGAAACAATGAAAACTGGAAAGTCCTCGGTGCTGCCGACGTCATAGACTTGAACGATATGCGAATGTTCGAGATTGGCGACCGTGCGGGCTTCGGTCAGATAGGCTTCAGCATCTTCGGGTTGTATTACCAGTTTCGGATGTGGAACCTTGATCGCAACCCGCCGTAACAAATCATCGTCGTAGCCCCGATACACCAGGCCGAAAGCACCCTGGCCCAAGATCGCTTCAACACGATAACGTCCGATTTTTGTCGGCATTTCGGAATGGATCAGACGCAAAGCTACTTTAAGCGTAGCTGAAACCGTCGGCAAATCTGGAGCGACATCAGGATTTGGCAACGATCGAAAGGGCTCAGACTCAAGAGAGACGGCACCAGAAGCGACGTCGTCAGTGAACTTATGGAAAAAGGCCTCGTTATCAAAAAACGATTGTAGATCCCTGGCGATGTCCGGGTGCTGTCGCAAAAGGGCTTTGCGGTCGCGTGGCTCGCCCCGTTCCACTGCCTGGATGTAGTCTGCAATGACCGCAATCACACGGTCATTTTGGGACGACAATTCATTTTCTGCCATGACCAAGCCCTGCTCAATTGCCCGGAGTTTCACTCTTAGAATAATCAATCCAGGGAAGAAAATCTCGTGAAAGACACAGCAACCGGCGATGACGTTCGGTCAGCACCATTCCTTATGCTGACGCTACCGTTGTTCCTTGTGGCGAAATCGTAATTGCCACTGATAACTTCAACCTTGCGCGATGCGAATACGTTGTCTCGCGAATCTGCTGCCCATTCGAAAGCAAGGATTAGAGATAACGGGAGAGCCATGTCACAGTCAATTTCGCCTTTGAACCGGAGAACCGTATCTATAGCGCGCCCAGGTTATTCGTCAGCCTTGTCTGTCCCAATTGATTCGTGGCGAGTGTGATCGGTGTTGTGGATGCGATAGTGTTCGCGGTTCCTCCCTGGTTCCTCAAGACCGTAATTGTGTACCCGCTGATGCTGGTCACCTTCACGATTTCGGTGCCGACTTTGAGCAGATCGCCGACCGCCAGGTAGGTCGGATTCGAAACTGTAAAACTGGTTCCGTTGGGTGTTGCTGGCACAGTGACAACAGTTGTCAGCGCAGCGCTCGTTCCGATTGCAGGGCTATTTGCCGCCAGAGCCACTGTCAACGTCGAGCCGCCGTTATTGGCGAGCAGAGGTTTACCCGTTGCGTCTGTTACGAAGATTGATTTTGTCGTCTTACCAACGATGTTGCCGTTGACTCCATTCTTGATCCCGCCCGAAGATGAAGCGTCGCCGATCAAAGTGTCGCAGGCAATCACCTGACCTTTGTTGCTGACGGTGCTGGAATCGACATAGATTTCTGACGGAGAACGACTGCTGACCGAGTTTCCGGCTACGATCGAGTTCATCGAACTCCACGTTCCGTCGACAAACAGGCCGCCGCCATAATTCAGAGCGTTGTTCGCGGCAATTGTATCGTCTGTCGTCGTGATCAGGCCGACATTCTTGATCGCTCCGCCGTAATAGGCCGTATTTCCCCAGAACGTGTCATTGGTACTTCGGACAACGCCTCCAGCGTCGTTATCCAGACCGCCACCGAAGCTGGAAATGTTGCTCGAAAAGGTGTTACCGCTGCTGTTGACGGCGCCGACATTGTACAGTCCACCACCATAGCCACTGGAGGTGTTGGCCGTGATCGTGTCGCTTGTTAATGTTAATTGGCCATGGTTGTAGATCGCCCCGCCGTTTCCGTTGTTTGTGCTCGCAGCACCGTTACCCCCAGTCAGTGTCAGACCGCTGACCGTGACGCAAAGCAGCGAATTGGCCGTCATGCTTGGCCCGTTGATATCGAAGATTCGAGACACCTTGTTGCCCGAAATCGTCAGTTTGTTGGCACCAGGCCCGACGATCAACATCGAATGAGTGATCGCCAATTCTCCCTGCGTCAGCACGATCGATCCACTCAAACTTGGGTCAAACACGATCTGATCGGCGTTTAAATCACCGTTCGCCTGGACGATTGCCTGACGCAACGTCACTTTGCCTGCCACTGCCGCATCACTGGTCGAGTTGACGGTGATGGTTTTACGGATAACAGTCAGCGTGCCAGGTAACAAAGTGACGGTGTAATTCGATTGCTTCGCGGTTCCGTCCGACAGTTGACCTGTGATCGGGTATGTACCAATCAATGCGGTTGTGACGTCGCCAGTACTGCTGTATTGAATGTTGAACTTTTCGTTGTTCACACCGGTACTGACGGTTGTTCCCAGATCTGTTGCCAGATTCTCGGCGGTTCCGGCGATTTCAGTGACGTTGCCGATCTGCAACGTCACCGGAGCTGCCGTAATTGAGAATCCGGCCGTCTGTGACGCGCCGGAGTAATTGCCGCTTGCTGCGAACGACGCAACGACAACATAACTGCCGACATTCGTTGGAGCGCCGCTGAGCGGACTGCTGAAATACAGGTCGGTCGAAAGATAATATTTGAAGCTTGGAGTCCCAAGAACAGTATTGGCAACCCCTGTCACAGACCCGGTCGCAGAAAATGGTAGACCGTTGTAAGTGCCTCCCGCATCCGTCACCGATACTGCCGGCGTGGCCGTGCCGATCGTGAACGTCGCCCAAGCGGATTGTACCGTGTAATCTGTGCTTCCAGCGAACGTTGCGACGACGGTGTAGGTGCCGGCAGCGATTGGTGCTGACGTGGATGATGTACCGGTTGCTGTGTTACCAACGTAATATACCAATGTCGGTGTGACGTTCTCTAAACTGGTGTTGGGCGAGCCTGCAACACCCTGAACCAAGGCTGTCGCCGGAAAGGGTAACCCGTTAAACGTTCCACCAGCGTCTGTCACCGACACCACCGGAGTGGCCTTGTTAATGGTGAATGTCGCCGGAGTGGACTGCGCCGTGATGTAATCCCAGCTTCCGGCGAACGTCGCGACGACTGTGTATGTGCCTGCTGAGGTCGGTGCAGTCGCGGATGGGGTACCGATCGCTGTGGCCCCGACGTAATACGCCAATGTCGGTGTGACGTTCTCGAGGCTGGCGTTGGAAGAGCCTAAAACGCCTTGAACCAGGGCCGTCGCCGGGAATGGCGATCCGTTATACGTACCTCCGGGATCTGTTACCGACACCACTGGCGTTGCCTTGCCGATGATGATTGTTGTCGACGTGGATTGACTTGTGTAAACGTCATTTCCCGCAAACGTTGCGACGACCGTGTATGTGCCGGCCCGCGTGGGCGCTGATGAAAGTGGCACTGACAGGCCCGGCATGTAGTAGGTAATCGTTGGAGTGATGTCACTGACCGGGACACCGTTCGCAGTCACCGTCGCGACCGCCAGAATTGGCGTCCCTGTGTAAACATAGTTTTGAGTGATCGTAATCGTCGGGGTTACCATTTCGACGGCGCCGATATCGTTGACCGAGCGAGCGATACCGCGCTGATCGTAAGCCAGGATGATTGGCTGACCGTTAAGCGACGTCTGTGTGGTTCCCGCTTGAGCACGCACGACCGTCAACACTCCGGATGTCACCTTCTGGACCAGAACGATCTCAGTCCCTATCTTCAGTTCATCGCCCGGCGCGAGGAATGTGGTGGTATCGACTTTCAATGTCGTTCCCAGATCACCATTCGCGATCACGTTTCCCAGTGCTTTCGCCGCTCCGATCGCCGGACTTCCGACAGCCAGCTTCACCGTCTGGGTTGGCCCACCATTGTCGGCGAGCGTATTGCTGCCGAAGATTGACGTAGGCCCTCCAGAAACGTTGGTAATCCCGGGCGCTCGCAAAAGGCTGTCGTCGATCAACATGGCCGTGGCATGAATCGTTCCGAATTGAAAGACATCGTTGCCTGAAAGACTGTCTGCGACGATCGTGTTCAGCGAATTCCACACGGCGACATTTGTGCCACCATAGTTATAAACGCCGCCCCCACCCGCCGCCGAATTGCCATAGATCGTGACATTATCGGTGGTCAGCGTACCGGCATTGTCGATTCCGCCGCCGTACTTTGCGGCAGTATTCTTCGCGATCGTGTCGTTGGTGCTCGTCATTATTCCAGAAACAAAAACGCCACCTCCCGAGGAGGCTGTCGAGTTATTGGCAATCGTGTTCCCAGTGCTAGCCACTGTGCCGGAACTATAGAGGCCGCCGCCACTCTGGGTAGCCGTGTTGTAATCGACAGTTGAACCGGCGATCGTCAACGTTCCGCCGTTGCCGATAGCGCCGCCGTTACCGCTTGCTGAGTTGTAATCGACCGTATCAAAGTTACTCGTGTAGGAGTTCACGTTGTAGACACCACCGCCCGACATCGCAGTGTTGTTAACGATTAAGTCGTTCGTGGTCGTCAACCTGGAATTGTTGTAGATGCCTCCGCCGTAGTTGGTAGACGTGTTGTTGTCAATCGTGTCATTTGTGCTTGACAGCGTGCCAGTGTTTAAGACGCCGCCGCCGTAGACGGCCGAGTTGTTGTTGTCGATTGAGTCATTTGTGCTTGTCAGCGTGCCCGCGTTAAAGATGCCGCCACCGTAGCCGAAAACGCCTAAGCCGGATTGGAAGGCCGAGTTGTTGTTGTCGATTATGTCGTTGCTGAGAATGAGCGTCTCATTATTGAAAATCGCACCGCCGCTTCCAGATTGGGAATTCCCATTTCCATTTCCATGTTGCAGTGTCAGGCCTGTGATCGTCACGGTGGTACCAGCTAGGCCGTTGTTGAGATCAAAGATCCGCGAGACATTGTTGCCGTCAATCGTCAGTTGAGCGGCTCCTATACCCGAAATCGTCATCGAGTTCGAAATGAGCAATTCCGATCCGTTTAACGTAATCGCATTGCCAGCAAGGCCAGCGTCGAAATTGATTGTGTCGCCCGTCATCGCTCCGGCGGGGAAGACATCGGCGTTGGCTGTCGTGATCGCGTTCCGCAACGTCATTGTTCCCTGTGGCGGGATCGATGCGGTCGAACCTGGATCGGCATTCGTGTTTACCGTCAGCAAATGTTGTGAGGCGCGCGCGCCAAGATCTTGACTGTTTCGAACCGCCCCCGTTGCGTCCGTCGCAAGGTAAACCGGATTGCCAACAAGCGACGTTTGCGTGGTTCCATACTGGGCACGCGCGACCGTCAAGACTCCCGCTGTCACTTTCTGGACCAAAACGATTTCTGGACCGATCTGCAGATAGTCGCCTGCAGCGATGAACGTGGCGTTATCGACGGTCAGCGACGTCCCTGCGTTATCTGCGGTGACGTTCGCCAGGGACTGCGCAGCTCCGATGGCTGGATTTGTTAACGTTGGCGAAGCCAACGCGACCGTCTGAGTCGACCCGCCGATGTTCGAAAGCGTATTCGTTCCGAAGATCGTCGCCGCCCCTCCAGTGGCGTTGATGATTCCTGCCATTCCAGTCAGGCTGCTGTCACCGATCAACGTCGCCCTAGAATTGATCGTCGGTTTACTGGTGTAAACATCGCCTCCCGTCGTACTACCAGCGACGATCGTGTTCAGGGAATTCCAGGTCGTGGCATCGTTCCAAACACCACCACCATAGGATGCCGAGTTTTGATAAAGCGTGTCATTTGTGCTTGTCAGCGCGCTGCTAGTATAGTTATCGATGCCGCCGCCTAAGAAGGCCGAGTTGTTGTCGATCGTGTCATTTGTGCTTGTCAGCTTGCCAGCGTTATAGATGCCGCCACCGTAGCTGAAGTAGCCGTAGTTGCCAGCGACGGCCGAGTTGTTGTCAATCGTGTCATTTGTGCTTGTGAGCGTACCAGTGTTATAGATGCCGCCACCGTAGCCGTAGCCGCCAAAGACGCCGGTGGCCTTGTTGTTGTCAATCGTGTCGTTGCTGAGAATGAGTGTTTCATTATTGAAAATTGCACCACCATAATTACCCGTGACAGCCCCCCCAGTTAGTGTCAGGCCGGTGATTGTCACGGCGTTATTTGCCTGTCCATTGAGATCAAAGATCCGCGAGGCATTGTTGCCGTCAATCGTCAGTTGACCAGCTCCTAAACCCGTGATCGTCATTGAACTCGATATTAGCAATTCTCCCTGTGTCAGCTTGATCCTGGCGGGACCTGATGAAATCAGGCTCGGTGCAAACGAAACCGCAAAATAAACGCCAGGGTTATTGTCGGCAAAATTGATGGCCTCACGCAACGAGACGGTTGCGCCGAAGATATTTGGATCGTTGGCCGGCGTGTCAGCCGTTGTGGTGACTTGAAGCGGAAAGCTGCTCAACATGACCCGGCGTTCGAGCGCCTCGATGGGAACTTGACGACCATTTCTTCTTCGCGGGGTCTGCCGAATCGGTCGAGACGCCAAGCGCAAACACAGATTACGAATCCAGGAAGAAATTACCATTCGTTGCTAACTCCTCAGAACCGATTTTCAACGCGCCAACAACGAATAGACGAAGTCTTGGCCTCGCGAAAATATTCTTTTTCTTGCTGCGCTGTGTCGCTGAACCTCGTGCGTTTTGTTCGACAATTCAGTGACAAAGGAAGTCGTAATCTAAGCACGGATACCAAGTTGTTGCACGCACAAAATGCTGCTGCTTTGGTAAAGATTTTAAAAAAAGTGGCTACGACAATGCCTGAGGATGGTGCTTCTGTCATAATGCCATGAAGCGAAATTGTTTACTCGCAAATTGAAGCGTATTTGTTCGCAGCGGCACGGCTTTGGTCCATTGGCGAAGCACAGTCACAGGAACGTGCCTTGACTGGTTCCAATTTCGGATTTCTCAAGTGAACGAGAGAGGTGCCGGACTTAGCCTTCGATTCGAAAGGGTATCGTGATCTGCATCAAACAATAGCGTTATCGCGAAGTTTTGTTCACCACTCGATTTGCAATCCACCAGAACCGGTGACTGCTGAATAGTACGGCGAAACCTGAGCTCCGGCGTTGCCGTAAATGGAAACCCGGCTGCTGCATCTGATTGCTCCCCCGAGCGTAAAATATCCAAAGTTACGGCCGAGAAAAGTGCCGGGGGTTGAAAACGTGTTTCCTGGTGAACTGGCATAAGCCATGGTGAATACCGGTTGACCATCCCCCATTTCCTGCAGGTACCTCGCCGTTGCTGTCGGGGTTATCACAAATCCATTCCAAACGAAATCTTTTGCAAACCTCACGCCGATCGAACCGCGCAGACTTTTCGCTGTTTGCATGCCACTGGTCAAATTCGTATCGCCCGCTCCTGTTTCCACCAGGTTACTGCGGTCAAGTCCGATGTATTGAAAGCCGACAAACGGTTGCAGAAGGGATCCGCCATAGTTAAACGCTCGACCGGTTTCGATGTATTGCGTAAACTGATTTCCCGGCGTACTCGATGCCGCCGGCCCTACTTGATTATCTAACAGGGAAGGGCGATTCACGTTGTAAGTGCTGCCGCTGAATGACGTCACGTGTGAAACGTAAATTGAATCGAATGTCCACAGTTCGTAGAAGCCCCCTTGATAATCGTTGATGCTGGCGTCCGAACCGTATCCACGATTTCCGACATTCGAACTCGTGTATCCGCCGAAGGCTCCGATAAACAGGTTGTCGTACAGTCGGCGATCTATGCCGAACATCGTTCCACCCATGCGATAATCGAGGCCACCAGCGGTGTTGTAACCCGATACGTTGCCACCAAGGCTGTAGCCTGAGGCCCAAATACTCCACCCCTTCGTCGAGTCCACCTTCGATTTACCATCAGAGCCCTCCTCAGCCCCGGGAATGCAAGGCTCTTGAAATGAGACCAATTGCGTGGTGGAGGTCGATGCGGAGCTCACTGTCGCTGGAATGGTGATTATCGGGGACTGGAAATAAATTGAGCTGGGCGTGCAACGGATACTGTTGGCAGGTGAATTATTGCTGAACACCATCCGATCGCTTAACATCTGCATCCAGGTTGTTGAATTCTGGACTTGAATGTTGAACAGGCTGGGGTGAATGTCACCCGTCTGTGCCTCTGCGATCCGAGAATCGGTGATCAGTCCCATCGCGAACAATAAGAGTGACCAATACAACGCTGATCTGGCGCCGCCAGACGATATTTGGTCGCATCGCAGGGATCGAGTCGGCTTATGCAAATTAAAATGCGATCGCCGCATAGACCCGCTCCGTCCTCATTTTAGTCCAAAAACAGAAAACTCGTCGTGCGGGGCATTCGCGGTGGCTCAATCATCGAGATTTTACCGTCTTGTTTTCGAGAGCGGCGTTCGTATTGATGCCAAGTGACCCATCAACAATGGTTTCAGTGTAACGTGGTCTCAGTCGGGGGTTTTTCTGTTTCTGAGATGAGATCGTCGATCGTGCGTCGTAAAATGAAGCGGAATCAGTTCGCAAGGCTCATTCGTCAAAGGTGTTACTGTTTAACTCGTCAAATCCTGTCGACGATCCCCACCATTATGCGTCAACGGAAATCTCATGAAGCAAACAATTTACGAAGCGGCAGGAGGGCGACAAGCGATTCTCGATCTGGCGCATGCCTGGCACATTCGATGTCTGGCCGATCCGATTGTCAGCCACGCGTTCTCGCACGGATTCCATCCTCAGCACACGGAGCGACTCGCTGCCTACTGGGCCGAGGCACTCGGCGGACCAGCGGAATACACGCAGTCAATGGGGAACGAGTCCATTGTCGTTCGAATGCATTCGGGAAACGGCGAGCATCGGGAGATGGACGAACGAGCGGAAGCCTGCTTCGCTCAGGCACTCGATGACACTGGCCTCTCGGGTGACCCACGCTTGCGATCGACACTGATTGCCTACTTTCACTGGGCAAATCAGACCATGTCATCCAATCCAGGAAAGTCAGACCAGATCCCGGACGGGCTCGCTTTTGCGCGTTGGTCTTGGGACGGGCCAGTATGAAACCTTTCGTATCAGCGTGGACGGCCATAACGAATAACGCAGGAGGGACGAATGACCAGGCGGCAATTACGAAGTGGAATGTATGTTTTTTTGTTCGGATTCGCCGGTCTTCTGATTTACCTCGGGTTTCAGGGTTGGACCTTCAGCCATGTCGTGCCAACTTATTACGTGGGATTTTTTCTGGTAGCAAGTGCAGTATCCGGGTTTTTCGGTGTGAACATCTGGGCGGGAGGTCCACTTGATCCACGTAATGATCCACCACCGAAGTCGGACGGTGAGGATCGACCGCAACGTCAACGGATTAGGAATAAGTGCCAATCAGATCAGAACAGACGAGGCAAACCTCGATCAAGCGATAATCCTTCCCATCCTGATACCGATCGAAAAGGGCAGAAATCGCAGAATCAAGTTTTGTGTCAATTTTGTTCCGATCTTCCTTAGCCAAAACTCGTGTTAAAACCCTCTTCGTTTTCCCCTTCCTGATTTCTTCTTCAAATCGATCCTTGTTTATACGGGCTGCATTCGGACGTCGGTGCAAAACTCGCCGTTTTCCGATTTGGTATGAGGGACCAGAATCGAAGGCGGGTTTGTCTCTGGAATTTCATGCGACATCAGTCTTTTCGACTTTGCGTCTGTAATTCGCTTCAATGGCAGCATTCCGTTGGCGAGAGCTGCCAACGACGAGACGTTGTTGATCAAAACAGAAGCCATAATGCCGAACCCCATCGTGAACGCACCAAGAATACAAAGCGCATTTGGAGCCAGGATCAAATACCAACTGTTGCGGACGTTTTGGTCCAGAGCGCGTGCGATGTCTCGCAATTCGCACAGCCGATGCAAACTTTCCTCCATAAAGACGATCTGCGCCGTATCGGTGGCAATCGACGAAGCGCCCCGTAATGAGATTGAAACGTCAGCCTTTTTAAGCGCAATGGAATCGTTGATTCCGTCGCCGACAAAGCAGACTTTCCGGCCTTGTTTTTGTAGACGTTCCACGTAGTCGGCTTTGTCGCCGGGCAGAACACCTGCGAAGTACTCGTCCATCCCCAGGTGCTTAGCGAGTTTGCGAGTCGGGGCCTCGTGATCACCGGAAATAATGGCGATATGCTTGATTCCCCGATCGCGCAGTCCTTTGATCATGCTCAGGACTTCAGGCCGTTGCGAAGCTCGCAACTCGATCACCCCGGCAAAATGACGATCCAAAGCGACCATGATCAGTGTGTGGCCCTCGGTGTGAGCCATCTCGACCACGCTCGCGACTTCCTCAGGAATCTCGATTCCTTCCATCTTGAGATAGCGAATGCTGCCGACCATCACTTTATGACCATCGATCCCGGCATCAATCCCATATCCAACCTGATATTTCGATTCGTCAATTGGCAGCAGCCGCAAGCCCGTTTTTTCGAATTCTGACAGAATGGCTTTGGCAATGGGATGAGCAAATCTCTGTTCGGCGGCGGCGACGAGTTGCAGCAGACGGTTCGATTGGTGTCCATTGTACGGGATGATTCTCCCGAGAGTGGGTCGTTCCTCGGTCAACGTTCCCGTCTTGTCGAACAGGACTGTGTCGATCTCGTTCATCATCTCCAGTGCTCGCCCATCTTTGACGAGAATTCCCTTATGAGCACAGAGCGCCAGTGATGACAGCATTCCCAGCGGTGCTGCCATGCGGATTCCCGTTCCGAAATCGCTGTTGAGTACCGCGACGGCACCCTGGGGTCCCATCGTGGCATATGCCGCACTCGAAATACACAACGTGGGAATCACGGCCTTGTCGGCCATTCGCTCGCCCTTGTGCTGACTGGACAATTTATGTCCCGTCGAGTCATTCAGAATCTGGGCAATCTTGGCGGATGCAGTTTCTGACCCCGCCGTTTCCACCTCGACGAACATTTTGCCAGCCAGGACAAGAGTTGAGGCAAACACGTGATCACCAGGGGATTTCTCGGACGGCGACGATTCGCCGGTCAACGCATGCTGATCCAACATTGCCATCCCTTCCTTGACCACACCATCCACGGGAACGGCATCGCCGGTGTGAACGACAATGATGTCTCCTTTCTTGACGTTCTCCAATGGGGTTTCGATTTCCTCGCCGTCACGATACAGGCGGACGAATTGGACTTGCTTGCCGAACGCCTGAACGATCAGCCGCTTCGAATCGTCCTGAGTTTTTTTCACAAGGGATCTTCCAAAACTCAGACAAAGACTTAGTACTGATCCGGCAAAGATTTGTCCCGTTCCGAGACATCCCGCGACAACGATCGCATCCAGAAAGTCGACGCCCAGGCGGCGTTCGATAAAAAGTACTTTGTGGGCCTGCTTGAAGGTAGTGACTGACGTGCAGACAAACATCAAACCTGCAACCGGCAATAGTGCCGGAACTGCAAATTGCGCGACTGCGGCGACCGGGACCGAAGCTATGGCCAACGGAAAGTCGACATCCGGCATGTCAAGTTGTGGCGTCAGATCTGCCCCGGAAATTGCACGATCCAGAATTCGCAGGATCTGATCCTTACGGAGCTTACTTTGATCAAATTGAATCAGCACCGTCCCGGTCGTTGAGCGAGTTTTATAATTGTCCACCCCCAGCACGCTCATCAAGTCCCGCTCGACGAGTTGGCAGACTTCTTTGCGACGAAAAAGGGCCTTGTGTTTAACACGCAATCTTCCCGGTAGTTCGTGAACGACCTCCCACTTGTCTGTGAAAAAACGATGTTTCGCTGCTTGATTTTCGCTTTGCGTTGCGTCTTCAAGCCTGGATACGACGAAAGCCGCACCATGTTGCGTTTGACGCGGTTTACTCGACACTGGTTCTTCAACAAACGGCAGAACGGGGTTGACCGAGTGGCGAGCAAAGTTTCTTGTCGGTGAATTTCGGGAATTGGAGCCGAGTCGATTGTTCGGTGACATCGCGGCTGCACCGGTTCTAGTGGCGATTTCGGTCGAATTCTCTCGAATCGCCGCCACGATATGACTTGAGACAATCGCAATCCATTTCGCGGCCAGATCGTTCATCGATTCTGCAACCAGTGACTGGCTGCGAATCTGCATGCGTCTGGCATCTGACATGGCAACAGAAAGATCGGCCATTTTCGGGTCCATTGAACAAACGAACTGAGCGAACGTTTGATTCGCTGATATCAAACAGCCAAGCCGCATCAGAAAAACTGCGACACTTCTCGATTTGTACTCAGAGCAAAACTCGTCCCATGTTTCCGCCGGAAACGGTACAAACGTCGGATCGGAACCTATTTAAAACCTACGACAACATTCATCCGAGTCAATAGCGTCGCCCATACAGAGACAATGTTTCCTATGATCTACATCCGTTACAATCATTACGTGTCGCTTTGTCGTGTTGATCGATCACTCATCGCGTTTCGTCAAGTCATGAGCGAAGTGATACAGCGAATTTGACAATGCCGAATCGTCGATCCGTGTCGGGTCAAGCAGCTTTCGCAACCCAACGCGTTGATGCGATACTTGATATTCTGCAATGAAAACAATTTACAACCTTGCGGTCGCCCGAGCGACAGCCTTAAAGTGATTGCGGGAATTCTCGATTCTTTCCGGTCGATGCAAATCAGCGAGCGTGACGGACCCAAGTCAAGAATGTGAATTGCTACGGAACTGCTGGCGGCGACGAATGCGGAGGAGGTTTAGTGATGTTTCAATTAGTGTCGCCAAAATGGGTTTTAACCTTCGCGTGCGTCATTGGCGGACTGACTGGCAGTGACGCGAATGGTCAAATCGGTGGCTGGAACGGGGGTTATGTTCCAGGTAACGGGTTCACCCCAATTAACGGAGTTTTCGGCGGGAATCCGGTTGGCGGATTCGGTAATTATGGATACGGAATTGGATATTCGAACGGGTTTGGCGGTGGGTTTGGCGGCGGCTTCGGAAACCCTTACGGATTCTACGGTGGCCTTAGCCCCTATAATTTCGCTCAACCGATTTATTCGACGTACAATCAACCGAATTACTCGTACTTCCGACAACCGATCTATTCGACTCGACTTTACGATCCGTCGATCTATGTTCCACCGGTCATTAACCAGCCAATCTATGTCCCGTCCCTCAATCGACAACAGGTTGACTCGAATTTAAGCGATATCAAACGCATCCAGATCGCAGTGGCTCCCAAGGTGAATCCGGCACCTCCGCAAGCGACATACGACAATGGCGAGATCGTGATCTTCAGCCCACCGACCAACACCAGGGACGTCCAATACGCACTCAACAGCGCGACGTACACAATGAAGCCTGGCACACTTCAGAAGTTCTCTAACGATCGAGTCTGGACGATCGAAACGAACGTCAATGGCCAATCCGTCAAATACAACTTGTCTGCCGGTCGTTACAAGTTCTCGCAATACGGTAGCGTGATGAATTTGTACACGACCAAGGAGAATCCTGAATCTCCCGCCCCCCCTGCATCACTACCTTCAATACCAGCACCACCGGCCCCGGCCTCGGATACACCAGCTCCGTCGCCGATGCCCGTGGATTGAAGGACGACTTTGCTGAAGTCGTATTAAGATCTTAGGTCTTTCGAACCGCAATCACCGCCATAAATACAGCGATTCCCAAGCATCCCAGTGCGCCTTGCCATGCGTCTGGTTCGGGAATTCCGAACCAGATTCCCAGGGCGGCGATCGCAAACACCACCGCGACAGCACCGGCCAGGTAGCGAAAGATCGGACGCTTGCTTGGCGATGGCATTTGCTCGGGCTCTAATGCTTCATCCAAATCAACCTTTTCGGGAAGGACCATAACCTGCAGCGCACGCTGGGCCATTTCTTCGGACGAAAATCGGAGTGTGACCGTCCGATTCGCATCGCCGTATTCCAGCAACCGGACGAATTCGAATTTCTTGAGCAGATGGCCAAGAACGAACCAGAGAGCAATCGCAACGCCGAGAGAGACATACACCAGTGCGCGGGCGAGTGGACTTTCTGGGTTTACGCCGAGCAACTCCTGAAAAACCACTCTGCCGTAGATAGGTAGAAAGAATACGATAAACGGTCGCAACAACCGAAGATATTGCCACAAGGCCAGTGCCGGTACCTTTAGTAAAGGCAGAACCACAACTTCGCGCCAACCGATCCAGAGAATCGGTGGAATGATCATCATTCGCCGCAGCGTTACCGGGACCAGTCCACACGGTCGGTCGGTCAACAGACAGGTGTAACTTTCACACTGCTTGACGGCCCCTTTTACGACGGTCAGATCTCGATTGTTCATTTAACGCTCAATAAGAAATAACTGCCGATGCGGGACGACGTGTTCCTGGTTTTCGAAAAACAGGCAGAGTTTTCAGCCCTGCCGAGTGCCTCGTGCGTTATTCCGTGATGAGTTCAGAATGATTAATTGAATCTAAACCCGTTAGCCGCGCATGAACCCGCCTGTGTCCGAAGTCCTTTTCCTGCTAAAGATCATTCAAAAAGGCGACCAGATCGGTAAGCTCTTCACTGGATAGTTCACCGTTCAATTGGTGACGGAACTGTGTGAAGACGGCTTCCAGATTTCTGGCGCGGCCGTCGTGAAAGTACGGAGCGTTCTGGCTGACTCCACGCAGTGACGGGGGGTTGAACTTCGACGTGCCCCGTTCATCCTTTAGTCCGACGTCCAAGATCTTTGCCGATGTGAAAAGAGGTTGAGTGTGGCAGTTCCGACAATTCTGAGCTTCAAAAACTGCAGCACCGCGTTCCACAGCGAGTTTGTCCTCGGTTCCCAAGGCAGGGGGTGGGGGCAGAGTCTTCATGTAGGCTTCCAGGTCGCTTGTTTCTTCCTCGGTCAGTGGATTTCCCTGCATCGTCGATTTCACCGAGTGTGCAATCTGATCGCTCAATGTTTTGAAACGTCCAGTCCACGAATAAGGGGCCGTCTCGGCGACGCCGCGAAGTGTTAGCACTCGTTTTGCCGTTCCGAATGTTCCGTCGGTCATATTGTCGTTCAGCAGCCCGTTGGTATGGCCTTGCACATGGCAACTGGAGCAACTGAACCAGGCGTCGTGCGACAGCTTCGCATTGTGAAACAGCCGTTCTCCGCGATCGGCGGGTGTGAAATCAGGCTGAGGTCCGAGCGAAATTGTTCCCGCAAGAAGCGGCCCTGCAAGTTGAACAACGGATACAGAATCGCTGAGCGTATTCAGAACGTATGCATAGACTCCGTCCGTTCCCATGGCGACTGCGGTCGGATACTGCTCGGTCTTGACCCGGCCGCCGTAGACGTTGTTCTCGTCAAGCAGCATCAATTCGTCGGTTCCGCTGAGTGCAAGTCCCGTCAGACCATTGGGATTCATAACGAATCCTGCGGGGTCGCCAGCCCCGCGATCGGGGCCACCCAGATATTGCAAAACACTGTGCGTCAGAAGATCGGCTTTGGGATCAAGCACGTCTGACAATTCGAGGGTTCGCATGACATTGGTCATCAGACTGCCCCAGTGAACGTCGTCAAAAGTCGACTGAGCTAGTCGGCTCAGGACCTGGTGCGAGATCACCAATTGTGATTTTGTCGAGTGCAGTCGCAGGCCGCGAATGGCGTGCGCCGGGATCTCACGCAGGGAATCGACTTGTCCCGATTCCGGATCAATCACAGCTAATCGAGACCCAAAAGCATCAGCAACCAGAAGCTTTAAGCGAGGAATTTCCAGCGAGGGGATTTTCGTTTTTTGATCAGCAACATTCAGGACGAGCATTTCACGAGGCGCGAATGGCAAACGGATCTGATGTTTCATCGTAGAGACTTGTTTGTCTCCCTCGTCGAGCCATGCATTCAAGTTAACGATCGTGACCGTTCTGGACCATAGCGAAGCGACAAATGCGTATGTTCCCTCGTCATTGATCCGAACACTCGCGGGATAAGGACTAACCGTCAGCCGCTTCTCGACTTCGTAACCAGCGGGCGAGAACGAAACCGCGATCAACTGATGAGCCTCTTCATCGGTCACCAGAAGTCGCCGAGTGTCGCGGGTAACGATCAAATCGGAAAGTCGTTTTCCAATCGCTGTTTCCAGAATGACCTTCTTTTTGTGCAGGTCCACCAGGGAGATTGTTCCGCTACGTTGATTCGCGATCGCAAGTCGGGTCCCATCGGGCGAGACAACAATTGCCACCGGGCGACGAAAGTGGACGGCAAGACTCTCTTCGGCAGAGCTACCTATGATCATGCCAAGGCCGATCACGACCAGCCAAATCAGGATTTTGCAGGATCGCTTCAACTTCATCGTGTTGATTCTTTGTTTTGCTCGTTTCGAGCATTGGAAACGGCTTTTGCTGATTTGGGCGGGACACTGCGTTGCAATTCCATCGCGACAAGAATCGCAGCATCCTCGATCGGCAGTTTCCTCGTGGGTGGTATCAGGCGAATGGGAACGACGTCGTTTTGTTTTTGTATCGGCACCTGTCGATCTGGGGAACTTTCCCGAGCAACGACATTGGACGTATTCGAACGCCTTTGAGAATCTTGCACCGATTCGGCGGGATCAGCAGATTTGGTCGATTCAATCGAAGTGCGCATCTTTCTGGTGTCTGGTGATTTCGAATTGAGATCACTTTCAAGGATCATCCGATCACCGATCCGAAAGCCCTTGGGAATAGGGGGCTGATTCGCCGATGCCGCCATATTTTCAACGACTGAGTAATCCGGTTCCAGGGGCCACTGTCGATCTCGTCGCGCGCGATCGAGCCTGGCGGTAGCCATTGCCAGTGAAAATGGAACCCCATTGAGCCTTACCGTACTGGAGATCACTCCCATGAAATAGGGTGATTCTCCCACAAGTGTGGCTCGCCCCGCATCCTGTAGCGCCGCTGCGATTGCAGAAAGGGACGGACGCGTCGTCCGATCAACCACAACAACGAGCAGTATGTCTCGGAACAAGCAGTCTCGATCCGCATATTCGACGCGAGGTTCGGTCGAGGCTTCAGTGCGTGTCCAGATCGGACTGCCGTCCAAAAAACTGTCTGCAACCAGCAGCGATTGGTGAAAATCGTCAGGCTGCCCAAATCCCCGAAAATCGAGCACGAGGACTTGGATTCCGTCTTCCCGGGCCTGATTTTCGACGACGCGCAGTTCGTGGAGCGTGCTGCCATTGATCGTCTCAACCGAAATCCACCCGATCGGTTCCCGTCGATCGTATCGAAGTCCATCGCGGCTGATTGGTTCGCGATTCCGATCCTTCAACGACTCAACGCGAACCAGGCCGCGTGTCAGAGTAACGAGTCGTTGCTCTTTTGACATTTCAGTCGAGACCTTGAGAGTGACGTCAGTCCCGATTGGTCCGCGAATCCAGTCGAGAATTTTCCCCTGTGGAACATTTTCCGTCGGGCGGCCATCAATCTCATGAATGTACGTCTTGGGCTTCAATCCGCCACTGTCTGCAGGTCCTCCCGGTCGAATCTTCATGATCACCGGAAGGTGGCTTGGATCATTGGGGAACACGTTGATTCCCAATCCCACATAACGATTACCGTGGAACTGCTCTTCGACATCATGGTCTTTTGAACGGATCAAACGGAATTCACCCAAATTTTCCCCGAAACCAGATCTCAGGTCGGCGACCACTCGGTCGAAATCAAGATTAAAGCGCTCGTTTCGTTCGACAGCATGGGCCATTTCATCCGCGTTTTGACATTCGAGGAATTCCGCATCGACGCGTTCGAGTAATTTCCGGTAAGGAAAATCTTTCGCAGCGTCCTTTGGTACCCGGAAGAGCCCCCGAGTGATGGCTCGAATCAGGTCTTTGCGAGGCGGTGGTGAAATATTGTGTTGCTCAATGGCCTCCAGTATGGCCCAGGCCAGGCGACCTTGATCGGCAGCAGAGCCGAATGCTTCTTCTTTTTGATCCCACGAAGTGACCGGTGCCTCATCGGCATACAGACATCGGGTTGCCGATAATCCGCATGCCAATGAGAGGAGAAAAAAACCAAGTCTTGAGAAGGCTCTCAGTCCCATGTCAGAACTCCTTGAGGAGGATAGCTCAAGACTAACAACCGGCATCCGGCCATTCAATCGGGCTTTATTGCGAAACAAATAAAAGGCTACTGGGAGTATCCGACATTGATTTATCGCCATTGTCGGGCATGATTGAACAATGAATGACACATGATCCCATTTACGGGATGTTTCAGAGCCACTCGTTGCATCGCTCCAACTGAGGAAACCACTGTCATGCAGATCTTCCGATTCGACAGATTTCACTGCCTCGTCTTATTCGCCTCGTTGATGTTTAACCAAACATTGTTGGCCGCGCCTCAGATCAATCCACGAACGATGGGAGCCAAAGGTGACGGGAAAACCAAGGACACGAAGGCAATCCAGCAGGCGATTGATGCTGCCGCAAAAAACGGAGGGACAGTGGTGCTGGATCGTGGAGCCTTCCTCAGCGGAACATTGCACTTGAAGAGCCGTGTCACGCTGCAGATTGATCCTGGTGCAACGCTTCTTGGAAGTGCAGAACATGCGGACTACGAACGAGCCGGTCGATGGTTAGCCTTACTGGAAGCAAAAGATGTCAACGACATCAGCGTCACGGGTGGCGGCGTCATCGATGGTCAAGGAGCCAAACTGGCCGCCGATGTGACCCGGCTGATGAAGGCCGGTCAATTGAATGATCCACCTGACAGCAAACGGCCTGGTGAAAAAAACCGTCCACAAATCATCGAGTTTCAGAACTGCAAACGTGTGACGGTCAGTAACATCACCCTGAAAGATTCGTCCTGCTGGGTGCAGACCTATGTCAGTTGTGACAATCTAACGCTCGAAAACGTCACGGTTCGAAGTACCGCGTTCTGGAACAACGATGGAATCGACATCGTCGATGGACATCATGTGCTCGTCAAAGACTGCGATGTCGACAGTGCCGACGATGGGATTTGCCTGAAGAGTTATAAAGAACGTTCGTGCGTCGATGTGCGGGTCGAGAATTGCAAGATTCGATCCAGTGCCAGTGCATTCAAATTCGGAACGACATCGCACGGTGGTTTCAAACAAATCGTCGTACGCGGCCTGCGGATACATGACACTCTACGTTCAGCCGTGGCAATTCAAAGCGTCGATGGTGCGATCATCGATGACGTCGATATTGGAGATATCGAGGCAAAAAACACGGGCAATGCCATCAGTATTCGATTGGGGCATCGCGACAAAAAGGACAAGCCGGGAAGTATCAATAACATCCGAATTCACGATATGACGGTTCAAATCCCGGATACGGTTCCCGATGCAGGCTACCCGATGGCGGGCCCAGCAGTGAAGGAACCGCATAATATCTTCCCGTCATCGATTGTGGGGATTCCCGGCCACTCAATCAGCAATGTATCGCTCAAAAACATCACGTTACTGATCGCCGGGGGCGGGCGGCGCGAGGTGGCCGAAGTTCCGCTGACGCGCTTGAAAGGGATTCCAGAAAAGGAGGATAAATATCCAGAATTCTCGATGTTTGGAGAACTACCCGCGTGGGGATTCTATGTGCGACATGCCACAAACGTCACTTTTGAAAACGTAAAAATCAACACGGTCAAACCCGACTACCGAGCGGCATTCGTCTTCGACGATGTTCAATCGCCGGTCCTGGACCATGTGGCGATTTCTTCAGTTGGTGACAATCCTGTGATCGTGACGAGGGACGTCACTGACATTAAGTTCCTGGAAACGAAACGGACCGACGAATCCAGAGAATGGTTGCGAGATGTTTCTGATCGTAAGAAGAAAGCGGAATGAAACAAGTTGACGACGTGACATTTATCCTCGTCGAGAACAACAGGAAAAAATCATTCCTCCTCTAAAGGAAACAACGACGAAAATGGGAAATGTATCAGACGGTGGTGTCGCGATTGATCGGCGAAGTTTCCTTCAAGCGGCGGCTGCGGCGGCTGCGGCCGGTACGATGCGGCGGGCCGATGCTGCCGATTCAACCGCTGATACGCATGCGGGAAAAGATCCGTTATTGATTTCAGAGAACCCAGTGATCGTTCAGGCTCGTAACCCGGCTCTGGCAATCCTGAAACCCAGCCGTGCGGATCTAGAACACGGCCTGGAACTTCACCGGCAGAGTCTGGTTTTCGATTCCTACGGTTTTGCTCCGCGAGCAGCGCCAGATGGCGCTGCACTCACCGCTGCTGATGCGGCCGGCGCGACCGATGCCGAGTTGCAAGATCTGCGTGAAGAAATGGGGATGATTCGCGCCGTGACGGATCTCGCGGAACGAGCAGAATTCGAAGAGGCCATGCGTTGTTCGGGCGTCACCTGCATCTTTCAAAACGCTGGCGAAGAAGGACAAAGTCCCGAACGGTTGTTGAAACGCCTGGCCCGCTTCACCTACCTGGGCGACATGCTGCGCGAAGTGCTCGTTCGAGCCACAACTCCGGACGATATCGAATCGGCTTGCAAAACGGGGAAGCATTGCCTGTATCTGACGGGCAATGGAGTACCGCTGGCTCAACAATGGAATACCATCGAAGACGAACTGACTTACATCCGATTATTTTTCCAACTCGGCATTCGCATGATGCACGTCACGTACAATCGCCGGAATATGCTTGGCGACGGATGTGCCGAAATCGCCAACGGAGGTCTTAGCGATTTTGGTCGCGCGGCGATTAATGAGATGAATCGAGTGGGGGTGATCGTTGACGTGGCACACAGTGGCTGGCGCACAAGCCTTGAGGCCGCTCAGGTCTCCAAAAAGCCGATGGTTGCCAGCCATACCGCGTGTGATGCGATTAATCATCACATCAGGGCGAAACCCGACGAAGTCATCCGTGCGATCTGTGATACAGGTGGTCTGGTCGGGATCTGTTGCATTCCAAACTTCCTCGGGCGCGGGGGAGATATCGCAGCCTTGCTTGATCACGTGGACTACGTCGTCGCGCGGTTCGGAATCGATCACGTCGCGATCGGTACGGATGTGTCGCATACTTCGCAAAATGCTTCCGCTCCGGGTGCCAAGTTTCCCAGCAGGGGCAAACGCCGAGACCGTTTTGAGGCCTTGTGGCCGCCCAATGCGTTAGGGGGACAATGGCCTCAGGCGGCGAGTCTGGGTTGGACCAATTGGCCTCTTTTCACCGTCGGATTGGTTCAGCGCGGATACACAGATGAACAAATCCGCAAGATTCTCGGCGAAAATATCCTCCGAGTGTGCCGAGAAGTCATGGTCAAATAGTGTTCGCAAATAAAAAAGTGTCCTCTGTTCGGACGGACCTGACAGAGGACACTTTTTCAAATCCAACGTTTAATCCACGAGTGGTCACTTATCGGAATTGCTTCCAGCTTCCGCTCCGTCAATTTTTTCCGCGAGCAACTTGCGCACGATCGCTTCAAGAAATTCATAGTCATGCAATCCGACGACTTTAGCGCGGACCTTGCCAGTTCGATCAATGAACATCGTGGTAGGGAACCCGCTGAACTCTGGAATCTGCTGAAGCGTGTCATCGCCGATTAACGCGCAGCGATAATTCATTTCATTTTTCTCACGAAAATCTTGAACGAGCTTCACAGCGGCCTCGTCATCGGCGGCGTTTTCCTGATTAAGCCCTACAATGACCAGGCCCTCTTCGCCATAAGTCTTCTGCAATTTCACGAAGTGCGGGATTTCCGCCCGACAAGGTGGGCACCATGTTCCCCAGACGTCGACGATTAATACCTTTCCAGCGAAATCCGCTTTGGTGATTGGCTTGGCATCGGTGTCTGTCAGTTCAAAGTTGAAATCAAACGGCTTATTGTCCGACAGTAATTCATCGACCTCTTTTGCAATTTGGATTCGGGCAAGCTCAGCCTGCTCGCGAAGCATTTCTTCAGCCTTCGTTTTGAATTCGGCATAAGCAGGCAGAGCTCGAACGGACGCCAGATCCTTATTTTGATCCATTTCAGTCAAATCTTTGTATCCGAACGCCACGGCTTCTTCGAGACTTTTCATCGCCTGGTCCGTCTGATTGTCCACGGAAAGTGCGCATGCTTCGTTGTAAAGGACACCGCTGGCCAGATTACGCACCGCCGGGTTGCCCGCAATCTCAGGATGAGCCCGAAGAGCCTGGTGGACGTATTTGCCTGCTTTCAGATACTTTTCAAAATCGGGATTGGAGCGATCAGATGATGCAAGACGCGTCGTCAACTGCGCCAGCGACAGCAACAGGTTAATGTCGTCAGGATCTCCTGGTAGGGCCTTCTCCAGGACCTGAACGACTCCTTCAAGGTCGTTACTCTGAAATAACTTTTGTGCTTGTGCGAACGCTTCATCCTTGGTCAAGCCTTTTTCAGGCGTGTCTTTCGGTTGTGGCGTTTCTTCTGGCTTAACATCTGCCGCGACATGCGTCGGAGGTTTACTTTCCATCGGTTTGACTGCGGGCGGTTCAGTCGCTTCTTGCTTAACGACTGGAGCCTCGTGTGCAACGACAGCGGCTGTACTTGGACTTGATTCTCCGGTCCCGGTTACCGGTCCTTTTTTGGTCGCATCACTGCACCCACTGACGGCAAGCAATAAGCACAGAGAAATTAATTTGCGAGACACATTGAACCCTTTTGAGTGAAACCGGTTTTTGACAACGATCATGGGATGTATTAGACAGACCACCGGATCGAACGGCAAGCGGACTCGCGTCGTGTCGCAATCAAAAACAAGTTCAGTTTTACTTTTTTGATTTCTCGTTGGGCTGGCCCGGCTTCTCATCTTTCGCTGAGTTAAGACTGTTACCCTTGGCTGGCGGAAGGTTGGGCACAAGATTGGCGTCGTATTTTGAGCCGGCAGATACCTGGATCACCGTCATGCGAACCTTGGTTGGAAAGAACTTTTCGTGATCCTGGCGCTTGTGGGCGTGCCCACTGCCACCACTGTTGTCCTTGATGACGAGATGCATCTCTTTGATCCCCTGGTCCCAGACAATCGATTCGTTCTGCCAGAATTTCGTCATCGGAATATCCTGCTCGAAAATGCCGACATCCTTATAAACCGGCGTGTTAAAGCAGCCATAACCCTTGTCGCGGCCCTTGTTGGGGATGTAACACACGGACCAGGTGGTCGCTTCGCCCCCAGCCGGCTTCTCAAGCACTTCCAGGCGAACGTGTGCGGTCCCGTTTCGGTAGTCGACGGGGCTTGTCCAATCCTTGGGGCGCTCTGAATTCATCAGCTTGTCGCGAACGTAGTAATGGGAAGGGCTCGGCTTGGAATTATCCGCGTCCTCTTTCGTGAAGGTAAAGGTCGCATCGAAGACAACAAATTGCTCGGCCTGCGCCGTTAATGAACCAAGCCACAACGTCACGAGACCTGTCCAGACCGACAGACTTCCTCGTACGATCCGACAGATCGTCCAATTCATCTCTTCCCCCCCCCTTTTTTGATGACGCTGCTGATTCAGCAAGCTATTTTCGCAGGATGAAATAGCATACAACCGCGACCATCAACATCGCCACCGACGCAACAACGGCGACCGGCCACGTCGGGTTGTTGGAAACGGCACCAATCGCGCCGAAGGCGGTCAGTCCAGCAACCCACGCCGCAATGTTTATGGCGTCTGTTCGGTCTGTCGCAGGTTCATCGGAATCGTCCGCATTCTTCATGTCGAGTATGCCTACTTGATGCGATCAAGCCTCAATCTCGATTGGATCAACCGAGCGAAGACTGAGGCGGCCTAAGTTCAACTGAATGACATCATTCGTGTAACAGTATTACTGACATTCTGGCCGTCCGTGGTTGAGAAGGTCACCGTACGAGTCAACCGATTTGGAGTCTTACTGAGATTTTGGTAGGTCACCGACGCCATTGCAGCGGCGTAGTCAGCCGCAGTTCCCTGACCGGTCAAAGTCAGGGTCCCCGTCAATGCGTTCCAACTCCCTTTGATCGTTGAGGTATCCGTAAATGCCAGCAGGTCCTGACCGTTCTGATAGTTGCCCGAGATCTGGATCTTGGCAGACAGCAAGTTCCCCGAGTTATTCGCGATTTGGATTGTGGGAGCGACCGCGGTTGCACCGCTGCTTCTGGTGTACTTCAGCGAGGAAGGATCAACAGCGAAGAGCGTCAATTTTGGTGCAGGAATTCCCGTGATTTGCGAACCAACAAAGATTGGTCCCTGTTCTCCAAATGCCACAGCAAAGGTTTGAGCTGCGTTATCAATTGTCACGCGTGGGTACTGGGTGAACTCTGTGTTGATAAAAAAACTCGACCTATGTGATTGAAAGCTGCTCGCCACCGATTGGACCCGGTGGCGAGTTGTGCAGATCATGCTCGTCGATAATCGACACGCCGCTTGACAAGCCGATCCGGTTATGGCCATCGGCGTGATTCGTCTGTGGAATAACCTCCAGCGGACCCTCGATCCACTGGCATGGTACAACTATCGGCTTAAAGGGCGTCAATGAAGTTGTGGATGAACACGAATTGTCCGATGTTTCCAGCGTGGCGAAAGTTATGTCAACCGGGCAAAAGGCTGTTCTGCCAGTGCTGATTGCTATGGCTTCGTACGCATCGCTAAATATCTTCGAGTCGGACCCAGATTGCAACTGTTTGTGGTTTTGATTCTTCATGATCAATCGCGACGTGCGTTGCCTCCGTATATTGCTTGAAAATAACGACATTGCGCCTCAGCATTTCGATGTCAGTAATCGGCCCTATAGACGCTTTCGGATGACATCCATCCCTGTATCTCTCGGCGAGTAGTTTCTCTTTGAACAGTGCGATTCCCAACGTGCCTTTGCCTTTCTCTTCTAGAAAGACGAATCGCGTTCCTTGCTGTTCCTTGTAAAAAATAATCCACATCGGCCACGGAAATTCGTACTTCATTATTGAAGACTCCCAATTGACTAAGAACCGGGAGTCGTTACCATGCTGACATTGACGCTGCATGGTTCGCTCCCAGGTACTGGGTGAACTCTGTGTTGATGCCATGAACTCGCTTTGATTGTACGGACTCATATTGACTTCTGAAATCGAGCATCGCACAATCTCCCGACTCACACACCCATCGCAGAAGAACCGTACATTTGCATGGCTTGGTGTGTGAGAACTCTGAGTGATGCAAAGTCCGGTCTGGCAGATGTCAGACCGGGCTTTTTCGTTTTAAGGGACGCTGAAACATGTCACGAATCGAATTTCTGAAGTCTTTATTGTTGCTTCCATTTTCATTGTTGTCAGGTTTTCCTTCTCGTCGAGAAGCTCAAGGACAGGTCAAGTGGGCGACTCACTATGATGAGTTCGGAACTCCAGTTCCGAAAGGTGAGCGAGTATGGATTGAGACGGTGTGTTTTCTAGATAGCGATCAATATTACAATTTCTTCGCGATCCAAGACCCAACCGCCAAACTGGGCGTCCGAGTGATAATGGAAGAGGAAAAGACGCTCCCTCACTTGCCAGCAGGTGGAAACTCGTGATTCAAAATTTCGACGATCATTTCCCCCAATTGCATCCCCTTCGTTTCCCGCATGCTTTGGTTGTTTAACTTAATTTCGCGGCGAGTCGCTATTATTGTGTGCTTCCCCTGTTCGCTTTTTGCCATTTGTAAAAGCTCTGCTTCTCTTTCGGCTCTGTCCGTCATATCGCAACTCCCAATTGACTGTGAATGGGGAGGCGTTACCATGCTGTTACCATAGCGGCATGGTTCTCCCCATGAGAACACAAAACGAAGAATCGCCAGCAATTTCCGTTGCTGGCGATTTCTATTTTCTGCGATTCACTGCCACACTGCAATTGCGTGCTGACAAGGATTACTCTGTATCACCAGGAACAAACACCACATACCCCATTAAGGCCAGCCATCCAAATCCCGTCCATGCGGCTGCGATATTCAACGCAAAAATCATCTTCCATGACCTAAGCTTGAATGCGGCGATTATTGTCGGCAGACAATAGGCCATCGTAATCACGGCCATGATCAGCAGAAAAGCGAACGTCCTTCCGAAGTTCGCCAATTGTTCAGAAATTGGTAAGTCTTTGTTTTTAATCAGAACTACAAAGAAAATCAGTAATATAAAAACACAAAAGAACGATATCGTGTACAGGAACTTGCCAGTTGATCGATTACAGTTTGCCGCGCTCCGATAGACGTTAGCGATTCGAATTTCTTCTTCCTCAGAACGAATCCGCCTCGCTGGAATTACAATTTCGTGCTGTTCCGTCGCGTTGTCTTTTTCTTCATCGGCAGCATGGCTTTTGGGTCGTCCGAAAAGGTTCTCAAGAAGTTGCTGAGTTTGGCGTCTGATGGGCAATGGTGGAGGGGACGCGGAACACAACCCCTTCACTGCTGCCGCACGCGCCCAGTTCTTCAGCCCCTCTTTCCAGACCAACGTATCGGCGTTTATTTCTCCAGTTGCGGACAACTGCTTCAACTCAGTCGAAGAAACTGGACCGAATTGCTTTCCATCATTGGAATAGAACCATTCAGTCGCCATTGGAATGTCTTTCGGCCTAGAAAAGAGACAATCACACGAGAAGACCAAAAGACTACCGAAGTGACTCTCACCTGTTCAAGTGAGTGACGTAACTTGTCGCCGGTAAAGTTGAACGGTAGAACGGTCTTGTCCAGACGAACGACAGCCGTACAATTCGCTTATTCGCCGTTGGCGAAGAGACCGCCCTACGTTTTCGTCTGGACAACGAACGGGGCGGTTTTTTTCGTTTTATGGCGGATCGCAAAAAAAGAAGGAAGCGGTTATGCCTATGTTCCGTTGCTATCGCGGAGATGTTGACAATGTCGCACTGACGGAAGACGGATCGTTTTTCGTTACAGACGCAAAAGAGAGGACGTGGATTTGCCACGAGCAACCGGAAGAAAAAGACTCAACACTATCTGCGTTTCAGGCCGCCCTTGGCATGATGGCGGCTCAACAACAGGCCCACAAGAGCGGAAACTCATCGGAAGGCACTAAGCTTCATGTATGTACATGCGAGATTGGTGATTTGCCATCAGAGCTTTCTGGACAAGGTTGATCCACGACGTCATAAACCCAATTCGCCTTGAACGTCTTTTTGTCGGCTGACAAATGATAGTCGATAGTTTTGACTTTAAGCGCCTTCCCGCCGGTCGCTAAGCGTGAGTCCCCGTTGACACTGCTTGCGGAAAGATTCGCGTTCATTTCAATATTAACCTTCTAAACCGCCTGGACTCTCTTTGGTTACCACAAAAAAAGCCCGAATGCAATATGCATTCGGGCTTGTGGGCTTTTCTCTATTTATGTCGCAGTGACTTTCGCGGCTTCATCCAGCAGTCTTTCGATCGACCATTTCTCAGTCGCCAATCCAGCCTCGACTGCTGGGGTGGTCTTGATGGTCGAGTGATGTCGGCACCAGTTGTACCAAGCGAAGTACAGGCCAAGCATCGCGTCATGGTTCCGAGTCTTCTTCGAATGAGCGTTCGTCAATCTGGTGAATCGGCGAACCTGCATTCGAGTTGTTAAGTTGAATCTCTCCATCCGTGATGTTCCGATTTCCGCAATCGCGACATCACCGCAGATGATCCGTTTTTCGGCAGATATTATAGATCCTGGGGAATAGCGAGTTGCAGCAGATCGACCGCTTGAGTTCTGGAAATGCTTGATGACTTGAGCGTAGTTGCACTGGTTGTCGAAAGTGAAGGGAATGATGAAGGTATAGCTGTTGAACCCGTCAGTGTTGATCGTTGGGCAACCAGCAACCGACGCCCGCAACTTGTCGGCAAACTTCCAAGTGCTTTCTGGCGAACGCTGGCCACTGTGCCAGCAGAGCAGCAACTTCGAATCACGGTCGATGGCCGTGAAGACGTATCGATCT
This sequence comes from uncultured Schlesneria sp., assembly GCA_903904835.1. Lineage (GTDB taxonomy): Bacteria > Planctomycetota > Planctomycetia > Planctomycetales > Planctomycetaceae > Schlesneria. The sequence goes on along the minus strand of CAIVEI010000088.1, from coordinate 19,347 downwards.
CCCTGCAACTCTGGATCAAGCTCAAGCAACTCCTGAGTCTTTCGTTTGCATCCCACAAACGCCCATTGTTCGTCGCATTCGATGGCGTTCACAGTTCGGCCCTGAATCGCCCGTTCCATAAACCGCTGGCAGGATTCGCCAGCCTGAACCATCAGGCCGAGGATCGTGTTCTTGTCCAGTCCGGTCAATCGTGATGTTGACCGCACTGACATCCCTTCCAGCAGCATGTTCAACGCCTGGACGGCAACTTTCATATCGGTTTGCTTTCCGGCCAAAGCATGAGGTTCGACGAAAGTCTTTTTGCAGGACAGGCAGCGAAACCGCTGTTGGCCATTACGATCTTTTCCAAACTTCGCCGCGCCGCCATTTCCACAATGAACGCATTTCATTTCGAATCGCCTTTTTTCTTTGGCGAACCGAGCTAGAATGACGTTGCTACACGGTGCATTCTGGTTCGCCAGATGTTCTGGGCCTCAGTTGGATTGGCGTCTGACTGAGGTTTTTTGTTTTGTCAGGATTGGCGTCCCGACATATATGTAAACGCACGCCAGCGTTATTAGATCATGGTTTTGCCGTAAAATTATGGCTATTTCCATAAATCGTTAACGACAAAACAGCCCGCTATGCGGTGATCCGTGAAGAATGGGAAACGAGATTGCTTCAGGGTCGACTTGGCATTAGGATATGCAGTCGACAAGCAGTCCGGTCATCGACCGAAACTGCCGACGAGATAGAGACTGAAAGAACCAATAGACGTACCGCGATCCTTCAGGCATTTTATGCCCTTCCTTTTTGTGCTCTTGCTTGGGAAGTCCTGCCAAGAACTTTTGATCCCTTGCTTGAGTTAATTTCGGGGCTAACAATGAGAACTCGCATCGGCCCCGTGTCGGTGCGAGTTTTTTCTTTTGCTGAACTCCAAAGACGAAAAAAGCCGCATCACCCATCGGGCGTGCGGCTCGTTTTCACGTTGCCAAAATATAGAGACGAAAAAAGCCGTCCCTAAAGTTACTACGCCTGGAGGACGGCTTTCGTTCGCAAGTCTTGCGGCTTATTGGATCGTCAATTAGTTTCCAGGACGTAGTGGCGGAACATTAAGGTCTTTCAAAATCACAGTCAATACGTTTCCATTGTGTTTTTTTGTGAATCATGGAAAATAGAAAACGCCCGTCAGATCATGGCGGGCGTTCTTTTGTTTCATGTTCTCGCTGGGAGAACCATACGGAGTGGTATCGGTATGGGAATGGCACTAGGATAAGGAATTCACCCATGAATTATAGGCAAAAACAGGGATTGTTTCCAAAATTGAATCCGGTGATAATCTGTCGTTTTTGATTACGGATTTATCAAAGGATTGATGTCATGCAACAGACCGCGCCAGCCGGAACAGTCGTGTATATTCAGGAAATCCCCTACGAGCTTGTCAACGACACCGTGATCGAAGGCAGTACACCGTTTAAGTCGAACCGCTATTACCCGCCGATTATTCGGGCCGAAAGCCATCGCTTGATGGACTCATCAGATGCGTCCCAAACCAAGCTCCCGCAAATCTCACAGATGAGCAAACCGGAATTTTCCGCAAAGTAAGGCGAAAGAGTATCGAACACCTGCTGTGCTGATTGATCTGTCTCGACAATCCATGTTGATTTTGGTCCAGGAAAGCTGGTTGGAAGTCGTCTGATAATATCCAAAACGAGTTCCGGATTTGTGGCACGAGCCATATCGATGTCAATCAGGTAGGCAGTCATCAGAAGTTCCTTCATCAGCAAGAATAATGACCGATTCTCGACAAACGCCATGAACAGCCAGTTCATGGCGTTTGTCATTGTCCGACGCAATCACAAAACTGCAATCATGGATCAGTTATTCGCCCAACAGTGGCACTTAAGCATACGTTCGTAAATAATCGATCGGAGTGTTTCGACTTTCTTCCGCAGGCTGAAGACCAATCAAATGAGCAACAATTGGGAAGTGAACCACAACGGAAAGATTCACGCAAACATTGATGATGCCACTCTCAAGAAACTCGCCGTTTCTGGTCGCATCACTCGATCGACCGGCATTCGCCGATCAGCGAACTCGATTTGGTTTCAAGCATCCCGAGTACCAGGCTTATTTGACGACGAAAAGCCGATTGTCAGCAAGGAAGAGGCAGAACCGCAAGCCGACGAAAATCTTGTTTTTACGCCAATCATTTCGGAAGACATCCCGAAGATGGTTAACAAGCCGCCAGCGAAAAATGATGAAACGCGACGGTCGATTGTTGTGCTTTCGACATTGCTTGGGATCGCAGCCGGATGTTGCGTCGGATTTTATGCCGCCCATCATTTCGCATTGTTTGGTGGCTTGATGCTACTTGGCCGACCATACAGCGAGGCTCGGTACAACCTTGTCCCCGGTCATATGGCTCTGCTCGGGCCGATTTTTGGGTTAGTTGGGTTTGTCATTAGCAAAAGGCTTGTTGGTTGATTACCTGTTGCGGTTGACGAAAAATGTAATCGCGATACGAAAACCGCATTGACTGTGATTTTGAAAGCTCGTAACGTTCTCGCACCACACTCTCACTCAAATTGAGAACATGAACCGCAAGGTTTGCGAAATGAGCCGTCCTGAGAGTGTGGTAGCTTTTGGACGGCTTTTTCGTTGACATTCCGGTAACGTGAAAACGAGCCGACCGCCAATCGTGGTGAGTCGGCTTTTTTCGTCTTTGGAGTTCATCAAAAAGAAGAACCAGTCATCAACACGGGGCTGATGGCTGGTTCAATTAAAAGCCCCTAAACCCGCTTTCGTGTGTGTTTCCTGGAAGTTACGTCACACGTTAAGCACAACATGAAGGGCAGATAATGCTCTACGGATCGAAGTACGTCTATTGGTTCTTTCAGTGGCTTTCGCGTCGGCAGTTTCGGTCGATGACCGGACTGCTGATCGACGGCATATCTTAGGGCGAAGCAAGTCGAGAATCAATCTCACTTCGTATGCTTTACTGGTCGTCGAATGACAGGAGATTTGTCGTCATCGATTTGAGTAAATATCCATAAATTTATGCATAAATCATGATCCGACAAGGATTAAATCCGTTTAAAACTGTGTCGGGACGCTAATCCTGACGAAACGAAAAAGCCTCGACCAGACGCTAACCCAATCGAGGCCCAGTTCAGTCCAGCGAGTCGCCAGAATGCCCTGTATCGCAACAACATTCTACCGCGATTCGCCCAAATCAAAAGGGTGAATTCATGCCAAGAAAAAACTTTGACGTCGTTAGAGATACCTTTGCGAACGACAGCGGTCTTCCATTCGGTCGAATCCTGACCCGCGACCATGTATTGGGCGTTCTTGAAGACGAAGGACACAAGTACCGTCAACGAGTCTTCTGCCCACTGGTCACGTTGTGGGCATGGCTGAGTCAGTCATTGAGCCAAGATAAGTCACTTAATGAGGCAGTATCGCGAATCTTAGCCTTCCGTGTGGCGAGCGGGCTTCCAGCTTGCTCTGCATCATCCGCAAGCTATTCCGACGCCCGTATAAGGTTTCCTTTGCCGGTGTTGTCTCGACTTGCAAAGGAAATCGGAAGAAACGTTCACAATAATGCTTCTGATTCCTGGCACTGGCGAGAACACGAAGTCTTCCTTGCGGACGGAACCACTCTTTCAATGCCCGACACACCTGAAAATCAATTGGAGTTTCCTCAGATCAAAACTGTCGCCCCCGGACTTGGGTTTCCAATCATGCGGGCAGTCGCGTTGATCTCTCTTTCAACTGGCTCGGTTGTCGATTTCAAATGTGGCCCATACGAAGGAAAGGGAACTGGCGAAGGTGCTTTGCTTCGCGGAATGCTCGACACGATGAATCACGGGGACATCCTTGTTGCCGATCGGTACTACCCCAGCTACCGAACACTGTCGGCATTGATTCCTCATGGTGTTCAACTGGTTTCAATCAGCAATGCTTCACGCAAAATCGATTTCAGCGAGGGTATTCAGCTTGGCGAAATGGACCATATCGTCGAGTGGCAGAAACCAACACGGCCACCGGGGATCAGTGACGAAGAATTCCGAGCATTCCCCGACACGATCCAGGTACGGGAGTTCGTAATAGATATTGAAAGTCGTGAGGGAGGCACGGAACAAGCCATCGTCGTTACCACGATCACCGATCCAACCGTTCCGCAAAACGAAATCTCTGAACTTTATTGGAGAAGGTGGAATTGCGAACTGGATATTCGGTCGATCAAGCAAAGCATGCATCTGGATGTTCTTCGTGCTAAGACGCCCGACATGGCGAGAAAGGAAATCTTCGCTCATCTGCTTGCCTACAATCTGTTGCGTGGAACGATGACTGAATCGGCGAAGAGGACTGGACTCATGCCACGACAGTTGAGTGTCAAAGGTGCCATGCAAGCGATCGAATCCTTCACACCCGCAATGATGGTCACGGATGTTGGCGATGTGCTGTACGACGCGATGTTGATTACCGTTTCAACTCATCGCGTTGCCAATCGTCCTGGACGGGTTGAGCCTCGACTCAAGAAGCGTCGTTCAGGCTGGCGAGAAATGATGACCAAGCCACGGAATTCTTACCGCCGAAAACTGAACGCAAAAACGGCAAAAACGAAAGTGTGATCACACTCGCATTGCAGTTAAACCTGAATCGTGGAAAATAGAAACGCCAGCAACGGAAATTGCTGGCGTTCTTTTGTTTCTTTGGTCTCGGGAGAGAACCATACAGTCGTGCTGACAGTATGGTAACGACTCCCGGTTCGTAGTCAATTGGGAGTTACTGTGATGCCAAAAAAGAAAACTACTGCACCGCAAACGAAAAAAGTTATCGCTAAGAAACAGGCCCCGAAAAAGGCCGACGCAAGAGATCGATATTCGAAAAGGGATGACAAATGAGATTCGATCAATGGTTCCAATTGATTTATCGCAGGTACGACACAGACCCCGCATACATCGAGGCGGAAAAGTGGGCTGTGAAGTTCTTTGATGAAGTTCGGTCCCATGAAAACGTAAAGTCTCAAGCGATTTACGATATGGCGAGAGACAAATATTCACAACTTGGGGATCAGCGAGAGATTCTCGAAAAGAAAGCCGCTGGCGTTATTGTGTTCGCGCTGACTGCCACAACTGTTCTCGCATCCAATGTGTCGCAAGGACTATGGCTGAATGTCAGCTTGGCGTTGATTGCAGCGGCTGTAATGTCATCCCTGATGGTGCTGTTCCCATCAGACTGGCCAGGAACATTAACTACGCGCGAAGCTTTAGAGTCATGCGACTACAATGAAGACAAGCAGAGATCTCAATTGTCGGCGTATTTGCATTGCTCAATTGTAGGAGCGAGATCGATCTTGAGCACCAAATCAAATTGGCTGGCGGCTGGATATGTGTCGTCCATTCTTGGTACGCTGCTTTTGATTGCCCTTCGAATACACCAGACATCGCCCACGACTCCAGTCAATGCAGCAATTCACAATCAAAGAACAACTCTGTAATTCATGGGTGACTTCCTTAACCTAGTGCCATTCGTATCGGTATGGTAGCAACTCCCGGTGCGCCGTCAACTAGGGAAATGCCGCCAATGGATGAATGCCCGACACTCTTTGGATATTACAAAATGCTAAGAAACAAAGGCATTGAACTCGAAGGCGGGAAATGGCGTGCGAAAGTCGCCACAGAAGCGATTGCGACATTTATTCTCGCTCTGCTTGTCGTTTTTGGAGTTGGGATTGAGACGTTCTATCAATATCGAGCAATCGCAACTGTATGGTCGCTCGCTATTCTCGTAGCCCTGTGGTTTGTATTGCATGGATGGGCCATGATTCAATCTCCGTACGAGGTCCATCGCGATCAATTGAATGAGATCCAGAAATACAAGTCGCGTATTCCACCATCTGAATTGAGTATTGTGGAAATAAGACAGTACGTCACCAAGCTGTGTACGTTGCTTAGGGGTTCGGATCATCTGCCGGACAATATAGATCGCTTTCTGGATCGGATCGAAGATTTTTATTATATCGTGTTCCATGAAACGCCAATGATTCGCCATACGACCAATCCAGATGCTGGAGCCTCGCAGTTTTTTCTTGCGGTGGCTAGTCAGTTCGAAGGAAGCTTAGCCATGCTGAGGCACGGCATGGACGAATCCAAATGGACGCTTGTGCCGGAGCGACTGCTTGCGATTGAGAACGAATTAGAACGGAGAGCCAGCACTTAATTCGCCGACGTATCCACTTTTTCCATCAACACAGAGTTCACCCAGTACCCACGCGTGAGTAATAGGAGTACGTAAGTAAACCTGTCCCGATAAAACTGTTTGCGTTAGTGATCAATCAACTGACGCCCGTCGACCCATTGCCAAACGTGGCAGCACCTACGTTGGGAGTGACCACACTACTGCCGTTTGGATTTCCGCTCACCTGGCTCCAATTGTGGCTCATGACCAGGTAATTGCTGTTACTGAATACGTCGATTCCATTACTTCCCACAGAATCGCCGGCAGTGGAGCCGACGAGGCTATTTGTCGAACTGACGATTCCATGGACTCCACTCGTACCATTTCCAAACGTCGCGGCACCCAGATTGTTCGACCAAACCGGGTTATCAACGACGTAGTTCCCGTTCGGTAGAGCGTAAATTGGATATTCGCCGACAAAATCTCCGGCGGTGCCTCCAATAAGACTATTCGCGGCACTAATCACACCCACGACACCATGCGAACTACTGTTCCACGTCACTGCGCCTGCATTACGATTCCAATAAGGGCTATTAATGACATAATTTCCGTTTGCTAGTAGAGTGTACCAACTGCCGACTTGATCACCCTTCGAACTGCCGACAAGGCTATTGGTTGCATTGATCGTCCCAACGATTCCTGTTTTGCCATTAACCCATGTCGCGGCTCCTTCGCCCTGATTCCAATTAGGGCTTAGTAACACATAGTTTCCGTTGCTCAAGCTAATACAACCAAAAAATCCGCCGATTGAGTCACCAGGCAAGCTTCCAACGAGGCTGTTTGAGGCGCTGATCACACCGCTAACCCCTTTACTTCCATCACCCCACGTTGACGCGCCTGTGTAAGTGTGCCAGCTACTCGTTTCGACGACGTAATTTCCGTTCGAAAGAATCGTGGGAAAGCTAATTCCGACCCAGTCACCCTTTGAACTTCCGACAAGACTGTTACTGGCACTCAATACGCCGAGAACCCCTGTCGCTCCACTGCCCCACGTCACGGCACCGAGCCCCAGTGATGTCCATGGATAGACGGTACCTGTCTCGAAGGCCCCGGCGCCCCACGACGGACTACGAACCAGGTAATTGCCGTTGCTCAGCACGACCACTCCAGAGGTGCCTACGAAATCGCCGTTCGAGCTTCCCACAAGGCTGTTGCTCGAACTGACGATCCCCTTGAACCCACGCTCGCCGCGGACGAACGTCACCGCTCCCGCATCGACCATTGATCCGTTCGACCAGTTCGGACTGATGACAACAAAATTTCCATTGCCAACCCCGACGACTCCGCCGCTGCCAACTTCATCACCTTTCGTCGTGCCGACCAGGCTATTCGCCGCACTGACGACGTCGGATGCGCCGATCACACCGCTCCCCCAGGTCACAGCGCCTGCCTCGGTGGCAGCACCATTATTCCAGCTCTGACTGACCACAAGATAGTTTCCGTCACCCAGTAGGGCGATGCCGGAACCATTGACGTATGTCACTCCGTTCGTGGTGGATGATGTGGTTTGAGCGTTTGAAGTGACTGCCGGGGTAAGGATCCATGGGTATGGTATCAGACCGCCGACATGATCGTTCGTTGTACTGCCGACAAGACTGTTCGCGGAACTGACGACGCCTGTGATGCCCCGCCTTCCGTTGCTGAACGTGACGGCTCCTGCACCAAGTGCCGCGCCGTTGTTCCAATCAGAGCTGTCAATCACATAGTTACCGTTTTTCAATTCCACGATTCCGTCGTGGCCGACAGAATCGCCCTTGGTCGAGCCCACCAGGCTGTTGGTCACGCTGACAAAGCCATGAATCCCTGTCGTTCCGCTTCCCCATGTCACCGCTCCTGCGCCGACCGCAGTTCCATTGGCCCATGCCGGACTGACGACAACGTAGTTTCCGTTTGTCAATGGCGTGACCCCTGATCCGCCAATCCTGTCGCCCTTAGCATCACCAATCAAACTGTTGGATGCGCTGACAACTCCCGCGACTCCTGTCGCGCTATTTCCGAATGTCACAGCACCCGCCTGTTGATTCCAATTCTCGCTATTGACGGTGTAATTGCCATTTTTCAGCACCGTGATTGAGGGGTAGAACCACGGGCCGATCACGATATTAGGGGTCGGCAAGCCCGCGACTGGTGTCGGGAGTGAAATGCCCGGTTGAATGCCGCCAAAAATGTATCCGGATTCACCGACACTGTCGTTGATTGAGCTACCCACGAGACTGTTCGATGCGCTGACAGCCCCATGCACGCCGGTCGCGCTATTTCCAAAGGTCACGGCACCCGCTTTGGTTGCCGTTCCGTTAGCCCAGTTGTACGAGTCGACAAGGTAATTCCCATTGGGAAGTACGGTGATTCCGCCGATTCCGACGAAATCGCTGGTGCTCGTCCCAATCAGGCTGTTCGAGGCACTGATCGTACCGCTGACGCCTGTGGCCCCGCTTCCCCACGTCACGGCCCCCGCATCCGTTGCCGTCCCGTTCGCCCAGTAGCACGAGTTGATCAGGTAATTCCCATTGGGAAGGACTGTGATTCCACCTGCGCCGATGTAATCGCTGGTGCTGCTTCCAATCAAGCTGTTTGAAGCACTGATTGTGCCGTTGATTCCCGTGGTCCCGCTACCCCATGTTACGGCACCAAAGCCGTTGTTCCATGCTTGATCGACCAGAATAAAGTTGTTGTTTCCAACATCGTAGATATTGCAATAATTGAAATCACCAGCATGGCTGCCATGCAGGGTGCTGATCAAGGCACCGGTTGATCCGTTAAACAGGTAAAGGGCGCCTGCATTTGTTCCACCCGCGTTATCACCCGGAGCGACGACGATGACATTTCCATTCTTCAAGGGATCAACGAGAGCCCCGAATCCGTCGCCTGTCGAAGGATGTGGATCGACGAACTGCGGGAACGACGCTGACAACAGGGCGCGCGGTTCCAAAACCTGAATATCTGCCACGAACGAGAATGCAGATCGACGCCGAGATTGAACTCGACGACCTGGTGCCAAAACTCGAAACGAATTCAGCCAGGCTCGAAAAATATTCAGCATCGTCGGGTTCCATTATGAACGGGTTTGAGCGCCGGGTCCGGAAAATGTATCGCCGTCGAAAATGAGAAATCCGCTGCGAGTGCACACTGTGCGACAGAAACGGCTCGGATCAGACAATCAGGAGAGGCCACAAGAGTCGCGTTATTGTGGCTGGTTCGAACGAGAAGTCGAGCAAAAGTGTACAGACATTCCGAGGTTAACTTCGATCCGAATTTGAGTCAACATTAATACGGACACATCCAAGAAGCTCGGGGTGAAAACCCCTGTCGTTCGAGATCATCGGTTAGAGAAGCCGCTGCTACGTTCTGGCCCTTGTTGCGTTAGAATTGTTCGCGCAAGTTTTACTTTTCAATGAGATAACCACGGCCGCGCATGGTTTTAATCAGGGGGTGGCCCATCTTGCGGCGGATATTGGAAACGTAAACGTCGACCAGATTCGCAAAAGAATTGTCAATCTCGTTGAATAGACGCTCATAGATTCTCGTTCTCGTGACAACATGGCCACGATTTTCAGCCAGGAATTCCAGCAACTGATATTCCTTGTTCGTGAGCGGAACACGAATGCCGTTAACAGTGACGGCTTTCGCTATTTTATCAACGGCAACGGGCCCAAGTTCGATCATAGTATTGGGTTTGATACTCGCGCGACGGATCAAGGCGCGCAGGCGGGCTTCCAGTTCGGGTGTCTCAATTGGTTTGGCAAGGCAGTCATCTGCGCCAGAATCTAACCATTTCACTGAGTCTTGCGAGGAATCTTCTGATGTCAGCATGAGCAGCGGCGTTCGCTTGTCGCTGTGCCGCAGTTCTTTCAGGATCGATGCGCCATCACGGTTTGCCTCCGAAAGCTCAAGAATAATTGCGTCGTATTCCGACTGCTGCGCCATGGCCAGGCCCTCGTCGCCATTGAACGCTACGTCAACCGCAAAACCTGTTTCCCGAAGGAGCGATGACAAAGATTGCCTCAATGATGGATCATCTTCAATAAGCAATATTTGCATGCTTCCATTACTTTCTTCTCGGGCATCCGTTGGTTCCAAACCGGCCCCGACAATAATCGCAAGCGTTGCGGCTCGACAGCGAATATCCCTCAATTTCAGCTCGATTTCAGGGTCGCGGCTTGTGTCTGTTGCGATTTGATCAAGTTGGTTCCGTTTCCTGACGAGCAACATTACAAATGGCTTATTTAAATCAGCCAAACCTAACGGTTTTGTCATATTTGGCTCGTCTTCGTGTCATTATTGAAAGCCCAAGTCGCGATTGTTTCCGCGACTTTGCCGATTCGATTTCTTAATAACCGATCATTTGTTCGAAGGCGAAAAACTGCGATTGCCTTAAATCGGTTGTCTTGGATAAAAGTCCGTATCCACTCAAAAAAGCCACGAGAATTGTGAATCGGTGTTGGCGACCAACATCCGGCCCCAAGTCTATTGAGGATTTGCGAAAATGCTTTCATCGTTCCGGTCGGTGATGTTCGCAGCAGTTGTCTTGTCTCTAAACCTTGCCCGATGCCCCGTGACACGGGGCGCTGATCCGAATGTGATCACGAATTCGATTGGTATGAAACTTGTTAAAATTCCCGCCGGGGAATTCATGATGGGATCGGAAGAAAGTCGCACATCGACGTTAGAGAAATACCCATATTGCGAACCGACGTCCCTTGATGGTGAACTGCCTCGACACCGGGTCCGAATTACAAGACCCTTCTATATGGGAAAATACGAGGTCACACTTCGAGAATATCATAAGTACGCTAATGATATGAGATACAAAGCTGACGAGTTCCGCACTGGTATTCCAAGCTGGGCACAAGAGAACAGCCAGTTCACCGGTTCAAGTCGATTTCAACCGTCCGAGCTGCTGGATCACCCGGTCGTGTTTGCGACATGGAACGAGGCGGAAGGGTTTTGCAACTGGTTGAGTAAAAAGGAAGGGAAGAATTATCGACTCCCGACCGAAGCAGAATGGGAGTATGCCTGTCGTGCGGGGTCGAAGCACCGATATTCGTTCGGCGATGATCCCGAACAACTGGTTCAATTTGGCAATGGTACTGCAGCAGATTCAAAGTCCCACTGGCCCACTTCAGAGGTGCTTGCGACTTTCGATACCAATGGAAATAAGACCGCTCATTTTATTTCCTTTCCATTTTTAAGCCAGCCGGACGGTTATCCGTTGACGGCACCGGTCGGAAAATTTAGGCCAAACGCATTCGGTTTGCACGACATGCATGGCAACGCTGCGGAAATGTGTTCGGATTGGTACGATCCTGATTACTACAAGAATTCACCTGTCAACAATCCGACGGGGCCAAGCGGTGGCTCAAGTCGAGTTCTTCGGGGCGGCGGTTGTGGCACGTCACCGGTCACAATGCGATGCGCATACCGTTTCGCTTACTGGCATGCTCACCGCCACAAGGTTGGTGGGTTTCGCGTCGTGCGAGACCTTTAATTCACTGAAGAGCGTGCAGGGACGTTCCCGCTATGTTATAAGAAAAGTCGGTCGTTTCGACGCTCTTGATGTAGATCCACGTAATCTTTTCGTCAGCTTCTTGACGATTTCAATTGCGGCATTCTATACTTCCCGCCGCACCTCTTCGGGCCAATGTGTAACTGACGAACGCAATAGCCGTCATACTTGCACGAATTCTCTGCGGGCCATTCGAACTCGAAAAATCTCTTGCGCCTATTTCCACGCATGAGTCATTTTTTGTTTTGACTGGTCTACTTTCACATCACGCAAGGAGAGGATTCATGTTGTTCAGCCATTTCTTTCGGCATTGTTTCGACAAGTCGTTCAGGGCTCGCAAATCGTTCTCAATGACTATTGAGACGCTCGAGCATCGACGTGTGCCGGCTGTCGTAAATCCCTACGCCGCCGTGGTCCCGACGATCGACTTCACGGCACATACATGGACCGCCGATAACACGGGCAAGTATCACACATCGAATCTTGCGTCTGAGTGGCAGGCCGATTATCAAGCGATGCAAAGTCCACAAACTCTCGCTGCACTTTCGCCCCTACAGCGTTGGGAGGGTAATGCCGAGGCAGTTTTCGAAAATACGACGATCAATACGCTTACTCCGCTAACTCAGCAGATTTATCGCGAAGATGCACAACGCGAGTTCGACGCCGTCTGGGCAGCAATGCTCACAAATAAGAGCACGCTTAATATCGATGTAAATACTCCATTGACAGAACAGACATACCTGTCTATGGAGGCAGCGTTGCAGAATAATTCGATTTTGCTTGAGTTGGCAGTTCAGGGACACGGCTTAAATGACCCGCCAGCCTCACGTTACGCCGGCTATACTAACGATTTCCAGAATAACGTCGATGGCACGACTCTCTATATTGGTGGTGGACATAACACTAACAATAATGCGCTGACTGATTTCTTCGATGACGACATCATGTCGCACGCTCCCTTCTCGGTGGTCTGGCATAACGGAGGTCTTGTCCAACTTAATCAAAACGGCAATATCGAGAATAGCCTTGAGACTGCCGTGACCGAACTCGATGACACCATGTACTATCGAGTTTACACCAGCGCGATGTTCTCGCAGACGGCGGTGTCGAAAGCACACTACAGCTCGCCAGCCCCGAAATATGTGGAGGGGACCGAGATCCAGGTCAATCATGCCCCTGCGAATGGTCAGATTGTTACGGCATGGGGGCTGGTACCGACGACGTTAAGCAGTGTCGACAACATACCGTTGGCACACACCTGGGTCGCGGATGCGAATGGTCTGTTCCATCCTGTGGACAGCAATGGGAATTCGATCGACCTGTCGGTGGAATGGAAGGCGAACTATCAGATCATGCTTTCCGGCAACTTTGGCAGCTTGACTCTGCTGCAACGCTGGGAAGGGAATGCCGAGGCAGTCTTTGAGAACACGGGGCTCAGCAAACTCAGCGCTACTCAACTGGAAGTTGATCGCGAAGATGCTCAACGCGAGTTTGACGCAGTCTGGGCCGCGATGCAGATCAATCATACAGCTGGTCCATTCACAAACCAAAGCTACTTGAGCATGGAGGCGACCGTGCAAGGCAATGCTTCGCTGGAAGAACTTGCCGTCCAGGGGCATGGGTTGAACAATCCGCCAGCGCCGCGATACGCGGGCTACACCAATCATTTCCAAAACAATGTTGACCAGACGACTCTTTACATCGGTGGCGGTCTCAATAACCATGGTAAAGCCATCGCTGACTTCTTTGACGACAATGTGATGTCCCATGCACCGTTTCCCGTCGTCTGGCACAACGGAGTTCTGGTGCAGTTGAATCAGAACGGCAACAGGGAGAACAAGCTCAACTCGGCGGTCACCGCACTTAATCAGACCATGTTCTATCGTGTCTTAACCAGCAATGACTTGCAGTCATAGTCGGGCTAACGAAAAATTTAATCCGGGATAAGCGTCGAGTGGGCATTCAGCCCACTCGACATCTCTCGATACGTACGGATCTGTTTGCGGACGAATGCCCGTTGCTTGCCCCTGTTTAACACCGGCAAGCCGCGTGAATCAGAACAACGCAGGAAATCCAGCCGCTCGTCGACAACTGGATAATTGCGCGAGGTGAAACGCGAAATGACTTGTCAGCAGGTGGGTGATGCAATGTTTCACCGTGACAATCGGGGTTCCCGTCAGGACGGTAACTCCGTGCGGGCGAGAGACATTCGCTTCATCGGTCACCAGGGCCAGGCTTCTCAATTGAGCGTAGGCTTCCGTGACCGCCGTAACCAACATTGATTTTGTCAAATCGGCGTTGAACGAAATATTGTCCAAAGAGCCTGGGCCAAACAATCGCAACCATTCGGTGTGAGTGATCTTGCCCCCTGCCATCCGCTGGCCCGCTTCTCCAACGATCGCCAGATGACCGAGCAGCCAGACGGGTGAATGTCCGTGACCAGCCGACGGCGTGAACAGTGTTTCTTCGGGGATGTCAGCCAGAATCTTCCCAAACTGGACTAACAAGTTTTCGTTGACGGCAATTTCACTTTCAAACATTTAGAGCATTGGCTTTCTAAAATTCAACATCTTGCGTCAATTACGGCTGCGTGTCATTTCAATCTCATCCTGCAAACCAGGTACGGGGTTCGCCACTGGCTCGCGCGTGGAATTGTCGTGACTCAGAATCAGCTTCTCGCCGACGAAGTACGAGTGGCATTCGTCGACGATCAGATTGTACGCTTTGGCCACCTCTTTTTCTTCGTCAATGGAATCAAGTTCTACGATCCCATGGGCGGTATGCAGCGCCATCCCAGGTTCGAGCGATCGAGCTTTCACCCATCCTTTACCGGAAACCCAGAACGGATGCCCCCCCGTGGCGCGAATGATTTCCCGCCCGAAACGGAGCCGAAGAAGTAACTCCGGAGGTCGGTTCGATGTGGACAGCACCGGCGCGAATTTCAATTCTCCGCTTCGCAGGTTCTGGGTCAGGACAAGGTCCCCCGTGTGGATCTGATCGACCGCGACAGGACCCATTTCCGTCCAGATCGGCGTACCGGCAGCGAGGCACTCATGGCGTGGCCTCGATTGAGTCTCTGTTACGCTCGGCGGGACGTACGCCATTTCATATCGAATTTGAACCTGTTTCTGGTCTGATGGATAGCTTTCAATCCGATCGTTCCACCAGTTCCACCAGTCTTCGGGAGATGTCTTTGTTGCGGCGGACTTTGTCGATCTGTCGTTCGGCGTGGAGTTACCTTTCGTGACGGCTTCCAGAAGATCCATCAATTGATCATTCTTGACATCGATCTGCCGATTCAGTTCCACCAGTTGCAGATCACCAGCCGCCATTGCACGCCGAGTCCAGTTGGCGGTGCTTCCCTCGCTGGTCGGAAAGGCTTCATTCAGTGGTATGATTCGGTCAAGAGTTGCAATCTTTTTTGTCTCCTGATTTTCAACAGATATCGACCGTCTCCAGATCAACAGGTTTCCTGGTGCCAACGAAAATTGATCCTGCTTCTGCACGGGAGTCTGCAGCGCCCCCAACAATGCAGGAATGAAACTGTGCTCGTCACGTTGTTTGAGCGATGTCGTCGCTGCCAGTCGGACGGATTCAACCGGAAAATCGAGTGCATGCCTGACCAATGACAACGACGCTTCTGGCGCCGAAAGTGATGTCAGTGTTTCCACGGTACACAATCCACCTTCCTCACCCCGGCTGGAGAAAAAGTACTCCAATCCGGGGATGACCAGCGGGCTGCGGAATTCGCTCAGTTGATTAACCACTTGCTCGGACGACAGCGTTTTCGATTCCAGACCCTTCGAAATTCTGAACAAGTCTTTGCCATGCTTCTGCATGTACTTCGATGTCGCTTGATCCGCTTTGCGATATTCGTCGAGCTGCCTGGCGTCAATCCATGCACCGTCGATGTTGGTTTGACCGAGCCGCTGCCGTGCGACGGGATGATTGGGCGCCAGGGCCACGACCGCCAGCCAATGGGCTCGTTCCTGTGCCGGTAGCCGATGGTGATGGCAGTACTCGGCCATTCGCACTTGCCCCTGAATCGTTGCGTCTTCGTGGCTGCGCTGCTCGCGATATCTTTCCAGACTGGTCCGGTCATTCGCTTCCGACGCCGCATTTTCCAGCGACACCCAATGACCTCGGACAAGAACTTCACCCCGTGCCCAATGAGCTTCAGGCGATTTTGGATCAAGCTGAATCGCCTCGTCGAGCAGACGGGCTCGTTCATCAAGATCCGCATTAATCTCGGTGCGCAATGCCGATTGAACGATGGCGGACGCTCGTCCCGCAGCCAGGCAGGGTAGGGTGGTGGGTCCGACGATGATCGATGCCATGACGGCCATCGGGACGAGCGGGCCAAAGAAGAAGGATCGACTGTACGTGGAATCGCCACTGAGAAGGGGCATGTCTGTCTCCCTGAATTTGGGTCTTCAAGAACTGAGCAAACGAACGCAGCGAGGAAATGGAGGCAGCAGGAATTAGACAATTGTTTGAATCAGCAAACAAGCCCCTATTTCTCGCAGTCGCGAAAGCGATATGTTCTGGGGTCGGGTGTTCAAGTTTCAAAATTGGTCAAACGCTCGATTTGTTGATGTGAAGAAATCGCAATGGCCAATTGTGAAAGTTGAACGCCCGACCCCCTCTTCGATAGGCTCACCTACTTCGCGGTTTGGTAGAAGATTCAACCGCGCGCTCGTCGATAAATCGCGTTGAAAATGCCGAGGCCCACTGAACCATAAGTCGGAGTAGCATCTGGGTGCCACGATTTTGGAGTCTTCGACAAGGCCGTGTCTTCATGGTTTGATAACGTCTTCGAAGAGCACGGCCTTACCGAAGACGGTAACACCGTGGCACCCGTGGTCCTGGCTTTCTTTCTCAAACGCACTTTTTTTATCTGCCAAAGACGTAGCTTACTCCGAGCAACAACACCTAGTACGCGCTTCTGCCCGTGTCGTGGAGCGACAAGTGTCGGTTGGAAGCCGACACTACGATAAACAGACATTCCCCGTATTTACTCGTGCTTGCGAAGCCATTCCTCAACCCGCTGCTCTGACCTCGGTTCGGAGTTGTCGTGATCGATTTTACCCGACCATTCGATCTGCCCGTCTTCATATTTCCTGCGGGACCATCCTGTCGTTCGAAGCGCATCCCATCTTCGACTGTCATATTGCCACCAGCGATGCTCGTGATCCGGAGGAATGACAAATTTATTCCCGTCAGCCACACCGGCAGACTCGATCCGCCACCACCGAGTCTGCACATGAATCACCCGGATATTTCCACAGTCAGCACAACTGAGGATCGCCGTCCGTGATTCCCATGAAAGAAAATAGGCGATGCTCGCCAAGGCGAGCAGTAAAAGTACTCCCACGGCAATCCGAGTTCGTCGCCGATACGGCACGTCCCTTTTCATTCAGCGATATCCTTGAATCAAATTGGTTTTCTTTAATGGAATGAAAACGAGTCGACGCCGCAGGACAATCACCTTTGGATACGATTCGAAAAATATTGGCAAATCGAGGTTCACTTGTCATCAATTCGTTTACATCAATTTCCATGTTCCAGTCTACCAGACCAAAGGTCCAGTAGTTCCAATCGGCAGGGCTTACGCCACTCGGCTCATTTCGCTTCCCCGTTTGTGCGAATTTGACGTGTCCAAAGATATCAAAATGTTCTTCGGCAGAGTTTCTGAATTATGAGTTTTCTCATCAGCGGAGATTGGTGAAGACTACTGTTTTGATCTTTTGTCCCTTCGGGTGCAGCGAAGATGTAGCAATAAGCGGGCGAAGTCCGAGCGAGCTGATCTGTGTGTGTACCGGGTTCGCCGGTCGGCACCGCGTTCAACCGTCCGAATGTTGAATCGGGCTGCGACTGCTCGTATTGTGGGATGCGAACCAGTTCCTAATAACGAGAGGCCATTGATGATGTCACGGTGCATGGCGAAAATACTTGTGTTTTTGTGTTGCGGATTCATCACTCAGATGATGGAGGGAGCTGACAAGAAAAACGTCGTCATGATCGTCGCTGACGACCTGGGTCGGCAGCTTGGTTGTTATGGAGATCCGGTCGTTAAGACGCCGAACATCGATCGACTCGCTGCTGAGGGAATTCGGTGTACCAGAGCCTATTGCACAACGGCCAGTTGCAGTCCAAGCCGATCAGTAATCCTCAGCGGGTTGCACAATCATGCCAACGGCCAATTGGGATTGGCTCACAACGTCCATCATTTTGCCGGTTACGAGTCTGTTCGTTCGCTACCACTGTTGATGACGGCCGCAGGATATCGGACCTGCCGGATTGGGAAGTTGCACGTCGCTCCTGAGTACGTTGCCAAATTCGAATTTGCCCGAGACATTGGAATCCAGGGTGCTCGAAACCCGATTCAGATGGCCAGGAACGCGAAGGAATGGATCGAAGAAAAAGATTCTCGGCCGTTCTTTTTGTATTTCTGTCCGACCGATCCTCATCGCGGCCCCGGCCCTGTCGATTACGCGAACCATAACGAGCAGCCCGATTTCTATGCCGGGGTGACTGCCGAAAAATATGATCCGGCCAAAATCCGTGTCCCCGAATGGCTGCCTGATCGACCGGAAGTCAGACGCGATCTGGCGGAGTACTACCAATCGATCTCACGTTTCGACGCCGGCATCGGAGCTTTGATTCAGTCATTACACGAAACGAACCATTGGGATGATACGGTCATCTTGTTGCTCAGTGACAACGGCCCGCCAATTCCTGGTGCAAAGACGACGCTGTATGAACCTGGTATCCATTTGCCGTTGATCGTCCGCAACCCGGAACTTACTCGGCACGGCACCTGCGATGCATTGATCACTTGGGCCGATCTCGTTCCGACGATTCTGGAAATGTGTCAAATCCCCGCTCCGTCTGGCGTCACGGTACAAGCGGTGGAAAACCAGGGGCGCGAATCAGCCAAGGCGACGAAAGCAAAAACGACATATCCATTTCACGGTCGCTCGTTTCTGAAAGATCTTGCGGAAGAGCATCCTGAAAATTCACGCGATGTGTTTTTCTCTCATACCTTCCATGAAGTGACAATGTATTATCCGATGCGAGCCGTCCGAAGTGGCCGCTATAAGTTGATCTGGAACATTGCTCATCAACTCCCTTTCCCGTTTGCCCAGGACCTGTACCAGTCAGCAGTCTGGCAAGAAACGCTTAACCGGAATGCGCCTGACGAACTGTACGGCGTTCGCAGCGTCAAATCATTTTTGCAGCGGCCAGAGTTTGAGCTTTACGATCTTGAAGCTGACCCTGGCGAGCGAACAAATCTGGCGTCATCAGGTGAGCACGCTGCCACGCTCAAGTTGCTTCAGGAAAAACTCCGTAAATTCCAAAAGGAAACGGACGACCCCTGGTTATCAAAATGGGAATATGAGTGATCCGGCGCTTCACGTCTGGCCAATTGCATGAAGGAGTTTCAAAACCCGACCGAACTGACGTGACAATGCATCGGAGTCTTCGACGATGCGGATTCTTCGTTTAACCCCATTTTCCGCACCCTTTAAAATACTCATCAAATTAGGCTTGCGCATTTTGCCAAGACCATGCAAACTGTTTGCATGAGCATTTCCTATGGCGGTCAAATTGATGTT